>JAXGJB010000030.1:0-36178 GCA_040770465.1 Methanothrix sp. | reverse complement strand
ACAGGTGAGATCGTCCACGGATCGAGGCTTTGAGCTTTGGGAGTTTGCAGCCTGTCTTCTCTCCTTCACTCCATCACCTGCCATCATGGAGATAAGAAGGCGTAAAAAGGGTAAATAACTTTTGGAGCAACCCAAAAAGCCGCAGGATGCCTTGCGAGACCTCTGCAAATTCGGTGGTCTCTGGTGGTGGCGTGTGAGGGCGAGTCTTCTTATGGCCCATCCAGGAGCAGCGCCTCCCGGCGCATTCGCGCCGGGCGGTCGGAGGGCGGGATCGAGATGGAGGGAAAGGTCGGTTGACAGATCAGCACAGTCATTAAAGATAGTTCTAAGCGGTCACGTACTCGCGTATCTCGACTTCAGCTCCTGCTTTTGCCGCCTTCTCCGCTGACGCGAGAAGTTCTGACGTGACCTTCTCGTCGACGTAAGCCTCGCCGCAGTTCTTGCAGACCTGGGCTGGCGCCCCCTTGATCACCATAATCAGACCGGACCGCTCCAGAGTGACGGTCGTCGTTCCGGGCTCCGTCGAACCCTTCTTACAGATGAAGCATCTCATGATCTTCTCCAGGATAAATCAGAGTTTTTTTTATCGGAGGATCTTTAATTTATCTTTCTCCGCTTTCGAACTTCTGGGGCATCTGCGATGGCAGGCGCCTCTCTCGATCACGCCATCGATAAATTTTGGCCATCTCTTTTCACCTGCAGCCACTAAGGGACTTCTTACGCAACCTATTAGTATCTCTTGCCTTCATCCTTTTAATCGAGGATTGATATCAGGAGGACTCGAAATATGAAGCACCTGTTCGGCCCGGTTCCGTCCCGGAGGCTAGGCCTCTCCCTTGGAGTCGACCTCCTCCCCTTCAAGACCTGCACCCTGGACTGTGTCTACTGCCAGCTGGGGAGAACCACATGCCTCACCCTCAAAAGGGAGAAGCGGGTCTCTCCCCAGGAGGTCCTGGCCGAGATCCGGGCTCTCTCGGATAAGGAGGAGGTTGCCGGAAAGCCGTCAACGGGTCCGGTCGACTTCGATTATCTGACCCTGGCCGGCTCCGGCGAGCCCCTCCTCCACCGCGGCCTCGACGAGATCATCAGGGGGGCGAAGGAGGCGGTCGATAAGCCGGTCGTCCTCCTCACCAACGGCACCCTCTTCTTCCGCGACGATGTCCGGCAGGAGGTGCTGGAGGCGGACCTGATAGTTCCGAGCCTCGACGCCGCCACCCAGGCCACCTTTGAGAGGGTGAACCGCCCCCACCCCGACCTCCGGATCGATGAGATCATCGAGGGTTTGATCCAGCTCCGGGAGGAGTTCTCAGGCTCGATCTGGCTTGAGGTGATGCTGGTCAAAGGGATCAACGATGGCGAAGCCGCATTAATCGCCGAGGCGGCCGATAGGATCGGCCCCGACAGGGTCCAGCTCAACACCGTAGTCAGGCCCCCGGCCGAGCCGGTCCAGCCCCTGACTCCGGAGGAGATGGAGAGGATGCTGGAGCTATTCTCCGGCGCCGAGGTGATAGCCGATTGGGAGAGATCCCTGTCGGAGAAGACCGAGGTGGAGATCAAAGACCTTCTATCCCGGAGGCCCTGCACCCTGGAGGAGCTGGCAGCCCTCACCTCCCTTCATCGAAACGAGATCTTGAAGTACCTGGAAGTCCTGGAAGGCGAGGGCGAGATCAGACGGATTCGGAAAGGAGATGTCATCTACTTCCAGGCTCGGGGAAGGTGACGAAAAATCCGGCCCCGCCGGATAAGTTCGAAAATCAAACTTCAGCCGAACTAAAACGATTTTCAAAGCTCAATGATGGTGTTACCATGGAAGAATGCGACAGCAAATGCGAGTCCTGCGCCACAAGAGGGACCTGCACAGACCCGAAAAAAGAGATGGACGAGCAGATGCGGGCCGTCTCCGCCAGGATGGGAAGGATAAAGAACAAGATAATGATCGCCAGCGGCAAGGGCGGCGTAGGCAAGAGCACCGTCGCCGTCAACCTCGCCCGCTCCCTCCAGTCCCTGGGATTCAGGGTGGGGGTCCTGGACGCCGACATCACAGGCCCCAGCACCGCGAAGCTTTTGGGGGTAGAGGCCTCGAGGCTCTCGGGCGGGCCGGAGGGGATCGAGCCCGTCGACTCGAAGGGTCTGAAGGTGATATCCATGGCCTTCGCCCTCTCGGGCACGGACTCGGCCGTCGTCTGGAGAGGCCCCATGAAGATGGCGGCGATAAAGCAGTTCATGTCCGACGTAAACTGGGGCGACCTCGACTTCCTCATAATCGACCTGCCGCCGGGGACCAGCGACGAGCCCCTCAGCGTCGTCCAGCTTTTGCCGGACCTATCCGGGGCCGTCATCGTCACCACCCCCCAGGAGGTCGCCCTCCTCGACTCTCGTAAGGCGGTGAACATGGCGAAGTCGATGAACGTCCCCCTCCTCGGGATCGTCGAGAACATGAGCGGCCTGCGATGCCCTCATTGCGGCGAGGTTCTGGAGATCTTCAAGACCGGCGGTGGAGAGAGGGCTGCCGAGGAGCTTGGCGTCCCCTTCCTGGGAGCGATACCTCTGGACCCGGAGGTGGCCCCCCTGGGCGACAGCGGCATCGCCTTCGTGGAGAAGGAGACCGCAGCAAAGAAGAGCTTTGAGAAGGTCGTCGACAGGCTCCTCGATGAGCTGAAGAAGAGGCGATAGGCGGGGCACGAGTCAGGCAAAATAGAATTGTCGGAATGGAGATCAGCGATTATGAGCGGGGGGCGCGGGAGAAGAAATACCGCTCTGGCAAGGTGGGGATGGCTGCCCCTTCAGGGCCAAAGCCCGAAGGAGAAGTTCAGCGCCAGAACCCCAGCCCCCAACGCCGAGCTGAAAGCGATCACCGTCTTTGGGTTCAGCTTGATCGCCGTATCGTCTGCCTCAAAGTACCTCATGAGACCGGCAGAGGACATCAGTCCGCTGCCCTCAGATTTTTTCTTCGCCATGGTCTCCCCCTATTCCGACGACCACTTCAAGTACTTTCCGGCTCATTTGCTCCATCCGTCCCTCTCACCGAAGGGGTAGCTGTCCGCCGCCCTTTCTCCTATCGACCTGGTCTGGTTCAGGCACGGGCTGCCTTCGCAGGAATGGTCAGACCAGTAATTTCCGCCTTTGAGAGCGCCCCAGTCCCAGAGGTTATCGCCGTCATCCATCGCCTGGACGAGATTGTCGATGATGTTGTTCCTATAGACTATGCATCCGCCGGACCCGTTGACGTAGATTCCGAAACCATTTCCGATGACCGAATTTCCGGTGATCTCCGTATCGTTGGAGTCCAGAACCCTGATCCCGGCCTCTCTATTCCCTTCGGCGAGGTTCGATAGGACCTTGTTGGCGTCCGATCCTCTCAGAAGAAGGCCGTCCCACTCATTTTTGCTGAGGTTGTTCTCTCCGATGGTGTTGCCGTCCGAATCCACCAGCATTACGCCGCCATACCGATTCTCACAGGCCTGATTTCCTCGGATCTCGTTTTCGTCAGAATCCCGGATCAGCATTCCATAACCGTTGGATACGACGTTGTCGAGGATCCTGCAGCCCCTCGACGAGTATAAGAAGAGACCGTCGTTGGTGATAGAGCTACCCTCAATTGTCAAGTTTTCGCACCCTGCGATGGTGACGTGTCCGAACTCCCGGCCCGAGATCACCCCGTCCGATCGGTTGTAGAGATAGAGAATGGGGTCTCCATCGATCTGGTTGGATTCTGAGATCTGATTGTTGAGGCCATCCTCGGTGGATTCGACATTCAGCCCCAGCCTCACGCCAACCAGGGTGTTCCCCTCGAACCTATTCGTTGGGGCATCTTTGATCAGTACCCCGGAGTTTGCGGTCTCGATCTCGTTATTTATGAAGACGTTGCCCATAGACTCCGAGATCATCAATCCGACATCCAGGTTCGAGAGCCGGTTTTCTACGATCCCGTTCTCGGTCGAAGAGAAGAGGACGATCCCATTGGTCGAGTTGGTGATTGAGTTGTTCTGGATCAGGTTTTTCAGAGCGGTGTCGAGGACGATGGCGGTGGTGGCGTTATTTACGGTGGAATATCGGATCAAATTCGCCCCCGAGCCCATCTCTATGAGAAAGCCGACGCCGCAGCCTTCAACCTCGGCCCCAGAGATATCGTTCTCCAGGCTTTCCGAACGCATATCGATCCCCCGACCGCATCCCTCGGCCCTGCAGCCTGAGATGGAGTTGTTGGAGCCGGAGTTGAGGAGGATTCCCGAGCCAGGAACCTCCGGTGAACCTCTGCAACCCCTGGCTACGTTCCCCTTCACCGCGTTATCGCTTGATGAAATGATGACGATCCCACAGTAGCCGCCATCCTCCTGGTTATTCTCGACCAGGTTTCCGGAGGAGCCGTTGAGGTAGATGCCGTGCACGTTATTGACCAGGGTATTCTTTCTTATCTGGTTAGATTCCGACTCCGCGTAGATCCCGGGGCCTGCAAAGTCGGAAATGGTGAAACCTTCGATGATGCAGCCGTCCGCCAGAACCTCTATCCCGATGTCGCTTCCGTCACCGGCCAGGCTTATGATCCCCTCCTCGCCTCGAGGAGGCATCAACGTGACGCTCTTGTTCAAGACGATGTGCTCCCGGTAGGTTCCGGGCTTCACATAGATCGTATCTCCGTCGTTGGCCACCGCCAACGCCTCGCCTACGGAATGGTACTGGGCAAAGCCATCGTCGTCGACGATGTACATCTTGGCCTCGGCTCCGAGAACGAGGCCGATAGAGAGGGCGATCAAGATCGCTAACGTCCATCTCAGCATACGTCCACCGGGGCATAGATCCCCCCAATCCATTAATACGTTTTTCCATCAAAGTTGGCCGAAAATGCCGTCCAAAAATCTTATCTACGGTCCAAATCATAGGGTCGACGTTGGTGATCGGGTTGACAAAAGTGGATTCTCACAAGCACTGCATCGTCTGCGGCAAGACCATCGATGAGACGGAGACCTTCTGCGACGAGGTCTGCGAGTCCAAGTACAGATCCGCCCAGAGACGCCAGACCCTCTTCTTCCTGGTCTTCATAGGGCTATTGATTCTGATGCTCATCGTCCCCGTCATCCTGAAGGCCCCTCAAGGTTGATGGCAAATGAGAAAAGATGCGGCGTTACTTCTGATGATCTTCATTCTGGCCGCCCCAGCCCTCGCTGAGCGGGGAAGGGAGTACATCCAGGTCCGGGAGGTGACCATGTCCCTCGAGGATGGCGACGCCGTATTCGACGTGAAGTTCGGCCTCGACCCCTTAGCCCGGCTATACGTCCTGGCCCTGGGAACAAAGCACATCGAGCCTGAGCTGATAGACCTATTCTACGACTTCGGCAACGTTACGGTGACGAGAACCGAGCCTCACCGGGCGGTCCTGGTATCCAGGGGGGCGGGCGAGCTGAAGAGCGGCTACTATCTCTACGATTCGAGGCTGCTCCGCCACGAAGTCCCAAAGCTCACGGTGATCTATCCAGAGAGGCTCACCCGGACGTTCTACCAGGTTTCAGCCACCCCGAGCGTCTTCTCAGAGGCTTGAAGGACGAATAATATGGTTTGCTTTCTTTTCGCGAGGCAGATCCTGGCCAGGTCCCCTCCTTCAACCCCACCCCAAAGCCCGACTCCATCGCCGATAACCTTGATTCCATCCATGAGGGTCCCCTGACTCCGGGCCGAGCCGTCTCCAGCGACCGGCTCGCCCGGGTCCGGAGGATCTCGGGGCCACCTCCGATATGGTGCCGCCGAACCGGCCGCTTGCGAGTATTCTTCCGGTTCATGCTATCTGACCGGTCTGAGAGGTCGAACCAGGAATATGGAAACTCTGATATCGGACCACGATCAATATTCACGCAGCATGAATCCAGAAGCTGTGACATTCACCCCCATAGGCATAGTCCACTGCGACTTCGGAGAACCGTCCGACCCCAAGACCATGAGAAACTCCCTCTGCACCCTGGAGATCGACGAGAAGTTCCTGGACGCTCTGGAGGGGATCGAGAAGTACCGATACATCTTCGTCATCTACCACATCCACCGCGCCCTGGGCTATGACCTTCTGGTCCATCCCATGGGCGACGAATCGATCCCCAAAAGGGGGCTCTTCGCCACCAGAACCCCCAGGAGGCCAAACCCCATCGGCCTGACGGTGGTGGAGGTCCTGAACGTCGAGAAGAACAAGATCACGGTCACCGGCCTTGATGCCCTGGATAAAAGCCCCATCCTGGACATCAAACCCTATGAGGAGCATTTCGACTCTCCGCGGGGCGTCGAGGCGGAGAAGGACCCCGAGTACAGGCCGAAGGATGGCTGAGGCGTCCAGCGCGTCCAACCATCAGAAAGATCTTAATATAGAGGGACAATAATGTCAGGGGTGAAAATATGAGATTGAAGGCCTTTATGCTGTTGGCGATGATGGCAACGATGGTCGTGGCTTTTGCATCTGATGGAGAGGACGCTGAGATGGAGTACACCGTGAACATCGCCACCGACCAAGCCCTGGGCACCTTCCTCGTCGATGGTGAAGGGATGACCCTCTACACCTTTGCAAGCGACGTTCCTGGCAATGGAACCAGCGCTTGCAGCGGTGAGTGCGCAGAACGGTGGCCCGCCTTCTTCGCCCAGGAGATTTTGGTTCCGCCGGAGTTGAACAAGACCGAATTCCAGGGCTTCGAAAGAGACGACGGCTCCATCCAGACCACCTACAGGGGATGGCCCCTCTACTACTACTTCGAGGACGAGGCTCCCGGCGATGCGAAAGGCCAGGGCCTGGGAGACGTCTGGTTCGTAGCCAGCCTTTGAAGGACCCTGCCCCGGATAGCCCGGGTTTCGGGGAGCACCTCTTTTTTTTATGACCCGAGCTTCAGACCCGATCGTCTCTCGGAACCTTTAAAACGTCGAACTGCATGATATGAGCACGGTGATAAAATTGAACTTTCCAGCCGTGCTGGCTCTGGCGACCGCGTCAGTAGCCCTAACCGTCGGACTGGCGGCCTCGGCCTACACCATCGATCTAGCCTCAGCCGGAGGCTTGGGCGAGTACCTGGTGGACCAGGATGGAATGACTCTTTATTACTCAGCGAGGGACGATCCTGGAAGCGGGTCCAGCAGCTGTGGCGACGCCTGTATTCAGTCCTGGCCGCCCTTTCATACAGGCCAGATCATAATACCTGTGGACCTCAGCTCCTTCGACTTCGGGACCATATCCCGGGAGGACGGATCCGTCCAGACCACCTACAAGGGATGGCCCCTCTACTACTACGTCGGAGACTACGTCCCCGGCGAAATAAACGGCCATGGGATGGATGGCATCTGGTTTGCAGCAGGCCCCAACCTCATGCCCTGACCAGCATGCCCTCCTTCAGGCTTGATGGACTGGAGGATAATCATATGGCTGCACCGTGTCGATAGATGACGAGGAGGAAGTATCTGCAAGGATCCGGAGCGTTCAGATACTGGGAGGTGGACCTTCTCCGCGGCATCGCCGTTGTGATGATGATCTCCTTCCACGCCCTCTACGACCTGGACTTCTTCTCGGTGCAGCTTCCCCTCGACGTCCACTCTGGGCCGATCCCGAAATTTGCCGAGGCCACAGCCTCGATCTTCCTCCTCCTGGTGGGCGTATCCCTGAAGATCAGCTCCGCCAGGGCCATCATCAGAGGCGAGGATAGCTTTCTCCGATACCTCCGCCGGGGGGTCAGGATCTTCTCCTGGGGGATGGTCATAACCCTCTCCACGTTCCTCTTTTTGGGAGAGGGTTTCGTCGTATTCGGGATCCTCCATCTCATCGGCCTGTCCATCATCCTCTCCTTCCCACTGCTGAACAGGCCTCGCTTGGCCCTACCTCTGGGATCGATGGCCATCTTCGCTGGCCTGGGGCTCCGACTCATCTCCATAGACTCGTTCTTGCTTCTATGGCTGGGCCTTATTCCCCGCAACTTTCAATCCGTCGATTACTTCCCCCTCCTCCCCTGGTTTGGCGTCGTGGCGGTCGGGATCTTTCTTGGTGAAATCCTCTATCCCGGGGGAAAGAGGAGGCTCTTTCTCCCCAATATTTCTATGAAGACCCCGGCAAGGCAGATTCTCTTTCTTGGAAGAAACTCATTGGCGATCTATCTTCTGCATCAGCCGATCCTCATCATCTCCATGGAGATGCTGGGCGTAATCGATATCGGTTCGCAACTCGCCCTCCAGATGGCCTGATGCAGCTTTTGCAAGGCGGGGGCATCCATCCCGGAAAGAGGCTGACCAGATCAAATCCGATCTGTGTCAAAAAGCCAGACGATCCCGCCATCACCAGAGCTGCTGCCAAAAAAGGGATTGGATGACTGGAATTGGATGACTGGAATTGGATGACTGGAATTGGATGACTGGAAAACGGGTTGGGGGCCCGAAGAAGGAGCCAAGGCCCCAACCCGTTTTCTCTTCCACCCTGGTCCTCAACGAGGGATTTGAGGTCGAAGGACAGTGCTTTCGCTCCTATTCGAAACTGAGCTCCAGATCTCCGAAATCGAGGTCCATATCCGTCTCAAAGTCGAAGGTCAAGCCGTCTCCAAATAGATCCGGCATCTGGAGGCTCGATCTGTTCTCCGTCTCATTCACGGCGCCGCTGACGGCCGGGAGAGCTGTGGGAGCGCTGACCTCATCCTCGACAGACCCCAGAAGATCGTTCGTCTCCGGAGCGCTGACCTCCTCTTGAAGATCATTCGTCTCTTCAGCGGCGGTCCTGGGGGGGGTTGTGCCGGGGATGATGAAGGGGGTCTCAGGGTCTCCCAGGAGGTTGATGCTGTAGTAGCAGTACCTCATGTCTTTGCCCCCCTTGTCGTTGACGGTGCTGATGAACCTCTCCTTGGAGAGCTGGTTTATGAGGCCGATGTTGGTGACCGGTCCACCCGACTGGTTCCAGCGAGTGGCGTTGAACATCTCCTCCCAGAAGGCCACGTCGAACCTCTGAGATGGGCTCTTGTTGATGTTATTCGGATTTATGAGGCCGTACCTGGTGTTGCCTATGAAGGCGAAGGCTCCGGCCGGACCTGCGACGAAGTGCTCCAGGACGCAGTCGTGGGGGAGGTAGATCCCATCGGGATCTCTGTTGTCGAAGGATGCCGCGTATCCAGCCTGGGAGTAGCCGAAGAAGTACTTCTCGTTCTTCAGGGCGTCGGCGTTGTTGTAGCCCATCTTCATCACGTAGGCGACGATGTCACAGAAGTTGGCAGAACCTATGTGGTTTATGGCGTGGACCATATCGTCGTTGATGATCTCTTCGAGCGCCGACCTCGGCCAGTTGTTCTGGTCCAGGTCGCAGCCTGATCCGAAATAGTCTCTATCGTAGAGGGTTCGGATGTTGAATATTGGCGGGAATATCGGCTTTATCCGATCCATGTAATCTCCGCCCCATTTATCGCACTCTGCTCCTCCGGAGCCTGATCCACCGCAGCCGGATCCGCCTGAACTCGATCCGCCGCAGTCGGATCCAGAGCAATCCAGGGTTTCCGATGTCTGGTTCTCGATGTCGCTGGAGTTGGTCAACTGACTGATCATCGGCTCCAGATACTCTCCCACCATCCATATCCCGGTGAGGTAAGGTTCATCGGAGCAGGTCTTCTCGTAAGCGATGGTCTTTCCAACGAAGCTGGAGACCTCCTCATAGTTGTCCACCGGGGCCCGACCGACGTAAACCTCCGCGGCGAGATCGACCATGTTCCCGCCTTCGCCGTCGTTCGGCTCACCGTATATCCCATCACCATCGCTGTCGTAGCTCCCGTCAAGGCAGGCGTAATACAGGTCTGAAAGGAGATCTGGCGGCCTGCAGGGTCCGGGGCAGCTGCTGGGGTCAGGCTCGTAAGCCCAGGCCCAAAGCCCCCTCGCCGGGACGATGGCGTCCCAGGTCTCGCCGCCTATCCTGTTTCCATCACCGTCGCCCCCGAGGAGGACGTATCTAACGCCGTTCTTGTCGTGGGCGTCTCGGATGAAGTTGCGGATGGCCTCCTGGTCGTCGCGGGGATAGGTGTACTTGTATGCCTCTTGGATCTCCTCCACGGTTACGATGGCTGCAGGAACGCCCTTCTTGGTTTTATGGGCAGCCAGAGCCTGGAAGTTGTTGGGACCTGGAGCTTCCTTGAGGTACTCGTTTGTGATGATCACGTAGCTGTAGTTGCCTTTGAGGATGGGAGATATGCCCGTCAGAGCCAGGTCCGATGTGTAGGTGGTCACCTTTTCGGGGTTGTCCACCATCATCTCTACCTCTGCCCGATCCTCGGGAAGTCCTCTGACGGCGCCGAGGTCGAGGGTCTGTGCCGGAGCCGTTGCGACCTCGATATCGAAGGCGCCGAAGCTGTAAGCATCACCCGTCTTCGGGATGTACTTTATTGGGTAGAAGTTGACGTAAAGGATCTGGTAGCCGTGCTTCGTTTGAATTCCCTGGACCGAATATGCCTCCTCTGGATAGGGGCTTTCTGACTGGTAGATCGCCTCATCGAGGAACGCGGACTCGGGGCTCGTCCAGTTATCCTCAGGGTGACAACTGGTACAGTTGCCGGTGAAGCCTATGGGAATCGACTCCTGGCCGGGTCCTATCGATACCTTGCCGAGATACCTCTCGTTTCCAGCCACCACCTTTACATCCTGAACCTCTTCGCCACAGGGTATCAATATCCTGGCCGTACCGAAGGGCAAGACCGGCTCTCCCGGGACCGCCATCTCCTCCAGCCCCGGCACCGTCACCGAGTCGTACGTCTCCTCGGATCCGTTGGGACCTGCCAGGGTCGTTGCCCCACGGTCGATGACCGGCTCGTCGAGAAGGTACTGCAATGTGATCTTGTTTGTGCTGTTGGAAGACTCCTGGGCTCGAGCCGACGAAGAGACCGCACAGCTCAAAGTCAGGCTCAGGATGAGAGTCAGAGAAACTAAGACAAATTTTTTCATATTACTCCCTCATATCTCAGGACCGTCCAGATCGGGCAAGGCTTCCGGCCACCTTCAGAATCGGCGCGCCCGGACGGGCTACTCTATTCATCTCGAGCCCGTCCATCACGAAAGCCGCTCCTGTCATCAGCTCAAACGGCGAAACGGTCCCACACCCCTCCATTGTTACAAATGTATAATGCCCTTTAAAACTATTTAACAATTTCCCACGACTAATAAAGGGCAGGCCGAAAGAATGGGGGGCTTTGAGGTGCTTATTAGAAATTAGTCGGCTTTTTGCCCATCGTCCTCATCAAGGCTGGGAGAGGAGAACGGATGGTGAGAGGTTGTGAGGGGAAGAGGGGCGGCGGTCAGCCCCGCTTCCTCCTCCTGTAAAGGTACGCCCCTCCGGCCAAAAGGAGGATGAGGATGATGATGCCGGGGAGGGCATATGACCTTCCGGCGGGGTTCACGTCCACCGGGATCTTCATGCTCTCGGAGATTACCGTCTCCCCCCGAAGGTCGGTGTATTTGATCTCGCTGTTGATGCTGTAGAGCTTGGAGGTGGCGTCGGAGTCGACGTCGATCTTGAACAACACCATCCTCTCCTCGCCCGGCGCGAGAGTGCCGATGTAGGCCTGATCGTCGGTGGAGGAGAAGGGCTTGAAGACGGAGAGCCTGGCGATGGCGTCCTCGGCCGCCTCCTCGCCGATGTTCCTGTAGGTGACGGTGATGACGCCGTCCTTCTCGCCGGCGTCAAGCTCGGCCTCTACAGCGGTGATCTCGAAGTCGGACTCCTTTTTGACGAAGATGGGGATCTCTATAGTCTCGTTCGCCCTCTCGTACCAGTAAGACGACCGGAAACCCCGAAGGCCTACGTTGGGGTCGAGCTCATCGGCGTCCACCTCGGCGTTGTACTGGTAGTCGTAAGTTAAATCGAGCTTCAGGGGATACTCACCAGCGGGGGCGTGGCTTGATATCTTGATGGAGAACTCCATCGGATCTTCCGCCCTCTCACCCGACCTGAGGGCCTCGATCACCTGGTCGCCGGACTTCACCTCGATGAGGTCGTTCTCGGACCTGAGAGTTCCTGTGATCCCCAGGGCCGTCGTCTTCTCCCCCTCGTAGTCCAGCTCCCGGTCTGCCAGGGCCTGTTCCATCAAGGTGTCCGCCTTCTTGTCGGCCTTATAGCCCATGATCCTGCCGTAGTTGGTGAGGTCGACGTAGAGGGTGACGGTGTCGCCCCGCTCAAACTCGCTCGTTCCCGCCAGGCTTGCGTCGAGCTGGGGCGACCCCGACATTGTCCAGTAGTTATCCAGAGATACCGAGGGGATGTAGTTGTCAGAAGTCCCGGCCGAGACCAGGCCGACCAGGGCGATGAACAGAAACGCGGCCGTCAGGCCGAAATCGACTATATTTCTCAATCCTTCAACCTCCTGAGGGAAATAACGAGCAAGCTTGAGGCTCTGGCTTTCACTTCAGTTTTGTGTTTTCTCCAGTACTCGAGCCTGATCAGAAGCACCGGAAATACCGTGAAGGTGGCGAAGAGGGCGAGGATGACCGAGACCACCGTTATCGTTCCGAAGCTGCTGTTCATGGGAAAGGGCGACGCTATGAGGGCGGAGAAACCGAAGACGGTGGTGAGCCCCGAGGCTACTATCGCGGGTCCGATGCTTCCCGTCGCCTTGAAGAGCGCCTTCATGGAGTCATCGGTCTTCCTCTTCTCCTCGTAGAACCGCTCCATCGTCAGAATCGCGTACTCCGACCCCACCCCCAGGATAAGGGCTCCCAGGGTTGCGGTCATGGGGTTGTACTTCATCCCGGTGAGGTACATCAACCCCCCCATCCAGCCGATGACCATGATCATGGGTAGGATGGGCAGGATAGCCTTTATGATATCTCTGTAAATTAAAAGCAGTATAGAGAATATTAAAACCAGGCCCAGAAGTGTCATCTGCCTTCTGCCGGTGGTGAGGGCGTCGATGAGGCTGTTCATCACCGTCATATCTCCTGTCTGAGTGACGTAGATCCCTGGCGGCGGCTCAAACCAGATTAGGTCCTTGTTGACCTCATTCTGGAGCCGTTCGATCCCCACCTGACCCAGGCTATCGAAGGCCTGGCCTATGTCAAGGATGATCTGGGCGGTGTCATGACCGTTGATGTACTGGCGCTTGACCTCGTCAGGAATCCTGTCCAGGACCGTCTCCACTTCAGACTCGTCCTCGGGGATGACGCCGCCGTTGTAGCTCTTTACGATGGTGGCAAGGCTCGATGCCCCGTATATCTTATCTCTCGATTCCACGACGTAATCGCCGAACTCGTCCATCCATTCCAGGGTTTCAGGGTCGGTCACGTCCCCCTGGACTATGATGTTCAGCTGGTCGGTTCCGCCGAAGATGTCGCTTAGATGACGGAACTGGCTGAGGGGAGGAAGATCCTGAGGGATGAACTCCTTGAAATCGGTCTCGATCGGAACCTGGCTGTCGGCATACTGGCCCACGGCGGTGAGGACGATCGCCACCACCAGCACGGCCCGCCACCGATGAAGGAAGAAGGCCGCCTGCTTCACGACGAGGGGGGTGATAGGGGATTTTTTCTCCTTTCTCCCTTCGCCGTTACGGTTGTTTCTCTCGGTCCTCCCCCTCTCCATCTGGTAGAGGACGGTGACCCCAACAAAGAGGGAAGAGATGTAGCACATGATGATGCCGATCAGGCAGAGGAGACCGAAGTCTTTGATCATGGGAACGGTCGACGAGAAGAGGGAGAAGAAGCCCGCCCCGGTTATGATCAGGGCGATCAATACGGCTGGCGCGGTGTGAGCCACCGTATCTATTGCGGCGCTGGCGATCGATTCACCCCTCTGGAACTCCTCCTCGATCCGGTTCTGAAACTGGATGGCGTAATCGATCCCAAGGCCGATGAGGATGGGGAAAGCCGCCATGGACACCATCGTCAGAGGCACCTTCAGAAATCCCATCATCCCGAAGGTCCAGATTATCCCGAGAAAGACGATGGGAAGCGGCAGAAGCGGCAGGTGAACGTGCCTGAAGACGAGGAGGAGGGCCACCACCATCAAGAGGCAAGAGATGATGAGGAGCCTCCCCATGGAGGAGTTCATCTCTCCTTCTATGTCGTGTCTCAGGGCTATCTCGCCGGTGACGATGGTCTCGGCTCCTGCAGGAAATTCTGCAACTTCCACGGCGGAGTAGGTCTCCTGACGGATGGCCTCTATGCTATCCTGGGATAGATAAGTCGGAAGGTCGATCGATATTATGGTATGTCTCCGATCGGGGAGGATGGCGTTGAGCATGGCGGGGTTCGTCTTCTCGAGTTCCTCCAGGATCGCGTCGATCCTCGCCTGGGATTCGGGAACTCTCCGGACACCCGTCTCTTTCGCTTCCGCCTCCATCACCATCTCTGCAATGCTTGTGGTTCCCAGGACGTTCTCAACCCTCTCCATCTGGCGAGTCAACCGGTCCATAGCCTCCATGGACTCAGAGCTTGCCGCGGCATCACCCTCAACCATGACCACGATCGAGTCGCTCCCGAACCGATCGTTGAAGAGATGGTCGAACTCCACATAGAGTCTGGAGTTCTCGTCGACGTAGGTCTCCGTATCCGACTCCATGACGATGCTCTGGGCGTAGTGGACCGACGCCACGGTGAAAAGCGCCGCTATCGTCAGAATGATGATCGGGTTTCCCTCAATCCATCTGCCCAGTTTCTCTCCCCTATCCGTGGTCTTCACCTTCAGCCATTCATTCCAATATTTCGGATTCTTCCGAAACTTCGAGGCGTTCGGATTATACGAAATGTACTTAAAGCTTGTGGCGGACATCTCAGTGATGAGACTTGAAGAAGCCCCACCCGAGGAGGCCGCAAAGAGGTGCATGATAGACGCCAGTATAAAGATGGCGAACATGCTGGGGCACAGCGACGCTGCAGGAGCTCTCATGGGATCGCTATTTCTGGCAGCTGGTCCCCTCTCGATGGACGAGCTGGTGGAGATGACGGGGTACAGCAAGTCCACCGTCAGCACCAATATGGCCTTTCTGGAGAATCAGGGTATTGTGCGGAGGATGAGAAAACCGGGCGATAAGAGAAACTACTACCTCGTCAGGCAGAGCATAGAGGAGACCTTCAAAGCTGAGAACGAGAAGATCAGACAGATAATGCAGATCCACATCGCCACCATAGGTGAGGCGGAAGCGATCCTGGAGGGCGTTGAAGGAAGCGATGAAGCCGACCGACTCCGCCGCCACTTCAGCTCGATGAAAGAGGATTGTGCCAGGGCTCGGAGGCTGGTAGAACTTGTGAGTCTGTTCTCCATGGACGATCTGATCGGTATCCTGAAACGTGAGGTCGAGATCCACTCGGCGGGCGAGAAGTGACCGCTGAGTCGCGCCGAAATGAGGGTCGGACGGAGGCCGGTCAGTCCAGCGCCAGACCCGTCGAAGCCGGAGATCTCGACTCGGACGGCAGGACGAAAGGGGTCGAGACCCTTCTCGGCGATCCGAAGTCCGCCATATTGAGGCTCTCAGCCCCGATGATCCTCTCGATGCTCCTCTTTTCCCTCTACAACGTCGTCGACGCCTTCTGGGTGGCGGGTCTTGGAAGTGATGCCCTGGCGGCCATCGGGTTCGTCTTCCCCTTCTACTTCGTCGTCCTGGGGATCGCAAACGGACTTGGTGTCGGCGGCGGGTCTGCGATATCGCGAAGAATCGGATCCCAAGACAAGCCGGGCGCTGAGGCCGTTGCCCAGCATACGATGTTGATCATGGCAGCCGTCTCCGTCGTCTTCACCATAGTCCTCTACATTTCGTCAGACAGGCTCTTCGTCCTTCTGGGGGCCGGCTCTGCCGCGCCCCTGGCGGCGGAGTACTCGAGGGTCATATTTTCCGGCACCATATTCATCCTCTTCTCCAACGTTGCCTACGCCATTCTCAGAGGGGAGGGCGATGCAAAAAGGGCGATGTACGCCATGGGGGCTGCAAGCCTCCTCAACATCCTCCTCGATCCGATCTTCATCTACACCTTCGGTTGGGGGATCGGTGGTGCCGCGTGGGCCACGGTCCTCTCGATAGCCGTTTCGTCGGCGGTGATTCTCCGATGGATGGTAGTAAAAAAAGATACTTATGTTGCTCTCAACCTGCGAGGCTTCTCTCGTGATGGGAAGGTCGCCCTCGAGATAATGCAGGTGGGAGTTCCGGCGAGCTTCGAGTTCGTCTCCATCGCCCTCATGGGGATCGTCATAAACTTCATAATAGTCGTGGTATCCTCGACCGATGGAGTCGCCGTCTGTTCCGTCGGGATGCGTGTGGTGAACATAGGCATGACACCTCTGATCGCCATGAGCACCGCGGTTATCTCAGTCTCCGGGGCGGCTTTCGGGGCCAAGGCGTTTCAGAAGATCGAGGTTGCCCACCTCTACTCGGTGAAGGCGGGGATCCTCGTCGCTCTCCTCCTCTCGGGGGCGACTTACATGTTTGCGCCCCAGATCGCGGCCGTATTCTCTTCCTCCGAGGCCTCCGCTGACCTTGGGCCGGATATTGTCACCTTTCTGCGCGTCATGGCCTTCTTCTACCCCGCGATACCCCTCGGCATCTTCGCGGCTGCGGTATTTCAGGGGGTGGGACGAGGAAAATCGGCCCTGGCCATCTCAGTTTTGAGGACGGTCGTATTCAACATTCTGCTGGTGACCATATTCGCGGTCGGGCTCGGATGGGGGCTTCCAGGGGTCTGGTGGGGGATGGTATCGGGAAACCTTCTCGGGGACACCATCGGCTATATCTGGGTGAGAAGCTACGTCGGAAACCTGGTGAGCGGAGCTGTATATTGATCATGTCGTGGTGGCCAGCCGCATCTGTCAAACAAACTCGTAGAATTTCCCACCATAATTCGAGGAATTGCGCCTCATTAATGCGGATAACTTATGAATGCGAATAAAAAGCTCTTTGACGTTCTGTTCATCTCGGTCTTCGCCGCCATGCTGGGCCTGGGCATAGTTGGCCCGTTGCTGCCGATCTACGCCGACAACCTGGGGGCGTCGGGGCTATGGATCGGTATGATCTTCTCGGGGTTTGCCGCCGCCCGGGCGATATTCATGCCGATCGTCGGCCGCCTCTCCGACGAGTCGGGAAGAAAGAAGTTCATCGTCGTCGGCCTATTCGCTTACGCCCTCCTATCCCTCGGCTACGTAACGGCCGGCAGCGTCTACTCCCTCACCGCAGTCCGGTTCTGCCACGGCATCGCCTCGGCGATGGTCGTCCCCATCGCCATGGCCTACATCGGCGACCTCTCGAAGAGGGGGGAGGAGGGGACGTACATGGCGAAGTTTCAGGTCTCCTTCTTTCTGGGCCTCGGCTCAGGCCCCCTCCTGGGCGGGATGCTGAACGACGCCTTCGGATTTTCGTCGGCATTTTATGCGATGGCGGGGCTTTCGACCCTGGCATTTCTGGTTATCGCCATCTTCCTCCCGGAGACCGAGGGGCGAGCTTATGTGAAGAGGAAGGATGGGACCGGTCTGTTGGCCGCATTGGGCCAGCCCGCGGTCCCGGCGATCCTGGCCTTCACGGCCCTGAACGCTGTAGTCCGGGGGATGCTTCTCGTCTTCATGCCCCTCTTCGCCCCCGGGATATCCCTCGTCCCCGGGGAGGTGGGGCTGATCCTCACAGTCTCCATCTTCTTGATGGCGATATTTCAGATACCCATGGGACGGATGGCGGACAGGGGGAACGCCCCGGTCATGATCCTGGCAGGATCGATGGTCTCAGCCGCCAGCCTCGCCCTCATCCCCGAGACGAGATCGTTTTGGGGCCTGTTTCTCGTCGCCGCCGTCAACGGCCTTGGGAGCGCTGTGATGATGCCGGCGCTGATGGCCCTCACTGTGAAGCTGGGAAAGAGGATCGGGATGGGGACCTCCATGGGGGCGTACAACACCGCCATGAGCCTCGGGATGATCACGGCGCCCCTGATGGGCGGCCTGGTGATGGACCGTTCTTCTGCCGACGTCGTCTTCCTGCTGGGAGGGTCGATCGGCGTTGGAGCCACCGTCATCGTTTACCTCCTGACCCGAAGAGCTCTCGGATCGGTGGAGGCCGAGGAAGATCTGGCCGCAAGATCGGAGGACTGATGTATCGGAAGGCTATGGGATTAGGGGAACTCAGGAACCGGTGGACTGCAGAGTTGGTGAGGCAAAAGGTCAGGCCTCTTTCCTCTCTTTGGGGATGGTGAACCTGAAGACGCTCCCCTCGCCGGGGACCGATTCGGCCTCGATCCGCCCACCGCAGGTCTCGACGATCTTCTTGACGGTGGCAAGGCCGATCCCCGACCCTTCGCCGGACCTCTCAAGCCTGGTGAAGGGGTCGAATATCCGGTCTCTGTACTTCATATCAAAACCGATGCCGTTGTCCTTGACCCAGAACTCGTACTCGTCGCCTCGGTCACGGCATCCCACCTCGATCTCGATCTCGTTCTTCGAGTATTTGAGGCTGTTCTCCAGGAGGTTTGAGAAGACCTGCTTTGCCCGGCTCTTCTCGCAGCAGATCATCGGAAAGTCCCCCGCGAGCGACAGGTTCGCGGGCCTTCCCTCTGCCGCAGATCTGACCTCCTCGTAGGCTTCGGCGACAAGCTTCTTCAGGTCGACCAGCTCTGGCGGCGACTTTATCCGTCCTATCCGGGAGTAGTCGAGGAGGTCGAGGATCAGATTGTCCATATTCTCCGCGATCTTACCGATCCGTTCGAGGTACCTCTTCCCAGCCTCATCGAGGCTCTCGCCGTAATCCTCCTCGAGGGCCAGGGCGAACCCCCGGATCCCTCGGAGGGGGGCCCTCAGATCGTGGGAGATGGTGTAGGCGAAGCTTTCAAGCTCCCGGTTGAGGGTCTCAAGCCTCTTTTGGTACTCGATGGCCTCAGATACGTCCCTGGCGATCGCTATCGTCGCCATGGGATTTCCATCGCTGCTGGCAACGGGAGCGAAGCTGATGGCGGCGGGGAAGGTGGACCCATCCTTTCTCACGCAGGTCATCCGCCCCCGTCCGCCGTTTCCTCCATCCGCCAGGAGACCTCCCACATCGGAGTCCTGAATGAAGTTCTTATAGTGCCTGCCCCGGACGTCTTCGAGCCTGTAGCCGAACATATCGAGGAGGGCCGGGTTTGCGAATAGAAGGCGGTCGTTCTTTCCGAAGATGGCGATCCCGTCGTTGGAGGATTCGATGGCGTCCATGAAGAGGAGCATCTGCTCTTCAAGCCACCGATCATAAGATATGTCGTGGCCGAAGGCTATCACCCTCTCAATCTCGCCGGTCTTGCTCCTGACGACGCTCCACCCCCACTGGACGGCCATCTGGTCGCCGTTCCGGGTGATGACTGCCACCTCCGTCTGCTCTGGAGGGATCCCTTCGAAGATCGATGATACGGCGATTCGAAAGGCCTCTCTATCGGCCTTGGCGATGAACCGATCGAAGAAGTCCGAGCCGAACGCCTCGTTTGCAGAGACGCCCGTCACCTTCTCGGCGCCGCGGTTGAAGAGGGTGATCTTTCCCAGGGGATCGAAACCCACGATGAAGAGGTCGGCGCCCTCGATGATCCCCCTGGAGAACTGCCGCTCGGAGCGGATCTCCTCCTCCATCTTGGCGTACTCGGTGGTGTCATGAGCGGTGATCACGATCCCGATCCCGTTTCCTTCGCTGTCCTCAAGCTTTATCCCGCTCCAGGAGATCACCTTCTCCTCCCCCGACTTCATCAATAGCTTCGTCCGCTGCCCATCCAGGGTTCTCCCCAGCTCGACCTCGCGAAGTGCCTCGAAAAACTCCGTCCTATCACGCCGGTCCGGGAAGAGGAGGTTCCAGACCTCCCGGTTCCCCATCACCTCCCCGGGTGAGTACCCTGAGATCTTCTCCGCAGCCCGGTTCCAGAGAAATATCCTTCGTTTCCTATCGATAACGAAGATCATGGGGCTTCCGATCTCGACCAGCTTTTCGCTCAGGTCCGCCAGCTGTTTGATGTTCTCTTCCACCCGCTTTCTCTCAGTTATGTCGACGATCGTCCCTCTGAGCCCCACGGGCATCCCGTCCCGGATGATGGGACGAGAGTAGACGATTAGGTGGAATACGGTACCCTCCTTTCGCAGGCCGGTGTACTCGTAGGTGAAGACCCTATCTTCGTGAAGGCTTCTCTGGAAGTTCTTCATCATCTCTTCCCGGTCTTCGTAGGCGAAGACCTGGAAGATGTTGACCTCTCCATCGAGATCCTGGCGGTCATATCCGTAGAGGTCGAAGGCGGTCTGGTTGGCGAATGTGACTCTGCCCGCCAGGTCGCATTCGAAGATCGGCTGGGGGAGGGTGTCCGCCATCTCTCGAAATCTCCTCTCGCTCTCCACGAGGGCTATCTCCATCTTCTTCCGGTCCGTTATGTCGAAAGCAACCCCTTCAAAGGTGGCGACCGATCCGTCCTCGTTGCGCGCAATCCAGATGTGGTCGGCGAGCCACCGGACCTCGCCGGAGGCTGTCACGATCCTGTACTCCAGATAGAAGCTGTCGGCGCCCCCCTGAACCTGGCGATTAATTTCAGAGATCAGATTCTCACGATCTTCGGGATGTACGACGTCGTTGTCGTAGGAGAGGGCTCCGGAATAGAACTCCTCGGGGGAGTATCCGAATTGGCTGATGTTGTCGGATACGAACTCGACCATCCCCCCGGCTGGAGCGCGCTGGATGAAGGCGACGGCGGGACTGTGGTTGACGATCCGTTCCAGCTCTCTCCGCTTCTCCGAAGCGAGACGGATCGCGTCTTCCATCTTTTTTCGCCAGGTGATGTCCTGCATCACTCCAGCCATAGCGGTGGGCTTCCCTTCTTCGTCCCTCTTCACCACGAGGCCGCGATCCTGAACCCATATGACAGCGCCGTCGGAGATCGTCCTGTAGTCCAGATCCAAACGGAGAGTATTCCCCTCGAATATATCCCGGAGGGCCGCCTCCACAGCGGGGAAGTCTTCGGGATGGATCGATCTCTTCCACGCCTCACCATCGCTCTTCTCGACGGGACCAAGCCCTATCATCTCGGCGTACCGGAGGTTGCCCACGATCTCGTCGGTCAGAAGGTTCCAGTTCCAGGCTGCGAGATCTGCCCCCTCGATGGCGAGCTTGAGCCGCTCTTCGCTCTCTTTTAGGGCTTCCTCTGCCTTCTTCTGCTCGGTCACGTCCACCAAAATCCCGTGAAGCCCTCTCAGCCGCCCCACCTCTATCGGCCGTCCGTAAGTTCTGACGGTGTGGACGAGGCCATTCTTGTCGATGAACCGCAGCTCCGAGACGATCGAGATTCCGCCGAGGGCGCTCTCGAGCCGAGTCTTCAGGAGGTTCAGATCGTCCGGATGGATGAAAAGAGTGACATCCTGGCCGACGAGATCCTCGGCCGAGTACCCGAATATCCTCTCGACGGCGGAGCTGACGTAGGCGATCTTTCCGGTGGGCTCGACGACGTAGATCACCCCGTCGACGTTCTCCACCAGGGATCGGTACCTTTCCATCGACCTTCGGATCGCAGAGCCGAGTTCGTCGCCGTTTCTCTGAATATCCCCTGCCGTTCTTCGGATATCCTCAAGATCATTCGATATCTCTTTCAGCTCCGTGACCATGGCTTCTTTTGATAAGGCTTCATCTTGAAGGAGGGTCCTTATCCGGCCTTGCGCCTTATCGATCTCTTCATCCAGGATTTTGATCTTCATCTCCTCTCCATCTCCGCCGGAAGCTCCAAAATCTTCCTGGTCAATTCCATATTCTCCCGATCAGCATCTCCGATTCGGCATCTTCGATTCGGCATCTCCGATTCGAAATCCTGTGGATCTGGAAATCCATTTCGAGGTTCTCTGATCCTCTCGGCGTGGTCCTCGGGATAGAATGGGTCTTGCCCGGATCTCTAACCATGTTATGAGAAGATGGATATAACTATTTAGCATCAGATCGGTCCTCCTTATCTGAGGCAGCAGATCGGAGATTTGGGCTCTCGGGTCCGGCTATCAAGGCAGTGCGAAGCTTTGGAAAAGAGGATTCTCGGGAGGATCTCATTGCGGTGGTTGGCGAATGCGAGTTATCGGCAAAGCTTAAAGGAGAAGAGGCCGAGATTGGCGGGTCATGGAGCCCCTTTCAGAGCTGATCCGGATCCTGGGAAGCGAGAACTTCTTCGAGAGGCAGAGCGCCGCCTGGAAGCTTGCAGAGGCGGGAGCGAGGGCGGTGGAGCCTCTCCTTGAGGCTCTGGAGAAAGACCCCGATCCTCAGGTGAGGTTCAAGGCGGCCTGGGTCCTGGGAAATATCGGGGACGCGAAGGCCATCGAACCCCTCGCCGGAGCCCTTCAAGAGGACGAGGACCCATCGGTGAGGGAGTGGGCGGCCTCGGCTCTGGAGGCGATCGGCGACCGCCGGGCTATCCCCTTCCTCGCTCGGTCCATCGCGACGGACCGGTCGCGGGAGGTCAGGCTGAGGGCCTCCCTCGCCCTGGTGGCTTTCGGCGCCTCCGACGCCTTCATGGAGCTCCTGGATGAGCCGGACCTGGAGGCGAGGAGGATGGCGGTTGTAGGTCTGGGCCGCCTCCGGGTTGCCGAGGCGATGGAGATGTTGGCGCAGTTCATCGAGGACGAGGACCCGGAGCTGAGGAGGAGGGCGGCCTGGTCCCTCGGAGAGATGAGGATGCCCGAGGCAGTTGCTTTCCTCGGCCCCGCCCTGAAAGATGAGATCCCCGTCGTCAGGATGACCGTCGCCAAGGCCCTGGCGACCATAGGGGGGGCGGAGGCCTGCCGGATGGCGTCGTCCATGCTCGAGGACGAGGACCCTCGGGTGAGGCTGGCGGCCGTCACCGCCCTCGGCGAGATCGGCCTCATCGACGCCCTGGACCGGCTGGTGGAAGTCCTCTTCGGCGAGGACGAGGTGGAGATCAGGGCCTGGGCCGCCTGGTCCCTGGGGGAGATACGCGACTCCAGGGCGATCGAGCCTCTCCAGGAGGCCTGCCTCAAGTGTCCACCGGCGGTCCGGGATAAGGCCCTCGACTCCCTGGAGCAGGTCTTCGGGATCGGCAGAGACGATGGGGATGGCGGCTTCCAGCTCCGGAATGAAGAATGAATTTTTGAATTCAACTCAAAGCCCTCGGTCGGCCTTCGATCCTCCACGTCACCATCTTCTGCCGTATTTCCGCCTTCACCCCTCCACCGTCTTGCGGTTCAACTTCCCGACCACCGTCACCTATTTTTCTCTGCGGGTACCCTGATGACTGATGAACCCTGAGTCTCTTGCGGCCGAGCTTCGCGGGTTTGTGGGGATAACCCGGAAGAAGGCCATCGGCGATCTCGTCGGCCACTTTCCCGTGGAATCGGATCTGATCATAGCCTCCTTCGGGGAGGATGCGGCGGTCATAGACGACGGCGAGGAGGTGATGCTCCTCGCAGCCGACGGGATCTGGTCTCGGCTTCTGGAGGCCGACGCCGAGTGGGCTGGATACTGCGCCGTCCTTGTGAACGTCCACGACATCGCGGCGATGGGAGGATGGCCCGTGGCGATGGTCGACGTCTTCTCCGCCGGGTCGACCGACCTCGCTGAAGACGTCCTCCGGGGGCTGAAGAAGGGGATCGAGAAGTTCAAAGTCCCCATAATCGGAGGGCATTTCCATCCCGACACCCCTTACAGCGCTCTTGACGTCGCCATCCTCGGCAAGGCGAAGAAGGATGGGGTCATCCTCAGTTCCGGGGCAGAGCCCGGAGACGCCGTCGTCGTCGGGGTCGACCTCGACGGCCGGGCCCATCCGAGCTTCGCCATCAACTGGGACAGCACCAGCTTCAAAGATGGGGAGGTTCTCCTCCGCCAGCTGGGGTCTATGAGGGAGCTTGGGGAAGGGGGTCTCGTCACCGCGGGAAAGGACATCAGCAACCCAGGGATGCTGGGAACTCTGGGGATGCTTCTCGAGTCGAGCAGGGCGGGAGCCGTCGTCGACCTCGACCTCCTACCCAGGCCCGAGGGGCTGGATATGATATCGTGGCAGAAGATGTATCCGGGGATGGGCTTCGTCGTGACGGCTCCGCCGGAGCGGGCCGACGAAGTCGTCCGGGTCTTCGGGGATCGTGGTCTCTCCGCAGCCGTCGTCGGCAAGGTGACTGAAGAGAGGAGGCTTGAGATCGTATCGGGAGGGAAGAGGGCGGTCCTCTTCGACTTCGAGCGCGAGACGGTCACGGGGATCAGGTGATGGCTTGGACCCAGGGTTTGTAGAGAGGATGGAGCTGGCCGCGAAAGGGCGGCGGGCGCGGATCGGCATCGGCGTTCTGGGCGGAGGGCCCGCTCTTCTCGCCGGGATCGAAGAGGCGAGGGATTACGCCGAGATCGTCGTGGTGGGAGACCCCGGCCCCGACTGCGACCCTGGGCAACTCGAGATGGTCAGAACCGACGATCCGGCCTCGGTGCTGGTCAGGCTCCTGGAGAAGGGGGAGATCGACGGGGCGGTGAGGGGAAACCTCTCCGCAACCAGGATGATGCGGAAGATATCCAAGACCTTCGAGGTGAAGGTCAGAAGGCTGTCCCTTCTGGCCATGCCCGACTGGTCGTTCTTTCTCGCCCCCGTGGGGATAGATGAGGGGGACTCCATCTCCGACCGGCTGAACCTTGCGGTCCTCGGTGCCGAGTACATCAGGTCTTTGGACCTCGATCACGAGCCCGTGGTCTCGATCCTATCCGGAGGGAGGATGGAGGACCTGGGGAGGAGCGACAGGGTCGATAGGACCCTGGCCGAGGCGGAATTGGTGGCGAGGCTCGCCCGAGACGCCGGGATCCGGGCCCTGCACCGGGGGATCCTCATCGAGACCTGCCAGGGCGACGACCTGATCGTCGCCCCAGACGGGATATCCGGAAACCTCGTATTCCGGACCCTGATGCACCTCTCCGGGGCGAGAGGTTTCGGCGCACCGGTGATCATGGACCCGGTCTTCGTCGACTCAAGCCGGGCGAGGAGGAGCTTTGTCGGGCCGATCATCCTCGCCAGCGCCCTCGTGGCGATGAAGGGACGGTGATGCCTTTAGAATGTTGGTGTGTGGAAAAGATGGGATGTTTCCTCCTCAAATCCCCAGCTCGTCGAGTATCTTTAGAACAACCGCCGATCCATAAGCCGCACCCGGCCCCCCTGACATCAATATGGCCGCACCCGTCGCCTCCAGGATCTCCTGACGGGTAGCTCCGAGCTTTGCTGCCATTGGCACATGGTTCCATAGACAGTACTCGCACTTTATGGCCACAGCGATCGCTACCAAGATCAGCTCCTTGGTTTTTGTGTCCAGTGCACCCTCTTTGGTTACTTCATCATGCAGTTTTGTCAAAGCCTTCGTCACGTCGGGAATTTGCTTCTCTAATTCTGCAAATTTTTCTTGCATATCTATCCTTTTGCTCATGGAATCACCAGATACAGGCATTCAACCTTTGCCGGAATAAAACGAGCATTTAACAGCCCATAAGCTTGGCGATCCGGGTTACGAGCCATGGGAAGAGATGCCCAAAATTCGGTTCTACCGCACCATATTCCCGGAAAAATGCAATCTGTAACAGATACCACGACAGAAAAATAAGGGAGGATGGTCGGCTTTTCCCATCCATCCCCGATACGCGTTTAGACCTCTACACCCAGCACCTTGAGGGGGTTGACGCCAGCGGCCTGGAGGGCGACCAGCTCGTCGTTGTTCGCGAGGCTGAACTCCTTGATGGTGGAGACGAACTCCTCGGGGGTGTCGGCGGCGTCCACAAGCACCAGGTCTTCCTTCAGCCTATAGGCCCAGCTCGGCCAGGTGTCTATGTTGCTCATGTTCCCGGCCTTGTCAAAGTCGAATCCCAGGACCAGGCCGTCACCGGTGTTGTTGCCGGCATCCCATCGGATGAAGATCCCGGCGACTCTGGTCCCGTACTTCTCCGTCAGGGCGCTGGTTTCGGCATCGCTGAGCTTTTTGACGAAGATGCCGCTCTTTCCTGGGGTGCAGTCCCATGCCACCTGGAAGTAGTCATCCTTGCACCAGTTGGGGCAGGCGATGACCTTGTAGCTCTGATTTGCAGGGTCCTCGATGGGAAGCGTCTTCTCCATGTACTTAGCGAGCAAGAAGCCGCTTGAGACCCCGGGGCAGATGTGGTCGTGGAGCTGGACCGCCTTCATGTAGACGTAAGGGGTGTTCTCATTGGCCCAGACGTTGGCGATTGGAAGCATGTGGCCGAATACTCCAGGGTCCCATGCGGAGACGTTGGCAAGAACGGTCTCGGCGTCGATCTTGTCTTTCACCTGGACGTCGAAGCCGGATGCGTCAGCGTTCGCCGTCATGTAGACTGCCTCGCCGGTGTTGGCGTTGAAAAACCCAAACCATAGGGGCTTCCAGGGGGCGGAGAGGATGTTGATCAGGTTCTCCTTTCCTGGACTGCAGCCCGTGATCTCCATAACCGCATCCAGGCACAGGTCGGTGGTCTGGTCGTTGATTACCGGATATCCGGCGTTGGTGAGGGTCAGGACGTTCGCATCGCCCTTCTCAAATCCAAGCTCCGTCATGGCGTAAGTTGCGGCATCAGCGCCCAGCTGGTACATGTCCGCCCCGTCGGCCAGAGCCACCCCCGGCACCAGTGCCATCAGGAGCAGAATCGTCACTGCAAATCGATCCATCTTCACTTAATCACCTCATCTTCTATATCGTCCTTGCACGAACAGTTGTTACGCAAGTAGTCAAGAGTACTACCGAATTGTTTATAACTATTTTGGTTGAAATTCATATATGACAATATTTTGCTTAAATTAAATCACACATTAAGCAAATTAGCAGCGGCCAAAATGGCAGAAGTGGGGCGCTGATTTCAAAGATGCGTCTCTGTCTCTTCGCCCCCTTCTTCAGCGCCCCTGTACTGGGAGGGCATCGGACATTGGAGGGAGGTCGTGTCTGCGGAGGTCATCGGATTTGATGGGCCCCCATCAGCTGCAACATCTTAATTAGTAATAAGTATTTCGGTCAAATTCATACAAACTTAAATTCGTGACCGCTTCGGCCAGCGGTTCCTACTTACCTCTGTCCCTCCCCTCCGTACCTCACTTCACCGCACGATATTTACCGCTGATCAGCCCTCTGGATCGCTGATTTCTTATACAAATTCAGACTAGCCGTAATACAATGATGGCTCTTGGCGACGATGCGTGTTATCCCCCGGAGGCGGCACAAGATGACTTTGGCGATTGAGACGAGGCTGCTTACCAAGACCTATAATGGCAGCACCAGGGCCCTGGATGGGGTAGACCTGTCGGTCGATCAGGCTCGCGTCTTCGCCTTCCTGGGCCCCAACGGCTCGGGGAAGACAACCCTGATGAGGATCCTCACCACCCAGTTCAGGCCCACCTCGGGGGAGGCACGCGCCTTCGGCCTCGACGTCGTCCACCGAGGTGCCGAGGTGAGGAGGATGATCGGCTACGTCCCCCAGGAGACGTCCGTCTGGATGGACATCAGCGGCTTTGAGAACCTCCTCATCTACTCCAAGATCTACGGCGTCCCCAAGAGCAAGAGAAGAAAGAGCATCGAGGACGCCATCCAGGCGATGGGGCTGGAGGAAGTGGCCAATAGAATGGTCAAGACCTACTCCGGGGGAATGGTCAGGCGGCTGGAGATCGCTGGCGCCCTCCTGGTCAAGCCGAAGATACTATTCCTCGACGAGCCGACGATCGGCCTCGACCCCTCGGCGAGGAAGGCGGTCTGGGAGAACCTGACCAGCTTCAAGCGGGAGTATGGGACCACCGTCTTCTTCAACACCCATTATATGGACGAGGCGGACCATTACTCCGACGAGATCGCCATCATCAACCGGGGGAGGATCGTGAAGTCCGGGACGGCAAGCGAGCTGAAGCGCTCCCTCAACGGCGAGATCCTCCGATTCAGCTCAAATAACAACAACCATAACCACAACGGCTTCGATGAAAGAGTCCTGAAGAAGATCAGGGATCTGGATTTCGTAACGGACGCCGTCGTCTCCGATTCGCAGCTTGACGTCTTCGTCGAGGATGGAGAGACGGCCCTTCCCAAGGTGATCGAGGCTTTGAGGTCTGAGGGGATATCCTTCGGCAAGATATCGACGGCAAGACCAACCCTCGACGACGTCTTCTTGAAGTACGCTGGCTCGCTCAACTTCGGGAGGGATGGAGATCGGTGATAGAGACGGATCGACGGGATTGGCAGGACTGATAGGATCGACGGGATTGGCAGGACTGATAGGATCGACGGGATTGGCGGGATTGATAGGATCGATGGGACTGATAGGATTGATGGACTTTCTGGTGATCGGCCGATGACCGCCGGGGACTCCTTCCGGGAGATGTTCGCCATGATCGAGCTGGAGATGAGGAGGCTTCGGCACGATCGGACTGAGATCTACACGAGAGCGATCCAGCCGATCCTGTGGCTTGCGGTCTTCGGGACGGTGATGAGCGAGGTGAGGGGGATTCCCACCGACGGCATCCCGTACATCGACTACATCACCCCCGGCGTCCTTCTCCAGTCGACGATCTTCGTCTCGGTCTTCTACGGCCTCACCATCGTCTGGGAGAGGGAGACGGGGATCCTCAAGCGGCTCCTGGTCGCCCCCGCATCCCGGTCGGCGACCGTCGTCGGCCGATCGATCGCCTCGGGAGTCCGGGCGGTCGTCCAGGCTTTGATCATCTTTCCGGTGGCGATCCTCCTGGGTGTCAGGTTCGTCCCACACCCCACTTACATCGTCGCCGCCTTCCTGGTCCTCTTCCTCATATCGGGGGGGTTTGCGGCGATCTCCATCTTCGTCGCCTCCCTGATGAAGACGAGGGAGCGGTTCATGGGCCTCGGCCAGGCTCTGATCATGCCCCTCTTCTTTGCGAGCAACGCCCTCTATCCCATCGAGCTGATGCCGCCCGCCCTCCAGTACGTCGCGTTGGTCAACCCCCTCACCTACGCCGTCGATGCCGTCAGGGGCCTGTTGATCAGCGGGGATGTCAGCAACCTAGCCGTCGACGTCGCCGCCATCCTCGTCTTCGACGTGGTGATATTCGCCGTGGCGTCGGTCAGCTTCAAGAAAATTATTGAGTGAGGATTCTGAGTTCGGCGGGTTCTGAGCGGCTTCGGCCTCGCGCCTTCGGTGCTGAGCGGGCGGGCGGGCGGCGCGGGCAACTTTGGCCCGTCTCCTCCGACCTCGATCCCGATCAGCCTCGTCACCGGCTCACCGATATCCCTCTATTATCTTGCTGGCCCCGCGATATATCTTGGTTTTTTTGATCTATCATTTCCAGAGGTCTCTCCCCTTGTGGGAGACGGCGGGGTCGACCTCCATCAGGTCCTGGGGGTAGGGCTCAAAGAAGGTCTGACGAGCGAGGTAGTCGTCCTCGAAGCGGGCGATCCAGGACTTGAGGAGGGTGGTGTTGGGGCAGATGGTGATCTTGCCGTCTCGGTACCTCTGGATGTTCTCCAGGAAGATCGCCTTCTCAGCATTCGAGAGCCGGTCTTTGAAGTAGCCGAGGATGTGCATGAGGACGTTTATGTTGGAGGTGTACCTGGGGGCCCGGCACATCGCCCGCCGGAGGTGGGCCTCGTAATCGCGGGCCACCTCATCGAAGGGCCGGTGGTCGTGGTTTGCGGCGATATTCCCCAGGGCCCTCTCTTCGGTCTGGTTGTAGGCCATAAGGAGCATCTTGTTCTCGGTCTGGAAGCCGACCAGCTCCCGCATCGAGCCGGACCTCTCGACCTCCCGGAACCGGGCAAGGGTGAAGAGCTTGGTGAGGAAGTGCTCTTTGATCCGCGGGTTTCGGAGCCGACCTTCGTCCTCCACCGCGAGATCCGGATTCCGGGCCAGCACGGCGGCGCCGAAGATCCCGGCCTCCTTTTGAGACAGGGCCGCCGACTTTCCGGCGGTGGGGTAGGCCTTGGTGTTCTTGATGCCACAAGACGGCGAGCCCGCCTTGAGGATGAAGCCGTCCACCTCGCCGAGGGAGTCGAGAAACGATGCTGCGAAGCTCTGCATATCCGTTGTGACGTCCCTTCCCGTCGAGGGCTGGATGAGCCTCGTCTCTCCACCGTCGGCAGAAGAGACGAGCCTGAGCGATCCCCGAGGGACGCCGAGGCCGATCTCCACTTCGGGGCAGACCGGAAGAAAATCGACGAAGGGCGCGAGGCTCTTCACGAAGTCGCTTGAGATCATCTGGCCGTTGTACCTGCAGCTGTCGAACTCGATGCACCTGCTCACCACCACCTTCGGCTTCGGAAACGCTCTCAAAGTAGCGACCTCAGACATACTATTTTGGGCTGGAGGTAGTTAAAACTGGCGCGGATTTCTGAGCTTCGACCACAGCGCGCCTTCGGCGCCGGGCGGGCGGCGCGGTTTCACTCCGGCCCCTTCTCCCCATCGGCGGAGAACTCGTCCAGAAGGTCTTTGAAGCTGTCGTAGTCCCGGATGAACTCTAAGTCTGGGTCCCGGCGCGCCCAATTTGCGTTATGCGGGTTTATCTCCAGGGCAGTCCTAAGCAGGTCGATGGCGGCGTAGGGACTCCCGCAAACCGCCTCGAAACAGACGTGGTTGTATATGCTAGAATCCGTTTCAATAAAATTGCGAGCGATTCTACACGCTTCGGCTCTATCGGCTTCTTTGTTTAGCTTTCGATAATAGCGGGCGAGAGATGTGTAAATTGCCGCTGATCTAATTTCACGCTTAGCAGCATCTTCACGGGTTTTAAGTGCCTCGTTGTCCAAACCCAGTTTGTCGAGAGCAAAACTCTTGTTGTTCCATGCCATGGCTAATTTCGAATCGAGTTCGATCGCCTTGTCGCAGGCTTTAAGCGCATCTTCGTGTTTGCCCAGTTTGATAAGAGCCGCTCCTTTACTACTCCATCCTACGGCATCTTCTGGATTTAGTTCGATCGCCCTTTCGTCCGCTTTAAGCGCTTCTTCATTCCGTCCCAAGTAAAGGAGAGCTCTTCCCTTGTTGTACCACGCAGAACAGGAATCCTTATTTGCATCGATTGCTCTCTCGAAATAATCGAGTGCTTTCTGATATTGACGCTGCATTATGTATAAATGACCCAGCCCTACCAGAGCAAATTCGTCATTTTGCTTGATCTCATAGGCTTGAAATAAAAGCTCTTCAGCTTTGTATAGCTCATTTTTATTGGAGTACTCCATTCCGAGGTTGTAAAGCAGTTTTAAGATTTTTTCATAGCCCATCTCTGAGGATGCAGCTTCTAAGCATTCTGTTCTAGCCAGATCTAAATATTTTATATTTCCTGAAAGATTATATAGATTATAAGCTTCTAAAGCCCCAAAAAAGTGTTTAAAAGCCTGCCAAGTTTTAGCAGTGATCTTTTTATCATTTGTTTCTTTACCTGAGAGATAGTGAACTATCATGAAGGCGAGATCTCTAGCTAATTCTGGAATTATCTCATCTCCGATCTTTTTGCCCTTATTGATATTTTTGGCTTCCCAAGTCTTCATATTTCGATCTTCCAGGCATCCCATCAGACTAATAGTAGAACCGTATTTTTGTAAGCATCCAGAGATCACCCTGCTATTAGTACCCCAGGGCCAGAGCTTTTTAATTGATACTAAAATTTGCCCTAACGGAATAGAGGCCGTGCCTGCTTCAAGGGTATCTATTTTGGCGATTTCGGTGCTTATGTTCTCGCTTGAAGGTTTTATAGTAGGACAATACACATTTTCAGATTCTATCAGTGTGATACCTTCGTATTCCGTTTTGTGAATTCGCTGGATCCTCAGCAATTCAGCGGTCAAAAGATAAGATAAAGCCTTTCCATTGTACTTATCCTCGCCCGCCGAAAGTTCAAAGGGTAAGATCATAATGCCACTCTCGTCTTTAGAGAGCCAGCAGACGATCATTACAGAAAAAGCGAGAACCAGAACGGCACCGACAATTATCAGCAGAGAGATCATTATATCGCTGGATGTGCTTAGAAAATCCTGAAGGATTTTTGCTCTCTCGATGCCGATCACCCAGCCAACCATGAATAACGCCAAGGCTGCTAAAGAAAAGGTTGCCAAAATCACCTGGATCGCTGCCAGGAATATTAACAGATCTGAAATTCTCTTCTCTCGCATATCAGCCAGGCCTCAGTGCAAAAGCGCCCATGCGGTCTATTATGTTCAAACCTTATCTAATTTTCCTCAATATAATTCAGATAGACGAAACTCCGATAGCTCTCAAGTCCGTTAAATGGAGGATTACAATCAACAACAGGATTTCTAAATCCTCACCCTTCCGCCAATACCGCCCTCACCCTCCCCTCGAACTCCTCCACGCTCCCGGCGTTCTCGATCCGCAAATCCGCCGCCCGGATCGCTTCGCCCATCCCCCAGCCAAGCTCCCGGGCGTCCCGACTCGCCACCGCCTTTGCGAGGTCGGACTCGTTGGCGTCGTCTGACCTGCCGCGTGAGGCGATCCGCGCGAGCCGGACCTCGTCGGGGACGTAAACCTCGATGAGCGAAAAGCCGTTCGAGCTTCTCCTGAAGAGGTCCACCTCGGATTTGCTCCTGATCCCCTCAACGACGACTGTGGGTGCCCGTTGGGCACGGATCTTCGCGAGGCACCGGGCGGCGATGGCGTCGGGGCCCTCTTTATTTCTGAGATCGTTTCCCACGGCCCCGAGGTTTCGATCGGTGGGGTCGAGCCCCCGCCGGGCCGCCTCCTCCCGGATGACGTCGCCCATGACCACGACCGGTATGTTCATCTCACGCGCGACGTCTGCGGCCACCGACTTCCCGGAGCCGGGCATCCCCACAAATCCCACGATCTTCAATCCTCGTCACCCATTTTGTGATTTTGATTTGATTTAATTTTGATTTTGAGATTGATCTCGATTTTGATATCGGTTCTGATCTCGACCTTCTTTCATCGGATCGTTTCGCTTCTTAGAATGCGGCTTTCGGAGCTGGCATATCTGGAAGAGCTCCGTCTGGTAGGGGCGGCTCTGCGAGGATAGAGGCCCCTTCTTTATGGTGGCGTCGATGCCGTACCGCTCCTTCATCGTCAAGGAGATATATGTGAGCAATTTTATAGGAACCGGGTCGAAGGGGGCCTCGCAGTCGCTGGGGAGTCCCTGCTGGATGGTGAACGACCCGATCCCAAGCTCGCTGAGAAACTTCCCGATCTCCAGAAGCCGGTCCAGCGACGGCATATTCGGAAAGACCGTCGTCCTCACCTCCAGGGGGACCCCCGCCTCCAGGCAATGGTCCAGGCTCTCCCTGACCCTGGGAGCGACGCCTTCTCGGCCGGTGGCGGCCGCGTACTCCGGATCTCTCAGCACCTCTTTGACGTCGAGAAATACCATATCCACCAGCCCCTCGTTCAGGAGCGCGGCGATCCGATCCGGAAAACGGCCGCAGGTCTCAATGCCGACCTTCAGCCCAGCGTCCTTTGCGTGCTCTGCGATCTTCCGCGCGGCCCTTTGCTGGACCAGGGGCTCGCCGCCGGAGAGGATCACCGCGCTGATGAAGGGCCTCGCTCCGTCGATCTTTTTCTTGATCTCGGCCAGATCCTCGAAGCTCTCCCCGGACTGGAGCTGCCAGTTGTGACAGTGGGGGCACCGGAGGGGGCAGCCCCTCATGAAGATGACGGCGGCCGCCACCCCCGTCCAGTCCAGGGTCGAGAGGGGGACGATCCCCCCAAGGTTCACTCTCATCGTCATCCTTCAGCGGGGCTCATCTCTGCGGCACTCCCCCGGGCGGCAGACTCTCACTCTCGCCCCTCCGGAGCTGGGCCATAACCTTTCCAGCGATCTTGGGGCCGACGATCTCGGCGATCCTGGCGACGTCTGCCTCCCTCAGCTTCTCGATGCTGGTGTACCCGGCCCGGTGGAGCTTTCTCGCCCTCACCCTCCCGACCCCCTTCAGGTCGAGAAGGCCGAGAAGGTCTGGTCCCGCGCCGTAGTGGATCCTCTTTTCGAGCTGATAGATCCGAAATGTGGCCCCCAGCTCCAGGTGCTCGGATAGTCTGCCCGCCGAGTGCATCAGCCACTCGGCGGTCTCCGCCACGCGCCTGATGTCCCCGGGCCCCACCCGGAACCGGTCGGCGATCCTCTCCTCCTCCGATTCGGAGATCCACTCCTGGAGGAGGGCTGCGGTCTTCGCCTCCCTCATCATCCAGTCGTAGTTCTCCTCGCGGCAGAGCTCGTCGTAATGCTGGTCGATGAACTCCTCGACCCAGCCGTCGGATTGCTGGATGTAGAGGGTATCCATGTCCGGGGTCATGGTGATCAGGTGGAGGAGGGTGAGATCGGTGACCTTCGCCGTCTCCTTCGACCGGAGGTTGTCGACGACGATCCGCGCGGTGAGGGGGTCGATGTAGAGCCGCGAGACCAGCTCCCCAAGAGGCGTCGGCTTGAGGTCCGCCTCCATCATCCCGCTCTCGACGAGAAACTCCAGCACCTTCTCCATGGTGGCGTCCAGGTGCCACGCGTCCTGCTGGTGGGCGTAGAAGGTGGAGTCGACAAACTCCTTCAGCTCCTCGGCGTCTTTTGCAAAGCCGGTGGCCATCGTCGATAGAAGGTGAGTCCTGAGGGCGGGCTCCATGGCCAGCTTCGAGAAGATCTCCTCAGGCTCGCCGTGGACGTAATGGTCCAGAAGGTCCTTCATCTCGGCCTCGTTCTTGGCCATCAGAAACGACTCGCCCTTCGGGTCCAAACCGGGCCGTCCGGCTCTCCCCGCCATCTGCCGGTACTCCATCACCGGTATCGCCACCATCCCCCTCGCCCCCTCGTACCTCTTGTAGCTTCTTATCAGAACCCTCCTCGCCGGAAGGTTCAACCCCGCCGCCAGGGTCGGGGTCGAGGCTATCACTTTGATCTCGCCGGACCGAAACCCCCTCTCGACGATCGCCCTCTGCTCGGGGAGGAGGCCTGCGTGGTGGAAGGCGACCCCGCCCCGAACGCACTCGGCGAGCTTCTTTCCCGTCTCGCTCTCGCCGGTAGCCAGCACCCTCTCGGAGAGGCGCGAGCCGTCAGAGCCGTCAGAGCGGATGCCGAGGACGCCCTCTCCTTCGTCCTGCCCTCGACCCTTCGCGCCCGGCCCATCCCTCTTCTTCGAGACGACCCTCGCTAGCTTCGCAGCCGTCGCCTCGGCGTTACGCCTGCTGCTCTCGAAGATCAGGATCTGGCCCTTCTGGCCGATGGTGTCACAGACGAGGTCGACGAGGTCGTCCCGGCTGGAGGGGATCGTCACCGTCTCCCCAGGAAAATGAAGCTCGCCGTCGCAGATCACCCCCTCCTTCAGCTCCACCGGCCTCCACCGGCTCTCGACGAGGTCGGCCGAGAGCCAGGCCGCCACCTCGCGGGCGTTGGCCACCGTCGCGGAGAGGCCCAGAACCTGCATCTTCGGGTTCAGCCTCATCAGCTTTGTAATCGTCATCTCCAGGGTCGGCCCCCGGTTCGGCGAGTCGAGGAGGTGGATCTCGTCGACGACCAGAACCGAGAGGTCGCGGATCCACCGGGCGCCGTTCCTGATGAGAGAGTCGGTCTTCTCGGAGGTGGCGACTATGATCTGATTTCTCCCCAGATACTCGTCGCGCCTCTCCATATCGCCGCTGGAGAGGCCCACCTTGACGCCGAGGTCGGAAAATCGCGAGAATGCGGCGTGCTTCTCCGAGGCGAGGGCCCGCAGCGGCACGATGTAAAGAGACCTTCCTCCTGCGAGAGCAGCCTTCAGCATCGCCAGCTCCGCCAGCATCGTCTTTCCGGCGGCCGTCGGCACCGAGACGAGCATGCTCTTCCCCTCGAGGAGCCCCCTCTCGACCGCCTCGGCCTGAGGCGGGTAGAGCTCTCTTATCCCCTCATTCTGATAAAGTTCCGCCACCTCCCGGGGGAGCCAGGAGGTCAGATCCTCGATCTCGATCATCGATTCCTCTACTCTTATATACAACGTAACAGTTACTATCTCGCAAAGCCACGCCGCCCCGCGATCCTGGTCAGATCCCGGCAGGGGCGCCGTCGTGGATGTATACTGCTGATGGAGATAATATTCCATGTACTCTGATCGGATAAAATCCCTCCCACCATACCCCTTCGCAGCTATCGACAGGGCGAAGCTCGCGGCCCGGAAGAAAGGGGTGGACGTCGTCGATCTGGGCGTCGGCGACCCCGACCTGCCAACTCCACAAATAATTATCGATGCCCTCTGCCGGGCGGCTAAGGACCCCGAGAACCACCAGTACCCCTCCTACGAGGGGAAGATCGAGTTCAGGACGGCCGTCGCCGACTGGTACAAGGAGACCTTCGGCGTCGACCT
>JAXGJB010000029.1:0-36310 GCA_040770465.1 Methanothrix sp. | reverse complement strand
CCCCAGGCTCGATCCGCCTTTCGGCTCATAACGGTTCAATTCTCTGGAGGGCAGAAAACTCCGGGCGGCGGGTGGTGCCGAGGGTCGCCGAGGCGGTGGCGAGGGCGGCCATCGAGTCAGGGGTCGCGAGGCACAAGGCCGATCCGGCGGAGGTCGGGCGGAGGGCCGCCGAGAGGATCGGGCTTGGCTAAATGGCAGCGAGGGAGGCGGCAAGGCTGGAGGAGAGGCCGAGAACCTGTGGGATGCAGCGCAGATAGAGGCTTTGTGACTCGATAGGCTGCCGCCACGAGGGACCGAAAGCTGAAGGCGGAGGCGCTAGGGGTTCGGTGAAGCCCACCACTTCCAAGGGCTTCAACCTTCCAGATGAGGGGATAGCGTGAGGCACTCCTGTCTCCCTCAGATTCCATATTTTTCATTCGATGAATCGAGTGGCAGCCGCGGAGAAGGTCCGAAAGCTGGAAGCAGGGGCTTTAGGTGTTAATTTCTCTACTAAACAAACTAGACCAACTATGGTTTCGACTGATTATTTGTATCTGTTTCAACTTTAGCACCCAGGAATACCTGGCTCCCTGCCCTTTTAATATCGAAAGTCAATGTTCCGTCTGGCGACTCTAACTCGAAACGTCCTTCACAAGCTAATAAATTACCTTTTTCGTCTAAATATGATTTGATCGGAGAGACTGGGATCTTATGATGTTCAGCCCATAATGTCACATAATTTTTAGCTTGAAGTATACCAATATCTCCAGAATTAGTCTCGATTTTGATGTTATCTTTGCCTTTAAAATCTAACAATATTATGCGTTTCACTTTTGTTCCATCTTGTGGAACGCTATCCCATACATGTTTTGCTTCAACTCCCGATAACTTAATATATAATAAGTCGCGAATAGACAGCTTTTTACCATCTTTATTTTTGAATATTTTTGTATATTGTGTCATGTCCTTTATCCTAAATTCATTGGACATTGTTATATCAGGCGTTTTTAGTTCGGTTCTGTCTATATTAAACTTATGTCTTATAAAATTAATCTCCTTAAAACTAAACCAATGGGAAATCTCTTGGTAGTCTAATTCAGACATTCTTCTTAATGTGATATTCTTCATTTCTGCTTTTCTTGTTGCAGGATCTGTGAATCCTGTTGAAGATACTGCTAGCACTCTATCAGCGCCGACGCTTTCTCTCTTTGCAGCTAACTCCTCAATCCATTTAACATCTTGAGTTTTATGACTATAATCTCTACATTCTACTATTACTAGAAGTTCGGCAGATCCGATCTGACTCCGGAGCGAAATATCGACTTCCCGTAGTTCTCCAGTATCTTTATCAGGTATAAAATCTGGTGATGTTACACTGATTCCTTTCGGGCCCAAAAGTCTTTCAAAATTTGCTATAAGTTCTTCCAGCTCTCGCCCCTTTCTAGCCATATCATCAGTACTGGATGATACGCATTTATATTAAATTTTCGGAACAAATTTGAGTTGCGGACATATGTATTAGTCATGTTGCGGCTGCACACCCCGCAACAGAGCTGCGGGGTATACGATAAAAATTAATTATACTAAGTCCTCGCCACAGGAGTTCACCTACAATTTTTAGATTGCCTAGTTCCGCCAGCCACAGACGGATTTGTGAAAAGATAAAAACAAAGGACAAAAAACATAAAAGGAAAGAAGAGGTCAGAGGACGTCCTTCTGGACCTCGCCTCTTATGTCCTCGAAGTCGATGAAGTGCATCCCCGCCACCTCGCGAAGCTCCCGGGCGATGAACCGCTTCGTGGACATGACCATGAACCGCTTCCCCCTCGCCCGAAGGAGCTTGAGAGGCCGCTCGAAGTCGCCGTCGCCGCTGACCAGGATCGCCATGTCGTAGTTCTCGATGGTGTTGAACATGTCCAGGACGATCTCGATGTCCAGGTTCGCCTTCCTGATCTCCCGGCCGTCGTCGAGGACGATGATCTTCAGCTCCTTGGTGATGATCGAATAGCCGATGTCCGCGAGGGCGGTCAGGAACCCCTGCTGCCTGGTGTCTGGCGGGTTCTCCTCCCCGACGTAGTAGTAAGCGTCGATGATCTCGCCGCCGGTCCTGTTCTCGATCCACCTGAGGAGCTTCTCGAAGTTTATCCACCACTTAAGCTCATCTTTCTGCATGTAAAAGACGTTCGCGCCATCTACGAATACCGATATTTTCAATTATATTTCCCCTTTATTTTAAATATAATAACTACGCCAGCCCGTCCTCAGGCTGCGCATTATCATTCGGAGGAGGAGTGGATTTGAGGATACATATAGTTTCCTGAGAGAATATCGCATTTAAAGATCGCATTTAAAGACGAAAAAGGCGCTCGTTGAAGGGGATCATATTATCCGTCTTATCCGTCTTATCCGTCTGTCCGTCTGTCCGTCTGTCCGTCCTCGCGATCACTCGCTGGCCGCGGCCTTGGTTGGAGCGGTTTCGCCCTTCTTTCTGCAGCCCTTGCAGACGCCCTTCAGCTCAAAGACCGATTCGGTCACGACAAAATTCGCATCAACAGAGGCTTTTGCTATCAGTTCCGGCATCATCGGGTCCACCCAATCGCTGATGCCTCCGCATTGCTGGCAGAGCAGGTGGGCATGAGGCTCGATGAAAGGATCAAACCTGGTTTCGCCCTGTGGCAGGTTCAACTCCAGAACCAGACCCGTTTCTTTTAATATTTTAATTGTATTATAAACTGTGGAGAGGCTGACCGTTGGATGGGTCTTCCTGACTTCCAGATAAGTCTTCTGCGCTGTTGGATGCTCATTATTGCTGAGGATATACCTGCTGATGGCGATTCTCTGGGGTGTGGCTCTGTACCCGCTGTTTCGGAACGTCTTGATTATCGTCGTCTCCGGATCGTCCAGGTCTGGCATAGTGATTATCAGGTGATAATTAGTCTTAAATAAAGCTATGCATAAATAAGAATTGAAGGGCTTTCAGCCTGAATCATGGCCGCGAGGAAGATTGACATGTGCGTGACCGACAAATCAAGCCCAGCAAATGAGAAGAAAGAAGAGGAGAAAGAGGAGAAATCAAAAATGACACATCATATCGAGCAGGAAGCAGCGCAGGGAATCCCTCTCCTGGGAGACAAAGTTCCCGAGATGGAGGTTGCGACCACCCACGGCAGGATGAAGATCCCCAACGACCTCTCGGGAAAGTGGTTCGTCCTCTTCAGCCATCCCGGAGACTTCACCCCGGTCTGCACCACCGAGTTCATAGCCTTCCAGAAGATGAAAAAGGAGTTCGACGACCTGAACTGCGCCCTCGTCGGACTGTCCATCGACCAGGTCCACTCCCACATGAAGTGGACTGAGTGGATCAAGGAGAAGATGAAGGTGGAGATCACCTTCCCCATCATCGCCGACACCGGCTCCGTCGCAACAAAGCTCGGCATGATCCACCCGGGAAAGGGGACCAACACCGTCAGGGCTGTATTCGTGGTGGACCCGAACGGGGTCATGAGGCTGATGCTCTACTACCCCCAGGAGATCGGCCGGAACATGGACGAGGTTCTGAGAGTCGTCAAGGCCCTCCAGATCTCCGACAAAAACAAGGTGGCCCTGCCCGCCAACTGGCCGAAGAACGACCTCTTCGGCGACGAGGTGATCATACCCCCGCCCGCCGACGAGAAGACCGCGGCCACCAGGAAGACGGGCAAAGACATGGTCTGCGAGGACTGGTGGTTCTGCCACAAGAAACTGTGACCCCCATCTGCGGGTGATCAAACCAGGCAGGCCGACGGCGACAATCCATTGAAGGTCGGGAGCTGTGGCCCCGCCATCCTGGAGCAGCCTGATGATTCATCGAAGCGATGATCAAAAATCCACACCTTGAAGGAGCGAAAATCATGAATGAGGATAGCAAGCACCCGGCGCCGGGCGGGGCTCACCAGCGCATGGGCGGCAGAGGCGCGTCGAACCGGGACTGGTGGCCGAACCAGCTGAACCTCAGAGTTCTCCACCAGAACTCTCTCCTCTCCAATCCCATGGGCGAGGGGTTCAACTACGCTGAGGAGTTCGAGAAGCTCGACCTTCCGGCCCTGAAGAAGGACCTCTTTCTTCTGATGACCGACTCGCAGGAGTGGTGGCCGGCAGACTACGGCCACTACGGGCCGCTCTTCATCCGGATGGCCTGGCACAGTGCGGGCACCTACCGCATGGGCGACGGTCGCGGGGGCGCAGGGTCCGGAACCCAGCGCTTCCCTCCCCTCAACAGCTGGCCCGACAACGTCAACCTGGACAAGGCGCGCCGTCTGCTCTGGCCGATCAAGCAGAAGTACGGCCGCCAGATCTCCTGGGCCGACCTGATGATCCTCGCCGGCAACTGCGCCATTGAGTCGATGGGGCTCAAGCCCTTCGGCTTTGGCGGCGGACGCGAGGACGTTTGGGAGCCTGGAGAAGATATCTACTGGGGTTCCGAAGAGGAGTGGCTGGCTACGAGCGACAAGCCCAAGAGCCGTTACACCGGTGACCGGGATCTGGAAAACCCCCTGGCAGCCGTGCAGATGGGCCTGATCTACGTCAACCCTGAAGGCCCAGACGGCAACCCGGACCCGGTCGCCTCCGGCCGTGACGTTCGAGAGACCTTCGCCCGGATGGCCATGAACGACGAAGAGACCGTCGCCCTCGTCGCCGGCGGGCACACCTTCGGCAAATGTCACGGCGCCGGCCCCGCGACCAACGTAGGGCCCGAGCCCGAGGCCGCCCCCATCGAGGAGCAGGGCCTCGGCTGGAAGAGCAGCTTCAAAAGCGGCAAAGGCGGCGACACCATCGGCAGCGGCCTGGAAGGCGCATGGAGTCCGAACCCGACCAGATGGAACATGGGCTACCTGAAGGTGCTCTTCAAATACGAGTGGGAGCTGGTCAAAAGCCCCGCCGGCGCGCATCAGTGGCTTGCCAGGGACGTGGACGAAGAAGATATGGTGGTCGACGCCCACGACCCGTCGAAGAAGCACCGTCCGATGATGACCACGGCGGACCTCTCGCTGCGCTTCGACCCGATCTACGAGCCGATCGCAAGGGATTACCTGCAGAATCCGGACAAGTTCGCCGACGCCTTCGCCCGGGCCTGGTTCAAGCTGACCCATCGAGACATGGGCCCCCGCTCGCGCTATCTCGGACCGGAGGTCCCGGCGGAGGAGCTGATCTGGCAGGACCCGGTCCCCGCAGTCGATCACGAGCTGATCGATGCCGCCGACACGGCTCTGCTCAAGGCCAAGATCCTCGCCTCGGGGCTATCAATCCCGGAGCTGGTCTCGACCGCCTGGGCGTCGGCGTCCACCTTCCGCGGCTCCGACAAGCGCGGCGGTGCGAACGGGGCCCGGATCCGTCTTGCGCCCCAGAAGGATTGGAAGGTCAACCAGCCGGCCCAGCTGAGGACCGTGCTAGTGACCCTCGAAAAAATCCAGAAGGAGTTCAATGACGCCCAGGCGGGCAAAAAGAGGGTCTCCCTCGCCGACCTGATCGTCCTGGGCGGGTGCGCAGCCGTCGAGGAGGCGGCGAAGAATGCTGGCTTCGATGTGACCGTTCCCTTCACGCCGGGGCGGACGGACGCCTCAGAGGAGCAGACCGACGCGGAGTCATTCGCCGTCCTCGAGCCGGCTGCAGACGGGTTCAGAAACTACCTCAAGGCCAGATACGCCGTATCGGCAGAGGAGCTCTTGGTCGATCGGGCGCAGCTCTTGACCCTGACCGCTCCTGAGATGACGGTTCTGGTCGGCGGAATGCGCGTGCTTGGCGCCAACTTCGAAAAGTCCCAGCACGGCGTCTTCACCAGGCGGCCGGAGACCCTCACCAATGACTTCTTCAAAAACCTCCTCGACATGAGGACGACGTGGAAGCCGACCTCGGAAGATGATGGGGTCTTCGAGGGTCGGGATCGGGCCACAGGCGAGCTTGTATGGACCGGCACCCGGGTCGACCTGATCTTCGGCTCGAACTCCCAGCTCCGGGCCCTGGCGGAGGTCTACGCATCTGAGGACTCCCAGGAGAAGTTCGTCCGCGACTTTGTGGCGGCCTGGAACAAGGTCATGAACCTCGACCGATTCGACCTCTCCTGACCGCGGCATAACCCTTCGCGGGGCTTCTGACGGAGCGGCAGAACAGTCGGCCGACGACCGGTTCGGCGGGCGGCGATACGCCGTCCGCTGAACTGTGGCCCTGCCGGTTGAGCCTGGAGAAATAATCTCGACGTTGTCAGAAAAGCAAAAGCACTTCGCGTGGCAGCATCTATAATCATCGATGGTGAGAATATGGCGAAAATTGGGGTTGTAAGACACAAGGTTGAGGACTTTCCCGCCTGGAGGCGAAAGTTCGACGATCGGATGGAGATCCGGAAGAGCAACGGATGGTCTGGACATGAGCTCTACTACGATGAGGGCCGGAAGGAGGCTTACGTGGTCCACACCGTTCATGACGACAATTTGGATATGGCGAGAGAGCATATGGAGAAGTTCAAGGCCATGGGGAAGCGGACGGAGATGAAACCCTCCGGCAATCCCGACTATTCGATAGTGCCGAGAGGGGAGAAGATCGAATCGGTGAACTACTGAGCTTCTGAAGATATCCGGGATCGGCCGACGCTTCCTCCGGCCTTCCCGGACCATCGAGGATCTTCGAATCCGACTCTTACTGACTCAAGACTCTAAAACCTGATTTCGGACTCCGAATCCGACTCCGGACCCTAAACCTTGACTCCGGACTCCGAACCTGATTCAAATCATTCAAGGAGATATCACCATGATTGAGAAGACATTTTACACCCTTCCAGAGCTGCCCTACGGCTACGACGCCCTGGAGCCTCACATCTCCGAGGCCCAGCTCCGACTGCATCACGACAAGCATCATGCCGCCTACGTCAACGGCGCCAACGCCATCCTGGAGAGGCTGGACAAGGCCCGGGAGGCGGAAGCCGACCTGGACATGAAGGCGACGCTGAAGGAGCTCTCCTTCCAGGCGGGTGGACACGTCCTTCACAGCCTCTTCTGGTCGAACCTCGCCCCCGCCGAAAAGAGCGGTGAGCCGAAAGGCGCCCTGGCCGACGCCCTGAAGAGAGAGTTCGGCTCCATCGATCGGTTCAAAAAGGAGTTCACGGCCGCCGCCGCGAGCACCGAGGGCTCGGGCTGGGCTGCCCTCGCCTGGTGCGGCATGACGAAACGGCCCGTCATCATGCAGATCGAGAAGCACAACGTCAACGTCTACCCGATGTTCCGGATCCTCATGGTCCTGGACGTCTGGGAGCACGCCTACTACCTGGACTACAAGAACGAGCGGGGAAAGTTTGTGGAGGCCTTCTGGAAGATCGTAAACTGGGACGAGGTGAACCGGAGGCTAGAGGCGATAATAAAATAGCCGTTTCGCTGCAGAATGGCCATTTCTGGGGGGCTATCCCCCCCTCCTGCCTCTTTTTCAGATCTCCTCCTCGGACCGGCCCGCCACCATCTCGGCCACCCAGTCCCAGTCGTGGTCGTAGATGTGGGCCGAGCAGCTGACGGTCGTGATCGAGCCGGGCTCCGCTCCTACCCTCTCCGCCACGTATTCGAGGAGCCTCGTGAGGCCGTAGAGGTTTGCGGGGTAGGCGCCAGCGAAGTCGTGGCTCCGAAATAGGGTCGTCAGGTGGAGCCGGCCTTCCCTTATTTTGAAGTCGTCGACCATCATGCAGGGAACCTCCTCCTTCTTCGTATCGACGGGCGGGATCCAGGTGACCGCCGATGCCCTCCGCGAGTTCTTGTTCGCCAGAAGGCGGCGGACAACGTAATCGATCTGGTCGACGGGACCTCCTGCGCCTTCATCGTCGCTCCACTCCTCATCGCCACGTCGATGCAGATCGGCCTCTTCTTCCTTCACAGTGCAAGGCAGCGACCAGGCCCGGAGCCGCTCCCCGTAGGTGTACTCAAAGCCTGGGTTCTCACCGCTGATCAGCTGCTCCGCGTAGTCCTCGAGCCTCGGCCGGTTCCAGGAGTACTCATCGGGGATCATATCCCTCCTCGGGTCCTCCACCACCACCTCCAGGGCGAGAACCTCCCGGGTCCTGATCCCCCGCTCGTCGGTGATCTCCTCGCCCCCGCGCCAGATGAGGTTGAGGCCCCGCCGCCACGCCTCGGGGATCGTCTCCGCCCTGATGAACCTTCCGACCCTCACAAAATCACCAGGGTCGGGTAGGGTCCACATGGCTAAAATAGGTTGGCTCAGAAACCTCGAAGATGAGCAGTTCTGGAGACCTTCAAAATGCCCGACTTCGAGTGGGAGCTGGTGGCGGCCATCAATCGGTTCTTCGAGACCGAGGGGATCAGGGGGATCGCCTATCGGCTGAAGCAGAGCAGGTACACCCCCCAGGTCGTCGACCTCCTCGTCGACTCGCCCCACCCCCGCTACTACATGGCGATCGAGTGCAAGAGCATCGACGCCCGAAAAGCGAAGACCCTTTACTTCACCCAGCACTTCTCCGCCGCCGGCGGCGTCCACCAGATCGAGAGGATCGATCAGTTCATCAACAGCTCCGGCCGACGCGGGGTCCTGGCGGTGGAGCTCCGCCGGGGCCCTGGCAAGGCCAAGACCGCCCACCTCGTCCCCTGGGGAGCGGTGATCGAGGGCTTCCGGTCCGAGAGGCCGGGGCTTCCGGTGGAGGAGATAGAGGCCCTGCCGGCCCTGGAAAGGAAGAACGGCTCTTATCGGATAGAGATAATAGATCCGGAATTTGGAGATCAGGAATCTGAAGATCTGTAGCCCGGAGAAATTTAGGGCCAATTGATTTTACTTCGCACAAGAGAATTTGGATTAAGCTTATATCCCCTTCCGCCGCTCCAAAACGCCATGAAACTTCCCGGTACCGAGACCCAGCCGGAGAACGTCTCCATCGCCATGGGAAAGCTGGAGATAGGGGCTGGCATGACCTTCCTTGATATCGGGTGCGGCTCAGGTGCCCTCTCCCTTGCAGCCTCCAGGTTCACAGACATTATATACGGGATCGACCGGAGGCCCGAGGCGGTCGAGATCTCGCGGGCGAAAGTTCCCGCCGGAACCTTCCTCTGCGGCGAGGCCGAAGATCTGCTGGCAACGCTCCCGAAGGTCGACCGATGCTTCATCGGGGGGACTCGGGGGATCGACGCCTTCTTCCCCCTCCTGATGGAGAGGCTCTCCCCTGGATCGGTCGTCGTCGCCGACCTCGCCCGGATCGGGATCGCCTCGAAGGTCGCGAATCTGATGAAGGCGGAGGGGATCTTCAATGAGCTCCTTCAGATCGGGATATCAAGAGGGTACGAGCTGGCAGGCGACATCGCCCTCCGGCCCATAAACCCCATCTTCATGGTGGTGGGCCGGCGCCCTGGAATGTCTGAACAGATGGAGATGACGAGATGCTGATAGGAGTGAGCCTCGGCCCCGGAGATCCGGAGCTGTTGACCCGGAAGGCCGAGAAGGCCCTCGCGGCCGTAGAAAGGGTCTTCGTCCCCGGCGAGCTGGCGGCGGATCTGGTCCGGCCCTACGCCAGTCCCGAGATCCTGGAGTTTCCCATGATCTCGGACAAAAATAGGCTCCAGGAGATCTGGGCCAAGAACGCCGACCGCGTCGCCTCCTGGGCGATCGGGACGGACGCGGCCTTCGCCTGCATCGGCGACGTCAACACCTTCTCCACCTTCTCCCACCTCAAAAGGGTGGTAAAAGAGCGCCACCCCGAGGTCGAGATCGAAACGATCCCCGGAGTCGGGACCGTCCCCGCCCTGGCGGCGAGGCTCGGAGTCGACCTCTCGGAGTCCTTCCTCGTCTCCGACGGCTCTCCTGTGGAGACGGTGATCAGGATGAAGGCTGTCCGCCCCGCCGAGATGGCGGCACAGCTCGCCAAGGATGGGTTCGACGAGTTCATCCTGGGGGTCCGGCTCTACTCCCCCGACGAGCTGATCGTTCGAGATGAGATGCCCGAGAGAAGCGACTACTTCAGCGTCCTCTGCGCCAGGAGGGGGAAGAGAAGATGAAGATCACCTTCGTCGGCGCAGGCCCCGGCGACCCCGACCTCATCACCGTCAAGGGGGCGAGGCTCCTGGCCGAGGCGGACCTCGTCGTCTACGCCGGCTCTCTCGTCAACCCCGCCCTTATCGGGAACCTCAAGGCGAAGGTCGTCGACAGCAACAAGATCAACCTCGAAGAGATCAACGGGATCATGCTCGCTGCCCTAAAGAGGGGCGAGAAGGTGGTGAGGCTTCACAGCGGCGACCCCTCAATCTACGGCGCGATCCTGGAGCAGATGAGGCCCCTGGAGGAGGCCGGGGTTGAGGTGGAGGTGGTGCCTGGGGTCTCCTCCCTATTTGCGTCGGCCGCCGCCATCAAAACACAGCTCACTTTGAAGGGGGTCTCCGAATCCCTCATCGTGACGAGGCCTGCCGGGACCACCCTTGAAGAGGATCAGATCCGGGAGATGTCCAGGCTCGGATCGACGATGGCCATATTTTTGGGGACCGACAGGATCAGGGAGACGATGAGGTCCCTTGAAGTTCCGAAGGATACGCCGGCGGCCGTCGTCTACCACGCTTCCTGGCCCGACGAGCGGGTGATCGTCGGCACCGTCGCGGATATCGCCGACAGGGTGGAGGAGGCGGGGATCACCAAGAGCGCCCTGATCCTCGTCGGGAACGTCATATCGAGGAGCGGCTTTGGGAGGTCTCACCTATACCAAAGTCGGTAGCGGTTCTGGTCTTCGAGAGAAACCTCGCCGAGGGCGAGAAGATATGCTCCGCCCTCTCGGACCGGTACGACCCCGGGGTCTTGATCTACAAAAGAGAAAGCTCCGAGGATACTGCCGATGAGACTCGCCGGTGGGATACTCGGTGGGATGCTCGCTCCGGGGATATCCTCAGTTCTCTTGTGAAATTCGACCTGGTGGTGGCGGTGATGGCGGTGGGGATCGTGGTGAGGATGATCTGCCCTTCCCTCAAAGACAAATGGACCGATCGGCCGGTGGTGGCCGTCGACTCTTCGTTGCGCTCCGCCGTTCCCATCATTGGGGGCCACCACGGCGCAAACGACCTCGCCTTTCATTTATACGAACGGCTGGGAACCTATCCCGCCATCACCACCGCCACCGACGCCGCCGACCGCCCCTCCCTCGAGGGGACGGCAAAGATCCTCGGCGCCCGGGTGGTGAACAGGGATTCGTCGAAGGTGGTCAACCTCGCCTTCCTCCGAGAGGAGGTCCCCGTCGTCAGGCTCGCCGGCCCCAAGGTCGTCCTGGTGGACGAGGATGTGGCGGTCTTGAAGAGCCGCGGGGGCGTCGTCGTCGGCCTTGGAGCGAGAAGGGGCGTCGACTCGTCCGAGGTGAGAGAAGCCGTCGCCAGTGCCCTGAGATCTGTCGATAGAGAGGTCGAGGAGATCAGGCTGATCGCCACCGCCTGGATCAAAAAAGACGAGGCCGGGATAGCCGAGGCGGCAGAGGAGCTGGCTTGCCCCGTCGTCTACCTGGATGAGGAGGTCCTCAACCTCCAGTCGCCGACGACGGAGTCGAGGGCCTCGGACCTCGGGCTCGTTGGGGTGGCGGAGCCCGCGGTCCTCGCATTGTCCGAGAGGTTGATCATGCCCAAGAAGGTCTACGGGAGGGTGACCGTTGCCCTCGGAGAGTAAGCTCTTCATCGTCGGCATCGGGCCCGGAAGCGGAGGGCTTCTGACGAGGAGGGCGAAAGCTGCGATAGAGGGGTCCGAGTTCGTCGTCGGGTACGGCCCATACCTCGACCTCGTCTCCGGCCTTTTGGAGGGAAAGGCCGTCAGCTCCACCGGGATGGGACGGGAGGTGGATAGGGCAAAGGAGGCCGTCGACCTCCTCGACGAGGGGTCGGTGGCCCTCGTCAGCAGCGGCGACCCCAACGTCTACGGGATGGCGGGGCTCGGCCTCGAGGTCGCCTCGAGGAAGGTGGACCTCGACCGGGTCGAGGTCGTCCCCGGCATCACCTCCTTCTCGGCTGCAGCCTCTCGAGCCGGGATCACCTTCCGAGAATCCGTCGCCGTGATCAGCCTCAGCGACCTTCTCACCCCCTGGTCCGAGATAGAGAAGAGGGCAAAGATATCATCGGAGATGAAGATGCCGATGGCGATCTACAACCCTCGGAGCAAGAAGAGGACCTGGCAGCTGGACCGGATCCTCGATATCGTCGCCGAAGGCGGCGGAGCCGATCAGGACCTTCTGGTGGCAAAGAGCGTCTCCCGCCATGGCGAGGCCCTCTGGTGGACTTCGGTGGAGAAGATGCTGGAGAGGGAGGAGCAACGCCAGAAGGTGGACATGTTCACCCTCCTGATCGTCGGAGGCGAGGGGATGAAAGGTGGACGAAGGAGGAGCGGGGAAGATGGCTTGGTCAAAGGTGAACCCGCCCCAAAAGCCGACCCAGAGCCCTCCCCAGGGTCGAGGATCAACCTGGTGGGGGTGGGTCCGGGGGACCCCGCCCACCTCACCCTTGAGGCCGAGGAGATCATCGGTAGATCGGATTTGATCCTCGGCCCCGAAAGGCACCTTCAAGCCGTCGGAGGGATCGCCGGAGGCGAGATGATCTCTGCCGAAGGAAGCTTTGAAGAGAGGATACGTGCGAGGCTTTGTGCGGCGAGAGAGGCCGCAAGCAAGGGCGAAACCGCCTCGATCCTCTTTGGGGGAGACCCCAGCGTCTTCAGCTCATCCTGGCGTGCTCTCGAGCCGTCGGTGCTCGGACAAACAGAGGTTCACGTATCTCCAGGGGTCGGGGCCTTCTCGGCGGCGGCATCTCGGGTCGGAGCGCCCCTCGTCGGCGACTTCGCCCTCCTCTCGGGCAGGGATGACGACACCCCCGACCGGGTCTCCAGGCTCGCAGAGGGGGGCTTTGCCGTCGTCGTCTACAACCAGAACGCAAGCAAGCTCGCGGCCACCGCCGATGCCGCCTCCGCCCTCGACCCGGAGAGGCCCTTCTCCCTCGTCCAGGACGCTACGAGGCCCGAAGAGATGATCTCCGTCGGAATGGCGGCAGATCTCGCCCGGCCTAATTTCGAGGGGCGCAGGTGCACCCTGATCCTGGCGGGGCCGAAGGCCCGGATAACGGATGGCAGGATAATAACCCGGAGAGGGTACCAGACCAAATACGATTACTGAGTCTCGGGCGCGAAATATACAATCACCGAAATACGATTACTGAAACCGGTGGCGTTGAAGATGACTGGTAAGAGATACTCAGATCTGGGGGCGGTGACCCCCGAGGCGATGGAGATCTACAACAAGAGCAGAAGCTTCATCGCCGGGATCGTGGGGGAGAAGACCCCTGAGGATAGAATAAAACAGCGCTGCGTCATCGCCACCGGCGACCTCGGCGTCGCCGAGATCCTCAGGTTCAGAAACGACCCCGTCGCCGCGGGCCTCCGCGCCCTGGAGGAGGGGGCGGCGATCTACGTCGACATCAGAATGGTGGAGGCCGGCGTGGTGAAGAAAGGGCACGAGAGCCCCGTCGTCACCGCCATCGGCAAAGGCGACGATCTCGCAGAGAGGGAGGGGATCACCAGGACCTCGGCGGGATTTCGCGAGCTGAAAGAGGATCTCTCCGGGAGCATCGTCGTCATAGGAAACGCCCCCTCAGCCCTCCTGACCGTCTGCGAGATGATGGAGAAGGGCGAGGCGAAACCGGCCCTGGTCGTCGGCGTTCCCGTCGGATTCGTCAACGCCGCCGAGAGCAAGGAGAGGCTCCGGGAGATCTCAGTCCCCTCGATATCGACGGAGGGGACCCGGGGAGGAACGCCCATCGCCGTCGCCGCCATAAACGAGATCATAAATTTGCGCCATGAAAATAAAGAGCTCTGAGATGGGAGGGGTCACTGACCCCGTCTCCGGCTTGGCCATCCCCGCCAGCTGGATCGAGAAGTCGTCCGACCCCAAGGCCATTGAGAGGGTAAAAAGCGGCCTCTGGGCGCTTCTATCCGACGGGACCCTCCTGAGAAGGGGGCTGACAACAGGCACGACAGCCGCCGCCGCCGCCAAGGGTGCGGTCGTCTCTCTGAAGGGGTCCGTCCTCCAGGGGCCCGTCCACCAGGTCGACGTCCTCACCCCGGTGGGGATCAGGGTCACCGTCCCCGTTGAGGGCGTTGATGGGGCATGTGCCGCCGCCAAGATCGGAGGCGACCACGAGTCCGACGTCACCGCCGGGGCGGTCTTGGAGGCAAAGGCCGAGCCCCTCTGCACCATGGAGAAGGAAGAGAGGATTGCACCGGAAGGAAGGATTGGGGCGGAAGGGAGGATCGAGCTCGTCGCTGGGCCCGGGATCGGGAGGATCGGCTCTCGGGGACTCTGCGCCCCTCCGGGAAAGGCCGCCATCAGCCCCTCGGCTAGAAAAGAGATCGTGAAGGCCATCGAAGAGGGGATGGCGGAGGCGGGCCTGAAAGCGGTCCGGGTGACGCTCGCCGTGAGGAACGGCGAGAAGATCGCCGAAGAGACGATGAACCCCAGGGTTGGCGTCCTCGGCGGGATATCGATCCTCGGATCTACGGGCTTCGTCGAGCCATGGAACGAGCACCTCGGCGAAAGCCGGGAGGCTGAGATCCGGGACGCGGAAAAGGTGGTGGTCACCACCGGCAGAGTCGGCCTCAAGTACAGCAGGTTCCTCTTTCCAAAACACACCGTCGTCCTCCTAGGAAACAAGCTCGATCGGCTTCGCTTCAGAGAGGAGCAAGACAGCATCCTCTGCGGCCTTCCGGCCCTGATTCTGAAGTGGGGGATGCCCAAGATCCTGGAGGGGACGGGATACGGGACCGTCGCCGAGATGGTGGAGAGGGATCCCAACCACCCCCGGATCGACGAGGCGATCCGATTTTTAAAGGAGAAGCTGCCGGGGACGAGGATCGTCCTCCTCAACCGCGACGGGTCCATCCTCAGAGACGAGAGGCCTTGAAGGGTCGAAGAGTGGATCGAAGGGTAGATTTTATCTGAAGATCGCCCGAAGGTCCTCTGAAGATTCCCCAAAGATTATCTGAAGATTCTCGCTTGTCGGAATAATTGAGGTGTAGGTGGGCAGTAGGATGAAGATCGTAAGTGTTGGAGCAAGCGGATGAAGATCGTCGGAGTTGGAGCAGGCCCCGGTATGCTAACCCTTGAGGCGGCGCGGGCCATAAGGGTGGCCCGGATCATCCGCGGGTCCGCGAGGGCCATCGACCTCGTCCGAGAGGAGATCGACCCCTCCTGTGATGTCGGAGTGATTGAGGACTACAGATCCCTCAGAGAGCTTCCTTCTGAGACCGTGGTCCTCTCCACAGGAGACCCGATGCTCAGCGGCCTCGGCTACCTGGACGGGGATGTGATCCCCGGGATATCCAGCATGCAGGTCGCCTGCGCGAGGCTGAAGGTCAGCCAGCTGAAGGTGATCCCCATCACCGTCCACGGAAGGAAGATGGACACAGAACCGATCATCGCCGAGGTGGAGAGGGGAAGGTGCGTCTTCCTCCTCGTCGACGACTCCACAGACCTTCCGGGGCTCTGCCGGCTTCTGGAGGAGAAGGGGCTAGCAAGGGACGTGGCCGTCCTCACCGACCTCGGCTACCCCGAGGAGGAGATCCGCAGGGGTTCTACAGCAGACCCGCCTTCATCGAAGGGGCTCGCCTCGGTGATGATCGGGGACCTCTGGTCCAGGCTGTGATCATGAGATCCCGGATCGACAGTTGATCTGATGCTGGGGGGGTCTCGGCTTCGGGATGACCCCATCATTTCCACTGGAGATCCGGCAGATCGAGAGCTTAAAAAGGAGAGCTAATAAGGCGGCTTGCAGACCCCACAGGGGGAATAACCCGCCTCTTGCGCCTCCTCTTCGTCGGAGAAGGTGATCCTGTTTTCTGGCTTGATCTTCTTGGCGTAACTGCAATCGGGCCAGTGGTACTTGTCCGAGGTCTTGCTACCGACATATTTGTATCCATATTCATCACTGGCCATTACTTCCCTCTCTGGCTTCTCCTGGAGGGAGGATCCGAAATCCGATACGAGTCCGTTGGAGGTATCGTTCAACTCTTCGCTTAATTCTCTTCCATCCCAGATCGCGAACTCCGGATCGCCTTCAGCAATTAGACAATCTATCTCTTGAGGCAGAAAAATTCCGTCCGACCCCTCAACTTCCAGAAGGCAGGAGTAATTCGCTCTCGGTGCGATGCGGCAGACCTTCCGAATATCAAATTCGCGGCAGCTTCCCGGCTCCAGATCCATCATCATGTACCTGGCCCCCTCAACAGGCCGGTCCCCAGCCCGGAGGGTGGCGTTGAGAATTAGGTATGGCAGGGTTGACCCGCCCTCGATGGTCAGCACACCCCAGGTCCGAAAGAGGGTTGAGTTCGCTGAGGAGTTGAACTCCAGGGTTTTAATGACCGGAGTCGAAGAAGAAGGTGCCGTGTCGGAGACAGAACTGTTCAGCCTAGCCGGAGCGCTGGTCTCAGATGGGGACTGCAAATGGTATCCAGAAGACGGCTCGCCATTCCAGGAAGGGGGGAGGCGAACCCGCTGGGCCCAAGATTCCCCATCCTCCAGGGCCGATGAAAAAAGATCTCCGACCCGATGATAGGATTCCATCTCTTCTCCGGCCTGAAGCCAGAGCAAAGATCCGAGAAGGGCCACAAAGACGAGAGAGAAGATGACCACTCTTTTGAGCGATGGAAGCTTAAACGACATATGCAAACCCCTTTATTTCCACTGGAGATCGATATCTTGAGACTTCGGCAGAGATGGAGAGCGAGAGCGAGATCAAGAACGAAATCGAGATCGAGAACGGCGATCGATAGAAACCCCACCACAACCCTAGACCCTCAACACCTCCAGGACTTCCAGAGCCTCCATGATAAACTCAATCTGACTCTTCAGCCTGCCCAGATCCGTCTCATCTCGCATCTTCTCGGAGATCTCACTCATCTTCTGGAGGATCGCCACCTCCATCTCTTCCAAAACTTCATCCCTATCGCCCTTCAGCCCAATTCTTCCGGATGCCGGTTCGCGATGGGCAATTTTCCCCTCAGACCTGGTTTTAAGGGCCTGCACGTCCTCTATTCCTCTCTTTTCCTCGATATCGGTCGCACGGGCCCCATCATCCTCTGTCTCTGTCTCTGTCTCCGAAGTCAGAGCCGATCTACTCGAAGGTCTCTCCTCAGATTCAATCGCGGACCTCTCCGCCTGAGGCGGAACCTGCGGAGCGCCAGCCTCTTCAAATGAGCAGACCGGGCATACCACCTCACCTTTGTAGCGGAATAGGGGAGCTCCGCAGTCGTGATGGGAGGCCAGCATCGTCCCCCCCATCTCCAGGAGCCTCGTTATCCTCTTGATTGCCTCTTCTTCTTCCATACGGAATCACCAAGCGACCAATTATGCGACCAATTATAATCGTAACGCGCCAGCAACGCGCCTAGTTAGTCGGATGTCATCAGGGACAGACTGTAGCCAACGGCATCCGCACTACCACGAGGCCACAACCAGCGATATACCAGCGACATACCGGCGACATACCAGCGACATCTGCAGGCCGAAATTCGAAGCCACCATACGTTTAAATATGACAACCATGCCAATAGTTGTTGGGACAGGCTTTATCTTTAACCTTTTTGCCGTCTTGAAAGTGTGGTGATTCCATGGCAGCTGAAAATGTGATTAAGCAGTGTGTCGAAGTTTTAGAGCGCATCATGAGCGATGATACCGTTCCCAGAAATATAAGACGTTCTGCCGAGAGCGTGAAGTCGACCCTTCTCAACGACCAGGACTCTGAAGCCATCAGAGCCGCTTCCGCCATATCGATCCTGGACGAGATCAGCAACGACCCAAACATACCCCTTCACACCCGAACCCTGATCTGGAACGTCGCAAGCCAGCTAGAGACGATCCCCGTCGGATGATGGCCTCGATGGCCGATCGGTCAATCTCAAAGCGGCTTAGGCCTTATTTAAATGATAATATCCGAAGCACCTTTTGAGAATGGATTACTGCAGGCCGAAATTCCGCAGATCACTGGCCGACCGGCAGCCGAGCCCTTCTTGACACCTCTAATTTCGGCCACCCCTTTGTTTCCACTGAAAGCCCCCGACCCCTTTGTTTCCACTGGAGTGCCCTGACCTCTTGCTGACCTCTTGGTTTCCATTGAAGCTTTAGAGTATACAGGCCGAGAGCTGATCCAAACGAAAACTAAAATAAGGTCAATATTTTTTCTTTTTTAATAAAACATCGAATCTGAAATCACCCCGATATTTCTACTGGAACGGCACGCCCCCTTTTTTTCCACTGGAGAATTCAGCGGTATCCGATTGCATCTTCTCGCCCAATATCAAGCCACAAATGGTATTGAAGAATCGTGACGGACGAGGCTTAGTTTCATGAAATTATTTAAAAAGGAGAATGCGAGACTTCAGATATCAGATTTGCGCTTATATGGACCCGCTTTATCGTTATCGGTTTTTAAGTGTCAAAGACGATTTGTAAACGGTTTATACATCGTATCTGTATGATCAGAATCTTTAAGTAATATAAGCGATCAGGTCACAACAGGATATATCCATATTATTTTCATTCATGGCTTTACTGTATATATCTTCATTCCAGTCGAAATGATGGGGTAGGGGGGTTGCAGTAGAAACGACGGGGGCTTACCGCAACTCTTATTAACTGATAGAATGTATTTGGTTTTTTGTCCGGGGGGATTATCTCTTTCATGTCGGGTGGATTATTCGCAGACCTCTTGAAAAAAGGGGAAATATTCAAGTGCAGGGACGTGCTTCGCTCCAGCTACACGCCCTCGGAGCTTCCCCACCGCGAAGATCAGATCAACGGCATGGCATCAATTTTGGTACCAGCTCTTCGGGGCGAGACCCCCTCCAACGTTCTCATATACGGGAAAACCGGGACCGGAAAGACCGCCGTGGCGAAGTACGTCGGCTCGGAGCTGGAAGCTGCAGGAAACAATGGCAACTCCAAATGCTCTTTCATCTACATCAACTGCGAGGTCATCGACACCCAGTATAGGGTTCTTGCTCACCTGGCCCGCTGCTTCGGGCGGGAAGTTCCCATGACCGGATGGCCCACGGATCAGGTTTACGAGGAGGTGAGAAAGTCCCTGGACGAGGACCATCGTATGGTGGTGATGGTCCTGGACGAGGTCGACAAGCTGACGAGAAAGGGGGACGATATCCTCTACAACCTGACGAGGATCAACTCGGAGCTGGACCGGGCCGGAGTCAGCCTGATAGGGATCTCCAACGACCTGAAGTTCACCGACTTTCTGGACCCGAGGGTCAAAAGCTCTCTCGGGGAGGACGAGATAATCTTCCCTCCATACAACGCGGAGCAGATCAAAGACATCCTGGAACAGAGGGCGTCGATGGCCTTCAAGCCCGGCGTTCTCGCCGAGGACGTGATCCCCCTCTGCTCGGCTCTGGCGGCCCAGGAGCACGGCGACGCCCGGAGGGCCCTCGACCTTCTGAGGGTCTCTGGGGAGCTGGCGGAGAGGGTTGGCTCTGATCGGGTGGCTGAAGATCACGTCCGATCCGCCCGAGCCAAGATCGAACGCGACCGGGTTAGAGAGGTGGTGATGACGCTTCCGACCCAGTCCAAGCTCGTCCTCTACAGCGTCCTACTTCTGGAGGAGCAGGGGGTAAAGAACGTCACCACCGGGGCTGTTTACGGGATGTACAAGCAGCTCTGCCCCCTGGTGGACCTGGATTACCTGACCCACCGGCGGATCGCAGACCTCATAGCCGAGCTCGACATGCTCGGTATCATCCACACTGTGGTGGTGAGCAAGGGCAGGTACGGCAGGACCAAGGAGATATCGCTATCCATCCCCATGGCAAAGCTGAAGGCGATGATCCTGGACGATTACCGGCTCAAAGACCTCATCGGCGGCACGACGTCGCTTCAGAGCAGGTGGGTCTGAAGGCCGGATCCCCCGCGGTTTGAAATAACGAAACTAACGAATTCCCAGAATCAATAACGCTGATTTCGAATCCTCAGAATCAATAACTCCTTTTCTCGAATCCGTATCAAGCTTGCAGGAACTGTGAATCCGGAAATGAGAAATTAAGAAAGAGACGAAAAGTGCGCCGACCGGGATTCGAACCCGGGTTTAGGCGTTGGCAACGCCTAGTGATGACCACTACACTATCGGCGCTCTGTTGTTGGTCGCCACACCCCCTCACAACCTTCCAGCGTAAAAACATTGCGGGCAGACAGGTGCCTGGCCCCTCGATATGGTGTGAACCTCATCGATCTTCGGTCTTCGGTAGTTGCGCATATTTTATCGTTCACTGCGAGCTGCACATATTTTATCTATCATCATATCCAAACCGAGATCGCGTTGGTGGTGTCCTCTCTTGTACGACGTCATAATCATCGGGGCGGGCCCGGCTGGCCTTACAGCCGGGATGTACTGTGCCAGAGGTGGGAAGAAGACCCTCATCCTCGGAAACGTCTACGGGTCGCAGCAGTCGATGGGCGGTCTTTACGAGAACTATCCGGGCTTTCCCGATGGCATCCAGGGGATCGAGCTCTCCGAGCGGATGCTGGCTCAGGCCGAGAAGTACGGCGCAGAGCTTCATGAAGAGGTGGTGGCTAAGGTGGTCTCTCTCAACGGGGTCTTTCGGGTCAAGACCGAGAGCTGGGAGTATGAGTCGGCGGCCCTGATCCTGGCGACCGGCGCAAGCCACCGGAAGCTTGGAGTCCCCGGCGAGGAGGAGTACGCGACGAGAGGCGTCTCGTACTGCGCCTACTGTGACGGCGCCCTATTTCGGAACAGAACCGTCGCCGTGATCGGCTACGGGAACGGCGCGGCAAGGGCGGTCCTCTACCTCGCGGGGCTCTGCGCCAAGGTCCACCTCCTGAACGTCCGGGACGATCTTGAGGCAGAAGCCGTCTACCTCGACAGGATCAAGAGCCTCACCAACACCGTCATCACCCACGGTGTCGAGCCGATCCGGGTCCTGGGGGACGGCTTTGTGACGGCCGTCGAGTTCGAGGCGCGGGGTAAGGTCCGCACCCTGAACCTCGACGGCGTCTTCGTCGAGATGGGGGTCGCCCCGAACGTCGATCTGGCCGTCGATCTCGGGATCGAGCTGACGAAGGGGGGCTTTGTGAAAGTCAACCGGCTCACTCAGGAGACCAACATCCCCGGCGTCTTTGCGGCGGGGGACGTCACCGGCGGGAGGATGCAGGTGACCACAGCCGTCGGCGCCGGGACCTCTGCGGCGATCAGCGCCATGAGGCACATACAGTAACAACACAGTGATATGCAGCGATATATAGCGACATGGAGCGATCTGGTGGTGTTATTTTAAAGAGAGAGACGCGGAACAGGCCCGATCCCAGGAGGCCCGTGGCGGTCTGGCGGTCAACCGACCTCCTGGACGGGGAGGCGGCGGGGTGCCTGACCATAATCCTTCGGACGAGGGGGTGCAGATGGCGTCGGTGCACCATGTGCGGCTACGCCTCCGAGGGCGCCCCCGCCACAGAAGAGGATCTGATGGTCCAGTTTCGGGCCGCCACAAAGGACCTATCCTCGGAGGATCGGGTCGTCAAGATATACACCAGCGGCAGCTTCCTCGATCCCGCCGAGGTCCCGGGACCGGTCAGGGTGCAGATCCTGGACGGCCTCGCCGCCGCCGGGGTCGAGAAGCTCGTCGTCGAGTCGAGGCCGGAGTACGTCGCGGAGGAGCTGGTCGAGGAGTCGGTCGCAAGGATCAGGACGGAGGTTGCGATCGGGCTTGAGACCTCAAACGACCTGGTCAGGGAGCACTCCATCCAGAAGGGATTCTCTTTTGAAGAGTTCAAGGAGGCGGCGAAGGTCGTCCAGAAGGTCGGCGGGTCGGTGAAGACCTACCTCCTCCTGAAGCCTCCCTTCCTCTCCGAGGGGGTGGCGATCTCCGACGCCATCCGGTCAGCCCGGGACGCAGCCCCCTTCTCCGACGTCCTCTCTCTTAACCTGTCCAACATCCAGAGGGGCACCCCCATGGAGAGGATGTGGACCCTGGGGGAGTATCGGCCCCCATGGCTCTGGAGCGCCGTCGAGGTTCTGAAGGCGGTCACCTTCCTTCCAATCATCTGCGATCCCGTGGCTGCCGGGACGAGGCGCGGCCCTCGCAACTGCGGCGGGTGCGACGAGGCCTTCGCGAAGGCGATAAGAGAGCACGCTCTCACCCAGGATGTCGGCGTCTTTGGGAACCTCGACTGCGGATGCAGGCTCGCCTGGGAGAAGGTGGTGGAGCTGGAAGACCTCGCCTTCGGCTCACCCCTGGCAACGGCCTGGCAACGGATTTGAGATGCCTGTGAATATATTTAAAAATCGATCAAAATATAAACAAACCGCCTCTGGGCCGTCTCCCACCCCGAAGCTCGACGATCCGCCGTCTGGGTGGGCTTCATCGGTTCGATGACGGCTATCTGGGGTTCCTTCATCGGTTCGATGACGAATAGCTTCTGGCGATCGGGTTCCTGCTCCCATCTCGCCCTCCTCTCCATTGCCGTCCTCTTCCTCATTTGAGGTCATATCAAGGCGAAATCTCTTTTTAGGGTCGGTAGATTGAAATACGACGGATTGGATACCAGCCCTGGTAGGTTCATGTAAAGGGATCTGGATATATAAGCAGGGCAAATCCAGAGGATTATAGGGAGGTATAACAAGCATGTTCGAAACGGTTTTGGTTCCCACGGACTTCTCTAAGCACTCGCAGAAAGTCCTCGAGTGCGTCGGCGGATTGCCTGGGGTGAAGAAGGTCGTCCTCCTCAACGTCATCGGTCCGTCGGACCCCCTGGCACGGGTTTGGGACCCAGGAGCCAGGCTCGAAGAGGCGAAGGAGAAGGTTGCAGAGCAGGCGAAGATTCTGGAGGCCCAGGGGCTTGTGGTCAGCCAGAGGGCCGAGCCGATGCTGGAAGGGGACATATTCAGGAAGATCCAGTCGGTCTCCGACGAGGAAGGGGTCAACCTGGTGGTTATGGGCGCTCGGGGCAAGGGATTCGTCCAGAACATATTCCTCGGAAACGTGGCCAAGAACACCCTCCGGTACGGGGACAAGCACCTATTGCTGATGCGTTACAAGATGCTGGAAGGCGGCGAGGATCTCGAGCAGCACTGCGCCATGATATTCTCCAAGGTCCTCTGCCCCACGGACTTCTCCGAGCCCTCCGACGAGGCGATCAACTTCATCAAGAATCTGAAGGGCGTCCACGAGGCGGTCCTCTTCCACGTCGTCTCCAGCGGCGAGAGCCAGGAGCACGTCGACGCCAAGATGAAGGAGGCGACGGAGAAGCTGAACGCCACCAAGGCGGAGTTCGAGGCTGCTGGGATCAAGGCCTCAGTCAAGGTCGCCGTTGGAAGCCCGGCAGAGGCGATCATCGAGGCGGCCGAGGAGGGGGACTTCTCCCTGGTGGCCATGAGCTCTCACGGCAAGGGATGGGTGAAACAGCTCATCGTCGGCAGCGTAGCCTACGAGGTATCCAAGAACGGCACAAGGCCGGTTCTGGTGTTGAGGGCTGGAAAGGCGTCTTGAGACTTCTCGCCAAAGTGTCTTTTGTCCCGAACGGCGCCCTTTCCCTGCGGATCGGCACGCCGGTTGCAGGACAAAAGCATTTAATATGGCGAGAGTATCCAGTCTCAGTTTCCCAATCAATCCAAGGGAGAGAGAAATAACAGTCACGGGATATTGGCTTAATATCCGATTAGGGAGGTAAAACCAATGCTGCCACCAACGATGATTGATCTTGGTCTGTTTGCCATCGTTCTCATGGTCTTGTTGGGCCCGTTCCTGGTCCCGAAGATCGAACATAACCTGGAAGCGTTCCTTTTCACCATGGGCGTTTTAGCTGTCACCATATCCGGTTTTGAGAGTCATGCCAATCTGGAGCAGGTGTATGAACATCTGGGTATGGAAATACCCCATGTGGGCTGGAACATGCATCTGATCACGGAGGCGATCGAGGAGCCGATAATTAAGGGGATCGTCCCCGCGGTGCTGGTCGCAGGTCTCCTCTTCTTCTACGGAAGGGAGCACGTCCAGAGCGCCATCAACGCCCTCTTGAAGAAAGTTCCCCTCAAGATATTGGTCTTCGTGATGATAGTTGTCCTGGGCCTCTCGTCCAGCATCATCACCGCCATCATCGCCTCGCTCCTCCTGGTGGAGCTGATAAACGCGATGCCGATGGACAGAAAGACGAGGGTGAACATCGCCATCATCGCCTGTTTCTCCATCGGGCTTGGAGCCGTTCTCACCCCCGTGGGCGAGCCCCTCTCCACCATCGCCATCACCAAGCTGCAGGGCGAGCCCTACTACGCCGGCTTCTTCTTCCTCTTCAACCAGCTGGCCGTCTACATCATACCCGGCTGCATCGCCATGGGTCTCCTGGGGATGGTCTTCACCGGCAAGGCCGAGGCGATCAAGCAGAAGGTCTCCTCCAAGTCTGAGGAGACGCTGAAGGACGTCGTCATCAGAGCCGGTAAAGTCTACTTATTCGTCATGGCGCTGCTGCTTCTCGGAAGCGGCATGAAGATCATCATCGACAAGTACATCCTGAGCATTTCTCCCCAGATCATCTACTGGGTGAACATGATCTCAGCCATCCTGGACAACGCCACCCTGACGGCGGCAGAGATGAGCCCGTTGATGGAGCCCCAACAGATTCAGGCGGTTCTTATGGGTCTTCTCATATCCGGCGGCATGCTGATCCCCGGGAACATCCCCAACATCATCTCCGCTCAGAAGCTCTCGATAACGAGCAAAGAGTGGGCGAAGCTGGGAGTGCCCCTGGGCCTGATCCTGATGGTGGTCTACTTCATCTGGGTCTTCTACATCCCCTTCCACATCGAGTTCCACCTCGGTGGGTGAGGGGATCTTCCAACCTTTTTTTAAAACCTTTTTTGAAAAATTGGCCTTAAGAATCGTTCCGCCATCTTCGTCTTCATCATCATCTTCAGGCCCCGTCAGGCCGTCTGCATCAAACTTGTCTCAAACTTGCCTCTGTCCCAAACTCAGACCGCTTCGTCGAACTCTCGCCGGTAACGGGCTATCCCCGAGGCTCCGACCATCGCCGTCTTGTTGAGGATCAGGATCATGAAGGCCTCATCGGGGACCTCCGACCACTGGCTGTGGATGCCGTAGCGAGACGCTCTCTCAAAGCCGAAGCGGGGGTAGTACTCGGGGTAGCCGAGGACGATGATGAAGGGGCAGCCCTTCTCCCTCAGCATCTTTATCCCGTTGTGGATCAGAAGCGACCCGATCCCCTGCCCCTGGCATCGAGGCGTCACCGCCATCGGCGCAAGCCCCATGCCCGAGACCTCCAGGGCAGCTCCCTCTTCTCCGATCGTCGCCGGGCTGAAGAGGATGTGGCCCACTACCTCTTCTCCATTGACCGCCACCAGGGAGAGGATATTATCGCAAGATCCCCGGAGCTTGTCCACCACTTCGGCCTCTGCCGGCTGGCCGAAGGCTTCGTTGTTGACCCGCCTGATCGCCTCGACGTCCTCGGGTCTCTCTTCTCGGATGATGATCATTTATTCACCTGACAAATGATAGTTGGTATTTTCTCAAGAAGCTTCAGCTGAGTCTAATAGATATTGTTCTTTTGTCGAAGGCAACTATAATCTTATTGAATCTGCCATTTTAAACCCTTCTTTAGTTACTCCGAACACTTCTTGCTTGTGTCCCTCATCGCTAATCAGTCCGGATACCTGTAATTCTTCGATAGCGCTTTTGAATGCAGCGCGTTCTCTAGGGTCCATTTCTCCATAATACATGGGTTCCTTTCCAATTTGAATCCCCCAACCAGGTTGCATAATACGGCCATTATAAGATAAACTTGCTTTTTTAAGCAGCATTTGAGCCTCACTGGATAATTTTGGCATATTCGAATTAGCGCTATCTCCTACCGACTCAGCGTATGATTGCGATAATTCGGTAAAGTATGATTCGTTTAATTTGAGTTGAAGATGCTTGTTGAACGTGTCTTTGAATTCGATGGTATCAGAATATGTTTCATACAAGCCCCTTGACTTGCAAGAATCTTTAAATTTCTTCAGCTCAGAATATTGATCCCGATCAACTTCGTCTGGACTAACCGGTTTCAAAGAAAAGTAAAGCATCGCAGGTTTTCCCTTCTTGATGTGCTCTTCAATTTCCTCCACTGTACCGCTTGGGTACTCGCCAGTAGCTGTTCCTATCCGTGTCCAGAAAACCCCGACCAAAAGGTCATAATCTTTGAGCTGTTTGCTAATTATCGCCTGTGGCTGGTCGCCCATATCGGGTGAAGAATGGGTTTCCCATGCGACTGGTAGAAGGACGATTTTGCGCGTCTCAGAATAGATGTCGTTCCAATCATGCAGGACTTCACGTATCAGTTTCCTCTCTTGACTAACATCTCCTGGGGAGGCGATCATCACCTTGAAGACTGTTGCTTTGTACGACATTCTTCATCTCCTGGCCTAACAATAAAGCTGCAGCTGAGCTATCAATTGGATGCTAAACAAGATGTTCTTCACCTCTTTAAAAACCATCGTCTCACAGCTCGAACCCCGGCTCCTCCGCCACAGACCCCAGCAGCTCCTCAGCCACCCTCATCTCCTCCTCGCTCCCATCGACGGCGAGCCAGATCGACCCCTCGGCGCCACAGACGCCGCCCGCGGCCACCAGCTCCGCCTTCGCGCCACACAATTGAGCGATCGCCTCGATCTCGGTGAAGACCTCGCCGGGGACGGGAAGGAGACGCGGCCCCTCGGCGCCGGGGGCGTTCAGTTTGTTTGCGAGATCGTCGAGGTCGCCGAAGACCCGCTTCTCAAGGCCGACGGGGAGGATCAGTCGGACTCGGCGGCCGACGACCGCCATGAGGGCGAGGCCGATGGTCCCGGCCTTCGGGTGGCCGATGAGGACGGCGGCCCGATCGGACCATGGGTCGAGGGCGTTCGCGCCCTTCAGGATGACGTCGCCTTCCTCCAGGTCGTCGACGACGTTGAGGATAGTCTTCCCCCGCTGCCATACCCCCTTTCGTATTACCACGTCTCCGGGGAAGTCGGACATGTCGGGGAGCATCCCGGCCTCGTTGGTGGGGACCCACGCCGGGGGGGTGATCCCCCGGAAGAACCTCTTCCGCGAGAAGCCTTCAGCCTGGCCGATTCTATCCAGGATCTCTTCTGCGACGTAGCCGTTGGTGGTCCCGGCGACGATGACGACGGTTCCGGATTTCAGGGCCTCTTCGACGGCGGGATGGGTCGCGAGTGCCTTGGCGATAAGCCGCTTTCCTGCTGCAGGGGAGAGGACGAAGGATTTCATGGGCAGCTTCTTTGTGCCCATGGGAGAAAATCTCTTTGATCTGACGGCCGCGACTGGTGGGCCGCTTGGGGATGCGGTCGAATAATTCTCGTAAGTAAAATGCAAGATTCAGAACATACGAAAAGTGAATATCTGACCCAATGGTACATGTATCGGCATCGACAAAACCGGCGATCGAGCGAAATATTGTCCGAACGGAGGCACAACATTGAGCGAAAATAACGAGATAGACAGCGAACAACCCGATTTGAGAACGCCGATCGAGATGACGCTGCGACCTGTGGGTTTCATCAAAAACAGGATCGAAGAGCCTTTCCTGGTGGCCGGAGGCGCGGGCCTGGAGATGCGGGGCGAGTTCGACTCCACCATGGATCACGTTCGTGAGCTGAGACAGTCGATCTCAGAGATCGTCATCGACGAAAGTCTGGTCGACATACTAGACGGCATCAAAGAGTACTCTCATCTCGTGGTCCTTTATTGGGCGCATAAAGTAACAGAAGAGGGCCGATCTCTGACCAGGGTCCATCCCATGGGGAGAAGGGATATTCCCGAGGTGGGCATCTTCTCTACCTGCAGCCCCGCTCGGCCGAATCCGGTGCTCATGACCGTGGTCAAGCTCTGCGTACGAAGAGAGAACGTGCTGGAGGTGGCTGGCCTCGACGCCGTCGACGGAAGCCCCGTCGTCGATATCAAGCCTTACGTCAAGGACTCTCATCCCCAAGAAGGGGTTAGGGTTCCCGGCTGGATGGAACGGCTCCAGAAGGAAGTGCGGGAACATGGTCGCGGGGATAAGGGTTAAAGCAATTCGATTTTCATGTGATAAAAGGGCACTTTGAATCAAATCTGGCCTATCGTCGGCGTCTGAAGAACGTCGATCGCAGCCAGCATATTTTTTGATGCGTTATTCGTGATCGACGAGCGTGCTTTCCCACCAGATCGACCTATCTCCTGCCGCGTAATTCGCGATCAGTCTCTTAAGTGGGTGGGGCAACAGGTCGTTCGCGTATAAATCATCTACCGACGACCACAAAAACTCTAAATGGTCTTCCTGGGATTCCAGAGGTGAACTGAAACTTTCCCCCTTTATGCCGGCCTTAAATATGTGATTTATCTCAAAATGTTCTACGCCGCCATCTTGCCAGCCCGCCTCCACAGCTCCCAGGTATCCCTCTACGTCTAACTCCAGGCCGAGCTCCTCGTCTATCTCTCGTTTCAGGGCGGTGACGGCACTTTCGCCGATATTTATATGACCTCCTGGAAGAAATGTGTTGCTCATTCCCTTCTGACGGGCCAATAAAACGTTATTGCTGTTTAATATCACGGCTCTTGCGATCAAATGAAACTTCCTCATATTATTTCACTCATCTTATAGCCGACTTTTTTGCGCGTTCCGCGATGCTCCACAGAGATCGGGCGGTCTTCCCCTCGCCGGCGAGGTCACCTTCCGATCGCCTCCCGGTCGATCCCCCTCGGTGCCAGGTACCACCTCCCCTTATGCTTTCTCATGTGTTCCAGGGCCTCGGGGTAGCCGTCGAAGGATAGGCACTCGCCATCGTCGAGGTTGAGGAGGATGAGGGCGCCCGTTCCCGCGTCGGGCCGGCTCATCGCCGCTTTCAGGGCGGCTTCGATCTCTTCGCGCCGCCTGCTCCTCTTTCGCGCGCCGAGGGCCTCCATCTCTCGGAAGATCTCGTCGACAGCGGCCTCATCGAGCTCGTCCTCTCCTTCCTCTTCTTCCCTTCCTTCGTTGCCTTCTCCCATTTCCTTTACTTCGTCGCCTTCCTCGTGTTCTTCCATCGACATTTCTTCTCCCATCTCATCTCTCTTCAGATCTTGGCGGGCTCCCCCTCTCCGGCGGCCCAGCAGAGGTACTCCGCCGACGGGAACTCGTGGATGGTGGTGGCGACGATCTTGCCGCGACCGTACTTTCCGACGGCGAGAACCGCCCTTCCTATGGCGTCCTTCAGGATCGTCTCAAAGCCCTCCCCTGGGACGAGGTAGCCGTCGCATTCGGCGGTCTTGGCGCCGAAGAGGCAGGAGCAGGGGTGGTCGGAGGCCGGGACGAGATCAGTACTTCCGTAATCGCCTACGTACTTGAGGGGGAGGGGGAGCCAGTCGTACTCGTGCTCGGGGACCAGGGGGCCGAAGACGGTGACGATCCCGCCCCTCTTCAGAAACTCCGCAATCTTGGATTTGCAGGCCTTGAGGGCGGGAAGGGTCTTGGAGTACTGGGGGTTTGCAAAGCCCGTGGGTATCACCACCATCCTGAACCGGGGAAGAAAGGGGCTTCCCAGGACCTCGGGCTTGACGAAAGTGTGCTCCCTTCCGGCCTCCTCCAGAAGCTTCTCGAAGAGGAAGGTCTTCTCGCCGATGATCGCAATATCTGGCATTCAAGAAGGCTCTTTTCTGGAATCGGTCTAAAGCTTTATGCCCCTCTCAACGCCGTTTGTTTTTTTCCAACTATCTGTGATCTCCTCTCCACGTCATCTCTCCTCCGATCCCCGACTTTGTCCTATTTATTCAGAATCGACGCCAATAGATTTATTACTATATATGACTATAATCCCCGTAATAGGTGGTATTTATGGAACAGGAACTGATGAGAATAGGGGTCTCGCTTCCGGAATCGCTCCTGACCAGGTTCGACGGCATCATCGAGCAGAGGGGCTACTCCTCCCGGTCTGAGGGGATAAGGGACGCCATCAGAAATTACATAGTCCACTACGAGTGGATGAGCGACGTCAAGGGGGAAAGGGTAGGCGTCATCACCATGGTCTACTCCCATCACCAGCGAGGGCTTGTGGACTCCCTCACCAACATCCAGCACGAGTTTGTTGACATAATCCAGTCCACCCTTCACGTTCATCTGGACCACGAAAACTGCCTTGAGATAGTGACCCTCAGGGGCGAGGGGCAGGAGGTCCGAAAGGCCGCAGAGAAGATGATGGCCCTCAAGGGAGTAAAGCACGTTAAGCTGACCACCACCTCTCTCGGCACTGAGCTTTGAACCATCCAGCCGAGCAAGCACCGATGAAAGAAGATCACAAAATTTGCGAGGCAGACGGGTCGAAGGTCGAAGATGGTGCTGATTTGAACCGGCGAGTTTCGGATCGTCTCTCCGGAATCCACGTACTCGATCTCTTCGGCGAGACGAGGATAGCGACCCGTCCCAAAGTTCCCGTTCCAGTTTACGGGGAGAGGATCGTCGAGGGGCTCAGGATTTGGGACCCTCACCGAAGCAAGCTCGCCGCCCTCATCGTCAAGAGCCATTTCGCAGGCGGCCTCGGCGGCCTTGTCGATGATCTGAACCTATCCCCCGACTCTCGGGTCCTTTATCTCGGTGCAGCCACCGGGACGACCCCAAGCCACGTCAGCGACCTATTGCCTCGCGGCCTCGTCTACGCCGTGGAGTTCTCGCCTCGGGCGATGCGCGACCTTCTCGGTCTCTGCCTGGCTCGCGATAACATCATACCAATTTTAGAAGACGCCTTTCATCCCGAGAGGTACGCCCCGTTTCTCGAGCCTGTGGACCTGGTGTACCAGGACGTCGCCCAGAGAAACCAGGCGGAGATCGCAAATAGAAACGTCGCCCGTTACCTGAAGCCCGGAGGAACGCTGGTATTGATGATCAAGGCGAGGAGCGTCGACGTGACGGGGGACCCAAAAGAGGTGGCAAGAGAGGAGATTGAGCGGCTTGAGGGGGTCGATCTGATCTCCGTTGCCGACCTCCGACCATTTCATCAGGACCACTGGGCTGTGGTGGCGAAGAGGCGGGATTAACCTCTTCGGTCTTGGTATGACCGTCGACCTCTTCGCTGCGCCGCCCGCGGCTCCCGCCCGAATCAGCTCAGAAGATCTCTTATCTCGTTTCCGATTATGTTCGGAAGGAGCCTCACGTATCCGACGACCGGGATCCTGAATTTTGCGACCCCTATCACCCAGTCTTCGTCGACCGGCATCAGGTAGTTGATCCCGAAGATGACGTAGGTCTCGTTCCCCCGGTTGATGAAGACGTAGCCTGTCTCATGGTCGAGATAGGTCCCTTTCCCCACCTCCTCGATCATCCCCTTGGCCATCTGCTCGTTGAAGTACTCCTCCTTGACGACGCCCAGAAGCTGGCCTGCGTTCTGGTCGATCTCGGAGTTGTTGTCGCCTTTTGTGATGTAGCCTGCAAAGGGTGCAGCAGGTCCCCCTTCCCACATCGGCTCGCCCTCGTCGACCCACCGCATAGCCCGGTGGATGACGGGAGTGGCCTTGTCGGGGGGATAGGGCCTTCTGAGGAGGATGTGAGCGGCCTGGTCGGTGAGGGTCAGCTTATCCTTGCCGTAGGGCCTGTAGAGGATGACGTTTCCGGGGTTTTTGAAGGTGGTGTAATTCTCAGCCGCCCCCTCCTCCCAGGTGACGACGTCGGTTCGCGAGGCGCCCTGAATTACGATTATGTCCCCCACCTTCATGTTGGGGTACATGCTCCCTGACTCCACCGCCACCATGGGGGTCCAGACTCCCAGGGTCACCTGAGATAATATCGAGATCCCGCCCACCACCACGGCTACGAATATCAGATCCCGGAGGAAGCCCTGGACCTGCCCCTCGCCCTTGAGCCACTCTACAAGTTTCATCGGACTGGCTTATCAGCACCCGACCGATATAATCGTTTTCGGTCGTATCCCCGAGGGAGGGAACCTGCGCCCTTTATCTAAGGCTCTGGACATAATGCCCGTTGATGCAGGAGATCGTTCAGCGGTTCGCCGAGGAGGGGTACATGATAGATCCCGAGGCCCTGGAGCTGATCGCCTCCTGTCCGGAGCCCCGCGACGAGCTGGTGGAGGGGGTGATCCGGGGGCTTGAGCGCTCCACCCTGGTGGTGGGCGCCTCGGAGGTCAGGCGGTGCAAGAGCTGGCTTGAGCTCATTGGGGGCGACGGGCAGAATGCGCCGCCGGATCCGAACCGATCCGCGTCGAAACGACCTCAGCCCGCGAAATTTGGCGAAGCCAAGTCATCATCCCCGTCGACGGCTTCTGAACCCGCGGTATCCGAGGACAAGAGCCCCGACATCTCGGTCGATGGAAGGGTGGGGATCTCTCCGCCTCAAAGGGATCGAGGATCGTCCGGTCCTGTTCGTCTCGGCGATCCGGAGCTTGAAGGACGGATCATCCCCGCGTGGGCCGGGAAGTTCAGCCCGGGTTCCGACCCCTTGGCCCGCGGTCGTCCCGACGCCGGGCCATCGTCTCCGGATGGCCGCGACATCTCACCCCCACCACCACAAGCCGCTCTGGAGCCGTTCTGTCTTGAGGGGTTGAGCGACATCACCGGGAGGTCCACCTGCGTCGGGGAGTACCAGGATTTCATCAGGTACTTCCGGGATCGGTACTCGCGGATCAGGGAGATCCTCTCGGGGAGGCTGAACGCAAGGCCCATCGAGAGCCTCAGAAGGGACGTCGCCGGAAGGGAGATCTCCGTCATCGGGATGGTGATGGAGGTGAGGACCAGCGCCAAGGGCAACCGGGTGGTGGAGCTGGAGGACCCAACGGGGATGGTGACGGTCATCTTTCAGAAGGGCGCCCCCGGGTCTGAGGAGGTGGAGACCCTCGTCTCCGACGAGGTGATCGGGGTGTCTGGGACCACCGACGGGAAGGGGCGGTTCTTCGGAAAGACCATGGTCCGGCCGGACCTTCAGTCCCGTTCTCTCATCGCGACGGGCGAGGGCGGTGCCCTCCTCCTCTCGGACGTCCACGTCGGGAGCACCTACTTCATGGAGGATGCCTGGGAGCGGTTCATCGAGTGGGTCCGGGGGGAGACGGACGACCCCCTGGGGATCGCATCGAAGGTGAAGTATGCCGTCATCGCCGGGGACCTCGTCGACGGGATCGGGATCTACCCCGGCCAGGAGGCGGATCTCGCCATAAAGGACATCTGGGAGCAGTACGAGCGGGCGGCGGAGCTGGTGAGCGAGATCCCCGATCGGATTCAGATCGTCATCTCTCCGGGAAACCACGATATGGTCAGGCAGGCTGAGCCGCAGCCTGCTCTGCCCGATTCCCTTCGGGGCCTATTCAAGAAGAACGTCACCTTCGTCGGAAACCCGGCCACCTTCAGGCTCGGCGGCGTTGACTGGCTCGTCTACCACGGCCGGTCGATAGACGACCTGGTTCTGAAGATACCGGGGCTCTCTTACGGCGAGCCGGAGAAGGCGATGGTGGAGATGCTGAAGAGAAGGCACCTCTCCCCCATCTACGGCAACCGGGTCTCGATAGCCCCGGAGGTGGAGGACCTCCTGGTCATAAAAAGGCCGCCGGCGGTCCTCCACTCCGGCCACGTCCACACCGTGGGGATGGCCCGCTACAAGGGGGTTACGGCGATAAACAGCGGCACCTGGCAGGGGCAGACCGATTTCCAGAAGAAGATGAACATCCAGCCCACCCCGGCGATCGTCCCTTACCTCGACTTGTCCACGATGCGGGCGAGGCGGCTGATATTCGCGTGACTTGGCCCTACGAGGATACGCTTTGATCCGAACTCGGTATTAAATGTCTTTTAAATGTCTTGCGGTGGTTTCATATATGCTCGATCAAATTAGATCTTAATTGGAGTGAAGCGAGTGAAAGTCAAAAGTGAAGAAGAATGCGATTGGGCGGGGATGGTGACGGAAGTATCTGAGGGCGATTCATCGGATTACGATATTCCAACTTATCATAATATTTATATAGGAAATTCTCGGCACATGAAAGAGGTGCCGGATGAATCGGTCCATTGTGTCGTCACAAGTCCACCTTATGTAACCACACTCATGAAAAAGGGGCAGCCTTTTGATTATGGGTCTTACAGAGATATGATCCAAGACGTCTTCAAGGAGGTTTGGCGCGTACTTGTCCCGGATGGGCGTTTCTGTCTCAATGTTGCTGATATACGGAGCAAGTATTTTTATGATGATGAGAACGGACTGTACCGGGTTCCCATATCCGGAGATCTTTTGATGTTGTCACACGATCTGGGTTTCCGTCTTTTTGACACCTTCATCTGGGATAAAGGATTTAATCGAAACTTCGGGGGGCCACTTCTGGGTTCCTATCCCTATCCTGCGTCGATCTACAACAATGTATATTTTGAATATATATTCATTTTGAAGAAGCCAGGAAAGCGGAAGTTGGACCCCGCTATGAAAAAAATAAGCAAATTGGACAAGGAGACGTGGAGACAATACGTCCAGAGGATCTGGCGGGTTGAGACCGAGACCGAATGGTTCAAAGGACATGAGGCAGTATTTCCAGAAGAGATACCCCTCCGACTCATTCGCATGTATTCTTTTGTTGGGGATACGGTTCTGGATCCCTTTGCCGGATCCGGAACCACGACGTTGGCAGCCATCAATTTAGGGAGAAATAGCATAGGATACGAGATCAATGAAGATCTGATTCCGGTCATCCATCAGCGTTTGGGATTGAACCAGCTCAGACTGGTCGACAGGAAAGTTAAAATCGACATTTCCCATGCTGAATACCGGGTTCGAGAATCCATGGAGTAGCAACATAATGACGCAGATAACTTTGGAGGAGCTTCTAGAACAGATTGAACCGATCAACGTGGAGTGGATGGATGAAACCGCTGAATGGGTCCTTGAAACAACTCCGAGGGTGATCGACCAGCTGGAACGGTCCGCAATAAACCAAAAAGTGATTGAGGGCTTGCTAGTTGAGGAAGACTACGCTTTAGATGTTTTTCGGCTATTCCTCGACATTTCACAAGATATTCTGCTTAATATTTTTAGAGCTAATGGAATCAAGGGTGATTTCAGAACTATTAGACATAAATGTCGGAATCAATCTGAAACGATTGCAGAGATCCTGATAGAATCAGCCTTGATTGAAGCGATCGAGTATCACATCGGCAGAGGATGGAAGTTAGAGGACGTTCTTCTCGAAAGATACAAGCAGATGCGAGGATCGGCGATTCGCGGCCAACATAGGGGGTCTGCTTTGGAGGACGCCGTTGAGACGGTCCTTAAAGAAGTAAATAATGATAGCGGTATGCCCTACGAGGCTAGGACAAACTTCGTAAATCGTTATGGTAAGGTTGCAAAGGCCGACTTCATGATTCCCTCCCGTGAAATGCCTAAAATCATCATCGAAGCAAAAGCATACGAAGCTACGGGCAGCAAGCTTACTGACGTTTTGGGAGATATCCTGAAGATTCTTGAGGTCAAAGATCCTGAAACTCGCTTCTTCTTTGTGACTGATGGAATAGGGTGGTACAGACGCATAAGTGATCTGAGAAAGATCGTTGAGCATAATAAGCACGGTGAGATCGAGATGATCTACACTAGGAAAACCCTTCATCAACTAAAAAGGGCAATCATGAACCACGATGGTGATGAATGAATAGTATTATTCCAAAGTAATTTATGAACGCCGATAAGCTCCGCATGTTTCATCAGCTCTCACCGCCTTCCCCCTGCGACAGGTTCCTCCCCTCCATGAAACGCACCATCTTGTACAGCGTCCAGTTGACCGGCGTCGGAACCCCCGCCTCCTGCCCCAGCCGGACCACGGCACCGCTGAGGGCCTCGATCTCCGTCGCCTTCTGCGCCCTGATGTCCTGGAGGGTCGAGGACTCGTGCCTCACCGTCGGGGGGAGGAGCCTCTCGTAGAAGATGGCCTTGTACTCCTTGGGAGTGGACCAGTGGGTCCTGTAGCCCTTCGCCTCCATCACCGAGAAGATCTCCTCGATCACCGCCTCCATGATCTCTCTTGAGGACGGCTCTTCGCCGAGGACGCCGTAGGGAACATTGAAGATCGCGCCCAGCGGGTTCAATGCGCAGTTGTAGAGCATCTTCGCCCAGAGGTCTTTTCCGACGTCCTTGACGACCTCGGCGGGGATGCCGCCTCTGGTGATCAATTCTGCGAGAGGCGCCATCGGCGCGAGGTCGGAGCCGAATAGGCTTCCTATGTGGATCGAGTCGGCGTGGACGGTGACCTCGACGACGCTTTTTTCGGGCCTCGCAAATCCGGTGATCACCCGAGCGCTGTAGATCCGATCCTTTGGAAAACGGGCG
>JAXGJB010000028.1:0-38179 GCA_040770465.1 Methanothrix sp. | reverse complement strand
TCGGCAGTGGTTTTTTCTAAGTCAATCATTCTATAGCTTCCTGAAAATATTGCTCTAATACCTAAACCTTTGTACTCCTTTGTAAACCAGGTTATAATCCATTCTGTTTTGTCTTGGTTATAGAAATATGAAACTGATGATATATCATCTAGTTTAAGAATAAACATCCCGTCTCCGCCACTATATACATTACTAGTGTTTAAAATTTCGTCCCTATAATACTTATTTAATATACCATTGGAATAAAATGGAGTTAATTCGTAAACAAATTTATAAAAATCTGGTGGCAAATCTTCGAGATCGTAATCTAAAAATTTCCCCCTAAGTTGAAGATAGTGCAACGCTTTCTGATTGAATTCATTGCTAGTTATGTTAACAAATTCTATTTTAATTGATGAATTATTATCTGTTAGGACAATCTTTTCAGAGCCATTTTCCATTATATACCAGCCTTCAGGAATATCGACAGAATAATAATTTTCTAATATAGAATATCTTTCTGCGGCACTAATGCTTATTAAAGCCGCGAATAGCAACACGAATATACCTAGTTTTCCCATGTTATCTTTATTATACATAATGTTATTTAAGACTTTCAGTTTGATTGGTTCTGTACCCTAGATTTTAGGTGTTGACTAATAAAATATATAAAACCTAAATAATTAAGGTATTTTTATGAGCCATGATTTAAATAGGCAAAAAGGAACTTATATTTGGACTTCAAAGGTGTATTAAAATGGATGAAAAACAAGATTTGTCGGTTGAAAAACACAGTTTATTGGTTGAAGAAACACGCCAAGCGTTCTTTCAACTAGAGAATTTGACGACGGCTTTAGATAACAAAGCGTATGGCATGATCGCCTTTAATACGATTTTAATATCGATATTTGGATATATAATAGCAAATTATTTTAACTATGCTTTGGCATACATAGCACCAACACTTCTTATAGGATCATTAGCCCTATTGTTGTTTTGTATTTACCTTAGAGGATGGGAAAGACCGGATAGTGAAAAATCTAAAGGATTGTTCAAGGATCTTGATTATAAAGCAATAGCAAGGCAATTGGCTGCTAATTATGTGAAATATGAGAGAGAATTATATAAAAAATATTTCGATAAAGCCAAATATCTAAAATGGAGTTTTAAGCTTACGATAGCCGCAATTGCTGTAGAGTTTTTAGCTATAGCATGGCTAATTATTTTTGACCCTTAGGATCTTCGGCACAAACCCCATGCTTAGCAAGTTTCGAGTCAGAAGTTGTTGATTCACCATCTACTTCAACTATAACCTCGTCTTCTTTACTCGGCTTTTCGTTTTTCGTCACTTGGACCACCATAGAATTCGCTTTAACCTAAATATGGTAAAAGCTTTTGCATGGAAGGGCCGACTCTAACCATATCATTACTTACTATAAATAATAATCAGAGCTTAAAATATTGGTTGTTATTTAGTGTTACGTTTGTTTGGGATTGATAGCGCCTAGAAGTTACCTACCGATAACTTGACAGAACCCGGTGTACAAAGCCTTAAATAGTCACACGCCTTTCAGCCCCCCCGCGTTAAGCTGTTCTGTTTTATGGTTTTTCGCAAAGGATGGTGCAAAGTTTGTACGGTAATAATAGAGGCTCTTTTGGTGGCAGCGGGTTTGGTCCCTCTGCGCCAGTCGAGACCGGAAAGGAATACGACGTTGAGATCGAGGACGTATCAAAGCAGGGAGATGGCATCGCCAGAATAGAGGGTTTTGTCATCTTCGTTCCAGAGACCGGTGTTGGCGACAAGGCCACCATACTGGTCGACAAGGTCATGCAAAGGTTCGCAATAGCCCACAAGGTCTAGACTTATCATCAGTCAAAACGTGGTTGGCGGTTGGCGGTCGGCGCGGCGATTTCGCTGCGCCGGACTGCCTATCAAAGAGACGGTTTCAGACAGTTTCTCTCTCGTCTTCGATCTGCTTCGATTTCTCGGGACGGGGATCTTCCGTTTGGCGATCTGCGGCATGCTGGTGGCAAGACGGAAGAAGTGAGAAGCGAGTGCAGAGTCAGGGGCGAAGTCATCAGCTCCGCAGGATTTTGACGTTCTCGCTGTTTTTGTGCGGCGGCCATCGAGCCATGCGTGGACCGGAACGGGCAAAACTAACAAAATATTTAAAATTGAGGAGATATATACATGAACGAGACACCAAACCAAAATCCAACGCAGGGGAAGAATCTGGACCGCGTGCTCAGAGAGGAAGCAGAGGGCTACGGAGATCTGGTGGCCATATCGCTGGTCCACAAGGTGAGCATGAGAGCCCTACGATCCAGGTTGAAGGAATTGCAGATAGAACGGACATGAGAGCGTCAAAGGCAGATGGAAATTTAGCAGAAAAGTGACGTAATATGAGTGAAGAGATGGATGCGAATTTGACGATCGGTGGGAAGAACGTCATAGCCGAAATAGCCGAAAGAATCAGGTGGACAGCCCAGGGATGGCCCGTGCCGGAAGGGCGAGAGGACGACCGGGCGCTTCAGAAGTGCTACTCCTGGCTCGCTTGGCAGGATCTCCCTCTTGCAAGGGTGCCTGAAAACGATTCCGAGTTCGACGAGTTTGTATCTTCGAACATCTTCCTGAAGATCAGCTTCGACGGCCAAGACCTCAACGATCTTGGTTTCGTCACCAGAGAGTACGTTGAGATGTTCGGTAGGAGATCAAATGTGACCTTCGTTCCTGCCGCCTTTGGAGCGAAGAAAATGCTCTCACGGCTCAAGGCCTTCAAGCGCTCCTTGGAAGGCCGACAGTGAGGTCCGGATTCCCGCGATCCCGATCTCCAAATTGTATGCGACCTTTCGCCTGAAAGCCGTTCGTCTATTCTGCGTCGCGATCGTTTTCGCCCTCGTTTTGTGACTTTCCTCGCCCTCATCAATTTGATCGACGGCTTCACAGAAACGGCAACGGATCCCTCTTTCTATAAACCAGGGCCTGGCAGATGGCGATGAGGTCCCCCCCACTGGTCTTGACCCGGATATCGTAGGTCGCGACCCGATTCGACCTGCTGATCTCCTTTCCCTCCGCCAGGAGGGTCTCCCCCTTCTTCGGACTGCTGACGTAGGTGACGCTCATGCTGAGGGCGACCGATACGGTGCCGTGGGAGTTTGACGCCACCTCGAAGGCCTCGTCGATGAGGGAGAATATCGCCCCGCCGTGGGCCATCCCGAAGACGTTCTCCATCTCCTCGGTGAACTTCATCTCAACGAGAGCGTACCCTTCGGCCACCTCTACCAGTTTGAGCCCCATCTTCTTCGCGTAGGGCTCCTCTGCGACCCTCCTCCGGATCGCTTCGAACGTCTCCTCTCCCATCAGTCAGCATCTCCCAATTGATCTTCTCATTAAAACTACGATCTTGATTTCGATCTCGTCATCTCAAAGCTTGAGGTCGTACCTCACCTCGGTGACGGTGCTCCCCCAGATCTCGGAGGTCTTCTCCTCGGTCTCTTCAAAGCCGAGGGACTCGTAGAGGCTCGTCGCCGCCTCAAGCCCCCGGACCGTCCAGAGGAAGACCGATTTGTACCCGGCCGACCGGGAGAAGGCCAGAGCCTCTCCAGCGAGCCTCCGCCCCAGGCCGAGCCCCCTCACCACCGGGGCGAGAAGGAGCCACCTGAGCTGGGCCTCGTCCTCTGAGACCTCGACGATGGCGACGGACCCGACGATCCGTTTCGCCTCCTCGCATTCCCCTATCCATCGCCCTTCTCCTCGCCCCACTGCGGCCCCGATCGCATCTTTCAGTTCGACGATCCAGATCCGGTCCCGGTCCGACCTGGACTTGGCGAACTCGGAGAGAGGTCCGGCGACGTAGCCGTCGAAGGTGGAGTCCCACCCCTGCTCCTCAGCGTAAAGGGCGCCGTGGAGGTGGACCACCATCCCGATGTCGCCGGGCCGGAGGTCGGTTCGGATGGAGACCTGCGGGCGTCCATCCTTTGAGAGCATCGCCTTCATCCCGAGAAATCGTTAGTTTCTGGACATATTTCAAAATTGCCTCTCCCATACTGAGCCTTTTTGCTCCGACCAGACGAAGAATTGGAGATGGGATGATAGGAAAGATCCGAGAACGGAATTAAGATCCTGACCCTCGAGTGCAGCGGGACGGAGCCGATGTGGTGGGTACCGTTTAGTAGCGAGTCGGCTGGGGGACCAAAGGTTGAAGGTTCGCCTTCTTTCAGGGTCCCTTCAGCCTTTCAGAGCTCCCGTCCATCCCGTCCCGCCGCAGGCGGGGCATCCCCTGATGCAGAGCCTTCCGGCCCCGTTACAGAGGGGGCACCTCTTCTTCGGCAGTGCCACCAGCACCCTCCCCCGGCCGTTGCAGGCGGGGCATAGCCTCCCATCAGATTCGCCGGCGCCATTGCAGAAGGCGCAGGCTTCGGATGCATAATTCTCCGGTGATCCGGACATGCCCCGTCCCTTTTACGGTGGAGGTATATGACAACCTCTCCCGCTTCCGGCCGTCTCGAAGCAGACCTCAACCTTCGGGCCGGGCTAGAGGTGGAGCGGCGAGGATGATAAAGAGACGTCAAACCGTCGGACTGTCAGACCGTCTCATCTCTCCTGCGTTTCTTTTTTTATCCCGCCTCAGACCCGTTTGCCGTACTTCATCGCGAGAAATATCCTCTGGATGGCGGTCAGGTTAGATAGAACTGCCGCGATGACGATCGTCCCAAAAAGCCAGCCGTCCCCGAATAGGAGGGCCCCGACCATCCCGGCGTAGATGAGGATCAGCCTCTCGGCCCTTTCGAGGAGCCCGCCCATCTCTTTTGCCAGGACCAGCTGGTCCTTGACGAGGCCCCGGTGGTCGGCGTAGGCCCGGACGAAGGAGGTCATTACGGCCCCGAAGATGAGGATCGCGATCCAGGCGCCGATGGGGATCAGAAATTCTGCGTTCGGGCCGAGATAGAAGAAGATCCCCAGGATCAGGAGAGCCTCGACGTACCTGTCGAGGACCCCGTCGAGAAAGGCTCCGGCCGTCGATGTCTGGCCGGTCGCCCTCGCCACCGCCCCGTCCACCATGTCGAGGGCCCCCGATATTAGGAAGAGGATGAAGCCGGAGAGGAGCCTTCTGTCCATGAGGGCCAAAAACCCAACGAGGGCCACCGCCAGGGCGAGGGCGGTCCAGGCGTTGGGGGAGAGGCCGAGACGGGCGAGGGCCGCGAGAGATCGATCCACCCTCTTTCCGTCCACCAGACGGGACTTGAGCATCGAGGTCGAAACGAAATGGGGGTATTAAACCCTTTTGTCCTGTAGCGCAGCGGCTTTTATGCGGTTTTTTATGCGCCGAGGTCCGCGAGGAACCGCTCGATCCTGTCGACGGCTTCGAGGATCTCCTCCCTCGAGGTTGCGTAAGAGCATCGGATGAACCCCTCGCCGCTCTCGCCGAAGGCGTTTCCTGGGACTGCAGCCACCCTCTGTTCTTTTAAGAGCTGCTCTGCAAACTCCTCGGAGGAGAGGCCCGTCCCCTCGATGGAGGGGAAGGCGTAGAAGGCGCCCTTCGGCTCAAAGCACGGTAGGCCGAGCCTCACCAGCTCCGAGACGAAGAGCCTCCTTCTCCGGTCGTACTCCCGCTTCATCGCCTTCATCTCGGGCTCGCCCCGCCTCAGGGCCTCCACCGCTGCCACCTGGGCCATGGTGGGGGCGCAGAGCATGGTGTACTGGTGGACCTTGGTCATCGCCCCGACGATCGCCGGATCGCCGAGGGCGTAGCCTATCCTCCACCCGGTCATGGCGCAGGACTTGGAGAGGCCGTTGAGGAGGACCGTCCTCTCGCGCATCCCCTCCAGCTGGGCGAAGCTCGCGTGTTTTCCGTCGTAGGTGAGCTTGTCGTAGACCTCGTCGGAGATCACCAGAAGGTCGTTTTCCACCACCAGGTCGGCGATCTCCTCCAGGTCCTCCCTTGTCATGATCGCCCCCGTGGGGTTGTTCGGGTAGCTCAAGACCAGAGCCTTCGTCTTCTCGTTGATTGCGTCCCGGAAGTCCTCGGGCCGGAGCTTGAACTCCTCGGATAGCCTGGTGGCCACTGGCCTTGGGACTCCTCCCGCCAGGAGGACGTCTGGGACGTAGGCGACGTAGCAGGGCTGGGGGACGATCACCTCGTCTCCGGGGTTCAAGGTCGCCCGAAAGGCGAGGTCCACCGCCTCGGAGACGCCGGTGGTGATCAGGACCTCCTCCTCGGGATCGTAATCGAGGCCCAGATCATCTTTTGTCGATTCGGCCAGAATCTCCCTCAGCTCCGGGAGCCCCTTGTTGGAGGTGTAAGAGGTGTGGCCGCCTTCGAGGGAGTAGATGCAGGCCTCCCTGATGTGCCAGGGGGTCGCGAAGTCCGGCTCCCCTACGCCGAGGCTGATGACGTCCTCCATCCCCACGACGATGTCGAAGAACTTCCTGATCCCCGAAGGGGGCATATCCCTGACCGTCGCCGATATGTGGGATTCGGGCCGCCAGATGGCCGGCTTCTCCATATCGAGCATTTTCTTCTTCTGTCCCGTCTCGCTATCATTCATGCGGTGACCACCAGTCGTTTGGGCTGGGCTCTGTCGTAGAGGATGACCCCGTGCTCCTTGTAGCTCTTCAGGATGAAGTGGGTGCAGGTCGACTCGACCCCGGCGAGGGTCGCGATCTTATCGGTGACGAAGAAGGCGACGTCCTTCATCGACCTGCCCCGCACGGTGAAGGATATGTCGTGGTCCCCGGATATCAGCCGCACCGATTGGACTTCGGAGAACCGGGAGATCCGCTCGGCGATGGCGTCGTAGCCCTGGTCCCGCCGGAGCGAGACCTTCAGCTCGACTATGGCGTAGACGTAGCCGTCGTCGATCTTCTCCCAGTTGATCATGGTCATGTACTTCCTTATGATCCCCGAATCCTCCAGGCTCTTGATCTCTGCTGCGACCTCTGCCTCCTCTTGGCCCAGCAGGGTGGCGATCTCCCCGGGGGTGGCCCTGGCGTTCTCCTCCAGCACCTCTAAGATCTCCTTGGCGAAGTCCCTCATAGATCCTCTAGTTCCTATCTGAAAAGGATTATACTTTTCCTTCGAAGAGCTTACCACCACTCATCGATGAGCGTCTCGAAGAAGGACCCGTTCCATGAAGATTCGGCGCTGATGGGAAACGGGGTGACGGGGCCGGTGAGGTTCTCGAAGTCGAGGAAGATGCTCTCATTTCGAATGAGATGGATGAAGGGCGGCTCGATCTCTGCGGTCGGATTCGTCGTCCCGACCCCCGCCGGTTGGGCTGGCCCAGCCACCTCTCGGGCCAGGAGTGCCTCCAATTCGTCAAAGTCGCTGGTGGTGTTGATGGCGAGGGGGTCGAGGGCGGCCGCTGCCGTCACCGTTGAGAGAATGAGAAAGAATATAAAAAGCATGATCTGCCTCCGGCCTTGAAATGACTTTGATGCAAGCCGCATGATATTCTTCCGACGTCGATATAAGCTTTGATATAAGCCCCGGGCGTGATTCGAACACGCGACCTAGTGATTACAAGTCACTCGCTCTAGCCAGCTGAGCCACCGAGGCCCGTTCTCCCCACCCCGTTCAACATTTAAAGACTTTGCTCCCCACAGACCATCTCCAGAAGCCTGCAGCTCGCGCAGACGCCGTCGCTGGAGGGCTCGCCGCATCGCGTGCATGCCACCACCTCGTAAGAGCCTGGAAGCTCCCGCGCCAGGATCTTCTCAAACCCCCTCATGATGGAGTACTTCGTCCCCGGGTGCTTCGCCTCCAGGTCGTTCAGGAGATCCTTCACCTCCTGCCTCATGGCCCTCGATATGTAAGGGCAGGCCGCGGTCTCTATGGGGATGCCGTGGGTTATGGCGTAGACGCCCATCTCCTTCTCGGGGATTCTGCGTAGCGGCTTTATCCTCGGAACCATCCCTGCGAGGGGCTTTTTCGGCCTGAGCCGGTAGAGCCGGTCGACGTCTCCTTTGAGGTAGTTGAGCATCACCGTCTGGGCCTCGTCGTCGAGGTTGTGGCCGGTGGCGACCGCATTGGCGCCGAGGTTTCGGGCCGTCCTGTTGAGAAGCCCCTTCCGGAGGACGCCGCAGAAGCTGCAGGGTCCCTGGGGATGGCCCTGGGCAGCCATGAGGTCTGTGGTGACACCGAAGTTGTCGTCGAGCCTCTCGACGACATGTTCGATCCCGAGCTGCTTGGCCACGGAAGCTGCGGCCGAGATCGTCTTCGGCCTGTACCCGTCGATCCCCTCGTCGATGGATACGGCCAGAAGCTCCACGTCCTCCCTGGAGCTGAAGAGTCCGTGAAGGATCGCGAGAAGGGAGGTGCTGTCTTTGCCCCCGGAGACAGCCACCACTATCCTGCAGGGTTTCCCGAAGATCCTGTAGGTCCGCAGGACCTCTTTCACCTTCCGGTGGACGTCCTCCTCGAAGTGCCGGGAGCAGAGGTGCTTTCCCGAGTACTTCTGAAATATCACCGCCCGCCCCGAGCATCTGTCGCAACGGATCATCTTACCGACCGGTCCGTATGGAGATATAAGAAGATATCCCGACCGCATCTCTCGACCGACGTTCTCGCGCGCTTATCCATCAGCGGGTCATCTTGTATCTCAGGATCGCCGCCACGCCCCCCAGGGCTGAAAGCCTCTTTCCCGGCTCAAACTCCGAGCTGAAGACGACGACCCGTCCTCGGGATTCCGAGACCGACCTCATCAGCTCGTCCATATCGGGACTTCGGATAAGATCGTCTGTGACCATCAGGGTCTCGACAGCCCCCAGGTCTGCCGCCCCTCTCACCTCGGCTGGGCCGTAGGCTCCCCTCCCGTCGGTGGCGATCTCTCGGAGGAGGTCCTCCATCAGGGTCGTCTCCAGGGCAATCCTGCTCTCCTCGAGGATCTTGTCGATGGCACCTCGCCGGAGGACCTCCTGGAACCCAGAAACCCCCATGGTGGTGGCGTCATAGAGAACGATCCTGGGGGCGAGGTCGGGATAATTGGAGTCTATCCTCTTTTTGAGATCCTCCTTGGTGAATCCGGGCCCCGCCAGGATCACCTTTGAATCGGAGGCGGCAACCCTGGCGATCTCCCTGGCGCACTCGTCGAGAAACTCGGACCGGCGGTCGCCGCCCCGCCCGCCCATTCCTTTCCCGCCCCCCATCTTTATCTCCGAGGCGGTCTCCACCCCGAACTGCCGGAGGACCCCGATCGCCGCCTCCCCCTCCTCTACGAGGACGATCACCATCTTCGGACGTTTCGACTCGGCCACAGCCTCCCGGATCCGCGCGATCTCGTCGGGCCGCCACCTCTTGATGATGGATAAGTCGGCTCCCGGCTCAAGGTTGAGGGTGTGGTAGGAGCCGACGTCCTGGCCGGCCTCGATCACCCCGTGGACCCGGAGCCAGTTGGAGGAGGTGTGAAACTCCACCGACTCCGCCCTTATCCCGAGCCTCACCGGCCTTCGCTCCAATTTTTCGGGCCGGAGCTTGTCGGCGGAAGCAGGCGCCTTCCGGTGGGTGAGGGCGAAGACGAGGTCGCCGGGGGCGATCAGGTACTTGAGGTGCCAGAGGTCGTCGATCGACTCGGGCACGAGGGATATCTCCCCCTCCTCGCCCCGGAGGCTCTTTTTAAGAACGCGCATGAGATCCCCTTCTGATCAAAAGGCTTAAATGGATTGCCCGAAAAGGCAGGGTTCGAGCCGCCATAACTCAGTTGGTAGAGTGTCTGGCTGTTAACCAGATCGTCACAGGTTCGAGCCCTGTTGGCGGCGTCTTAATAAAACGTTTCTTGGGCCTGTAGCTTAGTCCGGTTAGAGCGCTCGGCTCATAACCGAGTGGTCGCCGGTTCAAATCCGGCCAGGCCCATTTCTCTCAAAATTCAGCAGCTTGTCGCCTCTTTTTCCATGGTTCTGGCGGCCAGCTGCCACGACGATATCTTCTTCTTTGTGAGGCCCGTCTTCTCGGCCAGCTCTTCGGCCTCGGCCTCGACGAGGTCCATGGCGGTCTTGATCCCGGCGGCTCCGAGCTTCTCCAGGGTCTTGGGGCCGATCCCGGGGATCTTGGCGAGGGCGTCGACCTCGGCCTTCTTCTTCGCCTCCTCGGCCTTCTTCGCCTGCCACTGGTCGAAGTTGCATTTGGGGCAGCCCAGGTCCCAGGGGCGTTTGCCCTTGTTGATGATCCGGATGTGCTGCATCCCGTGCTCATCGCAGACCTTGTCGGTGACGACGATCATCCCGAACTTGGGGAGGGGGAGGGTGAAGGTGCAGTCGGGGTAGCCGGCGCATCCTATGAACCTGCTGCCGCGCCGTCCCCTCCTGATGATCAGCTCATTGCCGCAGCTGGGGCAGGTGCCCACGATCTTGTCGGTCCGAAGCCCCTCTCGGAGGGTGGTCCCTATCTCCTCCTGGTGGCTGAGTAGGTCGTCGAAGACGGAATCCAGCATCGACCTCGACTCCGTGATCACCGACTCCTCTCCGATCCGGCCGTCGGCGATCTTCGTCATATCCTCCTCCAGGGTCCGGGTCATATCGGGTTTGGTGATGGTGGGAGAATGCCGTTCCAGGGCCTCGATGACGGCGTAAGCTGTGTTCGTCGGCTTCATGGGGTTTCCCTGGACGTAGGCTCGGGCGTAGAGCTTGCTTATTATCTCGTGCCTCGTCGACTTCGTCCCGAGGCCAAGCTCGTCCATCAGCTTCACGAGCCTCCCCTGACCATATCTCGAGGGGGGCTGGGTCTCCTTGTCGACGATCTCCTTTCCGAGGACCATAAGCCTCTCCCCCTCGGAGAGCTGGGGGAGGATCTGCTCTGCTGCCTTGCTGTAGGGGTAGCAGGCCCTCCAGCCAGCCTCGATCTGTCGGGCTCCCATGGCTTTGAAGGGCTGGCCGTCGATGTCGATCTTGACGTTCATGACGATCCAGCGGGATGGGGCGGAGAGGGTCGCCAAAAATCGTCTCACCACCAGCTCGTAGATCTTCCACTGGTCTGCCTTCATCTCGGTCTTGGTGGCGGAGGCCGTCGGGTATATGGGCGGGTGGTCGGTCGAGAACCTCTTCCCCCGAGTGGGGACCATCGGACCTTTGAGCACCCGTTCGGCATCCTCTTTGAACGGCCCCTTCTTGAAGATCGATACGATGGCCCGGAGGTCGAGGGTAGTCGGGTAGACGGTGTTCTCGGTTCGAGGGTAGCTTATGAACCCGCTGGTGTATAGCCACTCGGCTATCCTCATGGCGTTGGCTGCCGAAAAGCCGATGCCGCTCGCGGCGCTTATGAATGCGGTGGTGTCGAAGGGGGCCGGGGGCCGGTCGGTCCGGTTCTTCTCCTTGATGGACATTACTGTGGCGACGTCGCCGAGCCCCTCGAATATCGCTCTCGCCTCGTCGCCGTCCCAGAACCTGCCCCTCTCATGCTTGACCTGGAGGTCCTTTTCGAGGTCGGCGCTGATCTCCCAGTAAGTCTGGGGCTTGAAGGCGTTGATCTCTTTCTCCCGGTCGACGATGAGGGCCAGCGTCGGCGACTGAACCCTCCCCACCGAGAGGAAACCCTTCCCGAGCCTCCCGGAGGTGATGGATATGAACCTGGTGAGGGCTGCGCCCCAGATCAGGTCCACCACCTGTCGCGCTTCCCCGGAGGAGGCGAGGTCGAAGTCGACGACGCCTGGAGATTCGAAAGCGTCCAGGATCTCGCCCTTGGTTATTGCGCTGAACCTGACCCTGTCGGCTTTGATCTTTGGATTTGCATCTTCGGCTATCCTCAGCGCCTCAACCCCGATCAGCTCCCCTTCCCGATCGTAGTCGGTGGCGATTGTGATCCGGTCCGCATCCTTTCCCAGATCGCAGAGGGCGGAGACGATCTTCCCCTGGGTGGGCGTTGTCACCACTTCGGCGTGGATCAGATCTCGATAGTCCACCTTCTGCCAGTTGTTGTATCCGGGCGGGTAGTCCACGCCGACGATATGGCCGGAGAGGCCCATGACGACCTTGTCGTCGAAATAAAATGCTTCGATTCCATGAACCCGTTTTACCTTGGGCTTGGACCTGGCGAGAATTTGGGCGATCCTCTTGGCCACGTTGTGCTTTTCGGCAATGATAAGATGCATCCGATCCCGCCAGTTCTGAAGATGATATAAGTAATTATCGCAAAGACCGGTGGTCTGTGCCGGAGGATCGCAATAATAATATCAACCTTGAACCTTCTCGGTCCGGGATTTTCGCTCAACTTTTGGGCTTGAATCCTCCTCGCGGCGCCCTTGCGACCGTCTATATACAGATAATACGTATTATGTGTAAACGGTCGGAGACTGTTAAACCATTGTAACACAATCACCATCATCCGGCGATCATATTCAAATATTTAGTTCGGTGCCCAATCTCCACAAAAAATACAACAAGAAGGATCTACATGTTTTATATGAACGAAACATGCGTTAAAACCAGATTATGGGCAACAATATCAGGATATATTCTCGTTTTTTTGTACTAAATGTATTTCAGGTTACGTTTTTATCTGTTTTTCACATTATTGATCATATTTTGGCGCATTCGAATAAATGCATTGTTATGAAATTTATCGCACAAAAACTTTAAGTAGCGATATGACTATGGAGAGTTAGGCGGGAGACTGTAGTAGAGAGGATCATCGTCGGGTATGATTATATTTGACATTAGTCATACCGTTCGCTCCGGCAGCACCGATTTGTTCAGTTTCCTGCTAAAAGGTAAAGGAGGAAAAAGAACGTGTCTGACAAGATAGACCTCTATAGTGACCGTGGCGTTCTTTTAAAGAGTGACGTTGACCTGAGCGCCGTCAGCCCACTCAAGAACGCAGCGATGAAGAAGCTGATCAACCTGACCAAGCGGACAGTAGCGGTCAACCTGGCAGGGATCGAGAACGCTCTGAAGACCGGAAAGGTCGGAGGGCAGGGCAGGCAGATCAAGGGACGCGAGCTCAAGTACGACGTCACCGCCAACGCCGACGCTCTTGCCGCAGAGATAAAGAAGCTGCTCCAGGTCGAAGCTGGAGACGACACCAACGTCCAGGTTCTGGGTGGAGGAAAGCAGCTCCTGGTCCAGATCCCCTCAGCCAGGGTCGACGCAGCTTCTGAGTTCGTTGTCGGAATGACCGCCGCCGCTGCCGCCACCACCGAGGCGCTCATAACGCAGTTCAAGGCCGGAATGTTTGAAGCCCCCATGGTCCACGCCTCTGTCTGGGGCCAGTACCCGCAGACAGTCCCCATGGCCGGCGGAAACATCGCATCAGTTCTCAACATCCCCCAGAACGATGAAGGTCTCGGCTTCGCTCTGAGGAACATCATGGCAAACCACATCGCTGCAATCACCAAGAGGAATGCCATGAACGCCGCAGCCCTCTCTTCCATCTACGAGCAGATCGGAAACTTCGAGATGGGCAACGCCATAGGCATCTTCGAGAGGTACCAGATGCTCGGCCTCGCCTACCAGGGCCTCAACGCCAACAACATGGTCTATGACCTGGTCAAGTCCAACGGCAAGACCGGAACAATCGGAACCGTCGTCCAGAGCGTCGTCGAGAGAGCCATCGAGGACAAGGTCATCAAGGCCGGCGAGAAGCTCCCCTCCGGTTTCGTCATGTATGAGGCGAACGACGTACCCAAGTGGAACGCCTACTGCGCGGCAGGCACCCTGGCAGCCACCATGGTCAACTGTGGTGCTCTCCGTGGCGCTCAGGCAGTATCCTCAACCCTGCTCTACTTCAACGACGTGATGGAGAAAGAGACCGCTCTGCCCGGCTGCGACTGGGGCAAGGTCATGGGAACCGCCGTCGGATTCTCCTTCTTCAGCCACTCCATCTACGGTGGCGGCGGACCCGGCGTCTTCAACGGCAACCACGTCGTGACGAGACACTCTCGAGGATTCGCCATCCCCTGTGTGTCTGCGGCAGTTGCTCTTGATGCGGGCACTCAGATGTTCACTCCGGAGATGACCTCCGGACTGGTTGGAGCCGTTTACGGAGAGATCAAGGAGTTCCGCGAGCCTATCGTAGCAGTTGCGGAGGCTGTATAGATAGGTTGAGTATGCATGGTCACTAAATCAGACACGGAATCGGTCCAGATAGAGATCTTCCCTCAAAGGTTTCTAAAGCCCGCTACAGCCCAGTGCCTTCTCGACGAGATATATAGGTCGGGAGGGATCCTGCGGATCATGATCCAGGGGCCAAACCTTCCGAAGGCGGTACCCTACGGTCCGGGAAAAGGCCTTCCCATTGAGGAGCATAAGAACATGCTTCTGGAACTCGGAGACCAGGCACTGGAACTCCGGGTTAAGGTGGGAAGGATCTGGCTGGAGCTTGAGAGCGAGGAGCGCATTGAGGGGGTGAAGGCGGCATGTGAGCGAATGCTGCCTTGTTCCTTCAGCATCAAGAGAAAGCAGCTATTTCACACCAAGCCCACCGTCTCGGATTACGCGAAGTACGGAAGCGAGGTGGAGGATAAGAGGATCCTTGGACTGGTCGACCCGAAGGCCAAGAGAGAGAGAGATCTGGCCATTTTGTCTGATACTGGTGGTGACTCATAACACTTTCAAAAGGAGGTTTAGGACATGGCATACAAACCCCAATATTATCCAGGCACTACGTCTGTTGGTGCGAACAGGCGCAAGCACATGTCTGGCGATCTGGAGAAGCTGAGAGACATCTCCGATGCTGACATAGTAACCATAATGGGCCACAGGGCTCCCGGCGCAGACTACCCCAGCACCCACCCGCCCCTGGCCGAGATGGGCGAGCCCGACTGCCCCATAAGGCAGCTTGTAACTCCCACCCCCGGCGCTGCAGCTGGAGACAGGATCAGATACTCCCAGTTTGCTGACTCCATGTACAACGCTCCCGCCATCCCCTACTTCAGGAGCTACTGGGGAGCCATCAACTGCAGAGGATGCGACCCGGGAACTCTCTCCGGCCGACAGATCATCGAGGCGAGAGAGAGAGATATCGAGCAGTACACCAAGGTCCAGATGGACTCCGAGATGACCGACCCCGCTCTCGCCACCATGAGAGGCTGTACAGTCCACGGTCACTCCCTGAGGCTCGACGAAGACGGCATGATGTTCGACATGCTGGCCAGGACTGAGCTGGGATCCGACGGCAACGTCTACTACGTCAAAGATCAGGTCGGCATCCCCCTGGACAAGAAGGTCAACTCCGGAAAGCCGATGAGCGAGGCGGAAACCAAGAAGAGGACCACCATCTTCAGGTGCGACAACATCTCCTTCGGTGGACCCTGCACCGCAGAGAAGAGGACCCTCGATGAGGGACTGATCACCCTGCACCACATGTGGGAGCGCAGAAGCAAGTGGGGATTCAGGCCAGAATAAATGGTGGTGAGATAAGATGGGAAAGATTCACACTAAAAAGCTGTTCGTAAAGGCTTTGAACAAGAAGTTCGGCAAGGACTTCGATCTTAGCGGCACAAAGACCGCCTATGAGAGGCTGGGTCCCGAGCAGAACGCTCGTAAGAGAGAGTTCATGGAGGCATCCAAGAAGCTGGAGGGCAAGCGTGGCATCTCCATGTACAACCCCTACCTCCACGCCGGCGGCGTGCCCCTGGGCCAGAGGCAGCTCGTCCCCTACAAGCTCTCCACCACCGAGTACATCGTAGAGGGTGACGACCTTCACTTCGTCAACAACCCCGCCATGCAGCAGATGTGGGACGACATCAGAAGGACCATCGTGGTCGGTCTGGACATGGCCCACGAAGTGCTGGAGAAGAGGCTGGGCAAAGAGGTCACTCCCGAGACGATCAACAACTACCTCGAGATTCTGAACCACGCCATGCCCGGCGCAGCCGTGGTCCAGGAGCACATGGTTGAGACCCACCCCGCCCTTGTCGACGACTGTAACGTCAGGATGTTCACCGGCGACGACGACCTCGCGGACGAGATCGATGACCAGTACATCATCGACATCAACAAGCTCTTCCCCGCCGAGCAGGCTGAGGAGATCAAGGCGGCCATGGGCAAGACCTCCTGGCAGGCCATCCACATCCCAACCATCGTCTCGAGGACTTGCGACGGCGGTACCACCTCCAGGTGGAGCGCCATGCAGCTGTCCATGACCTTCATCGACGCCTACAACATGTGCGCCGGTGAGGCCGCTGTGGCTGACCTCGCCTTCGCCGCCAAGCACGCTGCGGTCATCCAGATGTCCGACATGCTCCCCGCCAGGAGAGCTCGAGGCCCCAACGAGCCTGGTGGACTATCCTTCGGCTTCCTCGCCGACATGGTCCAGACCTCCAGGGTCAAGGCCTTCGACCCGCCACAGGTTTCCCTGAACGTCGTCGCTGCTGGAGCCATGCTCTACGACCAGATCTGGCTGGGCAGCTACATGTCCGGTGGTGTCGGGTTCACCCAGTACGCCACGGCAGCCTACACCAACGACGTCCTGGACGACTTCTCCTACTACGCCTGTGACTACGGCGTGGACAAGTTCGGCGACTGGGGCAAGGCTCCCGCCACCCTGGAGACCTCCAAGGACATCGCCACTGAGACGACCCTCTACGCCATGGAGCAGTACGAGGCCTTCCCGACCCTGCTCGAGGACCACTTCGGCGGTTCCCAGAGGTCCGCGGTCATGGCCGCAGCCAGCGCCATCGGCTCTGCCTGCCTGACCGGTAACAGCCAGTCCGGTCTAGCCGGCTGGTACCTCAGCCACCTGATCCACAAGGACGGCTGGGGCAGGATGGGCTTCTTCGGATACGACCTGCAGGACCAGTGCGGTCCGACCAACGTCTTCAGCTACCAGGGCGACGAGGGCAGCCCCCTCGAGCTGAGAGGCGCGAACTATCCGAACTACGCCATGAACGTCGGTCACCAGGGCGAGTATGCAGGCATCTCCAGCGCCGCTCACGCGGGCCGCTTCGACGCCTACGCATGCAACCCCTTGATCAAGGTCTGTTTCGCGAACCCCGCACTCATCTTCACCTGGGACGACATCCGCAAGGGATACGGAATGGGTGGAGCAAGAGAGTTCCGCGCGGCCGGCGAGAGATCTCTGGTCATGCCCGCAGTGTAGGCGCGAGCCTGCACACCCTTTTTCCTTTATTTTTCCGAATTTTGCATCGTTTTAGAGCTATCTGGCAGAATTGGGAGGAAATGCCGTTTGCATAACGGCGAGTTCGCAAACGGATAAAAATAGCCGGGTAAATTTGATCGTGGAAGGTCCAAATAATATATTAAAACTATACTAATGAATGCTACTATCGATCTGGATCTTGATGTTCCAGGAGGAGCCTATTCATCCATCGACCTTTTACGGATCAATTCTCGGATATCTCCCTCGCTCAGAAGCTTGATCCGGTGATCTCTGAGGACTTTCGGGACTTTCAAGGGAGGATCATCGCTCAGCCTTAAGGCCGCCAGAGATTTGCCCATCCTGATGCTCTCTCGAACCTCCCAGTCGACCCATTCGCAGTCTTGGAAGGTCTTGCCCACAAGGACGACGACCATCGAGGACGCTTCTATCCTCTTTGTTATGCAGTGGCGGACGTAAGCCGCGTTCTCAGTTTTAAAATGGACCTTCAATGCGAAGTCTATGAAGTCGAGGCGAGGATCGATCTCTTTTGCAGCGGCACAGAAGCTCCGGACCTGATCGGAATCATCGACCCTGAATATCAGAAATGCCCTCCTCCGGGGAATCAATGTCACTGTCTTCGAGATCTCCCTCCTCGCCATCTCTTCCAGCCGCTCCAGCGTCGAAGGTTTCGGCTCAGATGGACAAACTTCCGAATCGGCTATCTCTATCATGCCAGACTCCTCAGTCCCCTTCCAGGGGATCTACGACCGCCTTTCTGGCGGTGCAGCTCTTGCAGATTCCGTTTTCTCCTGGGTGGCAGCAGAAGGTCTCCTCGATGGGGAGGCCGTACCATTTGGCGGTGTTTATGATGTCGACCTTGGTGAAGTTTATGAGGGGTGTCAGTATGGTGATGAAATCTCCGAAGGCGGAGTTGATGGCGAAGTTGGCGTTGACGAGAAACTCCTCTGTCTGGTCCGGGAAGTGTTGGTCTTCATCCGAGAGGAGGGCGATGGCTATGATCTTTATACCCCGCTGGTAGGCGTAGGAGGCGGCAGCCATCAGAGACACAAGGTTTCTTCCCGGAAGGAAGGCGTTGATGTAGCTCGCCTTGCATTCCTCGTTGATGTCGGACTCTATCGACTTGCAGTAACCTCCGAGGTCGATCCGCTCTGGAGGTGCGAGGTCGCACTTCTCGAATAAGCTCCTGCACGCCTCCCACTCCTCCTCGTTGGATATCTGCCCGAAGTCGATGAAGATGGGATGCTGCTCTTGTCTCTCATTATTCAGGATCTTGCACATCACAAGGGAATCTAAATCTCCGGAGACGATGGGGACGACTGCCATTCTTCGTAAACTCCTTATCTTAGGGACTTTTATACCTCTCCAACGAGATCAAACCATAAAGCTTCAACTTATTTATCTTCACCGGACGGATCGGTCCACCGTCCTGAATAATCGAAACGGGAATTGAGCAGGATCCACCTTGTGATCGTCTAATATTAAATTGATTCGCAAATTTCTTATACAAATCAGGCGTTACCTGATAGCATGTCCAGAAAGGAGAAGGTAATCTTCCTCTCTGCTCACAACTCCGCTCGGTCCCAGATGGCCGAGGGTCTCCTCCGCCGCCTCTATGGTGACCGGTACATCGTCCGCAGCGCCGGGGTGGATCCCCGAGAGGTGGACCCCCTGGTGGTGGAGGTGATGGCTGAGAGGGGGATCAACATATCCGGTCAGCGGTCAAAGAGCACGAAGGAGCTGTGGCGCGAGGCCTTCGACGTGGTGGCCAAGATCCGCGACTTTGATTCCGAGCCCTGCCCCCTCTTCCCCAGCGGGAGGTGGAGAGCCTTCATAGCCTTGAAAGATCCCTTGACGTTGGAGGACGCACAGGAGCGGAGGAGGGCCCTGAGGGCGGCGAGGGACGACATGGAGCGGTGGATCGTGGAGATATTCGGAGAAGAGGGTTTCAGAAACGATGATGGTTGAAGGGCGTCAGACGATCTCTCCCCTGTACTTATCGAGAAGGTCCATCACCCTCCTCACGTCCCTGCCCTGAGTCCTCGCCTCCTCCAGAAAGGCGGAGTAAGTGGCGTCATCGACGATCCTCGGCACAGGCTTGCAGCTCATTCCGTGGAGCATCAGGTTGAAGCATCGGGCCTCGGCCTCTGAGAGGTTCAGGACCTTGTAATCGCCGGTGTGGTTCCGATAGAGGAGGTTCTCCTCTCGCGGCAGTTCCAGGGCGAGCTTCGCCAGGGGCGTTCCGGGTATCGGCTCTGCGACGCTCGCGAATACGTCCTCGAGCATCGCCTCGTCCATGAAGTCGAGGGTTGCCTGGTAGTCATCCTCGGTCTCGCCTGGGTAGCCGACGATGAAGCTTCCGCCAACTTTGACGCCGCATCGGTGGGCCAGCTCGACCGCGTCCAGGTTCTTCTCTGGGTTCGTCCCCTTCTTCATCGCCTTGAGCATCTCAGCGCTTCCCGACTCGATGCCGAAGAAGACCCAGCCGACGGTATACCGTCTCACAGCGTCCAGGATCTCCTCGTCGACGAAGTCCACCCTCATGTCGGGGACGGAGAGGTTCCTCGGCCCCAGGATCTCGGCGAGGCGTTTGAGGAGGGTGATGAAAGCCTCCTTGTTCACGTCCTTCCCGTAGCCGAATAAAGACCCCGTCCCGCCGCTGACTGCGATTCTGGAGACGCCCATCCGCTTCATCTCCCGGACCTCGGCGAGGATGTTATCGAGGGACCGGGAGCGGATCGACCTGCCGAAGAATCGGGGGACCTGGCAGAAGGTGCAGCCTCCGAGGCAGCCCCGGTGGGTCTCGATGTAGACGTTGGCGCCCCGGACGTTCTGGTCCTTGAGGTCGTCGGGGATGAGGGGCATGACGTGGTCGAGGTCGCCGGCAGGGACTGGATCGGTCTTGACGACCTCGCCGTCGGAGCGGAAGGCAACCCCCGGAATCTCGGCCGAGGGGCCCTTCTCGACCAGGTCCGCCACCACCTCTTCCCCCTCGCCTATAACCACAGCGTCTACCTCAAGCTCCCCCAGGACGATCTCAGGGACGAGGCCGACGGGTCCGCCTACGTATATTTTTCGGCAGCGTTTCGCAAAATCCCGGATCTCGGGGTCGATGAGCTGGGATGTTGAGAAGAGGCTGAGGAGGGTCACGTCACCGGAAATGTCGAGGTCCCGGGTGATCTTGACTGTGTGCCCCCGCTCTCGCAGGATGCCGCCGAGGACGAGGGAGCCGTAGGTGTAGGTCTTCGGGGATACGATCGTCGTCTTCATCTGGATCACCGTCCTAGTCTCCTCACCGTCTCCATCTTCAGACTCCCAGGGCGTTGATCTCCTCGATCAGCTCGGTGAAGGCCTCCACCTCCACCTCGATCACCTCTTCGGGGGTCATGCTGATGCTCATCTCGCCGTCGACGGTCAGCCGGTCTGGTCCCCGTCGGACGAGCCTTGAGACGCCGTCCTTCGAGAGGACCTTTCTTATCTCGGGGTCGAAGGCCATCGTCCTCCCCGGGATGATCACCGTCTCCTTCACCGACGAGAGGTCGAGGTCCAGGAGGTCTCTGATGGTTATGAGGCAGCCGATGTCTTTGTTGACGGGGACGACGTTGACGAGGTCGCCGAGCTCTGCGAATATCGCCGATATGAGGGGTTGGGCGACGGAGCTGGTGATGAGGGTTGCTCTCTTCCGGACGGGGGGGAGCCTCTTGATCTGGTCGGTGTGGTGTGCCAGGGCGAAGGGAGACTTGGTGGTGGGGTCCCAGAGGGGGGTTCCAGCCACCCGGAAGGAGAAGTTGTCGTTGGTCGTGGTGACGATATCTCTAAACTCCTCGACGGTGTGGGGGACGACTCCGGGGATGATCGGCTCGTTTCCCAGGATCAGCCCCTGTTCCCTCTCATTTGCAAACCTCATGAGGATGAGGTTTTTGACCCCCATCTCCTCCAGGTCCCGGCAGGTCCGGTCGAGCTCGGGGCCGTCGTTGACGCCCGGTATCAGAACGGAGGCGGCGTAGACGTCGCAATTCTCGGCGAACTTCCGGAGGTTTTCGAGGGCGGACTCGGGGTGTCTGTCGTTCATGTACTCTCTTCGAATATCGGGGTCTGTCGAGAAGACGGTGAAGGAGACCTCTTTCACCCCCGCCTCTATCAGGGCGTCGGCCTCGTCGCCCTTTGTGAAGCCTTTGCCGCTGGTGTAGCCGAGGTGGATGGGAACGCCACCCTGGCCCACCATCCGGGCGAGGGGGAGGAGGTCGGGGTAGCAGCTGAGGTCGCCTCCACCGCTGATGGTCACCTTGTCGGGCTTCCGGCCGAAGGCGGCCCCCGCCACTTCCATCGCCACCGTCGACACGGGCTTGAAGCCGGGGTAGGCCTCGGCGATGGCCCGTGAGCAGTAGTCGCACCCCTTCGAAAAGGGGAGGCACCGTTTGCACCCGAAGGGCTTGAGCTCGTTCGGCTTTACGCCTTTAAAGTAGCAGTAGCTGCAAAAGCCTTTGCAGTCGAGGCCCGGCCTCCCGCCGACGTCCGCCAGTATCTCCATCCAGCAACTCTCCGCTCCAAGATCTGGGCGGGTAGGGTAAAGCCTTTGCGGGATGGTCAGGTGCGATTGAAGCGAACGGGATGGGGCTGATCATTCCATCTTTATTTATGGAGGGCGCCAGCTGCCCCGCCCTCGGCGCCGACCGACGGGGCGGCGGGGATCTCGGTGGATCGAGCACTCGGCGCCTCGAATTTTGCAGAGATGATGATGGTGACGATGGGGGGTGCCCGAGGCGTGCTCACTGGGAAGCTCCCCCGGTGTTTTTCCCCCTCCCACTGGCGCGGAGCGGCATATGAGGGCGGCAGACCGCTGCCTATAGTTCGGCACTCGGTTACTCGTGCCTCCTTGTTGGATGGCCTGGAGAGCGAATTGGCAATGGAATAGGAAAAGGGTCCTTTATATGCGAATGGAACCTCTCCCCGAAGGTCCGGCCTCGCCAGGCATCACCTCCTTTAACGGTCATCCTCATGAACCGATCGAATGCACCGGTTCTGCCGTCGCCATATTCAAAAGAAAGGAAACCTTTGCTGAGGTGGTCATATTGGACGATGTCCTCTATCTCAGCCCCGAACTTAACGCCGGCTCGAAATGATCTTTGATTGAGTCCAAATTATGTCGAATACTAACCTGTTAGCACCTGACCCGATCGCTCTATCAACCATTTTCCAGGAACGGTTCTCCCCAACGGGGCACCACTTTTAGCTTCGATAAGGTAAGGGCCTCAACCTGTTCCCTTTGTCAGCCGACAGCACTATCGTATGCACTTTGAACATTTACTATTTTATTAGTCTGAACCGCTCGATCAGGTCTTCTCCTGATGATCCATTTGGTGAGACGTCGACCCAAAGGTGGAGATCTCTATAAGGCGCCGTGAAGTTGCCATCTTTGTAGAGGAGGAATTCAAGCTTCTGATCCTCGCCAGGATCGAACAAGACATAACATATCGGCCGCTCCCAGGTCTCGTTGTGGTCCAACGTGGCTTCAAGCTCCATTATTGTCGCGTTGTTGAAAGTAAGGTCCATCGTATAGTTCACGATGGCGTACTCGTGGTTGACTATCCCCACGATCACGGTGCTGTTCTCGCCTGCCGCGACGGTTGTGGGGTAATCGTAAGCCATGCCCCCGGGCCCCAGGATGTAGAACTCGGTGAACTTCTCGCCCTGCTTTGGGGTGACTATGACGTAAACCAGAGCTAGGATCGAGCTCATTATAGCTAAGATGAGTATAATCGTCAAAATCTTATCGACCCTGCTCGTCTCCTCCCTCGTCATCTCCTCTATGGTCGAGTTGAGGCTCTGTCGGAAGGGAACTGAAAACCTCTCTTCGGCGGGGAGTTGGGCCCGTCTAAGGTGGGCTACGGCCAACAGGACGATGGTGAACGCCGATAATGATACGACGACGGGTGTGAGTCTTATCCCCCATGGAGTGTAATTGAGCCCTAGTCCTATCAGGGGCACGACGGCGATGCTCAGGCCGAAGCTGAGGGCGACCCGTTCTATCCCGTCCAGGTCATCCTCGCGAGGGAAGAGTGCTGCGATCAGCGCGTAGCCCGGCAGAAATAGTACCATGATGAGACCTACAGGGACGCGGACAACGGCCAGATCGGATAGTGGCGGCGCCAGGGTGCAAATCAGAGTCAAAATAACGAGGGCCGCTCCCATCAACAGATCGGCAGGTACCCTGTTCAGATAACTGCTATTTCTTATGCTGGTCAGCTCTTCCACCTCATTTTTCGATCTGAGTTAAAGATAAGTACTCTTATCGATCTATTCAAGCTTCATGGGTTTCGCGAAAATGATGCTTATATGCCTTTCCCTCATCTTCCTGGGCGTTTCACAAGCACAAACCTTCGAGACAACACATCATGCGAGCGACCCTGAAGACGGAAACTGGATCGAGCTTTTGGGAGAAAATTCTGTTGTGGTGCCAACCGTAACCTTAGAAAGGCCAATAGTCAACTGGGACTACCCCTATTCCGTTCATCCCATCTATCATCAAAACCAGACGATACGGGGCACCTTCTTCGGCGCTCGTGACCTGACTGGAACCGTCGACGTCATCATGGCGCAGCTCCACTATTCGAGCTTTATGGGGGCAGTCGAGGTATTGGCCGGTCCCGTCACCGTCGCAGACGTCTTCGATACCTTCGGTCCTTTCACGCTCAACGCTATGGGAGACGCTTCGTTCTCCCTTCTTGGAGCTGAGCCAGGCATCTACTCGTTATACGTCATCGACGCGAACTCCTCAACGGTCCTAACCGCCTCGCCTCTCCTGGTCACCGAGATGGAGGTCGAGGTTGATACTCCTTCAGAGATCTTCGCAGGCGATCTGCTTCCCATCAGCGTCGAGATCGAGAACGAGTCGGACGGACGTCCCCTGGTAGTTGGGGCGTTCATGGTATCGGATCGGGACTATCGGGCTTTGACCTTCAATATAACCGGCAACGGTACTATCAACGATACCACGATCTCTGTGGCCTGGAACAAAGATGTTTTTGAGATCAAGGGCGATTTCCATCCGAGCTGGGACTTATTCGCTAATTTGCTCATGATATTTCCTGAGGATAGCGCGGCAGCCGTTCAAGATTCAGCCGATGGCTCCGCCGAATTGTACCTGATCACCGATGACACCTGGGAGGTTGGAACCTACGTTCTGACCTGTTGTGTCATATCGGAAGGAACTGTGGTTGGAATGAACCAGACGGAGGTTGAAATAGCATGAGTCTGAGGATTATCGCACTTCTTCTGATGTTGGTGGCGCCAGTGGCCGCTTTTGACGTCTCGCCCCAGAATCCAACTCCTGGAGAGGATGTGATCATCACGGGCACCGCCTCTCCCGGTGAAGATGTGAGGATCCGGTCGAGCTTCGATATGGACATACCGGTCGAGGACGGTAAGTACGAGTACGTCGCCTACGGGATCGAGGTACCCCAGAAGCCGAACAGGCTCTCGGTGGTGGCGAGGAACGTCGAGACCCTCATCGCCGGGGTGAAGATGGGGATCTGGATTACAATGCCAGTGACGACGAGAGGTGGAGTCGCTTCGGTATCAAAGTCGGACGTACCTCCGGGGAGGTACACCCTTAAGATGTTCGGCGACGCGGTGCCTGGCGCCTCTACTGTTTCTATCACCGTTGATGCTGAGACCACCGTTACCTCCGACTCCAGTGGCGAGTACGAGCTGGTCATGGACACTTCGGGCGCCCCCGAAGGGGAGTACCGAATCTGGGTCGGGAGCGAGGAGAAGGTGGTCAATATAGGTGGATCTCAAGCCGAGCCGAGCCGATCGGAGCCGTCAGGTGCCGGCTCCGGTGGAGCGATCCTCGATTCTGGAGCTGGTAGCGATGAAGACCGCGCCCCGCCTGTCTCGATCCCAGATCCGTACTACCGAGTGATGAAAAAGGCGGATGCAGATAACACCGACGAAATTGTCAGGTACGTCAGCACAGCCAGGAACCTCGCCGCGAACCTGGACGTCTTCGAGAAGGCGGCCTTCTACGAGCATTATCTGGCGGGACACGGTTTCAACGTTTCCTTCGCATACGCCGCGAACTTCAACGACCTCGGCCGAGACCACATCTGGTTACTGGTGACGACTAAGAACGGAGACGTGATCGATGTCGATCCATCTTACTCGGAAGTGGGTGCAGCGTCTCTCCTGCCCCTGGAACCGGCTTACTCCAGATACGATCAGAGGTTCGACGACGTCTATGATGCGGCTGAAGGCCTAGGCGCCGAAAGGCTCGCCTGGTGGACCGACGAGACCGCCTGGGGATCGGTCGCACAGCGCGACGCCGTCGAGGATGTCAACGTCTCGTCTGAGCCTGTCGAGGAAAAATCCGTCGAGGATGATGGCCTGATATCTAAGATCCTAGGTTATCTTAAGTGGTGAAGCTTTTACGGACGAGATGAACGTGGACAGCAAAATCGCGAGCTCGAAACGAAGAGTCTGGGAGCCCCTCCCCTCAGACCTCGTTGTAGTTATGGGCCTCGCAGCTCTTGGAGCTGTGTTTACTTTAGTTATGCCCTTCGCGGACCTTCCCCTCCGAGCACCCGTGGGGCTCGTCCTCGCCATATTCCTCCCAGGTTACGCCTTGATGGCGGCTCTCTTCCCTCGCAGGGGGCTGAACAGATTACTTCGAGCGGTCCTGAGTTTGGCGTCCAGCCTGGTTTTGGCCCTCGCGATTGGCCTCCTCCTCAACTTCTCGCCTTGGGGGTTGAGGCTCGGTCCGATGGTGGTGTTTCTCGTCCTCTTCACCCTAATATCCGTCGCGACAGCCTATTCGAGGAGGGCCGAGCTTCCAATCGAAGATCGGTTCGCAACGGATTTTGTCTGGGACGCCAAATCCGTCTTCACCTACAGGGACCCGACCCTGCCAGCTTTGCTGATAATCGTCGCAGAGATGCTTATATTCAAAGATCACATCGAAGCCGGGATCGCCGTCCATGGTATGAACCTCGTCGCCCTCGTCTTAACCTCGGCATTCGTCGACAGCAGGACTCACCAGGCTCTGATGCTCCTTCCTCTCTTCAGGCTGGTGAATGCAGCGATTCCCATCTTCTTCCAGCTCACCCTCTACTCCTACGCCCTTGTCTACGCTCCGATGTTTCTACCCATCTACATGATCTTGAAGAGCAGAACTTTCAGCCGTGAGGAGATCGGGATCACCTTCCGCAATTTCTGGGCTTATTTCCCTTTATCGATGTTAATCGGCCTTCTCTTGGGATGGATGGAGTATCGCGTGATCCATCCGGAGATGCTGATCCCTCAGGCGGACGTCAAAGGAGTGATCATCCTCTCTCTGGTGATGGTACTCTTTGTGGGCTTGGTGGAGGAGTTCATCTTCAGATCGGTACTCCAGACCGCTCTCATCGACTGGCTGGGGTCGGCAAAGGGCCTGCTTGTCGCAAGCCTCCTCTTCGGCTTCATGCACAGCAGCTACGGCCTCTATTCTGAGATGGCCTTTGTAACTTCTGCAGGACTGGTCTTCGGCCTCATCTTCTTGAGGACAAGAAGTCTGCCATTAATCACACTCATTCATGGAGTGACCAACATATCTCTATTCTTGATCGTACCTCTGCTTCTTTAATTTTTATCGTATACCCTGCAGCTCTGCTGCGGGGTGCGCCGCCGCAACTTGACTGAAGCATTCTTCGCACCCGTCCCAACGACTCCACTAGAAACAGATAGAATCGAATTACTAGACTGCATTATGCCATCGTTCAAGAGTACAATCCAAGTCTAAAGATTTCGTGCATTTGATAAGAACAACGGCAATATTTAAACGCATCTCGTTTTGTAATTATAGTGCTGAACCAAAAGATTGATACTAACCATCGATATCCAGTGGCCCATCTATAGGCCAAATAAGTATTATTTCTAAGGTTCAGCACTATAGTTATATTAAACTTGACATATCTTCAAAGGATCTCTGCAACTTTGAAGACTACGATGGCGACAAAAGCCACTAATAAAGGCAAAACTGCCAGATTGAAGGACAGGGAGAGGCGCCGGTTCCAGAGCTTTGACGCAGACAGGATCTCAGACGCGCTGAGGAGAATGATCAGGCAGATTACTGATGCGACACTGACCTCCGCTAGGCCGATGGTGCTGAACATGGTCACTGTCGACGACATCATTGAAGACATCGTCGAAGACATCATAGATGATATCATGATCGTCCTCCTCTTCCTTCACTTATAACTGTCGACTAATTCATCGACTCTGAGACATATCCGGTTAGGTCTACTATCACAAAGTACTTAACCTTTTCTGACCGTGCGGAGTGTGCAGGAGTATAGGAGGGTTTTGAATGAGATACTATCGGGAATTTGTGACGGTTTTAATCCTCACGATATTTGCAGGAGCCACTGGATCTGCCGATGAATGCTGCTACGAGGGCTATTACATAAAGAACGAGCAGAAGCTGGAGCAGGACGTGGAGGGAGAAGGATTTGTCATGGTCTACCAGAAGGTGAACACCGAATCTCTCCATCTCTCCAATTACCTGCACGGGAGCGGCACCATGGACGCAGCTTTCCTGATCAATTCGAACCAGACCAGCTCATGCGGAACATGCACCCAGGACCGGGACACGCTCGTTTACATTGATACCAAAGACAAAGGAGATGGTTCTGTCCATGCGGGGAACATATCGTTCTTGGAGCAGAACGAGATGGTCTACTCTCCGGTGGCCATGGCTTACGGAACAGGATTCTACGCGAAGAATCCCATAGTCTTCAACTCCAAGCTGAAGGAGAGGACCGAGGCCAAGAACTACAATGCTGCTGCATGTGGTGATGGCCAGGGTGTCTCCATGCTCCACCAGATCGAGTACGCTTCTGCTTTCAATAAGGATATAGGAGTTGAACTCAAGAACCAAGAGAAGTGGCCTCAAAAGGGTTACAGCTCCTCTCCCGTAAAGGGGCTCAGCAGCACCAGCATGAAGATAGAGGAGGATGTCACTGAAGGTCAGGTTCATATCGGCCAGCTCTTGACGAAGTCTGGCGCAGATTGTAAATCCGGGGATGCCTGGAAGAACCCCCTCATCGAGATCGATGAGAACTACATCGGCACCTTCAAGATCACCAAGAACATGGAGATCTGCACCAGCTGCTCTGGATCCAAGACAAGAAATGACTGGCTCTCTTGCTGCATAGGCGGCTACGGCGCGATGGAAGACTACGACAAGCTCTGGGGCGAAGAGGAGATCTTCGACTGCACCTGTCGCGAGAAAGCCTGGGGAGAATCCTGGAACGACACGTCTAAGGAGCAGCCTCTGTAATCCAGATGGCGAAAGTTGAGAGGTGTCGGTAGGTTCGGCCGGCCCCTCACCCACCATCCGACATTTTTGTAAAGGAATATTTTATTCGTCTCCATATAATCGGAGTCATCTTGCCATTTTCTTCCCATAAGTTCAAATACAATGGCATTAGAGCAGAATCAAGATACATTTGATGTGTAAGGAGGGAACAAAGCTGAAATCCAATGGTTTAAAGGGGATATTGGCGGTACTCTTGTGCGTCTTTTTGCTATCTTCGATAGCTCTTGCGGAAGAGATGGAGACCGAATATCTTCACTGGAAAGGAACCAAGCTCTATTCTGAAAGAAACTACGAGGAAGCCCTCGGGTACTTCGAGCGGGCCGTGGCCCAGGACGCCAACTACACCGACTCGTGGCTTTACATGGCTCACACGCAGAAGGCGCTCAAGAATTATACTGAAGCGATAGTCTCATACGAAAAAGTTCTCGTCCTCGATCCCAACAGCACCGCTGCTTGGGATGGAAAGGCCGGTGCCTACGCGACGCTGAACGACTACAAAAATGCGACTGCCTCCGAGATTGAGGCGACAAGGCTGAACCCAGAGAGCAAATATTACTGGTACAATCTCGGCAACTACCAGCAGCGTCTGGGGAATTTCAGCGATTCACTGAACTCCTTTGATAACGCGACGGCCATAGATCCGAGCTACAAGGAGGCGATCTACAGGAAGGGGATCTCCGTCATGGCCACGGGCGACCCTGTGGGTTCGATACAATATTTCGAGGCCGTGATTGATATCGATCCTCAGTATTATCAAGCCTACAACGCCATGGGTCTCGCCCTGGAAGCAGGCGGCCAGTACGACGAGGCTCTCGAAAGCTACGAGAAGGCCCTGGAGATCAATCCCAACTACTCCCAGGCCAAGATCAACAGGGTCCACGCTCTCATGAAGTTGAAAGACTACCAGACCGCCATGGAGTTGTTCTTGACGTTGTAGATAAATGGCAGGGGGTAGAACCTTACGCAGCAAGGGATCTGCCCCCGCACTTTTTTATTCGATAGAGAGGCCGCCTATCTCGATCTCGTCGAGGCTGAAGGAGCCGTTGACCGCTTTCGCATTTATCGAGTAGTTTCCGGAGGGAAATCCGGTGGTGTCGATGCCGAGGCTGAACTCTCCTTCTACGATCAGCTTCTTCTCCATAGTCATCGTCAGGTTCACCAGTGTCACGTTATCCAGGGCGTTGCCGAAGATCTTGACGTGGTAGTTTCCGGGCGAGATGAGGTCGGTCTCTTCCGTCGCCATACCTTCTTCGGACGCCTCGACTTGGGTTGAGACCCAGGTCCTGATCCGTTCTCCCTGGGGCTTTTTGAGGCCGATGTTCAGGTTCTTCACCCCTTCGGCGGTGACTGTGAAGTTGTTCGGCTTGTTGGGCATGAAGATTCCTGGAAGGGTGTAGGCGTACCCGGTCTTCGAGCCCGTGACAGCAATCGGCGTCGATATTGGCGGGATGGTTATGTTCACGATGTCGTAGCTGTACCTGCCGGAGTATACTGGGGCCGCGTCCTCGACGGTGAAGGTCAGAAGAAGCTCGCCATAACCAGTGCCCGAGATCGTCTTCTCCGATCGAGCGGGGTCGGTGAACTCCGACGAGTTGTACGCCCTGGTCTCGTAGGCCTCGGGAACATGATCGCATATATTCTGGCCCGCCGGGGACGAGCCCGAAGACAAGACGACCTTCTTGAGCCGGTATGGCCCGTTCATCTCGCTCTTCTCGATCGTCTTGCCGTCAAACTCGAGGTACATGGTCTGGTTTCCAGCCTCGAATCTTCCGTGATCTATCGACCAGACCACCTCAACATCGTCGAGGGTGTAGAGAAATCCCATGAGGCTGTACTCGCCGGGATTTGTCACGTCCACACCCGCCTCTACGATCAGAAGGTCGTACAATCCGTCGCCGTCTCTGTCGACGGCTCGGTCGTTGTAGTCCCCGGAGAGGATCGCGCCATCGTCGCCCCAGGCTCCTGGGATGAGGAGGGAAGATAATAACATAAGCTCAAATATTTTGGAAGAATTGAAGGTCATTTGATCACCAACGCTTTCTGATGGATGCGGCAACCCTGCTAGAATGAATACAACTCTCAGAGCCAATTTCAATGAGAACGGATCTTATAAACGTTAGAGAGGCCGCCATATCCAGCAATCCAATGTTTCAATATGGCGACGTTCTCATACACGATTCTGTTCGGGAGTCGGTTTCAGACGTCGATCTCGGATTGACCGGTGTTGGGGCAGGTGTGATCAACGGGTTCGGTTTCTATATCCTGCGAAACTATATCGTCGGGGTTGGATATGTCTCCACCCGCAGCGATCACCGTCGTCACCTTGTTGTTGCCGGCGGTATCGGTGTAGTCAATTGTGGTGTAGGTCTTGGTGCCATCCTCGTTGTACTCGATTTTGGTGGATTCCAAGACTTTGCCTTCCTCGTCGACGGTCGCAACCGTGTTAGAGACGACGTTCCCGGCCTCGTCATACTCCATCGTCACCACGGTCCCCGTCTCCGGATCGAAAAATTCCTCTTTCACCACGTTCCCATCGGGATCGGTCATCCGTTTGAAGGTCTTATTGGTCTCTTGGTCAGTATACGTGGATACGGTGTATACTACTCCGTCGATCGTTTCGGTGGTCTCTGTCGGTGTAAGCTCGGTGAGAGCCGCCACCTCTTCCGGCAGGCCATCGAGCACCTCTTCTGCAGCGACTGCTTTGTCTATCGCATCCTCGCCGGTCATCGCCGTCGCCGTCGCGATGCAGGCCAGAAGGAGCAACAGAGTTTTTATGGCAACTCTTGAGGATCTCATCTCAGTCATCCCTCCTTATATCCTAATAGCACTTGAAAGGAGTTTAAACCTTTTGCAGCATAAATAATTTCCCACCGAGTCTCTGAATGAGCTCTGCAATTGCGAGGGTCCCTGGAATATCGATCGTTATCTGGTGGGTCTAACCGCGCAAGCTCAGCTTCGGCCGTTCGAGGGGCGTCTGGAGATCTTTTTTGCCGCATCGAAGGTCGCAGACCACCTCTGCAAGCTGAAGGATACCAGGTATAGGAATCCGAGGATTTCTGGTATGAGTATATCCGGGTTATCGAGACCTTGCAACAGCATCTCGAAGTAGCCGAGGACGGTCAGATCCGGATTAACGGGGAAGTCGCCAAGGAGCGGCCAAAGGAGGATCGCCGGCGTAGCCCAGATGGAGTCCAGGACGAGGTGGGCGAGGACGCCGAAGGAGATGGAACCGAGGGCTCGGCTTCGAAGGATCGTCGCCAGGGCGGCGAGGACCAGGAGGAAGAGTAGTGTGTGGGCGTAGATCCGTCCCGTGCCCATAGCCCCGTAGATCACGTAGCCGAGGGGCTTGTCGATGATGTCCGGCAGGAGCGAGCCGATGGCGACGAAGGCGAGGTCGGGGCGGAGGCCGAAACGGCGGGAGAGGTTAGCTGCGGCGAGGGTGAGGCCCAGATGGGCGAAGACGAGCATCAACCACCATCAAAATCCAAGGTTGTTTATAACGCTTATGGTTACTGACTTAAGATTTTCCGCTCGCGGGAGTTGGGTCTCTCTTCGACGGCCTCGCCCGAACCGGTGCCCGTATCGACCATCATGCGAAATCCCGGTTACGGTTCCTGGCCGCCTTTTCCTGGCGCTGCCAGCCCTGCCCAACCAGCCACATCGTACGCCCCGGGAAGAGGATGCGAGGTTCGCGCCATCGATGGCGAAGGGCGCGTCGACGAGCCTTTTGAGGGCGGTGCTCCCGACCTCTGGCGGTCTAGGACGAGGCGCTACTAACTTTAGCTCGTCGTCGGACTCCCAGAACCGATCGAGCCGTTCATCCGGAGGCCTCTCGTCTTACGGCGGGATGTAGTCTCGTCTTGCGGCTTCAACATCGTCCACCGATATAGTTGATGCGCAGCAGCGATATCGGTCGTGGAGGTTGTAGGAGTATGGGTCTTGCTTCCGGCCCAATAGGATGCCGGAGTGGTGGAATCGAAGCATTCTTAAAAGTAAAACATGATCTAAATCATGCGGGGGAGACGAGATGAATCTAAAAGCGATTTTCTGGGTGCTGACGCTGACGCTGGCGCTGGCGCTGGCGATGCTGGTGGAGCCGATCGGGGCGGACGAGGTGGACGATCTCGTATCAGATTTGGAGCGCGGAACTCTGACCGATCGATCGAAGGCTGCAATCGCTCTTGGAAATATAAATGATACGAGGGCGATAGAACCCCTAACAGCGGCTCTTGAAGATAATAATTCCATCGTCCGCACCAATGCTGCCTCGGCTCTCGGGAGGATCGGCGATGCCAGGGCGGTTGACCCGCTCATCGAAGCCCTCAAGGACCAGGACCCTTGGGTCCGATCGAGCGCGGCTAAGGCTCTCGGCAAGATCGGTGATGAAAAGGCGGTTGAACCACTCATCGATCTGCTGAGGGATGAGGATTCGCGGGTCCGTTCGAGTTGTGCAGAGGCTCTGGAGAAGCTGGGTCGGATGACGGCAGAGCACTGGCTGACGACCGCCGAAGAATGGATGGACTCAGGCAATGATCTCGCCAGACAGGGCAAGTACGATGAAGCAATCCTTGCATTTGACAACGCTACCAGAATCGATCCAGAGAATGTCGAGGCCTGGAACAACAAGGCCACAGTTCTCAGGAGACAGGAAAAGTATGATGAAGCACTCCAGGCTTATGATGAGGTCATCAGGATAGATCCAGAGAATGTCGCAGCCTGGAACAACAAGGGCACAGTTCTCAAGAGCCAGAAGAAGTATGATGAAGCTCTTCAGGCTTATGATGAGATCATCAAGGTTGATCCAGAGAACGTCGGGGCCTGGAACAACAGAGGGGCGATTCTCTTTAGCCAAAAGAAGTACGACGAGGCCGCTCTGGCTTATGACGAGGTCATCAGGATAGATCCAGAGAATGTCGGGGCCTGGAATGGCAAAGGCGACGTTCTCAGGAGCCAGGAGAAGTACGACCAGGCTCTCGATGCGTTTGATGAGGCACTCCGGCTGGACCCAACGAATATAGCGGCCTGGAATTACAAGGCTGCGGTTTACAGGAGTCAGGAGAAGTATGATGAGGCCATCCAGGCTTATGATGAGGTTCTCAGGATAGATCCAGAGAACGTCGGGGCCTGGAATAACAAGGGCACAGTTCTCAGAAGTCAGGAGAAGTATGACGAAGCCCTACTGGCTTATGATGAGGCTATCCGACTCGATCCATCGAATATAGCAGCCTGGAATTACAAGGCTGCGGTTTACAAGAGTCAGGAGAAGTATGATGAGGCCATCCAGGCTTATGATGAGGTTCTCAGGATAGATCCAGAGAACGTCGGGGCCTGGAATAACAAGGGCAATGTTCTCAGGAGCCAGGAGAAGTATGACCGGGCTCTGGAGGCCTTCGATGAGGCCCTCCGGCTGGATCCCTCGAATATAGCGGCCTGGAATAACAAGGCCGCAGTCTACAGGAGTCTGGAGAGGTACGAGCAGGCTCTCCAGGCGTATGATGAGGTTCTCAGGATAGATCCGGGGAACGTCGGGGCCTGGAACAGCAGAGGCCATACCCTGAAGGCCGCCAGGAATTATACCGAGGCGATCGATTCCTTTGATCGAGCTCTGGACCTCGATCCCAACAGCTCTGCGGCCTGGGATGGGAAGGCCGGCACTTATGCGGCCTTGGGCGACTATGAAAATGCGACCTTCGCCGAGGGGGTGGCTGCAAAGCTGAGCCCGAACTCCAAATGGTGCTGGTACAATCTGGGGAGCTACCAGCAGGCTCTGGGCAACTTCAGCGGGTCTCTGACCTCTTTTGAAAGGGCGACAAAGATCGATCCAGAGTACAAGGAGGCCATCTACAGGATGGGGATATCTTCAATCGCCATCGGCGACCCCTCGGGTTCGATAAGATATTTCGACGCCGCGATCGACGTCGATCCTGAGTACTATCCTGCCTATAACGCCAGGGGGCTAGCCCTGGAAGCCTGCGGCGAGCATGAAGCGGCTCTCGAAAGCTACGAGAAGGCCCTGGAGCTGAACCCCAGCTACAGCCAGGCGAAGAGCAACCGGGTGCAGGCTCTGATAGAGATGGAGGATTACCGGGGGGCTATGGGATCGTTGGTGACCCTTTAGGGCAGAGGCTGACGGGGCGCCCAGAGGTTCCCTTGCATGCGGAAACCAGCCTCCTGGAGGACCTCATCCAGCGCGCCCATCGCTTCGCACTCCTCGATGAAGGCTTCCGCGGCCTCTTTGAGGGAGAGCTTTGCTTCATTCAAACTCTCTCCAAAGCTGGAGACGTCAAGCTCCGGGGCGAGGCCTACATAAAGATCATCATCTCGGAAGAACTCCGCCCGGAATACTAATCGCTGAGTCATTCCATCGAATCCGTCCTGCTCGCTCGATCAACAGCTCTCCATCAATAAATGCGTTTGGAGGGTGGGGGGAGAAGCGGCCCCTCCATCCCCGAGATCCCTCAGGCGAGGGCTGGTGCTTGCGGCCCTCCTAGCGCCGCACTCCCCGTCGGTCGGGCGGTGGTGCGAAAGATCGCCACCACGCCTCCGTGTAAGCCTGTTCCTGTTCCATCCTCAGGCTGCAGAAAACCATTCTTCGCGGCTTATCCTGGCTTTCCTCAGAATCTCAACCAGTAGGCTTGCTCCTATCATCTCGCCGTGGTGGGGGTTGGGTATTGTAAGGTAAAGATGGTCCCTCACCATGTAAGCATGACCAGATCCTGAATAGGGCCCATCGAAGCCCAGTTTCTTCAGTCTCCGGATGAGCGATGAGCTTCGGCTCTAAAGACAAGAACAAGCCCGGACCATGGCCATCGGCTCCGTGGAGACTATAATGGCAGCGTCTCCGATCACCGGGATGGAGTCGCCCATCGCAAGGCGCAGCGCAATCCAGCCTTCGATGACAGATATCAGCTCTTTTCGGCACTCTTCAACCGTTGCGCCTGTGGCCCAGACGCCCTCGAGCTCCGGGACCTCTCCAAAGACCGGCAACGTGTCTTCTATTAGCTTGTACTCCGCCTTATCCAGGGCTGCCTGGATGTATTCTGCGAACATAACGGAATATTGTTGGCTGGTGATGGATTTAACCTTATCCCGAGTCGATGCTAGCTATCTTGCTCCGAGAGATCGAACGGATGCGCCTCATCTCCGGAGATGGACCCAAGCTTTGAGGGTCGGGCGGTCGCGCGGGACTGGAGAATCGCCGATCGCGGATCGCTGCTTTTATCGCAGCTTTTTTGGAGCGCGAGTTCTTGTGGATCTCCCCCTCCTATCGAGCAGTCCGCCCCAAGAGATCGAGTCCTGCCCATGCAAGCTCTCCACTCCATCCTTCACCGCCGATGGGGCTCCGCTTCCGTCGGCCGTCCGGGCTGGAGTCGTTTGTCGATGCATCGATGCATCCGATCTGAGACGTCTTAAAATTGGACCGGACTGAGGCGAAGGAACCAAAAGGCTTATTTAAGGCAATTATCTCAGATAGGTTGGAGACTGCCTCAGATCTCGATCGATCTTGAGGCCGCCGACCGAATCGCCAGCTATCGAATTGATTCCATGATAGGAGAGGCTGGCGAACGGGGTGGATATTATCAAACTTTTTCATATTAAGTTTTGTATATGACCACTCAGTTTTAAAAATCCCCTTACATCCAGCTTCCACCTCCATCTCAGCCTAGCCTCAAGAACCATCTCCATCGAGGGAGCCATCGGCCATGACCAAAAAGTACGCCATAACCGGGGGAGCCGGGTTCATCGGCTCGAACCTGGCCCAGGCCCTGGCCGAAGGAAACGAGGTGGTGGTGGTCGACGACCTCTCGGCCGGCAAGAAAGAGAACCTGGCCGGGCTCGACGTCGAACTCGTCGAGGGGAGCATCCTGGACCTCGACCTCTTGAGAGGGGCCTTCGAGGGGTGCGATTGCGTCTTCCACCAGGCGGCGGTCGCCTCGGTCCAGAGGTCGGTGGAGGACCCGATCCTGACCAGCCGGGTGGGGGTGGAGGGGACGCTGAACGTCCTCGTCGCCGCCCGGGACGTTGGAGCCAAAAAAGTCGTCTTCGCCTCCTCGGCGGCGGTCTACGGCGACTCCCCAATCTTGCCGAAGAGGGAGGATATGAGGCCGGAGCCGAAGTCTCCGTATGCTGTGGCGAAGCTGGCGGGGGAGGGGTTCTGCCTTGCCTTCAACGAGGTCTACGGGATGAGGAACGTCGCCCTCCGCTACTTCAACGTATACGGGCCGAGGCAGGACCCAGCGTCCGAGTACGCCGCCGTCATCCCCAGGTTCGTCTCTGCCTACCTCGCCGGAAAGGCGCCGGTGATCTTCGGGGACGGGGAGCAGACCCGGGACTTCGTCTACGTCAAAGACTTGGTGCGTGCGAACATCCTGGCGAGCGAGGCGAGCGTCCCGGGGGTCTTCAACGTCGCCAGCGGGACGAGGACGAGCCTCAACGAGCTCTCGGGTATCATCAAGGAGATCACCGGATCGAAGATAGACCCGAGATATTCGGATGCGAGGGCCGGGGACATCAGGGACTCGGTGGCAGATATAAGGCTTGCAGATAACATTGGATATTCTCCGAAGTACACCATGGAAGAGGGACTTCGAGATGCAATTCGATGGTATAGCCGGTTTTCATAAACCTGTAATCAAACTTCGGGCGAAGGGTTCATGTCTCTAACGATTGCGGCGATGCCCGCCTACAACGAGGAGCGGTCCATAGCCAAGATGATCCTTGGCTGCAAGAAGTACGTGGACGTAGTTGTAGTCGTAGATGACGGAAGCTCTGATGCCACCGCAGAGATCGCCGAGGCCCTGGGCGCTCACGTCGTCCGCCATACCAAGAACCAGGGCTATGGTGGTGCCCTTCGGAGCTGCTTTGAGACGGCCCGAGAGCTCGACGCAGAGAAGATGGTGATCATCGACTCCGACGGGCAGCACGACCCGGCAGAGATATCGAAGCTTCTGGAGCCTTTGAACAACGGCGCCGACATCGTGATCGGCTCCCGGTTCTGCGAGGGGAACGGCCAGAACATCCCCGCATACAGGAAGGTCGGGATGAAGGTCCTGGACACCGCCACGAACTTTGCGGGCGGGATCAGCGTCTCCGACAGCCAGAGCGGGTATAGAGCCTACGGGAAAAGGGCTATAGAATCCATAAGGATCAACGGGAGCGGCATGTCTGCGGGCTCTGAGATCCTGCTCCAGATCAAGGATAACGACCTGAGGTTCGGAGAGGTGCCCATAAATTGCAGCTACGATGTTGAGCGAGCTTCAACCCAGGGGCCGGTGAAACATGGTGTGGGGGTGCTTCTGACCCTGCTTCACGATATGGAGCTGAGAAGGCCGCTCTATTACTTCACCATTCCGGGGATGGTGCTTGCTGCGGTGGGGATCGGGATGGGCCTGGATTTCCTGAGGACGTTTTATCTTGGGGGGAGCCTGGCCTTTGGGCCGACGTTGCTGATGATACTGCTTACCGTAATCGGGTCTTTCATGGCTCTGACGGGGATATTGCTGCATTCCATGTCAAGGCTGATACGTGAGTGCAGAGTTGGTACATAGGAGGAGTATGATGGATCGCACCATTTCAGTAATTATTCCCGTGATTAACGAGGAGGATAAAATAGAGCATTGCCTTGAAGCAGTATTTAGTCAAACAATTAATGTGATTGAAGTAATTGTAGTGGATGGCCATTCCACAGATAGGACGGTTAAGGTAGCAGAGAAGTTTCCAGTAAAAATTTTATATGAAGATTATCATACTAGAGCAGGGGCGTGTCAGGTCGGAGTAGAAAATGCTAATGGTGAATTTATAT
>JAXGJB010000027.1:0-38864 GCA_040770465.1 Methanothrix sp. | reverse complement strand
GACCGTTTCGGGACCATTTCCGGACCGTTTCGTAGAAAGATTTGTAAACAAAAAAGACGCTGCCCCTGGGGAGGAGGTTTTGAAGATGGCACAGAGAGGGATTAGGGAATACGACGCCAAGAAGATGCTGGCAGAACGCCTTCCCAATTACGTACCTGATTTCGATTACGACGGTCAGATCGTCCTTGTCACCCCAGAAACCGACCTGGAGGTGGTGGCGGTCGAATGCCCCTGGGTTAAGAAGAAAAGGCTGGTGGTCAAACCCGACCAGCTCTTCGGCAAGAGGGGCGCTCACGGCCTGATCCTCCTCGATGCCACCTGGGACGAGGCCCGCGAGTACATCGAGGAGAGGATGAACAAAGAGACCCTCGTGGGAACCGTCGTCGGGACCCTCAACACATTCCTCATCGAGCCCTTCGTCCCCCACGACCAGAAGTACGAGCTCTACGTGGCGATTAAGTCCGACTACGGTCGGGACGTAATCTACTTCTCCCCCCGGGGCGGGGTCGACATCGAGGCGAACTGGGAGACGGTTACAGAGATCCCCGTGGACGTCCTGGCAAAGCCCGAGAAGCTCGACTTCAAATCCAAGCTTCCGGCCGATCTCGGCGGCAGACGAACGCCCGTCGCTGACTTCATCAAAGGTCTCTACCAGCTCTTCAAAGACCTCGGCTTCGCATACCTCGAGATCAACCCCTTCGTCTTCCACGAAGGCAAGATAATCCCCCTGGACCTGGTGGCAAGGCTCGACGACGCAGAGAGCTTCTGGCAGAGGGGTAGCTGGAAGGGGATCGAGTTTCCCGAGCCCTTCGGCAGAGCTCTCACAAAAGAGGAGGCGCACATCAAGGAGATCGACTCTCGGACCGGAGCCTCCCTCAAGCTCACGATCTTGAATCCGAAGGGGAGGATCTGGACGATGGTGGCGGGAGGCGGGGCGTCCGTCATCTACGCCGACACCATCTGCGACCTGGGATTCGGCGGCGAGCTCGCAAACTACGGCGAGTACAGCGGCGACCCCTCCACCGAGGACACCTACGAGTACACCAGGACGATCCTGGACCTGATGACAAGAGAGAAGGACCCCCAAGGAAGGACCAAATACCTCCTAATCGGAGGCGGGATCGCGAACTTCACCGACGTCGCCAAGACCTTCAAAGGGGTCGTCATGGGCCTTGAGGACTACCGGGAACGTCTTAAGGAGACGGGGGTCGAGATATACGTCCGGAGGGGCGGGCCCAACTACGAGGAGGGGCTTCGGATCATGAGAAAGCTCGGCAAGAGACTGGGCGTCCCGATCCACGTCTACGGCCCCGAGACCCACATGACCAGGATAGTCTCGATGGCCCTGGGAGGAGGAGAGTGATGACGATGAAGGAGTACACGCTTTTTGACAAGAACACCCGAGCCTTCGTCTACGGATTCCAGGTCAACGCGATCCAGAGGATGCTCGACTTCGACTACCTCTGCGGAAGAAAAGTTCCCAGCGTCGCCGCCATCATCAACCCCGGCCGCTCCGGCATCCACAAGGTCTTCTGGGGGACCCAGGAGATCCTCCTTCCCATGTACAATACGATCCCCGACGCCGTGGCCGACCACCCCTCGGTGGACGTGGTCGTCAACTTCGCCTCCTATCGGTCCGCCTTCGACACCACCATGGAGGCCCTCGCCCAGCCTAGCATAAAGACGGTGGCGATAATCGCCGAGGGCGTCCCCGAGAGGATGTCGAGGGTGATGGCCGCCACCGCGAAGATGATGAATAAGACGATCATCGGCCCCTCCACCGTCGGCGGGCTTGCCGCCGGAGCCTTCAGGATCGGAAACACCGCCGGCACCATCGAGAACATCATCGAGTCGAAGCTCTACCGGCCCGGATGCGTCGGCTTCGTCTCCAAGTCCGGCGGGATGCTCAACGAGGCCTTCAACATCATCGCTAGGAACTCCAGCGGCGTCGTCGAGGGGATCGCCATCGGCGGCGACCGCTACCCCGGCAGCAACCTCATGGACCACATCCTCCGGTTCGAAGCGAACCCCGAGGTCGCCATCATCGCCGTCCTCGGCGAGGTGGGAGGGACCGACGAGTATCGGATCGTCGAGGCCCTGGTGGAGGGGAAGATCAAAAAGCCCCTGGTGATCTGGGTTACGGGAACCTGCTCCAAGATCCTCCCCTCCAGCGTCCAGTTCGGCCACGCCGGAGCCAAGGCCCAGACCGACGTTGAGACCGCCGACGCCAAGAACCGCGCCCTCAAAGAGGCGGGAGCCATCGTCCCCGAATCTTTCGACAGCTACGGCGATGAGATAAAGCGGGTCTACGAGAAGCTGTTGGCCGAAGGGAAGGTGAGAGATCCTGAAGAGCCCGAGATCCCAAAGATCCCCGCGGACTTTGCAAAGGCCGTCTCCGAGGGGGCCGTCCGGAAGGCGACTAACCTCATCTGCACCATATCCGACGACCGGGGCGAGGAGGTCCTCTACGCAGGAAAGCCCCTCAGCCGCGTGATGGACGACAGGATGGGGATCGGCGGGGTAATCGGCCTTCTCTGGTTCAAAAAGGAGATACCTCCCTGCGCCGCAAAGTTCATCGAGCTCGTCCTCCAGATCGTGGCAGACCACGGCCCCGCGGTCTCGGCGGCCCACAACGCCATCGTCGCCTCCTGCGCCGGAAAAGATCTCATATCGTCCCTGGCGAGCGGCCTATTGACCATCGGGCCGAGGTTCGGCGGGGCGATAGACGACGCCGCTCGGGAGTTCAAGCGGGCTCGCGACTCGGGGCTCACCCCCGAACAGTTCGTAAGCCAGATGAAGGCCGCGGGGATCAACATCCCCGGGATCGGCCACAGGATCAAGAGCGTCAAAAACCCCGACAAGAGGGTCGAGCTTCTCATAAGCTACGCAAAAGAGAACTTCGAGCGGACCGACCTCCTCGACTACGCCCTGCAGGTCCAGGAGATCACCACCTCCAAGAAGGGAAACCTTATCCTGAACGTCGACGGCTGCATAGGGATCCTCTTCTTGGACCTGATGGGCTCCTGCGGGGTCTTCGACGAGAAGGACGTCCAGGACGTCATAACGTACGGCTATCTCAACGGCCTATTCGCCCTCGGAAGGAGCATAGGGATCATCGGCCACATCCTGGACCAAAAGAGGCTCGAATCGAGGCTCTACCGCCACCCCCAGGACGATATCGCCTACATGCTCCCAGAGTTCGAGTGAGGCGGGCTGAGAGACGAATACCGGGCCGGTCCCTCCAGCCGGCCCCTATTTTATGGAGCGGTTGACCTTGGCTACCATCAGCGAGAAGATATTCAGTCGCGCCTCCGGCAAACGGGCCGAGGCGGGAGAGATCGTCGAGGCGAAGGTGGACTATGCCATGTCCCATGACGGGACGAGCGTCCTCGCCATCAAAGCCTTTCGGGAGATGGGGTCTGTGCGGGTCTTTGACCCAGAAAGGATAGTCGTCCCCTTCGACCACATCGTTCCTGCAAACAACACCACCGCCGCCGACCTCCAGAGGGAGGTCCGGTCCTGGGCGAAAGATCAGGGGATCGTCCACTTCTACGAGGGGGGGCGCGGGATCTGCCACCAGGTCTTCCCCGAAGAGGGGTTCGCCCTGCCGGGGACGCTGCTGGTGGGAGCCGACTCCCACTCCTGCACCTACGGCGCCTTCGGCGCCTTCGGTACCGGGGTCGGGGCGACGGACATGGCGGAGATCTATTCACGGGGCCGGCTCTGGTTCAAGGTCCCCGAGACGATCGGGATAAGGGTATCAGGAAAGCTGGGACGACGGGTCCTCGCAAAAGACCTGACCCTCATGCTCGTCGGGGCGATCGGGGCCGACGGCGCCACCTACAAGGCCCTCGAATACGTCGGCGAGACGATCGAGTCTCTCTCCATAGCGGGGAGGATGACCCTCTGCAACATGGGGGTCGAGATGGGGGCGAAGGCCGCCATCGTCCCCCCCGACGCCGTCACAGAAGAGTTCCTGAACGGGAGGGCGAAAGAGCCCTGCCATCCGGTCTTCTCCGACCCCGAATCCCGCGACTCGGAGATGGAGTTTGATGTATCGGATCTGGAGCCAGTGGTGGCAGCGCCCTTCAGGGTCGACAACGTCCGGCCCGTCTCCGATCTCTCGGGAACCGAGGTGGACCAGGTATTCATCGGTACCTGCACCAACGGCCGGTACGAGGACCTGGAGGTCGCAGCCAGCATCCTCAAAGGGAGGACGGTCAGGGCGAGGACTCTGGTCATCCCCGCTTCGAAAGATGTCCTCCTCAGGGCCCTAGCCTCGGGGATCATCGAGACCCTGGTGAGGGCCGGGGCGATGATCGGAACGCCTGGATGCGGCCCGTGCCTGGGCGCTCATATGGGGGTAATCGCTGAGGGGGAGGTCTGCCTCTCCACCGCCAACAGGAACTTCCCCGGAAGGATGGGGAAGGGCGGCCTCGTCTACCTGGCATCCCCCGCCACCGCCGCGGCGACTGCCGTCTATGGGACGATCACAGACCCAAGGGAGGTCTGAAGCTGGGACAGAAGGGCGATGGCGAGGATAAACGTCACAAGAATGCGAAAGGCAAGGACGAGATCCGATCAAAGAACGGAACAAAGACCCGCCCCCTCCGGTTCGACCTCCACGTCCATTCGAGCTTTTCTGACGGCAGAGACGGGATCGAAGCTATCCTGGCGGCCGCCGTCGAGAAAGGCCTCGACGGCATCGCCATCACCGACCACGACACCCTCGAGGGCGCCTTTCTGGCCGAGAGGATCGTGCAGGAGAGAAAGCTCGACCTGTTGGTGATCCCGGGAGTCGAGGTCTCCACCTCCGACGGCCACCTCCTGGCCCTGGGAACGAGAGAGCTTCCGCCCAGGGGGCGAAGCCCCGAGGAGACGATCGAGTTCGTCCACCGCCGGGGCGGGATCGCCATCGTCTCCCACCCCTACCACCTCTTCAGGCACGCCATGTTTCGTATACCGGATTGCGACGCCGCCGAGGTCTACAACTCCAAGTACATCCTGGGGATCGCGAACTTCTGGGCCAGGAGGAAGGCCGAGCGGCTGGGGCTTCCCATGGTGGCGGGAAGCGACGCCCACGTGGCCGACGCGGTCGGCCTCGGGGTCACCATCGTCCATCTCGAAGATGGCGGCGACGTCATCGGAGCTATCCGGGCGGGCAAAGTCGAGATCGACGGCAGGAGGACGTCGCCTGCGGTCTTCGTCGGCCAGATGATCCGCTGGATGAAGAGGCGACTTGGAAGAAGGCAGATGAAGCGGAGCTGAGAGGGGGGCACCTCGAGATCGACGGCAGGAGGAGGCCAGGGGGTAAAAAGAGGCGAAGACTGAACGCGATAGGCCGGAACGGGAGGAGAGATTGGTTTTGAAAACGGAAACGAGAAGGGTGAAAAGATGGGTTCGAAAGTAAAAATTGGCCGGACCTTGTCCGGTCGCATGATGTTGAATATTTGCCGTTTCAGAATAAGGATCTACTTCGTCTTCTCCACCTTTTCTGCTTTGGGGCCTCTGTCGCCGGCCACCACTTCAAAGCTGACCTTATCTCCCTCATCTATGGATACGCCCGGCTTCAGACCGCTTGAGTGTACAAAATAGTCAGTACCGTCGTCTCCAGCTATAAAGCCGAAATGCTTCGTTCTGTTGAAGAACTTCACTGTGCCAGTAACCATTTCAATTCCTCGTTATTCTGACTAGAAGCTTACGACTATTTAAATGTGCTCCCTTAAGGCTGAGGCAGCGCATTCATTTATCCCGATTATCCGCCTTGACGGACCGTCAGCGCCCCCGCGGTCCGGGCCAGGGAGCTTTGCCTGGGAGCTCGGTCTGCTCTGCCTTCGGATGATGCGATCCCTTCTGTCATCGAGGGCCTAAAAAGAGAATTGAGGTCGGCTTCAACCGACCAGGGGATGAGCGTCGACGCTTGAGCCTCCCGAGATGTTGCAAGCGAGATCGCAGATGGTATCGTTGTTCTCGTCGGTACAGTTGAAGGAGCCGTAGTAGTTGCCCCGGGATCCGTCGTCCCAGCGGTTCTGGCCGTCGTCGAAAGCGTCAAGCTCCGTATTGTTGTAGAGCCTGTTATTGAAGAGGAGGTTGTCGCTCGAGTTTGAAAGGCAGATCCCAACGGAGTTGTTCGCAGCCTTGTTGCCGCTCAGGGTGCAGTTTCTCGCCCCCTCAAGGATTATCCCCGGGCCGCCGTTCTCCCTGGCCGTGTTGCTTCTGACGGTGGTGTTATTTGAGACGACCCTGATCCCAGCGTCGCCGGACGCGTTTCCGGAGTTTGTGACCTTGATCGACTGCACCGTAGCCCCATCCGCGGTCACGGTTATACAGCTGCCATTCCCATCAGCGCTTATAAGGGGAAAGTCGCCGCCATGCCACTGCTCTCCTTTGAGAACGATCGGCTTTGATACGTTGATGTTCCCATGGAAGGTTCCGCTCCTCACCAGGACGGTGTCTCCGGGATTGGATACGTTGATCGCCTCCTGGATGCTGAGGTACTGGCAGCCGCAGGCCTGGCACTCGCACACTTTCAGGTCTGCCCCCTGGGACATCCCAACGGCGATGAGGATTACCAGGAGGGCGATCCCTGACGCGGTCGTATGGTTTTTTCGGATCATATATCTCCCTCTAAATTGCTACGACGGTCTTTAGGAATATAAAAGGCTTTTTTCGAGATTCCTCCTCCCCAACTACCCTCGATTAACTATATAACCGCCGGCCCACCTCCAACTACCCGTTATGACGGAGCCCTTCCCCCCCACGACGAAAGAGAAGCTCAAAAGGCAGGGATACCACCTGGTGGCCCACGGCGCGGTCAAGCCCTGCCTGTGGCTTCGGCGGAGCATCCGCGGCGGCGACCAGTGCTACAAGAACCACTTTTACGGCATCAATAGCCACAGGTGCGTCCAGATGACCCCCACCCTCCTCTGCAACCACCGCTGCCTCCACTGTTGGAGGCCCATCGACGAGATGCCCCGCGATTCAGGGGAGTGGATCGAGCCCGAGAAGCTTCTTGACGGCGTCCTCTTCGAGCAGCAGAGGCTAATCTCCGGCTACGGCGGCGCACCCGAGACGACCGATCCGGCGAGGCTAAAAGAGGCGAAGAGCCCCGCTCACGTCGCCATCTCCCTGATGGGAGAGCCGACCCTCTACCCGATGATCGGAGATCTCGTCGAGGAGGTGAAGCGCCGCGGCATGACCGCGTTTCTGGTGACCAACGGAACGAACCCCGAGGTCGTCGGAGAGGTCAGGCCAACCCAGCTCTACATCAGCCTCAACGCTCCCGACGAGGAGACGTACCTGAAAGTCTCAAACCCCGTTTCAAACCTGTGGGGCAGATTTCTGGAGAGCCTGGAGAGGATGAAAGAGTCTCCATCCAGGACGGTGGCTAGGCTCACCCTGGCCCGGAACCTGAACATGAAAGACCCCCAGGGTTACGCGAAGCTCATCGAGATGGCGGAGCCGGACTTCGTCGAGGTGAAGGCCTACATGCATCTGGGCAGCTCCAGGAAGAGGCTCGAACGGGACTCGATGCCCAGCCACGACGAGGTGATGGAATTCGCGAGGGAGCTATCAGAGATCCTGGGCTACCCCCTCAAAGACCACGTCCCCCTCAGCAGGGTGGCTCTCCTCTCTCGGGGAAGCGCCCCGGAAAGGATCGAGTTCTGAAACCTCAACCAATCTATCTGTCACCATATTTTATAATTTTTGATAAAAACATGTATTGATATTTAATAACTTTTATTACAGACATTCCGTCCTCCGTCCAACGGGAAAAGTATTTTTAGGGGCGACATCCCAGGTCTAGTTGGTGAACTGGACAGATGTCGGCGGCGATTCGAGACGATAAAAGCTCGGGGATGAAGGTAGATAGGCCTTGTCAGAAGCTAAAAATTTTGCTCGTCGAGGACAATCCCGACGACGCCGAGCTGACCTGCAGGCTTCTCCGGAGGATATGCCTCGAGAGGGACATCCATCTCGCCAGAGACGCCGAGGAGGCCCTCAAGATCCTGGAGGCCCTTCGGGAGAGGGGCGCAGACCTTCCCGACCTGATACTCCTGGACATCAAACTTCCCCGCCTGAGCGGCATGGAGCTTTTAGAGCAGCTGAAGGCCACTCACGAGTTTCGAGGCATACCGGTGGTGATGCTGACAGGCTCCATAATATCCGAGCACATCCAGAAGAGCTACGACCTCGGTGCAGTCACATATCTTCTGAAGCCGATATCTGAAGATGACCTTCTTCTGACCCTGAGCTACGTCTCCTGATAGGGGCATGATATCGATATTTTCTTTGACCTCTTTTCGTCGGTCCGTCCCATAATCCTTCCCGCTCTTTTTTTTCCTTCGCCCCTCTCGTTTCCTTCCTTTCTCTCACCCGTCTCGTTTCCCCTTCACCCTTATTCATCTCCTGCCAGAAGCCATCCCGCAGCCCTGGAGGCGTGGCCCAGAAGGGCGCCGAAGATGGCGTAGGCGAGGATCATGTAGGCAGGCATCCCGAACAGGTCGGAGGGCGCCGAGTACCACCAGGCTCCGGCGGAGATCGGAAGCGATTCGCAGAGCGGTCCTAGAAGGGCGCCGGCACCCATCATGGAGAAGGTAGCCCTCTCTCGGAAGGCGAAGATCACGGCCGCCGCCAGGACCGCTCCACCCGCCAGGGCGGCGGGCGGGTTCATGCCAAAGGAGACGAAGACCGCGATCTCCGCCCCCACACCCGCCATGGCGAAGGCCAGAGTCCTCGGAGCCGAGACGGCCGGAACGTCCGTCTTCAGAACGGCCCCTGTAAGAAGCCAGAGGGCCGGGGGAAAGCAGGCCCAGGCGGGAAAGTTCCAGGGCGGAACGAGAGGGAGCCCCCCGGTCTCGGCGTAGGTCCAAAGGCCCCCCGCCACGCAGGCCATCTCCGTCAGGGGGCCGAGGACCGCGCCGGTCAGGGCAAAAGCCGCCGCCCTCCGGGGATCGCCGAGCCTCGAAGCGAGGATGATCGGCGGCGGCACCATGAGGAGGGCTGCGATGTAGGGACGGTCCCAGAGGGTCGCGAGGACCAGGGTGCCGTAGGCAGCGAGGATCGCGACGATGGCGACGTCGCCTGCCGCCCCTCTCGCGAAAAGCCCCATCTTATCCCTCTCCCGCCAGATCTCGGACCTTCGCGATGTTCCCCCGATCGTCCCTCCGATCGTCCACCGGGGTCTCCAGGATTAGGGGGCACCCTCTTATGGCCGGATGGCTCAGGATCCGCCTGAACCCCTCCTCACCGATCTCCCCCAGGCCGATGTGTTCGTGGCGGTCCAGCTTCGATCCGAGGGGGCCTTTTGAGTCGTTGAGATGAACGACCTTCAGCCTTGATAGGCCGATCGCACCGTCGAAATTCTCCATCGTCTCCTCCACCCCCACCTCTGACCTCAAATCATATCCCGCCACGAAGGCGTGACACGTATCAAAGCAGGCTCCGACCCGATCGTCCCGGTCCACCCTCCTCATGATCTCCGCCAGGTCCTCGAAGGAGCCTCCAACGCTGTTTTTGGAGTCGGAGGTCGTTTCCAGAAGGAGGATGACGTCGTTTTCGGCGGAAGAGAGGGCTTTTATGATCGCCTCGGCCGTCCTCCTGAACCCCGCCTCCTTGCCGGAGTCCAGGTGGCTTCCAAGGTGGGTGACCAGGTATGGTATCCCAAGCGTGTCGCACCTTTCGAGCTCCACAGCCAGGGCTTCCACCGATTTGGCGTATACCTCCTCCTTGGGCGTGGCCAGGTTTGGCAGATACGGCATGTGGTCGACGGCCGGGTTGATGCCGGAGCGTTTCAGCTTTCTTCGAAACTCCTCAGCCACATCCTCGGAGATCTCCTTGAACCTCCACCCCCGGGGGTTTCGAGAGAATATCTGGAACGTGTCGCATCCTCTCTCTTCTGCCCTGTCCACCGCAAGATCAATGGAGCCCGCGATGGAGACGTGCACTCCCACCTTGACCATCTCGCAAACCCTCCTAAACCCTCCAAGCCGCAAGTATGATTTTGTCCGCCTGATGATATTCGCCACCTGTTGATCCGATCACCCTGTATGATCCGATCACCGATGATTCGATATTGCCGGATGATTCATCATCCGGAGAACTTCGATTTTCTGCAGGTTAGTGTTCCTTGGGTGATTTTACCTTAACGTTTTCAATTAGAGTCGACGAAGATCAGGCTTCACATGAAAAAGTGTCGCACGAAATCGTTCTTCATCCTTTGTGCATGATCCCGGTAGGATCATGAATGTTTTGTACGATCATTTCGGGGATCGAGAGCTTATCGCCTTCGAGTTTGGCACTCATCGTCTGGGGATCGCCAGTTTATATGCCCGAACCTAATTAAATCCCTCTGAAAACTGAAGATCTTGCATGATCGTGGGCCAGGCCCAGCCAGCTAAACACGTATATACGCCAAAGACGGAGGGGAAAGCACGTCCTCATTGCTTGATACCGTCGCCGAAAATGTCATAGCGCGCCTCGTCGGACCTATGAGCCTTCGATTCGTCTTTCAACCACTGGTAGCGGTGCTGCTGGGGATACGCGACGGCGCGATGGATGCAAAGGCAGGCGAACCGCCGTTTATCATCGATTTGATCGTCGACCGCGATAACCGAAGAGCCAAACTTGCCGGAGTTCTCAAGTCTCTCTCCAAGACGATCGTCATAGCGACCGTCTTCGACATGATCGCTCAACACCTAATCTTCGATCAAGTGCGCGTCATCCCGGCGATTATTGTCGGCGTATTCCTCCTCAGCGTTCCATATTCTCTGGCGAGGGGGATAACCAACAGGATTGTTTCGGCAAGAAGATCAGATCAAAGTTCGAAATCAACGCGGTTGTAGCGGTCCAGAAGCAGTTTCTGGAGCGCTTTTTTCTCGATGAAAAAGTGCCTGAATGCTCAAGCGGATTTCCGACCTCTATATGATATACAGATGCTTTTACTACTCTCGGCGTCGGATACGCTGTTGCAGGCTTCCGGCCTCTCATCCGCCGCTCGCGCTCGCGGTCGAGGGCGCCCTGGGATCGGTCGACAAGAGACGCGCAGTGTGGATTCGGGGCGGCGGCGAGGTGGGGCGGCGGAGATGAGGCGCACCAGACTGGCGAGACGGCGGGCGTCTGAGCATTTGAGCGCCTCGTTCGTCGTCTAACTGCCCGGATTTTTTACTGACATATTCGAGTGGACGAATCCACCTCTGCGCGTCGGTCTGCGGGGGTGGAACCGCGAAGGGACCTCTCAACTGCAAAAGGCTGGAGCAACTTAATTGAGCTGAGAAAAAGATATTATGAGATCTTGCGCCGCGTCCTGCGCCTTCCGGGGTTTCCCCAGGTTCATGCGGACCGGACCCATACTACGCCCGTTACGGCGTGCATCTCTTTTGCAGATTCGGCCCTTCAGGCGCTGCACACATCGGCTCCGCAAAGGCACCTCCTGGCTTTCGCCGGCCCGTCACGAAAGGCGGCCGCATGCTTTGCCCGTTGGGGCAGGCATCTTCTGCCAGGAGCCTGAGCCTGTGCTCACGCCACAGCACATCCGCACAGTACGCGGCAAACGATCTCTTTTGTCATCATTATCATATATAGATTTCGGGCCGTAACCAGAGGTCGAGACGAAGGACGATTTGGATATTTGACTTATAACACCGGGAATCTGTGTACCTCTGGAACCGGGTGGGGAGGGCTCGCCGATGCCTCTGGACTCCAGGTGGTTGAGAGGCTGAAGTGCATAACCCGTAGTTGCATTTAGCTATGGCCGCATGACGGATAGGCTACACAAAGTCACCGCCGCCCATCCTCGCTGCAGCGCTGGTCGGCGCATCATCTCCGCCGCCACGAAACCCGCTGCAGATCTCTCGGCCGATCGATCCTCGGACGACCTCGGCCACAGACGGCTGGTCGGAGGCCGAAGTCCCGCCATCGCGACTCCGAGGGGAGGGATCGTCTGTGGCCGCCATTGAGGAAAATTGGCTCTTAAGGCACGACCTTCAGCGTCCAAAGACCCGTTTAGTGGCCGGCATATTCAAGTAAGCTAAAATGATCCCGGCAATTACAGCATGCTACAATCCCGCAGAGGTTCCGCCGAGGGAGATGCTTGCAAGGACGAGCAGAAGATATACTGCAGAGCCGGCCGCGGCCAGCTTCCAGCCTCGGGGCTGAAGCGAGATCAGCCACGAGCCACAAAGGATGTAGAGACCCCCTACAACAGCATTAATAGACACGTCCAAAACAAGCGCTATGATGTATGCTGTATCTGCCTCGAATCCACCTCTGAAGAGATAGATCATAAAACTCATAATGCTGATGAGAACGCCAAATATCACGCCATGGAATCCGCTTAAGAAGAACAATCCGGCAAGGATGAACACCCCAGTCGGAACGTCTCTGCCTGTTTTTTTCATATTATCATCTCCTGCTTAGTTCTTCTACTTTGAAGGATAGTGTTGAACCTACTCTTATTAAAATATACTCATTTTTTGACTGGAAATGGTTGATGATATCGAATCTATCAAGTCTCATTCGGCAAATGTAGGGAGAAAATTAGGCTGAAGATAACTTTAAATCTCAAGAGAAAGATGGAACAGCTCACCGGTGACTGAAAGCAAGCCACCCATTTTCAGCCTGTTTTATTGCATCGCATCGTCGACGGTAAACCAGGAGAATGACTTTAGATTGAGGGCCAGAACGCCGAGAGCCATGATCTGAGAGGATAATCGATTACTTACGCCGCAGTTCTCTGTCAATATTTAAAAATATTAACCCCAGTGCCCCAATTCCGCTATTGCATGGGGTCTTCGAAACCCTCAAATAATGGCTATTAAATCTCAATTTCGTGAGATTAAATCACAAAATAGGAGGTATAGATATGGGAAAAATAGGCGAAATAACGAGAGAAATCGGACGATTGCCCTTTCTCCTGCTTCTGGCGATCTCGATCTCCGTCTCCCTCGCTGTCGTCCCGGCCGTCGGCTATGAGCTGGTGGTCCCTGGCGACGCTGACGGCGACTTTGTGGTATCGGACGAGGAGCTGGAGGAAGCTCAAAGCTCCTTCGACGACGAGGAGATCACCGAAGAGGAGCTTGAAGAGATCGAGCATATCCACGACAACTACCCGCGGACCGTCGTCGACTCCGAGGGGCGGGAGGTCGTATTCTACAAGCCCGTCGAGCGGATCATCACCCGAGAGCCCGACACCTGCCGGATCGTCATCGCCCTCGGCGACGGCGATAAGGTTGTGGCATCGGAGCAGGCGGTCAAGTCCTGCCTCTGCCCCACCACCTTCGAGACCTTCGAAGAGGGATGCCTCGAATGCTATCACTCGATCCTCGACGGAAACATGCCGGACCTGCCTGAGACGAGCACGCGGTACGACATCTACTACGAGCAGATGGCCTCTCTCAACCCGGACGTCATCATCACCTCCAGCGTCACCAACGTCCAGGACTTCGAGAGCAAGATCGGCTGCCCCGTGGTGGTCGCCGATGGAGACGGCTGGATCTACAGCCGCGATGACGGCCTCTACGGCATGATCGAGGTGATAGGCGACACTCTGGATAGAAACGATGAGGCGGAAGAGCTGATCGGCTTCGTCGAGTCGGAGATCGAGATGGTAAGATCGGTCACCGACGGCATCGCCGAGGAGGAGAAGCCGAAGGTCTACTTTGCGCCCCGGGGCGCCAAGCTCGGCTTCTACGACCCGAAAGAGGGGCGTGACTTCACCAGGACGTTTACGGAATACGATCCCCTGAACATAGCTGGCGGGAGAAACGTCGCCGAGGGGGCTGAGGGCTACGAGATCAACGTCGCCGTCGAGCAGATCATCGCCTGGAACCCCGACTACATCTTCGTTGCATGCAGCACTCCGGAGGATGCCGAGGTCATCGACTGGATCATGGAGTCTCCCGACCTCCAGTCGATAGCCGCCGTCCAGAACGGGAACGTCTACAACTGCTTCTATCCCCACTGCAGGGGGAGACCTCCAGACAGAAGCCTCCTAAACATGGTCTACATGGCCAAGGTTCTGTACCCTGAAGAGTTCGGAGACGTGGACATGGGGGCGGAGGGAAACGAGATCTTCGAGGCGTTCCTGGGAGTCGACGGCGTATTCACCGAGTACGCTGACTACCTGGTCTGGCCGAGGGATTGGTTGAACGAGCAGTGAACTTCGAGAGGCTTGAAGGGGAAGGACTGCGGTCCATCCCCTTCCATCCTCACATCGAGGGATTCCTGAGCATTTCGTGAGCCGTTCCGGCTGCCAGAACTGTGGATTGCATCTCCAGAAGACGATCTATTGAGGCTCGGCGGCCGACGAGGAGAGTGGCCCGGCAAGATGCTGATAGGTGACTATTTTCTAATCCTTTTATTCATATCATTATCACCAATACAGATAAATATGGCCTATTATTCTTAGCATCGTACGATTTAGTTACAAATTAGAGGGTATAAAAATGGGAGAAATAAGAGAAATGATTAGAGAAATCGTAAGATTGCCCATTCTCCTGCTTCTGGCAATCTCGATCTCGCTTGCGGCCCTGCCGGCGGTCGCCTTCGATGTGGTGGTCCCCGGAGACCTAAACGGAGATTCGATCGTCTCGGATGAGGAGCTGGAGGCTGCTCAAAGCTCCTACGACGATGGAAGCGTAACCGCGGAAGAGCTGGAGATGATCGAGAACATAAACGAAAATTACCCAAGGACGATCATAGACTCCGCGGGCCGTGAGGTAACTCTCTACAAGCCCGTCGAGCGGATAATCACCCGAGAGCCGGACACCTGCCGTATAGTCATCGCTCTGGGGGACGGCGATAAGATCGTCTCCTCAGAGCAGGCGGTCAAGTCGTGCCTCTGCCCAACCACCTTCGGGACCTTCGAAGAGGGATGTCTTGATTGCTACAACTCGATCCTCGGCGGAAATCTTGCAGATCTGCCAGAGACGAGCACCCGATATGATATCTACTACGAGCAGATGGCCGCCCTCACTCCGGACGTGATCATCACGTCCAGCGAAACCAATGCTGAGGAGTTCGAAGATAAGGTTGGCTGCCCCAGCGTGGTGGCCAGCGGCAGGGGCTGGACGTACAGCCGCGATGAAGGCGGCCTCTACAACCAGATCGAGGTTATAGGCAACCTTCTGGAGAGGGATGATGAGGCAGACGAGCTCGTCGGCTTCATCGAATCCAAACTGGATATGATAAGATCTGTCACTGATGCCCTGGACGAGAGCGAAAAGCCGACGGTCTACTACGCTTCACGAGGAGCTACCAAGGGCTTCTACGATCCGAAAGAACAGAGAGATTTCACCCGTACCGAGCCCAAATATGAGCCGATAGAGATCGCCGGCGGGATCAATGTAGCAGCGGAATGCGAGGGAACCTCCATTAACGTCGGGATCGAACAGATCATCGCCTGGGACCCGGATTACATCCTCCTCGCCAGCAGCAGCTCCCAGAACAACGACTCCCTCGGGTTCATACTGAACTCACCCGAACTTCAATCGATATCTGCAATCCAGAACGGCAACGTCTACTACTGCTTCTCTCCTCACTGCAGAGGCACCCCGCCTGACAGAAGCCTCTTCAACGTGATCTACATGGCGAAGCTCTTCCACCCCGAGGAGTTCAATGATCTGGATCTGGAGAAAGAGGGGAACGAGATCTTCGAGGCGTTCCTGGGGGTTGGCGGCGTCTTTTCGGATTACGCTGACTACATGGTATGGCCCAGGGAGTACCTGGATTCACAGTAAATTTTGGGGATTTGGGGAGATTGGCGATGGGTCCACCCCACTTTCACCATTTATACGGAAACAACGGAGGGAAGAGATTGACCGGCTTTATAAACTGGAACGAGCTTCGAAAGGCGATGATCTCTGAGGGGCGAAAGAGGCGAGGCCGCGAAAACCCCGGTGAGATGTGGGATAAGAGGGCAGAGGAGTTCAACAGGTCGACGAGAGGGAGGAGCGAGCGGACTGAGAGGCAGGTGGCAAGCCTCGGCCTCGATCCGGATTACACCGTTCTCGACGTCGGCGCAGGCACTGGCCGCCTCTCGGTCCCCATCGCGAAAATTGCAAAGCAGGTGACGGCGGTCGATCAGTCGAGTGGGATGCTCAGCTATCTCCAGGATAACATGGCCGAAGAGGGGCTCTCCAACTACAAGGCCATCCAGAAGAGGTGGGAGGACGTGGAGATCGGGGTCGACATCGAGCCTCACGACGTGGTCGTCGCATCCCACTCCCTGGGGATGTTCGACCTCCAGGAGGCCCTGGCGAAGATGAATGCAGCGGCGAAGAAGCGAGTCTACATCTTCACCGCCGCCGGCAAGTGGTTCTTCGACGACTTCGAGGAGGAGCTCTGGGAGAGGATCTACGATAGGCCGCCGAGGCGGCATGGAGGCTTCCGGTCCGACTACATGCTCCTCTACAACATCCTCCACGACATGGGGATCTTTGCCAACGTCGAGATCAGGGATGCAGAGCACGTTCAGCGCTACGAGAGCCTCGACGAGGCGGTCGAACGGTGGAAGGCGAGAAGGGAGATCCCCGCAGAGAACGAGTCCATTCTGAGGGAGTATCTCGCCAAAAATCTTGAAGATAAAAACGGCGGCAGCCTCGTCTTCAGGAGGCGGACGAAGAGCGCCATGATATGGTGGGACAAGTCGGAGAGCTCATAACCTGATGAAATTTTAGACGTTAGATTTCTAGGAGGACAGAAAAGTGGCATTTGACATCCGGCTCTTGGCTGGCGTGCTGGTCATAGGCCTGATTTTATTTTCATCTCTGAAGATCACAAGGCAGTACGAACGGGCAGTCGTATTTCGGTTCGGAAAGCTCCTCGGCGAGAAGGGACCGGGCCTGTTTTTGATAATACCGATCGTCGACAGGATCGTCAAGGTGGACCTGAGGGTCCGAGAGCTGGACGTGCCGAGACAGACGGTGATTTCCAGCGACAACGTCAGCGTTGACGTCGACGCCGTCATCTACTACAAGGTCACGGAATCGACTAAAGCGATCGTCGAGGTGGAAGACTACGAGGCTGCTACGGCGCTCCTCGCCCAGACGACCTTGAGAGACGTCCTCGGCCAAAACGAGCTGGACACCATCCTATCCAACCGGGACGAGCTGAACACGGAGATTCAGGCGATCCTGGACCAGATGACCGACCCCTGGGGGATCAAGGTGGTCACCGCCACCATGAGAGACGTGGCCCTGCCGGAGAACATGCTCCGGGCGATAGCAAGGCAGGCGGAGGCCGAGAGGGAGAAGAGGGCGAGGATAATCCTCGCAGAAGGCGAGTTCCAGGCGTCCCAGAGGATGAGCGATGCTGCCACCCTCTACGAGGAGAAGCCAAGCGCCCTTAAGCTGAGGGAGTTTCAGACCCTCACCGAGATTGCAAAAGAGAAGAACCTCATCGTAGTCTCGGCAGGCTCTGACGCCCCTCGGCGATCGGTCGAGGATATCTGTGCGACCGCAGGGCTGGCGAAGGCCGTGGTCGGGAAGTAAGACCGGGTGGTGGATATGGCGAAGACGGTGAGACGAGTTTCGACCCGGACGGGAAAGAGGAGCAGGATGCAGGAGGCTCACGACTCCTTCGTATTCGCACGGTACCTCTTCATGATGTTGATCGTCGCCGCCATCATCATCCTGACGGGGGTGATCATAACCCTTGGACCTCTCGACATCACCGTCGCCGAGGCGTACCAGGCCCTCATCGACCGGTTCTATCCGGGCTACTTCAATGTTGAACCACTCACCTCGCGTGTCGTCTGGAACATAAGGTTTCCCAGGATCGTAGGCGGGATCCTCGCCGGGGTCGGCTTTGGGGTCTGCGGCTGCGTGATGCAGGCGGTATTGAAGAACCCCCTCGCCAGCCCCTTCACCCTGGGGATCTCGGCCGGGGCCCAGTTCGGCATATCGATCGCCGCGGTCCTGGGCGTCTCGCTCTTGGGCGGTCCGTACCTTCTCATAGGCAACGCCTTCTTCTTCGCCCTCCTATGCTCCTGCTTCATCATAGGTCTTGCAGCCGTCAAGGGGGCCACGTCGGAGACGCTGATCCTGGCGGGGATAGCCGTCAACTACTTCTTTTCCGCCATGAGCCAGCTCTTCAAGTACTTCGCCGACGATGAACAGCTCCGGCTCATGACGTCCTGGGGGATGGGGGACCTGGCCTCCTTCTCCTGGACGAAGATCCCCCTGATACTCGGCGTCTTCGCGGTATGCATACCTCTTCTGATGCTCAAGGCCTGGGATCTGAACATAATGACATCAGGCGACGAGACCGCGAAGAGCATCGGTGTCAACGCCGAGCACGTGCGGATTTTCATAATGCTGATATCGAGCGTGGTGGTGGCGACGGTCGTCTGCTTCACGGGGACGATATCTTTCATAGGGCTTGTGGCGCCCCACATGGCGAGGATGATCCTCGGGGGAGATCATCGGTTCTTGATCCCGGCTTCGGGGATCCTGGGGGCCGTGATTCTGGTGGCAGCCGACGGGGCGGCGATGAACATCATCGCTCCGACGGTGATACCGACGGGGATAATGACCAGTGTGATCGGGGTTCCGTTCTTCATGTATCTCATGTTGAAAGGGAGAAGAAAGGAGTTTTGGGCATGATGATCCAGCTTCAGGCTAAGGGAATCGAATTTGGCTACAGCAGCACGCCTATACTAAAGGACGTCAGCTTTGAGATCGGTCCCTCAAAGCTCGTCTCGATAGTTGGGCCGAACGGCTCGGGGAAGTCGACATTGATCAAGTGCATCGACCGGATCCTCACGCCGGCATGCGGGAACATCCTGATCGATCGGAAGGAGGTGACGAAGATGGATCGGATGGAGATCGCAAAGAACCTCTCTTACGTCCCCCAGAGCTCGGCCCGGACCTTCTCGTCGAACGTCTTTGACACCATCCTGATGGGGAGGAGGCCTCACATCGGATGGCTCTCCAGCTCCGATGACGAGGAGAAGGTCTGGGAGGTGTTGAGGCTTCTTGGGATCGAGGAGCTGGCCATGAGCGGTTTCGGCGAATTGAGCGGGGGGCAGCAGCAGAAGGTCCTGATCGCAAGAGCCCTCGTCCAGGAGACGAAGGTGATGCTCCTCGACGAGCCGACGAGTAACCTCGACATCTGGCACCAGCTGGACGTGATGAACATCGTCAGCGACCTTGTGAAGAAGAGGAGGATGACGGCTCTATTGGCCCTTCACGACCTCAACCTCGCATCGAAGTACTCCGACGGGATCATCATGATGAAGAAGGGAAGGATAATGGCCGTCGGGAGCCCCGCATCGGTTCTGACCCCCGAGAACATCGAGGCGATCTACAACGTCGAGGTGGCGGTGAGGTCCCAGTCGGAGGAGCCTTTCATCGTGCCGGTGAAGCAGATCAAGATGAATGGCGGTCGTCCGAACCACAATGGCAGTTTCTTCACCAGCGGTAAAAGGAGGAGCGGGTTTCCCCGGAGCCTCTCGGAGATCAAGGAGATCAGGCTGTCGTGATACGATCTCTGTTCAGAATTTGTTCTGAAGATCGAAACTGTTGATGGAGATTTCGGGAGCGTCAGCTTTGGGAGCGTCAGTCTGCAGCGCAGCATTATGGAGGCGGGATCATCGGGGAGAAGGCTATTGAGACGATTGGGCTGACGAAGACGTTCACGGTGCCGAGGGGGCTCGTCGACCTCGTCCGTCGTCGGCCCGCAATTGGGGGGATCACGCCGGTGGACGGGGTCGACCTGGTGGTCGAAAAGGGGGAGGTCTTCGGCATCCTCGGGCCTAACGGCGCGGGGAAGACGACGCTGATAAAGATCCTCTGCACCCTGATCCTCCCGACGGCGGGCTCAGCCCGGATAAACGGTTTCGACATCGAGAAGGAGAGCGGACGGGTTCGCGAGTCGATTGGCCTGGTCACCACCGATGAGAGGAGCTTCTACTGGAGGCTCACCGGGAGGCAGAACCTGGAGTTCTTCGCCTCCCTTCACAACTTCTACTCCGACGACGCCAGAAATATGGTCGACGAGCTTCTCGGGGTCGTGGATCTGAAGTATGCCGCTGACGAGAGGTTTCTCAACTACTCGGCGGGGATGAAGCAGAGGATGGCCATCGCCCGGGGGCTCCTCAACGATCCTGCGGTCCTATTCATGGACGAGCCGACGAGGAGCCTCGATCCGGGAGCAGCCCAGGGCCTGAGAAATTTCATAAAAGAGGAGATCGTGAAGGAGCGGGGAAAGACGATCTTCATCTCGACCCACAACCTCGAAGAGGCGGAAGAGCTCTGCGATCGGGTGGCGATCTTCGACGACGGCAGGATAAAGGTCATCGGCAGCCCCGCCGACCTGAAGGCGAGTCTGGGCGACGGCTCGAAGCTCTCCGACGTCTTCCTCCATTACACTGGAAAGAAGTTTGAGGAGAGGGGCGGAGCCGGGACAACGGCTCCGGGATTCCGCCTCAATCGGAGGGGCTTTCCCCACCGGGGCGGCGGCCTCGGCAGGAGGAGGGGTGGGGTATGAAGGTGGGTGATATGTTCGCGACCTATCGGAAGGCCCTCTCTTTCGTGAGGAGGAGCTACATGCTCCAGATGAGCTACAAGTTCGAGTTCTTCCTCCGGCTCTTCTTCATGTTCTTCAACATCCTCACCTACTACTTCGTCGCCAAGCTGATCGGGACCGCCGGGGCGAAGTACCTGGAGCCTTACGGCGGCGACTACTTCTCCTTCGTCCTCATCGGGATCGCCTTCTCCGGGTATCTGATGGTCTCGCTACGGGGCTTCTCCGAGAGCGTCCGGGACGAGCAGATGATGGGGACCCTGGAGGCGATGCTGGTCACCCCCACCGACGCCTCGGCGATCATCACCCTCTCCACCCTCTGGAACTTCATCTTCGCCTCCTTCCGGGTCCTCCTCTACCTCATGATCGGGGTCCTGCTTGGGGTGAGCCTCGCGGGCGCCAACGTCCTTGGGGCGCTGATCATCCTCGGCCTCACCATAGTGTGCTTCTCCAGCATTGGGATCCTTTCGGCGAGCTTCATCATGATCTTCAAGAGGGGCGACCCGATCAACATGCTCTTCATGAGCACCTCGGAGCTATTCGGGGGGGTCTTCTTCCCCATCACCGTCCTGCCGGCGTGGCTTCAGACGGTCTCGCACCTCCTCCCGATGACCTACTCGCTGAACGGGATGAGGCACGCCCTCCTCCAGGGCTACACCCTGCGGGACCTGGCGCCTGACGTGGGGACCCTGGTCCTCTTCTCGGCGATCCTCCTTCCTGCGAGCCTTCTCGCCTTCAGGTACGCGGTCCGGAAGGCGAAGATGGAGGGGACGTTGGTGCACTACTGAGAGAGAAAGTCAGGTCTAGAATTCTGACGGCCCTCCCCCGGCGGGCTTACCGTTTTCTCCGCGCCCAGCCTACCAATCGGCCTAGTGCAGCGCTCAGGTTCACCCCTTTCTCAAGTGTGATTTCATGCTCATATTGGAAAAATATGAGGGGCAGTATGAATTTCAGCTTGTCTGCGGCCTTGAGCCTTGTGTCATCAACTACCTTCAATGACTGCTCTACATAGTCTGAAGTAATAGGACGTCGAAGTTCTTGATGCTGAATCTCCGATAATACCTGCTTTACGAGGTCCAGCATCTCGTTCATTTGCTCTTGATCGCTTTGATCGAGTATTGTTGAGATGAGGATCTTTTTGGCTCTTCGCTGTTCCGTGTGGGTAATAGATAGCCATTTATCATCTCATGCTATCGAATAAAAAGCATGTCAATCTCACAAGAGGATCTTTTCAAGCAGGCACTGAACCTACAGCCTCCCTGGTTAATCGACTCAATCGACTTCGACGTGGAAGGGAAGCGACTCGACATCTACATAGATTTCGAACGTGGTGGCAAATTTCCATGTCCTAGATGCGGCAACTCTGAATGCGATGTTCATGATACAATCGATAGGACTTGGCGTCATCTAAATTTCTTCCAGTTTAAAACCTACCTTCATTGTCGCGTTCCCAGAACGAAATGTGAAACCTGCGGAGTCAAACTTGTCAAGGTGCCTTGGGCAAGGAAGGGTAGCGGTTTTTCCCTCCTCATGGATTCCTTGATAATCTTAATGGCTCAGCATATGCCCGTTAAATCTGTTGCGGACCTGATCGAAGAATGCGATACCCGGATATGGCGAGTCCTGGAGCACTACGTACTAAAAGCAAGATCGGAAGAGGATTTCTCAGAGGTTGAATCAGTAGGTGTTGATGAGACATCAAGAGCAAAAGGTCACAAATACGTATCAGTTTTCGTAGATTTGGATAAATCTAAAGTTTTATATGTATGTGAAGGAAAAGATGCTTCGGCAATTGAGTCGTTTAGAGATGACCTTGAGGATCATAATGGCTCTTTTAAAAATGTACGTAATTTCTGCTGTGATATGTCCCCCGCATTCATATCTGGAGTCACTAGGAACTTCCCAGAAACATCAATAACATTCGATAAGTTCCATGTTATGAAGCTGATGAACCAAGCAGTGGATCAAGTGAGACGTGAAGAGCAATCCCATAACAGCAACTTGAAGCATACAAGATATATCTGGCTAAAAAATCCTGAGAAACTCACGAAAAAACAGAGATATGAATTGGGGTCTCTAAGAGATATGAGGTTAAAAACCTTGAGAGCTTACAACATCAAATTGAGCTTACGAGATTTCTGGAACTTCAAAGACCCGTTATTGGCCGAAGATTATCTGAAACGATGGTACTTCTGGGCGACACACAGCAGGTTAAACCCGGTTATTGATACCGCAAAAGCGATCAAGGGGCATTGGAAAGGAGTTCTGAACTATATAAATACAAGGATAGATAATGGAATCTTAGAGGGAATAAATAGCCTCATTCAATCGGCAAAAGACGACGCGAGAGGATTCAGAACAACAAAGAATTTCGTCATAACTATATATCTAAGATTAGGAAAACTCAAGTTCAACCTACCCACATGAAACAGCGAGGAGCCATCTTTTTGTTCTCATCTAACCGATTGAGAAGCGTCGTTGACAGCTCTTTCAGATCATATTTTAGTTCATCTAATTTAGCAATTATTTGATCTGATTTTTCATCTCGCAACGCTATTTCGATATTGGGCTGAATGAAAGTTAAAGCAAGTTCAATTTTGCTCAATTTATATCCAATTTCCATTTCGTCATCAATCTCAGCTACGATTTCGCAGGCGTGACTTCTCTCGTCTGCAGGTAGTAGTTTGCACATCTTTCTCAAAATAGATGCAATCCTGGATGCAGATATTTCAGATTTAAGATAATCTCCAGAGAGTTCCCCAGCTAACTGGTTAATTTCCGAGCCCAGCGATTCGAAAGGCGTGCCAGTGCCTCGGGTTTGTAAGCATATGGCTTTCGCGTTTTTCTGAATCTCATCTATCGTTTCTTTTATCCGATGATTGATTATCGGCAGTCCTCTCTTGAGAATTCTCGTTGCTCCTGGTGCCCTATCTTCGTTTTCGTCCAGAAGCTCCACAGCACGGTCGCAGTACAGCCTGTAAGAATTGAGATCGCATTTTGCAGCTTCAAAACCCCTTTCTCGCAGACTTTGGGTTTCTTTCAGGGCATTTGATAGATTCTCTACCGCTTCCAGCAGGTCTTCTCTGCTCTTCGATCCTTCCGACGCTCTTTTTGCCTCTGCCAGAGATTTCTGTACCTCCGCTTCAGAGCCCTCCTTCTTGAAGGTAAGAACATAAAATGATCGATAGAAAGGAAGACAGAATTTGGCCGGATTGAAAAACGAAGCTTCTGCGGCGGACATCTCGAAATATTTCAGTGCGTTTTCCAGCTCTATTCTGAAGTCCTCTCCGCCCTCAGCCTCTGTCGCCTTGAATATCGAGGCCTTGCCTAGAGAATGGTTTGCGGACACTCGCACATCGCTGGACTCGTCGCCTGTCAATCGATGAAGATCTTGCCAGGCAGCGTCCTTGTCGGGAACGGCGGAGAACGCGGCGCCAAGAGCGTTGGCAGCCCATGTTCGCACAGAGCTATCCTTGTCACCAGTTAGCCGATGCAGATCTTGCCAGGCAGCGTCCTTGTCGGGAACGGCGGAGAACGCGGCGCCAAGAACGTCAGCAGCCAAATATCGCACATCACTGTCCCCGTCGCTCGTCAGCCGAATAAGATCTTGCCAGACTGTGTTCTTGTCAAGCACGTCAGAGTGGACGAACCGAAGAGCGCCGGCAGCCTCCTTACGCACAAAACTGTCCTCGTCGCTCGTCAGCCGAATAATATCCTGCCAGGCTGTTTCCTTGTCAAGCACGTCGGAGAAGACGAATTGAAGAGCGTTGGCAGCCTCAGATCGAACAGTGCGGTCCTCATCATCAGTTAGCCGATGCAGATCTTGCCACGCAGCTTCCTTGTCGTGAACGTCGGAGAAGGCAAATCGAAGAGCTCTTGCAGCCACCGATCGCACAGAGTTGTCCTCGTCACCAGTTAGCCGATGCAGATCTTGCCAAGCGGTTTCTTTGACGGGAAGGTGGGGGAAGGCGATACCAAGAGTTCGAGCAGCCACCGATCGCACAGAGTTGTCCTCGTCACCAGTTAGCCGATGCAGATCTTGCCAAGCGGCTTCTTTGACGGGAAGGTGGGGGAAGGCGATACCAAGAGTTCGAGCAGCCACCGATCGTACAAAGCTGTCCTCATAGGTGGTCAAACGATGAATGTCTTGCCAGGCAGCGTCTTTATTTGGAACGTAGGAGAAAGCGGATCGAAGAGCTCTTGCAGCCTCCGATCGTACAGAGCTTTCCTCGTTAACGGTTAATTGGATTAGATCTTGCCAGGCAGCGTCTTTATTGGGAACGTGGAGAAAAGCGATGCCAATTGCACGGACAGCCCCCTCTTGCACATCTCTGTACTCGTTACCAGTTAGCCAAATCAGATCGTTCCAGGCTCTTTCTTTGTCAGGATGAAGGGGGAAGGAGGAGCTGAGAGAATTGGCAGCCTCCGATCGCACATCTCTGTACTCATCACCAGTTAGCCGAATCAGATCTTGCCATGCGCCGTCTATTTCGGGGAGGTAGGGGTAGGCGGTACCAATAGCGCGGGCAGCCCATACCCTCACAATCCAATCCTCGTCGCCGGTTAGCCGATGCAAATCTTGCCCTGCTGCTTTTTTGTCGGAAAGGTGGGGGAAAGCCGAGCCAATAGAGCTAGCAATCCCTCTTCGCACATTATTGTCCTCATCTCCAGCCAGGCGATGCAGATCTTGCCATCCTGCGTCTTTGTCGGGAAGGTGAGGGAAGGCAAAACCAAGTGCGTCGGCAGCCCCCCTCCGAACATAGCGATCTTGGTCTTCTATCAGCCGAATCAGATCTTGCCAGGCTGAATCTTTTTCGGGGAGGTGAGAGAAAGCGGAACCAAGTGCGTCAGTAGCACTCACTCGAACCCTTCTATCCTCGTCGGCTGTCAAACGATGCAGATCTTGCCAGGCTGAATCTTTATCGGTAAGATTGGCAAAATTTTTTCCGATTTGAGTCGCTGCCCTTTTGCGGTCTTCGACGTTATCGCTTATGCACTTTCGATGGATCTCCGCCTGGTCGACCAAATCCCTACACCACAGACAATATAGCTTTCGAGTTTAAAATTGTGTTCATATCGATCTTGATAGGGCCGTTTCGGGGAGAGAGCGCCCCCTGCCCCTCTCCCCATCCAGGCGCCGTCCCGTCAGCTCTCGACCAAGCCATCCTCTTGCGACCCCGTTTCCCACCAGATCTTGACCCTGATCGACGACGCCGGGAGGCTGAAGCCCCCGTTCTCCTCTACGAGAACCCGGCCCAGGTGATCCTGCACGATCGCCTCCTGCTCCGCCGTCGATATGTGGTACTGGCTGCGGAAGTGCTCCATCGCCTCCCCCTTGTTGGCGAACCGCTGGCTGTGCTGGAGCTGGAAGGTGCTCATGGAAGGGTAGATCCCCATCTGATAGAGGACGTTGTAGAGAACGTCGGCCTTGGGGCCGGGCGTGTACTCCTTGCCGTGGAGCCTCGGCCAGAGGTCCCGGCAGTCCCGGTCCCAGTGGGTCTCCCCGGCGAAGTGGTAGAGGTAGATGTGGCCGCCTGGGGCGGAGGCAGCGATCATCTTCTCGATCGCCGCCCTGATGTCGGGCATCCCCAGGGAGAAGGAGGCGATCACCACGTCGTAGGGCGGGTCCAGGTCGTCGGCGACGGAGACGTCCTCCCACCGCTTCTGGACGACGTCGATGTTACTGACCCCCTCCTCGGCCATCTTCTCTTTGAGGACCGAGACCATCCCCTCAGCAGGCTCGACGGCGGTGACGCCGGCGACTCGCTGAGCGAAGGGGATGGCGAGGGTTCCGGGGCCTGAGCCGATGTCCAGGACCCGTGACTCCGGGGCGAAATCGGTTCCCGCGATCGTCCTCTCGACGCGGTGGCTGTTCTCTTTTGACATGTTCCAGAACTTGATGGCGCTCTCCCGGCTCTCCCAGATTCGAGCACACTCGCGGGCGGTGCTCACCATCCGGCTCCTCTTCATCTGATCAATCCAAACCTCGTTCCAGTCTATCTCAGTCATGGGGTTCATCGTGATGTTCACCTCGAATTTTCCGTTCTCGGCCCCAGCCCCAGCCTTGCCTGCAATGCCGCTGCGCTGCCTGCAGGGGCGGGATGGTCCAGTTTTTCTCTTTGACCTATCGATTCGGTTAGACTGATTTCTGTATTTAAGATGTTTGCCGTAATTAGTATGACTAACTTGCAAATGGCGAAAAGAGGGATGCCGAAAATAGACTCTTTCCCAGATGAGTACATTAATGATGTTAATTTATTTCCAGATATTATGTTAAATGTGTGATGCTGAGATTGGTGCTGAGATTGTTTTTGAATAGATTCAAATCTCAAATTCTCGTTTTCAACGTGCTCAAAAGAATAAGTTCATAAATCAGGCAACTAGAATTTTCGATCATAACATAAGTAACATAAGATCCGACCATTCGAAAAGAGGTGTTTCAAAATGCTAAAACTCCTTATCTTCGTCCCGGCATTGGCCCTCCTGGCGCTCGTCGCCATGGGGACCGCCGGAGCCACAGACTACGAGGTGGCCGAGTACACCATCGCCGACGCCACGGGAGACTGGGGCTTTCCCTCGCCCTTCGGCCACTACTCCCGGGGCCCCGGATACGTCCGGATGAGCTTCGTCTTCGACACCCTCGTCTGGAAGGACGATGAAGAGTACCTTCCTGCCCTGGCCGAAAGCTGGCAGTTTATCGAGGACGAGAACGCCTACTCCTTCGAGCTTCAAGAGGGCGTCACCTGGCACGACGGCGAGCCCTTCGACGCCTCTGACGTCGTCTTCACCGTCGACTACTTCCAAGATCACCCCTACCAGTGGGTCGACTCCGGGATAATCGAATCTGCCGAGGCCACCGGTGATAACGGGGTGAAGCTCTACCTGTCCGAGCCCTACGCCCCCTTCATGGACCTGGTCGCCTGTACCCTTCCGATCCTTCCCGAGCACATCTGGGACGGGGTCTCCGACCCCGCGAGCTTCAGCGACGATGAGGCCCTGGTGGGGACAGGCCCCTTCAGGCTCGCTGACTACAACAAGGCCCAGGGGACTTACCTCTACGAGGCCCGCGACGACTACTATCTGGGAACCCCAAAAGTGGGAAGGATCATCTTCGTCAAGATGACCGACCAGACCGCCCCCGCCGGCCTCACCCAGGGATCGGTGGACGCCGCCTCCGTCCCCCCCGAGGCCACGTCCCAGCTGGAGGACGAGGGGCTTGAGATCATCGAGGGCGCCCACGACTGGAACGCGAAGCTGATGATCAACCACCAGAAGGAGCCCTTCTCAGACCCCGAGTTCAGGCGGGCTCTCGCCTACGCCATCGACCGGGAGGCCCTGGTGGACGTAACCCAGCGCGGCGAGGCCCTGGCGGGCAACCCCGGACTGGTCCCTCCTGACAGCGACTGGTACAACCCCGACGTCGAAGAGTACGAGTACGATCCGGATCTGGCGAGAGATATGATCATCGATCTCGGACTCGAGGGCGAAGAGGTGGAGATCCTGGTGGCCGAGCGGGGGACCGTCGGCTGGCCCGGCTCCCGGGTGGCCGAGCTGATCGAGCAGCAGCTGGAGGACGCAGGCCTCGAGGTGACCCTCCGATCCCTGGACGGGGCCGCCCTGGATACAAAGGTGCTGGCCTGGGACTTCGACCTCGCCCTCCTCGGCCACGGCGGCCTCGGAGCAGACCCCGACTACCTCCGGAGGATGACCCTGGACGAGACCCTCAACAGCGCGCAGTACCACGAGGACGACGAGCTGGCGTCTCTCCTTGAGGATCAGGAGACTGAGACCGACGAGGACGATAGGGCCGATTTGATCGACGAGGCCCAGAGCCTCTACGCCGAAGATCTTCCCGCCCTCACCCTCTACTACCCCAACTGGTACTGGGCCCACAACGGCGAGGTGGACCTCTTCTACACCAAGGGCGGGATCGCCATTGGGGTTCCGATACCATTGAACAAGATGGCCTTCCTCTGAGGGAGAAATAGAGCCCGAGGTATGATGCCTCCATCAGGGGCATCGCCTTCTTTTTTTGTCTCGCTTTTTCGTCTCGCATCCAGGGGACATATACTTAGAGGAGACCCGCCCATCCCGGAACGACCTTTGGGGTGAAGTCCAGATGACGAGCGCGGAGCTGAAACGAAAGATCGAAAGTTTCATCCATTCCGAGAGGCACGTCACCTCAGCGCGGATCGCCAAGGCCTTCGGCGAGGACCCGGAGGGGGCGGTCACCTGCGCCGAGAACCTGGTGGTGGCGCCCGGCCTCTCGCGGGAGGTGGGCGAGGCGCTGATCGCTCTTGTGGCCGAGGGGAGGGTATTCTGGTCGCCGATCTCCAGGACCGCCTACCACCTCGACGGCCTATTTCTTGACCTGCCCGTATCCTACGTCCAGAAGCCTTGCCGCGAGCCCACCTGGCTTCCGGCGGCCTTCAACTCGCCGCGGGTCCATCGAAGGGTGATGGAGGCGATCGGGCTTATGGGTGGCGTCGGCCTCGACCCCGAAATCCCCGATCCCGATCGCGGCTCCTGGCTCTACAAGATCGCCTCCAGCCTGGATTGCGAGAGGTGCGGGAGGTGCTGCACCCTCTCAAGCCCCATAAGCCTGGAGCCCCAGGACGTCGAGAGGCTATCGGCCCATCTCGGGATCAGCGTAAGAAAGACGATCCAGAAGTACGCCGCCTCCGTCGAGGTGGAGGGGCAGCGGGCCTGGGCGATAAAGAAGACCTCTCCCTGCATCTTCCTCGACGAGGCGAAGGGCCTCTGCAAGATACATCCGGCAAGGCCCATCGTCTGCAGGGCCTTCCCCCTCCTCTCGCCCCGGACTGTAGGGGGAGAGCCGCCGGCCGACTGGTGTCCTGCGGCAAGATCGCTGACTGAAGCAATATCTCTGACGAAGACGTCTGTGGATCGATGACGGCTGAGCTTCGAAGATCATGCGAATTTGCCACCATGAAAGTTCTGGCCACCATAATCTCCCCTGATTTCCCCAAATCTACGGGCTATTCTATTTATTTGTCATGGGAGGATTTCGAAAAACCTAAATATAGCAATGTTTAAATAGTATTAAAACAATTAATAATTATGAATACTTTTTCGGCCTGGGCGTTCCGAGAAGTTTACAGTAAGCAGAAATCAGAGAACCGGCTCTTGCAGATAGTTGATATCATAGACTGGAAACCTATTCGCGAGCTACTTGAGGAGATGTACCGGAACAAAAGCGAGAAAGGTGGGCGACCTAATTGCGACGTTCTGATGATGTTCAGGATTCTGATACTTGAGGAGTGGTACGGTCTAAGCGACCTTGAAGTTGTGAGACAGATCAAGGATCGTGTGTCGTTTATGGGATTTCTTGGTTTTCCGGAGCGGGTCCCTGATTCCAGCACGGTATGGCTGTTCAAGGAGCGGATGATAGAGACAGGAACGTACGATCGAGTCTGGGATGAATTCAGACATCAGTTGGATTCTAAGGGACTAATGGTGAAACGTGGAACAATCCAGGATGCTACATTCATTGAAGCTGATCCTGGTTCATCTAAAAAACCTCGTGGTGATCAAGCTAAAACTCGCCGAAGCAAAGATGGCACGTGGACAAAGAAGGGTGAAGAGCTTCACTTTGGGTATAAACTTCATTCTAAAGTAGATTTGGACTATGCACTTATCCGTGAGATAGATACGACCACAGCAAAGGTCCACGATAGCAGAGTCGATCTTTCCGTTCCAGGAGAGGTGGTGCTTAGAGATAAGGGATATTTTGGGGTGCCTGCGAGGGGTGAAGATTTCACTATGAAGAGAAGGACGACGGAAAGACCGCTGGATGAACTCGAAAATGAACGGAATCGGCTGATAAGTAAGCTGAGATCACCTGGAGAAAGACCCTTCGCGGTTATAAAGCGAGTTTTTGGAGCAGGCAGGGTTCTGGTTACAACTATGAAAAGGGTTCATGGTAAAATGATAGTTGCAGCCATCGCGTATAATCTGTATCAGCTATACACACTAAAAAGAGCGGAGGTTATCTGAAGATAGCGGAAGCTATCTAAAATTGCTGAGAATTAGGCCAAATTAAGAAGATATGGCGCGTGAGCGGGGCAAATATGACGCTGATAATTGGATTTGGGGACCAAAACGCGCTCTCTCAACCAGTAAATCGAAATCCTCATGGATTTTGTGTTATAGTTCATCAGCTTGATGCATTTTCACGCATACGATTCGGGAAAGTTTCATAAATAATGACCTGATTACATGGATCGTTGAGAAATTAAGCGCAATATTAATCGGGATTTATTAAGATGATGGGGTGCGAAATTCGATGCAGGACCTTCATAAGCGCCATCTGGAAAGCCTGAAGCTGGATTGGAATTTCCAGAAGGCCGTGGCGAGGGGGAGGGCCGCCCTCAGACGAGCCGCCTTCTTCACCAACTACATCATAGCCTTCGCCATCATCCTAACCCTCAACTTCGCCCTCCCGCGGATGATGCCCGGAGACCCCTTCCAGGCGATCTACGGCGAGGAGGCGCTTTTGGCCATGACGCCCCAGCTGAAAGCCGAGCTGATCCAGCGGCTCTCCCTCGACCAGTCGGTGAGCCAGCAGTTCTTGGCATACATCACCTCGCTCGCAAACGGCGACCTGGGCCATTCCTACTACTACCACCAGGATGTCCTGACGGTGATCCTCGACTTTCTCCCCTGGACGCTCCTTCTCACGGGCACTGCTTTGATCATATCAACCCTTCTGGGATTCGTCCTGGGGATCGAGTCGGGGTACCGCCGGGGGCAGAGCCTCGACAAAACGCTCCTTGCGGGGCTCATGTTCCTCAACGGATTTCCCGACTTCTTCATGGGGATCGTCCTCCTCCTGGTCTTCGGGGTGGTCTTTGGGGTCGTCCCCCTATCTGGGGCCCTCACCCCATACAGCGGGCTTGAGGGGTTCCCACTGGCAATCGACATCCTTCACCATCTTCTGGCCCCCCTGGCGGCCCTCGTCCTGGTGCGGGTCACATCGGCATACCTTCTAACAAGAAACACCATGATCACCACCCTGAAGGAGAACTTCATCCTCACGGCGAAGGCGAAAGGCTGCTCCGAGAGGCAGATCAAGTACAGGCACGCCGGTCGAAACTCCCTCCTCCCGGTGGTGACCTCGACGGGGCTCATGATGCCCCACGTCATCACAGGAGCGCTCTTCGTCGAGATCGTATTCTCCTACCCCGGCGTCGGATGGCTCCTCTACAACTCCCTTCTAACCCGGGACTACCCCCTGATCCAGGGGATCCTCCTGCTCGTGACGTTGGCGGTGCTGGCTGCAAACCTCATGGTGGACCTCCTCTATTCAAAGCTCGATCCGAGGGTGAGCCATGCACGTTGACGTCTGGCACGAGGTGGCTGAGAGGGGCGCAGGAAGGGCGGGGCTCATTCTCATAGGACTGATGGTTCTCCTCGCGGTCTTCGCCCCGCTCCTCTCTCCCTACTCCCCACGGGAGAACACCGACACCCCCGCCTTCAGCCCCCCCTCGGCGGAGCACTGGCTCGGCACCAACGACGCCCGGCAGGACATCTGGACCCAGCTCCTCTACGGAGCCCGAACCTCCCTGTCCGTCGGCTTCGGGGTCGCCCTCCTCTCGGCCTTCATCAGCGTCCTCATCGGCGGGACTTCGGCGATCTTCGGCGGCCTCTACGATCGGTTCTGGATGAGGGTCGTCGACGCCAGCATCGCCATCCCCGACGTGATCGTGATAATCCTGGTGGCCGCCTACCTCCGGCCCAACGTCCTCATGATGATCCTCCTCCTATCCGCCCTCTCGTGGCCCGGAGGGGCGAGGGTGATAAGGGCTCAGACCCTCACCCTGAAGGAGAGGATGCACGTCTCGGCGGCCCTGACCTTTGGGGCGGGCTGGTCTCACCTTCTATTTCGCCACATCGTCCCGGACCTGGCGCCGGTCCTGGTGGCGATAATGATCCAGGATGCAAGACGCGCCGTCTTCATGGAGGCGGGGCTCTCGTTTTTGGGGATCTCAGACCCCTCGCTGATGAGCTGGGGGAAGATGATGCAGTACGCCCGGGTCTTCACCTACCTGGAGGTCTGGAAGTGGTGGCTCTTGCCTACGGGGATCGCCCTCTCCCTCACCCTGATCGGGCTCAGCTTCACCGGCTTCGCCTTGGAGGGGGTCCTCGACCCGAGGCTAAGGGAGAAAGACGACCACCACCATGATGGAGGAATCTGACTTTGCTTGAAATCAGCGACTTGAAGGCGTCTTACGACGGTGCCGAGATCCTGGCTGGAATCGACCTCGACCTCCTCCGGGGCGACACCCTCGCGATCATCGGCGAGTCCGGGGCCGGGAAGACCACCCTGGGGCTTGCCCTCATGGGCCTATTGGATGGCCAGGTCTCGGGAAGAATCCTCCTGGACGGAAAGGACCTGACGGCTCTGGACGAAGGAGGGCTCCGGAAGTTTCGGGGGAAGGATATGGCCATGGTCTTTCAGAACGTCGAGGACGCCCTCGACCCCCTCATGACCGTCTCGTCCCAGATCGAGGAGGCGATCCTCGCCCATCGGGAGAGGGGCGACGCCGGGGACGTCGGGGGCCGAGTCAACGGCCTCCTCAGTTCTGTCGGCCTGGGCAGGGAGAAGGGGGGATCGTTCCCTCACCAGTTGAGCGGGGGGGAGAAGCAGAGGGTCCTCATCGCCATGGCTCTTGCAAACGACCCCCAGGTTCTGATCCTCGACGAGCCGACGGCATCCCTCGACGCCGTCACCAAGGCCGATATCATCCAGCTTCTGAGGGAGAGGATCAGGGAGAAGATCGTCCTGGTCATAACCCACGACCTCTCCACCGCCGCGAAGCTCGCGGAGAAGATGGCGGTCCTCTACGCCGGAAGGATCGTCGAGCTTGGCGAGACCCGGGACCTTCTGGAGAACCCGCGCCACCCCTACACCCGGGGGCTGATCAGGTCGTCGCCAAACATGACCACCACTAAGGACCTTCAGGGGATACCGGGGATGCTGGTCCACGGCGTTCCAGGCTGTCCCTTCAGCGACCGGTGCACCCAGAGGATCGACCGGTGCGGAAAAGATGTCCCGCCCCTCTCGGAGGTCGGAGACCGCTTGATCGCCTGCCACCGGGGCGGGATCGTCCCCCTCCTGGAGCTGGAGAACCTACGGACGAAATTCGGCGATTTTGCGGCCGTCGACGGGATCGACCTGACCCTCTTCGAGGGGGAGACGATCGCCCTCGTCGGGGAGAGCGGCTCTGGCAAGACCACCCTCGCCAAGACCGTCATCGGCCTCTTCGACCAATCTGAGGGCGAGATCCGGCTGGATGGCGAGCCCCTCCTCCGGAGGGACCGGGACTTCTACAGGCGTGTCCAGATGATCTATCAGAACCCGAAGGAGTCGATAAGCCACCGGATGAACGTCCTGGATGCCGTCATCGAGCCCCTCCAGGTCCAGAAGGTGGGAAGCGCCACAGAGAGGATCGAGACCGCAAGAAAGGCCCTCGAAGAGGTGGAGCTTCCTTCCGACGACGCCTTCCTGAAGAAGTACCCCCACCAGATCAGCGGCGGCGAGGCCCAGAGGGTGGCGATCGCAAGGGCCCTCGTCCTCAACCCGAAGCTCCTCATAGCCGACGAGCCGACGTCGTCCCTCGACGCCAGCGTCCAAGCGAAGATCCTCAAGCTCCTCCTCGATCTCCAGGAGAAGAGGGGCCTATCAATCCTCTTCATCACCCACGACATCGCCCTGGCACGGAAGGTGAGCGACAGGATGGCGGTGATGCTGGAAGGGAAGATCGTCGAGGAGGGGGCGACGAGCGAGGTGACGACGAGCCCCGTCCACCCCTACACCATGAGGCTTCTGGATGTGGCCCCGGACCTGGGGCAGAAACGGGAGGTAACCGATCTCAGAGGCGGGGCCTGGTCAGTCTCCGAGGGATACCCCCTGCGGGCGAAAGAGGCCTGATGCCTGATGGACCGAGATTATGAACTTCGATGAGGCAAAAATGAGGCAAAATTCAGAAGATGAGATCTGAGATGAGATCTGATTGGAATCTTATCTCGGATCTTCGAGATTTCACTCTTCGATCTCGCCCATCAGCCGTTCCATGATGAGGGTGGCAGCTTTGCAGAGGAAAGCGTCGGTCTGGCCCACGGCCGCCTCGCCCCCGAGCCTTCCAGTCACCATCTCTTCCACGATCCCGTCGCACTCGTTTCTGATCTCGAGGATCTCCTGGGAGGGCTCCAGGTTTCGCAGGCACTCGGAGAGGTCCAGGAGCTGATCTACCTTCAGGTCCACCGCCCTCTCGACCCAGTCCTCCTCCTCCTCGTCGCCTGCCTCTCGCCCGCCCCGAAGCTTACGGATCTCGGAGAGGAAGCGGTCTGCCTCATCTGCCGTGGAATCGATCTTGGTATTTGACATGACTACAACTTCTCGGTCGCTCTAACTTCAAGATGGATCTTTTCGGCTAAAACCCTTGTGCAGAAGGTGGCGGCTCCGACCCGCAACCGGCCTGAGGAAAGATCGACGGCGAAACGATAGCAAGTCGATCGATCGACCCGGAGCCGGGCGATTTTCGCGCGATGGGGCTCAAAACAAAGAGCCCGGATGCGCGAGCCGGTAAGGGGCGACGACGGTACCTGATGGCAAAGAAGGGAGGGTGCCGCCGCCAGGCTGATATCTTCAGGCAGCGTTTGGTGAGGGAGATGAAGGAGATCGTCGACAGGCCCATCGAGGCCGCGGTGGACAGGACGAAGACGGGCTGGGTTGCGGGAGTCTATCGGGAGTTTGGGCGGCCGCAGACGACCGTCGCCGCCCTCTACTACTTCGCCCTGGGGCGAGAGGCCGCCGACTACCCCATCTGCGGCGGGTTCGTCGGCGAGATCAGGGCGGTAAGAAGGTATCACGAGACCGACTGCCCCAAGCTCGAGAAGTGGGTCGATAGGGCGAAGCTCTTCGGCCGTCTCCCCGAGGACGCGATCCTGGAGCCTCTCGTCGGCGAGTTCGTGCCGCCGGAGGCCGAGGTGGAGGTGGAGGATGTTAAGGAGGCCGGGGCCGCCGGCTCCGAGCGGCCGAGGATCGAGCTGTGGATGGCGGGGCCCGGCCTCGCCCGGCTGGTCCTTCCCGTCTGCACGAAAATGGGCGCAGCCCTCGTCTCCGTCGAGGGCAGGCCGACGGCTGAGGCGGTGGAGCGGCTCATCGCCCGCGCCGGGGGCGCGAAGAGCCGTGGCCGGAGCCCGACGATCGCCCTCTGCCTCTCGGACCTATCCCCGTCGGGCGTCGCATTCTGCAGGGATCTCAGTTCACTGATAAAGGACCAGATCAGCTCCGCAGGCGACGGACCGGACCTCAGGATGGTGCGGGTCGGCCTCTCCCCCCGCCAGGTCTTGGACCTCGGGATTCCAACGATTACGGGGAAGGCGAGCTCGAAGGAGGAGAAGAAGTTGTACAGCTGGCGCGTCAAGCCCTCGGGCCTCGACCCCGAGAGGATCGCGGAGCTGGACGCCATCGAGGCGTATCATCCGGGCGGGATCGCAGGGTTCGTCGAGGAGGTCCTCGCCAGATTAGATGAGGAGGGCTTCGAACGCGGGGGCGAGGAGGGGCTCGTCGACGTCAGGCGAGGGTGTCTGTTGTCCCAGCGCTGTCCTCCCGGGCGAAGGTGATCGATTCTCTGTTGGCTTTAATATGTTATTTTAGCTGTGAGGCCCTCTAGAGGGAAAACGTCGGTTATATCGTTGTCCTCTAGTTTCAGATATTGCAGGTTTGTGAGGCCTGTCAGCGTAGAAACATCTGTTATCTGGTTGCTCCGTAGGTCCAGAGTTTTCAGGTTAGTGAGGCACGCCAGAGGGGAAATGTCGATGATCTGGTTCCATGCTAGGTCCAGTTTTTCCAGGTTGGTGAGGTCTGCCAGAGGAGAGACGTCGATTATGTCATTGCTACTTAGGTCCAGTTCTTGCAGGTTAGTGAGACCTGCTAGAGGAGAGACGTCGATTATCTCGTTATTCTCTAGGTTCAGAATTTGCAGTTTTGTGAGGCCCGCCAGAGGAGAGATGTCGGTTATCTCATTCCTCTGTAGGTACAGTTTTTGCAGGTTAGTGAGGCCCGCTAGAGGAGAGACATCGGTTATCTGGTTGTACGATAGGGATAGTTCTTGCAGGTTGGTGAGGCCTGCTAGAGGAGAGACGTCGATTATCTCGTTACCCCATAGGTCCAGAATTTGCAGGTTAGTGAGGCCCACCAGAGGAGAGACATTTGTTATCTGGTTTTCACCTAGTTGCAGTTCTTGCAAGTTAGTGAGGCCCGCTAGAGGAGAGACGTCGGTTATCCGGTTCCACCTTAGGACCAGATATTGCAGGTTAATGAGGCCTGCCAGAGGAGAGACGTCGGTTATCTGATTGCCCCTGCCCCCCAGGTACAGAGCTTCCAGGTTGCCCTCTAGGTCCAGGTATTGCAGGTTAATGAGGCCTGCCAGCGGAGATACGTCGGTTATCTCGTTGCTACTTAGGTCCAGATATTTCAGGTCAGTGAGGCCCGCCAGCGGAGAGATGTCGGTTATCTGATTGCGCTCAAGGCCCAGTTCTTGCAGGTTAGTCAACCCCATCAGGGGAGAGACGTCGGTTATCTCATTGTACCATAAGTTCAGAGATTTCAGGTTAGTGAGCCCAGCCAGCGGAGATACGTCGGTTATCCGGTTCCACCTTAGGACCAGATATCGCAGGTTAGTGAGCCCAGCCAGCGGAGATACATCGGTTATCTGGTTGCCCCCTAGGTACAGATCTTCCAGGTTAGTGAGGCCTGCCAGCGGAGAGATGTCGGTTAGTTGATTGTCGTCTTGATGATCGTCTAGGTCCAGATATTGCAGTTTAGTGAGGCCTGCCAGAGGTGAGACGTCGGTTAGTTGATTGTCGTCTAGGTCAAGTTTCAGCAGGTTAGTGAGGCCCGCCAGCGGAGAAACATCGGTTATCTGGTTGCCCCCTAGGTACAGATTCTCCAGGTTAGTGAGGCCTGCCAGCGGAGATACGTCAGTTATATCGTTGCGTCTTAGCCACAGTTCTTGCAGGTGATTACAATACTCCAGCCCGGTAAGATCTCTGATGTTACTTTTATTCGCCCCAAGACGATCGATCTGTTCTAGATCTGCAGCATAGATGGGACCTTCTGGTTTATCGATCGTGTCTCTTACGGCATCCTCAAGGTTCGGATCGGGGAATACGACTTCTGTTTCCACCTCATCCGCCACGGCTGGCATTGCTAGCGATGCTAGCATCAACAGAATGTATATTAGCTTCAGTCTCATCTTGTTCACCCTTATTAGTTTGTGTGAATGCCACAAAGTAAAAAGGTTTCTATGAGTAGTAGCCTTATGTGAGGAATGTATCGAATAGTACACTTATGCAAAGTTGGCGAAATTCTCCAAAAACGCCAGCTTTGAGGGAGTTCGGTTTAGTAGGTGACATACGACTTCGCGAGATCGAACAGTTGAAAGATCAGATGGTGATATCTAAGGATGGGTAAAGACATATTCGGTATTCGGGCCTCACGAAGCGGACCATTGAGGATTATCTCTGGTTATTGCCTCAGATTGTTATACGAATAAAACAGCTTGAGAAAGGGAACTAGCCCAACCCCCGACTCCCGACCCGCCCAGGAGGAATCTCGAATTGTCCCAAGAGCTCGAATCTGTTCTCGCCTACCACCAGGCGACAAAGCACAGCTTCACAAAAATGGCCCCAGGCCCGAAGACGATGGACTGGGCAAACGAGCCAGCCCCATTTCGTCGTTACCGTGGCGCAGAGCTCGTGGAGCTGGCCCGTCCCGAGCCCTCGCCCGGCGAGGGGCCAGAGTTTGACCTCGCCCTTTCCGAGGGGAACGTCCCACCCCGGCTCTTGAGCTTCGAGACCGTATCCCAGCTCCTCTTCGATTCCCTCGCAATATCGGCCTGGAGGCGGGCTGGCGGGGCGGCATGGGCCTTGCGGGTCAATCCCTCCAGCGGAAACCTCCACCCGACGGAGGGGTACCTGATCTCGGGGCCGGTCCCGGGGCTCTTCGACTCTCCGACCATCGCCCACTACGCGCCTCGGGAGCACGGCCTAGAGGTGATAGGCCGGTTCTCGGAGGAGGCCTGGCGCGAGATGAGACTGCCGGAGGGGACGGTCCTCGTCGGCCTCACCTCCATCCCCTGGCGAGAGTCCTGGAAGTACGGCGAGAGGGCCTTCCGCTACCTCCACCTGAACCTCGGCCACGCCCTGGCGGCCTTGAGCATCGCCTCGGCGGCCCTGGGGTGGCGGGCGACGCTTCTGGACGGCGTCGGGACCATTGAGCTGGCCCAAATGCTGGGGGTGGCAGGCCCAGG
>JAXGJB010000026.1:0-39225 GCA_040770465.1 Methanothrix sp. | reverse complement strand
TCTCTTGGCTTCCCCTACCGTAGCTGGAACATGAGTGATCCATTTGGTTTCAGTTCCAAGGAGCCTGATGTTCTCTTCCGTGTACAGAGCGCTATCCGCGATCCAGTAACAATCATCATCGAATTTGATCGCTTGTTGCGTCTTTTGGATCATCTCCATGATGCTTTTCTTGTCGGACGCGTTTCCAGAGTAGGCTTTAGTAAAAAGAGGCAATCCATGCTGATTCGTAACCAAACCGAGGACGAAACGCTTCAGATCTGTTCTGCCGTCTTTTGCATGACCAAACGCAATTTCGATCGAATCTGTACCGTCTGGTGCATCGCCTTCATATTTTCCATAAACGCTGAAGTTCGTAGTATCAACATGTATCAGCTGAGTCCCCAAAGAAAATTGTTTCATAATCTGCAATGTAATCTCATTGAACAGCTCTGTGGTGCCATATTTGTAAATTGCATCAAGTGTTCTGCCTACCATATCATCATTCAAATCGGCAGGAGTTATTCCCTCACCGAGCAGCTTCTCGGTAGGAATAGTCATAAAAAAGTTGGGAAATAGGTATAACCTTTGACCTGTGAAGCCCAAACCGTTGAGGATCATGGCTTTTATCACAACCGAACGGGGAAGATTTCGGGAACTCTTCTTGGGAAGAGCCCGATCAATAACTTCTGCGATCTTCAACGAATCGAAAATGCCTGCAGCTAGACCAAGGTGGCCTATTAGGTATGATTGGACGTCCACATCCATGCTACTTACCCTCGAGGTGCCTTGGATGCTATTATTAAAAAATGTTGTGGATATTTACAGAGAGAAATTCAAGACTTCTAATTTCAAAACGCGGAATGTGGGATATATAGGCCAGCGGCGCAGAAAATTTGGGGCAGCTGCAAAGTGATCGGAGACAAGACGCCATCTTTCAGTTATTCGAATCGACTGTGGGTTTCGCTGTGCCCGGCGTCTGCCTCCTCCAGGCACATCTCAACTACCTCCCTTACGTTCTCCAGAGCCTCGTCAATAGACTCGCCGTAGGAATGACAGCCCTTGAATTGGGGGCAGCTTGCTATATAGTAGCCGTCCTCGTCTATTTCGATGATTATGTGTAGGCACATAATATTCTTTAATTACACAAATATTAATCCAAATCATCGGAGTAATCCCAGAAGACCGACTAACGTTTGGAGGCCTGGATTGTAAAGGAAATCTTTTATTCGCGAAATTGTTGACACCCTCTCAACTTTTAGCTTATTGGTTATGAATAAGTCGGAGATATTCGAAATCATTCTAACCTTACGATTGGTAGATAGTTCTATAGACTTGTAATCTGAGTTTTCAAATAATTCCTGTTCTTTTGAGCCTTCAATATAGTTATTTGTAGTTATGCCATTCAGGGATGCCAAACGATATAGTTTTGGGTGCGATACATAGTCATGTCCAAATTTCCATTCTAATATACTATCTAAATCGTATATCGAGCATTCGCATATTCCCAGATTTACATCTCCGATAAGCTGATAAATACGATTTTGAATCGCTTGTATCCCGTAGGTGGAATCGGATATATTCCACCCAATATATATTCTCCCACTATTATTTTTAGCAAAAACTAAAAAAGTGGCAAGTAATTCTTTTTCATTCGGACAATTAACTAAAGAAAAAGTTGTTGTTTGCTTTGATTTAAAAGATTGAATAGAAATACAACAAATTTGTACTGGTGAGATGTTCATATTGGATGAAGCATAATGCAGTATTAATAAATCATCCTGATACCCTTTTAGAAATTTAGTATAATTAATTTTTAAACCCCCTTATTAAAACTGGCATAATAATGGGTACCAGACCGTGACATTACACCGCCTGGTACACATAATCCGCCTTGCCCTCAGATCTTCTGTATCTCGTCCTTCGTCGCCAGCTTGATCCCGGCGCCGGTGAGGACCTTCCTCGCCTTCTCCAGGTTGTCGACCCGGATGATCAATAGCGCCCGCTCGGCCTTCGTGGTGACGAAGGCGTAGGCGTAGTCGACGTTGACGTCGTTCTCGCCCAGGGTGTTCACGATCTCGTATAGCCCGCCGGGGATGTCCTTCATCTCGACGGCCAGAACCTCCGTCTCGGAGACGGTGAAGCCGCCGTCGTGGAGGACCTGGTACCCCTTCGCGGGATCGTCGACGACCATCCGAATGACCCCGAAGTCCCCCGCCTCGGCGACGGTGAGGGCCCTGATGTTGACTCCGGCGTCCGATAAGGTCTTTGAGACCTTGGCCATCCTGCCGGGCTTGTTCTCAACGAAGAGTGATATCTGCTTAATTGCCACCATTTTTCGCACCTCCTTTTTTCAGTCCTTTTCCGTCCTTTATCGCCTTCTGCTCTCGCTTCGCATCTTTTCCTGTCGCCTTCGTTTTTTGTCATCTTCCGGTCTTCTTCCCGCCGTCCTTCAGACCTTCCTCTTGTCGATCACCCTCACGGCCTTCCCCTCAGACCGCGGGATCGTCCCCGGCTCCACAAGCTCCACGTCGGCGACGACGTTGAGGACGCCCTTCAGCTCCTTGGAGATCCTCTTGGATAGAGACATCAGGTCGGAGATCTTGTCGCTGAAGCCGGTCTCGGTCACCTCCACCATCACCTTCATGATGTCCAGGGGCCCCTTCCGGTCGACGATGATCTGGTAGTGGTCGCCGACCTCGGGGATCGTCATCAGGACCGACTCCACCTGGCTCGGGAATACGTTTATGCCCCGGATCACGATCATGTCGTCGGTACGGCCGAGGATTCTCATCAGCCTCGGGTGGGTCCGGCCGCAGGCGCAGGGCTCGGTGTTGATCACCGTCAGATCGCCGATCCGATACCGGATGAGGGGGATCGCCCACTTGCTGAGGGTGGTTATGACCAGCTCCCCCGTCTCGCCGTCGGGAAGCTGCTCGCCGGTCTTAGGGTCGATCACCTCGATGAGGAACATGTCGGACCAGACGTGAATCCCGTTCTGCTCCTGGCACTCGGTGAAGAGGGGTCCGCTCATCTCGCTCGTCCCGAAGATGTCGTAGGCCTTGATCCCCGTCGACTCCTCGATCCGCCGCCTCGTCTCGTCAGACCAGGGCTCGGCGCCGAAGACCCCCACCTTGAGGCTCGTGTCGTCCCGGATGGAGACCCCCATCTTCTCCGCCACCTCCGCGATGTGGAGGAAGTAGGACGGTGTGCAGGCGATGGCGGTGCTGCCGAGATCCTGCATCAGCATGATCTGCCGCTCGGTGTTCCCCGTCCCGGTGGGAAGAACCGTCGCCCCGATCTTCTCCGCCCCGTAGTGGAGGCCGAGGCCGCCGGTGAAGAGGCCGTATCCGTACCCGACCTGGATGACGTCCCCGCGGCCTAGACCTATGGATGTTAGGGCTCGGGCCAGGGAATCCGACCACATCTCGATGTCGTCGTTGGTGTAGCCGACGACGGTGGGCTTTCCTGTGGTGCCGCTGGAGACGTGGTAGCGCACAATCCTGTTTCTCGGCAGGCTGAACATGCCGGTGGGGTAGGTGTTCCGGAGATCGACCTTGTAGGTGAAGGGTAGCCTGGTCAGGTCGGATAGCACCTTTATGTCCGAGGGAGCCACCCCGGCCTTCCTGAACCTCTCCTTGTAGAAGGGAGAATGATCGTAGACGTAGTGGACCATCGCCTTGAGCCGCTCCTCCTGGAGCTTGCGAAGGTCCTCGATGGGCATGCGCTCGATGTGCGGATTCCAGTAGTCAAACATAGGCCATCAACCAGAGATCTCTCACTCTCTTGTACGATAAATATCAATCGATCGCCTCAGAAATGATTGTTGGCTCTTGCTTCGCCGTGGTGGTAGAGGGCAGAGAGAAGGCCAGAGCTGCCGCGACAGACCGCCCTTGACGGAGGGAGGACCGTATCATCCAGCAAGCCAGCATACCCTCAAGACCTTCGGAAATCGGATATACGATAATGACAAAGTCCGCCCTGGAGGCAGAATGACTTCGAGGGCAGAGATCTACGCGTGCGCCATCCTGGTGGCGCTCCTCCTGGCAGGCCTTGCTTTGGGTCAGCTGGCGGAATTCGACCGGGCCACCCCCGGCAACGAGACGTCGGAGCCGGTGGTGGTCATCGGGACTTCCACCGAACCTCAGGGACTTTTGCCCTCGGTGAGGATGGTCCAGTACAGGACCGAGACTGGATGGTCCAACTGGATCTCCGTAAAGGGAGTGAGGCTGACGACGGAACCTGTGGCCGTCTCCCCGGAAGATGGGATCATAGACATCCTCTCGGGAGGAAACGAGAACGATCTATGGCACATCCGCCTCCAGGACCTGGAGACCTGGTCCGACTGGACGAAGGTCTTCGGCCCGCCCCCCTACAACAAGAACCTCGGCGGAGTTCACTTCAGAAAGTATGAGCTTGCCGCGGTATCGACAGGGACCCAGGACGGCGACTACCACCTCTTCACCTGGGGCCCCACAAACCACTGCCTCCACAAGAGGTGCTGGGGATGCGACGGAGGAGTCGCCTGCGACAAGACCGAGGACTGGACCGAGATGGAAGGGGAGATAGGCTCGCGACCTGCGGCGGTCCTCGCCTCCGGCGAGATCCACCTCTTCGCCCTGGACGGCTCGGACGGTCTCGTCTGGAACTCCGCCGCGCTACCCGCTGCTGGGTCGGGGGAGGAACCGTCCTGGAGTGGGTGGGAGAGCCTCGGAGTCACCCTTTCATCGCCGCCGGCGGCGGCCTTTGACGGCGAGCTGATCCACATCTTCGCTCTCCGTGCAGATGGCGACGTCGGCCACGCTTCCATGGATCCGGAAACTGGCAATATATCCATGGAGACGATCGACCAGGAGTTCGACTCGGCCCCGGCGACGGTCGTCGAAGACGGGATAGTCCACCTATTCGGGGTTCTGGATGGTGAGCTGATTCACCTCGAGGAGGACGGAGATGGCTGGTGGTCGGACGGCGAGAACCTCAAGGGCTCCATCTCGGGCCAGCCGGCGGCAGTCTCCTGTGGGTTGGGAGAGATATGGATCTTCGCCCAGGGACAGGGTGGATGGCTCTGGGCGATCCACTGCGGCCCGGAGGACTGAGCCCGAACGGAGAGAAGAATAGGAAGATGATAAACAAAGAAGATTAAAGTAGGTGGGGGCTGGAGCGGCTCTCCTAAGCCCCACCCATTCCGTCCAGCGCCTCTTTGACGAGCCGGTTCGCCTCCCCCGGATCCGCCCTTCCCCGGGTCTTCTTCATCACCATCCCCACGATGAAGTTGACCGCCTTCTCGTTTCCGGCTCGATAGTCTTCCACCGCCTGGCCGCACTCCTCCACCGCGGCCCGGACCGCCTCCAAAACCTTGTCGTCCTCGGCCCTGGCGAGCCCCTTCGCCGCCACGACGGCAGCAGGATCCCCGCCTTCGTCTAGGATGGTCCGGATAACCTCGACCGCCCCCTTCTCCGTAATCTTTCCCTTCTCGATCAGATCGAGGATATCCACCATATGGTCGGGGCTGAATCCGTCGATGGAGACGTCCCGATAGTTCAGCTCTCCCTTGAGGACGTCGGCTATCCAGACGGCGGCGAGCCGCGGAGACGCCCGTTTTGCTACATCCTCATAGAAGTTTGCAACCCTGATCTCGGAGGTGAGGGACTTTGCGTGGTCGTCGGCTATGCCGTACTCCAAAACGAACCTCTCCCTCTTGGCGTCGGGAAGCTCCGGAAGCTCCGCCTGGACCCGCGGCACCCAGTCGGCGATCCTCATGGGGACGAGGTCTGGCTCGGGGAAGTAGCGGTAGTCGTGGGCCTCCTCCTTCGTCCTGATGGTGACGGTGATGCACCTCAATTCGTCGTAGTGGCGGGTCTCCTGGACCTGGGCGACCCCCCTCCTCCGGGCGGACCTCTGCCTGGTTATCTCGTAGGCGAGGGCCTTCTCCACCCCCTTGTGGCTCGATATGTTCTTCACCTCAGCCCTCTCGCCTCCGACGAGGGATATGTTCGAGTCGATCCTCATGGCCCCTTCCAAATTGCCGTCGAAGACGTCCAGGTATTCGAGGATGTTTCGGAGCTTGTCGAGGAAGGATCTAGCCTCCTTGGGAGACCGCAGGTCCGGCTCGGTCACCACCTCCAGGAGTGCCATGCCGCACCTGTTGTAGTCGACCATCGAGTACTTCGCCCGGTCGATCGTCCCGGCGTGGACGAGCCTTCCGGGGTCCTCTTCCATGTGGACCCTGGTGATCCTGATAGTCTTCTCCTCGCCGTCCTCGCCCTTGATCAGAATCTGACCTCCGAGCCCCAGGGGGAAGTCGTACTGGGTTATCTGGAAGGCCTTGGGGAGGTCGGGGTAGTAGTAGTTCTTCCGATAGAAGAGCGTCTCCCCCTGGATCTCGCAGTTGAGGGCGAGGGCGACCCTGATGCCATACTCCACCGCCCTCCTGTTCAAGACCGGGAGGGTCCCCGGCAGCCCCAGACAGACGGGGCAGGTGTGGGTGTTGGGGGGAGAGTCGTGATAGTCAGTCGAGCAGCCGCAGAAGAGCTTTGAGTTGAGCTTGTTCAGCTGGACGTGGACCTCAAGGCCGATGATTACGTCTTTTTCAGCCATTTCACGCCACCTCCTTCGGGACGGTCTCAGAGTACGGGGTCGCGTCCTCGTAGGCCTTGGCAGCCCTGAGGACGGAGACCTCGTCGAAGTGGCGGCCTATGATCTGAAGGCCGATGGGTAACCCGTCGGCAAAGCCGCAGGGAACGGATATCGCCGGAACCCCGGCCAGGTTTATGGGGACGGTGAATACGTCGGCCATGTACAGAGAGAGGGGGTCCTCGATCCTCTCTCCGATCTTGAAGGCGGGGAAGGGCATGGTGGGGGTAACCAGGACGTCGGCGCCGCCAGCCGATAGGGCCCGCTCGAAGTCCTGCTTGATCAGGGTCCTCACCTTGAGGGCCTTGAGGTAGTACCTGCCGTAGTAGCCGGCCGATAGGGCGTAGGTCCCAAGAAGGATCCGCCGTTTCACCTCGGGGCCGAAGCCTGCGGCCCTGATCTCGGAGAAGGTGGAATGCCAGTCCTGGTCGGTTCCAAACCTCAAACCGTAACGGAGGCCGTCGAACCGGGCCAGGTTCGAGGAGGCCTCGCTCATGGCGATGATGTAGTAGGCTGCGAGGGCGTACTTGGTGTGGGGAAGGCTGACTTCTTTCCACGACGCCCCCAGCTCCTCTAGCCTGGATATGGCGTCCCAGACCGACTTTTCGACCAGTGGGTCTACCCCCTCGCCGAAGTACTCTTTGGGAACGCCCAAGACCAGACCTTTGACGCCGCCGTCGAGCCCCGATAGGTACCCGCCATCGGACTTCACGGAGGTCGAGTCCCGCGGATCATGGCCCGCGATAACCTCCATCACCAGAGCCGCGTCCTCGACGCTCAGAGTCAGGGGGCCGATCTGCTCCAGACTGTTGGCGTAGCTGACGAGACCGTATCGCGAGACGAGGCCGTAGGTGGGCTTGAGGCCGACGATCCCGCAGAAGGAGGCTGGACACCGGATCGACCCGCCGGTGTCGGAGCCGAGGGCGCACGGCGCCTCGCCCGCTGCCACGGCCGCGGCGGAGCCGCCGGAGGAGCCGCCGGGAACTCGGTCCAGATCCCATGGGTTTCTCGTCGGGCCGAAGTAGCTGCTCTCCGTTGATGTCCCCATGGCGAACTCGTCCATGTTCGTCTTGCCGACGATGATCGCCCCCTCCTCCTTCAGCCGCTCGATGACGTGGGCGTCGTAGGGTGGTACGTATCCCGAGAGGATCCTCGACGAGCAGTTCGTCTCGATACCCCTCGTCGAGATGCAACTTTTTATCGCTATGGGGACCCCAGCCATTAGCCCTGTCCATGGCGAGCGATCAAACTCCCGGGCCCGTTCGAGGGCCGACTCCTCGGACAGGTTGTTGTAGGCGTTGAGCTTGCTATTTTTGATCTTCTCAAGCAGGGCCGACACCATCTCCTCGGCCGAAGCTCCCGCCCCGAGCCTCCCCCTCAGATCTTTCAACATGGCGATCACACGATCCTGGGGCTCTTGAAGTAGCCGTTCTCAGTCCGGGGTGCATTTGAAAGCGACTCTTCCTGAGACATGGACTCGCGGACCTCGTCCTCCCGGAAGACGTTGGTGAGATCCACCACCCGGTAGGTCGGCTCCACATCCTCGGTGTCGAGCTCGTCGAGCTGATGGAAGTAATCCAGAACCGAGTTGAACGAGGCGACGAACCCCTCCAACTCCCCCTCGGCGACCTTTATGCTGGCTAGCCAGCTTATGTGATCAACATCTTCTCCTGTAATCATCGTTATCCCACGCCGATCCTTCTCTCTCGGAAAGGAAGAAAATCCTGGGAGGCTATGAACCTTTTGCCGGAGGCGGAGACGAAAGAGGAGAAGCAAAGGCAGGATGGAGTAGGCTATGGCGGGAGAAGCTCGATAAGGCCAAAAACAAAACAAAAAAGGGTCTTAGCGGACTCGCCGGGATTCGAACCCGGGACTGAGGCTCCGGAGGCCTCCGTGTTATCCAGACTATACTACGAGTCCAGCTAGGATTCCAGCACTATCTCGATGTTGACGTTCTTGGGAACCTGTATCCGCATCAGCTGGCGGAGAGCCCGCTCGTCGGCGTCCAGGTCGATCATACGCTTGTGGACCCGCATCTCCCAGTGGTCCCAGGTGGCTGTCCCTTCCCCATCGGGGCTCTTTCTCGTAGGAACTACCATCCTCTTCGTCGGTAGGGGGATCGGTCCTGCCATGTGCACGCCCGTCCTCTGGGCGATCCCCCTCACCTGGCTGCAGATATCGTCCAGGGAGCGGGGGTCGGTCCCAGATAACCGTATTCTTGCCTTCTGCATAACTCAAACACCAGAAAAATTTGAGTTAGCGGGGGGTGACGTTCATGCACATGCCCGCTGCTATCGTCTGGCCCATATCTCTGATGGCGAACCGCCCGAGCTGGGGGATCTCCTTGACCTTCTCGATCACCATCGGCTTTGTTGGCATGACGGTGACTATGGCGGCATCGCCGGCCTTGATGAAGGCGGGGTTCTGCTCCTTAACCGCACCGGTCCTGGGGTCGAGCTTGGCCTTGATCTCGGTCAAGGTACAGGCGATCTGGGAGGTGTGGCAGTGGAAGACGGGGGTGTAACCCGCGGAGATGGCGCTCGGGTGCTGAAGGACCACTATCTGGGCGGTGAACTCCTTGGCCACCGTCGGCGGCGAGTCGACATGTCCGCAGACGTCTCCTCTCCTGATGTCCTTCTTTCCAACGCCCCTCACGTTCCAGCCGATGTTGTCTCCAGGCAGAGCCTGATCGGCCTCTTCGTGGTGCATCTCGATCGTCTTGACCTCGCCGGTGACGTCGGCGGGCTCGAAGATGATCTTGTCGCCCTTCTTGATGATCCCAGTCTCGACCCTGCCCACGGGGACGGTTCCGACGCCGGAGATGGTGTAGACGTCCTGGACGGGCAGTCTCAGAGGCAGGTTGGTGGGCTTCTCGGGCTCCTTGAGGTTGTTGAGCGCCTCCAGGAGGGTGGGTCCGTTGTACCACTTGAGGTTGTCGCCGAGCTTGACGATGTTGTCGCCGACGAAGGCGGAGAGGGGTATGAAGGGAATATCTGCTACCTTGTATCCGACCATCTGGAGAAGCTTTCCGACCTCTTCCTTGACCTCCTTGTACCTCTCCTCGCTGTACTTGGCGGCGTCCATCTTGTTCACCGCGATGATCAGCTGGTTGATGCCGAGGGTTCTCGCAAGGAAGACGTGCTCTCTCGTCTGGGCCATGACGCCATCGGGGGCCGCGACCACCAGAACTGCGGAATCGGCCTGGCTTGCGCCGGTGATCATGTTCTTGATGAAGTCTCTGTGGCCGGGACAGTCGACGATGGTGAAGTAGAACTTGTCGGTGTCGAATCTCTGATGGGCGATGTCGATGGTGACGCCCCTCTCTCGCTCCTCTTTGAGGCTGTCCATGACCCAGGCGAACTCGAAGCTGCCCTTGCCCTTGGACTCGGCCTCTTTCTTGTACTGCTCGATGATATGTGGAGAAACCGCGCCGGTCTCGAACATCAGTCTACCGACGAGAGTGGACTTCCCGTGGTCGACGTGTCCGATGAACGCCAGGTTCATGTGTGGCTTCGTTGATGCCATCTTTATCTCCTCCGGTTAACTTTCAACTCCGTATTTACGTCTATTCCGTTTAAATGTTTTCAGAGAAGGCCTCAGACCTTCAGGTAATCGCTGGGCTTAGGCATCTCGGTCTTTAATCCCTTGCGCCCCCGGATCTGGCGGACGGTCTCCACCATCGCCGCTGGTGGGATCGGCTCAAACCCGGCGAACTCGGTGCTCCAGAGAGACCTGCCCTCGGTGGCTCCTCGGATCGCTCCCGCAAACCCGAATAGCTCAGAGACCGGTGCCTTCGCCTTGATTATGATCATGTCGCCCTCGGTCTCCATGCTCAGGATCATGCCTCTTCGGCCCTGGATCTCTGACATGGCGCCGCCCATCTGCTCCTGTGGAACCTGTATAAAGACGTTCTGGAAGGGCTCCAGGAGGGTGGGGGTTGCCATGAGGATGCCGGCCTGGACCGCCTGCCTTACGGCGGGGATTACCTGGGCGGGACCTCGGTGGATGGCGTCCTCGTGGAGTTTGATATCGATCAGCTTCGCCTTTACGCCCTGGACCGGCTCTCTGCAGATGGGGCCGTTCTTCGTCGCCTCGACGAACCCCTCCAGCATCAGCTCCATCGTCTCTCTCAGGTACTGGACGCCCTTGGTCATGTTGATGAAGATGTTGGACTCGAAGATGCCGGAGATGTTTCGAGCCTCCTCCTTGTCCATCCCCTTATCGATGAGGATGTTCCTTCTCTCCAGCTCCTCCATCTTCATGGAGACCTCGCCGGACTTGATCGCGTCCACCACCTCTTGCTCCAGAGGCTCGATCTCGATGTAGAAGCGGTTGTGGTGGTTGGGGGATTTACCCTCGACGGTTCCGTCGGTCTTTCCTGTTATCGACTCGCGGTAGACGACGATGGGAGGCGATGTGGTTATCTCGACGCCCTTGTCCCTCTGGATCCGATAGGCGACGATCTCCAGGTGGAGCTCGCCCATCCCGGCCATCAGGTGCTCGCCGGTCTCCTCGTTGATTGTGATGTTGAGGGTCGGGTCTTCCTTCGCGACCTGCCTCAGAACCTCAACCAGCTTGGGGAGGTCCCGGGTGTTCTTCGCCTCGACCGCCACGGTGACCACGGGCTCGCTGACGTGCTTTATGTCCTCGAAGGGTGTAGCGTCCCTGTCCGAGGATACGGTGGACCCGACGAAGGCATCCCGCAGGCCGGTCACGGCCGCGATGTTCCCGGAGGGGATCTTCTCCACCTCGATCCTGTCGGCGCCCATGAATATCCCCGTCTGCTGGACGCGGTTGGGCTTTGCAACGCCGGAGATGGCAAGCTCCATCCCCCTCTCCAGGGTTCCGGAGAAGAGCCTGCCGGTGGCGACCTCGCCCGCGTGGGGGTCGACGGAGATGTCGGTGACCATGAAGGCGACGGGGCCCTTGGGATCGCAGGCCTCCATCGACTTGTAGAGCTTGCTGCTCTTGTCGCCGTGCCAGATGACTGCGACACGCTCCTTCTGGGCCTTGAGGGGGCTTGGGAGGAAGCGGATGACCATGTCGTTTACGGCTAAGTACAGTGGACACTTCTGGGCCAGAGTCTTCATGTCTCCAACCTGGCAGTAGTCGTAGACCTCGCCGAAGCCGATCCCGGTGCTCTTCATCTGGGGGACGCTGATCGCCCAGTTGTAGAGGGCGGACCCGAAGGCGACGCTCCCTTCGGCGGCGTCTACCCTCCAGCCAGCCTTGTACTTCTCCTCGTTCATTCCCCGGATGAGCTTGTTTATGTTGTCGATCAGCTTTCCAAGCCGGATCTGCATCTCCTGCTTGTCCACCTTCAGCTCGTTCAAGAGCCGGTCGACCTTGTTGACGAAAAGGACTGGATGAACGTTCTCTTTGAGGGCCTGCCGGAGAACCGTCTCGGTCTGGGGCATGGCGCCCTCCACGGCGTCCACGACGACTACGGCGCCGTCCACGGCCCGCATCGCTCTCGTGACGTCACCGCCGAAGTCGACGTGGCCAGGGGTGTCGATCATGTTGATGAGGTACTCATCGCCCTTGTACTCGTGGACCATGGAGACGTTGGCGGAGTCTATGGTGATCCCCCGGGCCTGCTCCAGCTCGTCGAAGTCCATAAATAGCTGCCTGCCCGCCAGCTCCATGGATATCATGCCGGCTCCTGCAAGCAGATTGTCAGATAATGTCGTCTTGCCGTGATCAATATGCGCAACAATACCGATATTTCTGATCTTCTCTGGCTTGTCCATCAGCGCGGTTACGCGCTCAGCCATCTTCTTCCTCTTACCCATATCAAGCCTCGCGAAATTTGAGATAAAGCTCTGAATCTAAGCTTCTGAATCTTGGAGTCTCGGTTCCATTTTCGTACACCTATATAAGCCTTCGGCCCTCGATGGTGGGCTCTCGTGAGGTCGCCACAATCGATTTTTGCGTATCACGGCGGCTTTTGAGGAATATCAAAATCCTGCAGGTAGAAAATAGCGACCATCGGAGCGGGGATCTCAGGAGGATCGAAGTTTCGAAGGCGCAGAGAACGATGCACCCGCAGTCCCACCCCCTTTTGGAGTTACATCATAAGGAGCGTTTTTTCCGGGGCCGACCGCACGTCTGAGTATATAATTCCTATTATAAAATTTTGAGTAAAGCTTATATCGATGAGATGGGACGATCACAGGGTTTTCAAGATGGCACGCTTGGTAATGAAGTTTGGCGGATCCTCGGTGGCCGACGGGGCGAAGCTCCGAAACGTAGGAGAGCTGGTTAAGAGCCTGAGCGAAGATAATGAGATCGTCGTCGTCACCTCTGCCCTGGGAGGAGTCACCGACGACCTCCTACAGTGCGCCAGAGCCTCGGCCAACGGCGGCAAGGTCGAGGATATAGTGACCTTCGTGGACAGGCTGAGCAAAAGGCACATCCAGGCACTGATGGACGCGGTCAAGGACCCCGATATCGCGAAGGAGCTGAAGGATACCATCATCCAGAGGCTCGGCGAGCTGGAGAAGGCGTACATCGGCATCTGCTACCTGGGGGAGCTGTCGCCGATGTCCATCGACAGGATCTCAAGCTTCGGTGAGAGGCTGGCGGCCCCGATCCTCTCCGGGGTCCTGAGGGACCTTGGTCTCAAGTCACGGCACTACTCCGGCGGGGAGGCGGGGATCATAACCACCAGCGATTACGGGAACGCTAAGCCCCTGGAGAAGACCTACGACCTCCTCGCTCAGAGGCTCACCCCCATCGAGGGGGTCCCGGTGGTGACGGGGTTCATCGCCGAGGATGAGAGGGGGAACATCACCACCCTGGGCCGCGGCGGATCGGACTTCTCGGCGTCGCTGATCGGGGCTGCCATCGGGGCGGACGAGATATGGTTCTGGAAGGACACCACCGGCGTTCTCACCACCGACCCGCGGATCGTCTCCGAGGCGAAGAACATCCCCGTCATATCCTACCGGGAGGCTATGGAGATGTCCTACTTCGGTGCCAAGGTCCTCCACCCTCGGGCGATCGAGCCTGCCATACGAAACGGGATCCCCGTCCGGGTGAAGTGCACCTTCGACCCGGAGGACCCCGGCACCCTGATCGTCAAAGAGGGGATGGCCAAAGAAGACGTGATCAAGGCCGTCACTCTCTCCAAGAACGTCGCCCTCCTGACGATATCCGGCGCCGGGATGATCGGGACACCGGGCATCGCCGCGCGGGCCTTCACTGCTCTTGCCAACGCCGGGGTGAACATAGTGATGATCAGCCAGGGGTCAAGCGAGGCGAACATATCCGTCGTCGTCGACGAGCCCCAGGTCGAGGCCGCCGAGATCGCCCTCCGGGCCGAGTTTCCGACGACGATCGTCCGGGAGGTCTCCCACAACAACGACGTGGCGGTGATCGCCGTCGTCGGCGCCGGGATGGTCGGGACCCCCGGGGTCGCCGGCAGGGTCTTCGGCGCCATGGGGAGGTCGAGGATCAACGTCCTGATGATCAGCCAGGGGTCGAGCGAGCACAACATCTCCTTCGTCGTCAGCATCGCCGAGGCCGAGAAGGCGGTCCAGGAGCTACACCGGGAGTTCGGGCTTGAGGGAGAGGCTAAGAGGTAAAAGGCGAAGATGCCGGAGAGGAAAAAGGCGATGAGTGAAGATACGAAGAGAGAAGGGTCGAAAAGAGGAGAGGTGAAGAGATGAAGAAGATGACCTACGCCGACTCAGGGGTCGACATCAGGGCGGAGGAGAAGGCGATCTCCGCCATGAAGAACGTAATGACCGGGAGAAGGAAGGGTATCGGCGCCCCCATCACCGATATCGGCCACTACGCCGGGCTCATCGACATGGGCGAGTACGCCATCGCAATGACCACCGACGGCGTCGGAAGCAAGGTCCTGATCGCCAGCGTCATGAAGAAGTGGGATACCGTGGGGATCGACTGCATGGCGATGAACGTCAACGACCTCCTCGCCATCGGCGCCGAGCCCCTCGCCTTCGTCGACTACCTCGCCCTCGAGAAGGTTGACCCGGAGATGACCGCTCAGATCGCCGTCGGCCTGGAGCGGGGGGCCGAGATCTCGAACATCAGCATCGTCGGAGGCGAGACCGCGTCCCTGCCCGAGATCATCCGGGGATTCGACCTCGCGGGAACAGCCATCGGTATGATCAGAAAAAGGGACATCATCACCGGAGAGAAGATACAAAAAGGCGACATGATCGTGGGGCTTCCAAGCAGTGGCCTTCACAGCAACGGTTTCTCTCTCGCAAGAAAGATCGTCGCGGAGTCGGACTACACTTACTTCGACCGGATGCCCTACTCGAAGAGGACGATCGGCGAGGAGCTTCTGGAGCCGACCCGGATCTACATGGAGGCGCTCGAAGTGATCCAGAAGGCCGATGTTCATGGGATGGCCCACATCACCGGAAGCGGCCTGTTGAAGCTTCACCGGATCAGCGGCTTCGGCTTTGAGATCGACGATCCCATCGAGCCCCAGCCGATATTCCGCTTCCTCCAGGAGGAGGGTGGTGTCGCCGAGGACGAGATGTACCGGACCTTCAACATGGGGATGGGCTGGGTCTTCGTCCTCCCCGAGGACGACGTGGACGCGGTCCTCGACATGACCGACGGCAAGCTCGTCGGCGAGATCACCGAATCGGGGCTCCGGCTCGGGGATATGGAGCTGAAGTAAGCGGAAGTGGGGCAGAAAGCGATTCGAGGGGCTTGTCTGGTGGGGATTCGCCGAGAAGCCCCGCCATTAAACATCCCTCGATATCTCACTCGAACCTCTTTCGAAGCATCCTCATCGCCGGAAAAATGAAGAGCATCAGAAATCCGGTCAGTACGAGAAAGTCCCGAAACGGGGAGGATGGTGCGGCAGAAAAGGCGGCTCGCAGCCCCTCCACGGTGTAGGTGAGGGGGAGAAGCCGGCTTATGGTCTGAAGCCACGACGGCATGGCCGATATCGGATAGACGACGCCGCAGAGGAAGACCATCAAGAATCTCGGCAGGTTTAGGAAGGTCTGGGCCTCGAAGACCTCCTTGAAGAGGACGCTGGAGAGGGCCCCCATCGAGGAGAAGACCAGAAGGGATATCAGAACCATCGGGATCAGAGCGCTGAGGTCGGGACGAAGGTTCAGGCTCAGGGCAGTCGCCAGCGTCACCATCGAGGCCATCAACAGGCCGAAGAAGAAGCCGCCCATGACCTTTCCCAGGAGGACGGAGTTGGTGCTCACCGGCGCCAACAGCAGCCTCTCAAGAGAGCCGATCCTCAGCTCGAAGTTTATGACCACCGCCTCGGCCGCCGTCGTGCTGAAGAGGATCGTCATGGCGATCAGGCCTGGGATGAGATCGTCAAAATTGCTGGGGTTTCTCAGGTAAAATGCCAGGGTCCAGGCCACGGGAAAGACCATTCCCCAGCTGATGGCCGGAGGCTTGAGGTAGTAGGTTCTCATGTCCTTTGCGGCGATGAGGCGTATGCACCGCAGATCGTCTCGCCACATCCTCACCTGCCCCCCTTCTCCCTCGCCATCGCCGTCGGGCTCAGGCCGGTTATCCTGACGAAGGCGTCCTCAAGGCTCGGCTTTATGCTGTTTATCGCCGATAGCCCAAGATCGTGATCCACAGAGAACTCGAATATCTCCTCCAGGACAAAAGACGGATCGCCGCCGAAGATCTTCGCCCGCATCCCGTCCAGGAAGACGACTTCGGCCCCCGGAAGCCGCGCCGATAGATCCCCCACATGGCCGGATGCCTCCTGTCCGAAGGAGACCTCGATGACGGACCGCTCCTCGACATGCCTCTTCAGCCCCTGAGGCGTATCGATCCTGACGATTTTGCCCTTCACCATGACGGCTATCCGATCGCAGAGGAGGTCTGCCTCCTCCAGATAATGAGTCGTCAGGATTATCGTCAGACCTCTGTGGTGGAGATCGGAGATGAGGTTTCGAAGGGAGCGGGCCGCCACCACGTCCAGCCCCACCGTCGGCTCGTCCAAGAATAGAACCTTGGGATCGTGGACCAGAGCCGCGGCGATCGTCAGGGCGCGCTTCATCCCTCGGGAGAAGGTCCCGAACCGGTCGTCTCTTCGCTCGAAGAGGCCGAAGGCCTTGAGAAGCTCGTCTGCCCTCTCCTCCCGGACATCCTTAGCAACTCCGTAGAGCCTGGCCGTAAAGAGGAGGTTCTCCCGAGCGGAGAGCTCGTCGTAGAGGTTGGAGCTGTCGGGGACCACGCCCATTCCCCTCTTCGCCTCGGTGATGCCGGACGATAGGTCGAAGCCGAGGATTTTGGCCCCGCCTTCCGTTGGGCGGGATAGGCCGACGAGCATCCTGATGGTGGTGGTTTTGCCCGAGCCGTTGGGGCCCAGAAGGCCGAACAACTCGCCCTCTTCAACATCGAAGCTGATGGCATCGACGGCTGTGAAGCTGCCGAAACGCTTGGTCAACCCACGAACCTCAATGGCGTTCATGTCCCACTCCGAACTCTCCGCAAAACGCTCATGCCTTTCCAAGAGGCTTGAGCTGAAATCGACCGGCCACAAGATTGTGCTCGATCTATCAATCCCCGGTCAGCTCTTCCGGCTATTTCGGCTCGTTCAGCCTCTTCAGCTCTTCTTCGACTCCTTCCAGCTCGCTCTTCAGCGAGTTCCTGTACTTCTCCAGCATCGATATCCGCTCCTCCCGGCTCAGGAGGGAATGTCCACAACAGCAGGCATCTCGCCCGCCAGAATGGCCCGAGCCGTGATGCTCGGCCGCCGAATTGTGGCCGGGCTCGTGACATCCGCAATTCTCACCCGCGCCGGCACGATGACCGCCGGCATGTGATGGTCCATCACCGAAACCGCGTTTATCTCCGCAGCACATCTATTTCACCTCAGTTTCCTCTAGAAGATCTATCACGATTCTGCGCGTCTTCAGCCTCCACACCTTCTCAGGGGTGCCGCCTTTGACCTCTCGATAAGAGGCAACTTCGACGATACCGGCCTGCTTGAGGGCGGAGAGGTGATAGTAAAGTCCTGCCAGGGACATCTGATCGCCGAGCCCGAGCTGCTCAAAGATCTCTTTTGTGCTCCTCTCCTCGGTGCCGATGCACTGGATGATGCCCCATCTCGTAGGGCAATGGAGCGCACGGATGTATCTCTGGATCCGTCTCATCTGAGGGTTCGGGCTGTGGCACATAACAAACGCCTTGAGCATTCAAGTGATTCACTTGAGAATTGAAGTTCGTCATTTTAAGGATTTCGGTGCGGGTAACAAACCGCTGGGGGGGGTTAACACGGGCCGGGGGTCCCGGCATGGTCCGCGCTCGGTGAAGGCTCGAGAAAGGCGCGGTGGTGAGAGGGTCCCAGCGCCACCCGCCCCCAGAGCCGATTTATACTAAAACTGGCCTATGTTACCTTCGATGAGGTCTTTGAGCTATCGAGTCTTGCTCAAAAAAGAGCCGGAAGGGTGCTATAGTGCCATCGTCCCCACCCTTCCCGGATGCGTCACCTTCGGGGAGACGATAGACGAGGCGATCGAGATGGCAAAAGAGGCGATCGAGGCCTATGTCGAAAGCCTTGCGGCCCGGAGCGAAGAGATCCCCCAACTGACCAAAGATTTTCTACCGAAATGTGACAACTAGAACAATGGGGATGTCAGAGACGGCCTAAGCCGTCTCCCCTCCCTTCTCCGCTGCCTCTTTCGCCATCGAACCGAAGAGCTCCTCCAGCTTCACCTTGATCTCCTTAATGGCCTCGACCCCAGGCCCGCCGACGTCCAGGGGCGACTTGCCCGCGAGATCCGCGTCCATGAAGTTCTTGTCGTAGGGTATCGTCCCCAGGACCGGGACGTTCATCTCCGCCAGCTTCTCCTTGATGATCACCTGCTCCTCGGGGGCCTTGCTGATGACGGCCATCACCTTCTCGATCCCGAGGTCGCTCGCGAGCTTCTTGATCCGCTCCAGGGTCTCGACGGACCGCAGCCCCGGCTCGACGACGGCGATCATGACATCTACGCCCCTCGTCGTCCCGCGGCCGAGGTGCTCGATCCCCGCCTCCATGTCCAGGATGACAAGATCCTTCTCCCGGAGGATGACGTGCCGGAGGAGCGCCCGGAGGAAGGCGGTCTCGGGGCACATGCAGCCGCTTCCACCGGTGTCGATCGTCCCCATGACAGCGAGCTTCACGCCGTCGGGGCCGATGCAGCCGCACTTCTCGATGACGTCGTCGACCTTGGGGTTGAGCTTGAACATCCCGAACTCGGCGCTCGCCCTCTCCTGGACCATCTCCTTGTAGTCGGTGATGGGCCGGGGGTTCTTGTCGACGCCCAGGGCCGAGGCGAGGTTCATGTCGGGGTCTGCGTCTATGGCGATCACGTTGTACCCGTCGCGGGCGAAGAGCCGGGCGAGGGTTCCGGCGAGGGTGGTCTTCCCGACGCCCCCTTTTCCAGAGATGGCAATCTTGATGGTAAAACCTCCAGGACTTGACTATGATCTCGAAACTCCAATCTTCAGATATATATGGTAAGATCACAGTTTATATCGCTTCTGGAGACTTCGGCGAGGAGGCGGATCAAAGATGGGGAGAAGGTGGAGAGGATGAAAAATCGCGCGGCCGATGAGAAGGACGAGGTCGGAGACGAAGGGCGAAGGCCCTCGGAAGAGCCAGGGGACGGCCTCGAACTCGGACTTGGACTCGACCTCAGCCTCGGCCCCTTCGCCCCGGAGCTTCTCCGGAAGAGGTACCTGAGGCGAGACGAAATCGGGAACGTCGCCGAGACCCCGGAGGAGATGTTCAGCCGGGTGGCCCGGACCGTCGCCCGTGCCGAGGGGAAGTTCGGCGGCGATCGTGGCGCGGCGGCATCGAAGTTCAGAGACCTCATGAGCAGCGGGCTCTTTCTTCCCAACTCCCCGACCCTGATGAACGCCGGACTCTCCCTGGGGCAGCTCTCGGCCTGCTTCGTCCTGCCGGTGGAGGATTCGATGGACGGGATCTTCGGCGCCTTGAAGGAGATGGCCAAGATCCACCAGAGCGGGGGTGGCACCGGATTCTCCTTCTCGCGGCTCCGGCCCAAGGGCGACCCGGTGCGGGCGACGGGTGGGATCGCCAGCGGCCCCGTCTCCTTCATGGAGGTCTTCGACGCCGCCACCGAGGTGATCAAGCAGGGCGGCAGGAGGCGCGGGGCGAACATGGCGGTCCTCCGGGCCGACCACCCCGACATCCTGGAGTTCGTCCGGGCCAAGGAAGTGCCGGGGAGGCTTCAGAACTTCAACCTCTCCGTTGGGATCACCGACGATCAGATGGCGAAGGCCAAATCGGGGGGCGGGATTGATCTTGTGAACCCGCGGTCCGGCCTGGTCACCGAGACGATCGACGCCTCCGGCCTCCTCCGAGAGATCGCCGCCAACGCCTGGAGGCGGGGCGACCCCGGCGTCCTCTTTCTGGACAGGATTAACGAGTCCCACCCCCTGCCGGGGACGATCGAGGCGACGAACCCCTGCGGCGAGCAGCCGCTTCTCCCCTATGAGTCATGCAACCTCGGCTCCATCAACCTCTCCCGGTTCGTCGAAGGAGGCGAGATCGAGTGGGGCAAACTCGCTGAGACGGCCCGTCTCGCGGTGCGGTTCCTCGACGACGTCGTCGAGGTGAACCGCTTTCCCCTCAAGAAGATCCGGGATGCTACCCTCAGGAGCCGGAAGATCGGCCTCGGGGTGATGGGGTTTGCCGAGATGCTGATCGAGCTCGGCGCGTCCTACAACTCGGGAGAGGCGGTCCGGATCGCCGAGGAGACGATGAAGTTCATCACGGAGACGGCCCGGGACGAATCCCGCCGCCTCGGCGAGGAGCGGGGTTCGTTCCCCCTCCTCGAAGAGAGCCGTCTCGACTACGATGCCATGCGAAACGCCACCGTCACCACCATCGCGCCGACGGGGTCGATCAGCATCATCGCCGGGACGAGCCCCGGGATCGAGCCCTTATTCGGCCTCTCCTTCTCCCGGGACCTCATCGGCGACGAGATGGTGGTGACGAGCCCCCTCTTCAAGAGGATGGCGGGAGAGAGGGGCGTCAGCGAAGCCAAGATGCGGGAGGTGGCAAGGCGAGGGAGCCTGGCTGGCGTCGTAGGCGTCCCCGACGACCTGCGGGAGGTATTCGTCACGGCGATGGAGGTCCCGCCCGCCCAGCACGTCCGAATCCAGGCGGCTTTCCAGCGGTTCACCGACAATGGCGTCTCAAAGACGGTGAACCTGCCGAACGAGGCGACGGTTGAGGACGTCCTCGGCGTCTTCACCCTCGCCTTCGAGCTTGGCTGCAAGGGGATCACAGTTTACCGGTACGGCTGCCGCGACCAGCTCCTCTATCTTGGAGAGGGGGACGGGACCGAGGCTGGAAAGATCGGGTGCGAGATCTGCGAATGAAGGAGCGACCTTGGGATCTCCGATAAGCCTTAAACGCGGAGAGGTCCAACAAAGGGCCATGAAGATCGGGATCGCCGACACGAACTTCGCCCGATACGACATGGCGAGGGCCGCCATAAAGGAGCTGAAGCGGGGCTGCTCCGCCGAGATCATCCGCTACACCGTCCCCGGCGTCAAGGACCTCCCGGTCGCCGCGAAGATCCTGATCGAGGAGCGGGGCTGCGACCTGGTGATGGCCCTGGGGATGCCTGGTCCAAAGCCCATCGACAAGACCTGCGCCCACGAGGCCTCAACGGGCCTGATCATGGCGCAGCTTATGACGAACGCCCACATAATCGAGGTCTTCGTCCACGAGGACGAGGCCGAGTCCGAGGGAGAGCTCGCCCTCCTCGCGGAAAGAAGGACGCGCGAGCACGCCGAGAACGTCATCAAGCTCCTCTACTACCCCGAGAGGCTCACCCGAGAGGCGGGGACCGGCCAGCGGGAGGGGTTTGAGGACGCGGGGCCTGTGGGGTATTAGATACACGAAGAAGGCAGAATAATATCCTCAATCGAAAAGCGTGATTATTTGGGGCAATCCTATCGCAGCATCCATTCGAATATCCAAGTCCCCCCTTTAGAGTCTCCACAAGCAAGCCCTCTATCATCTTGTGAGAGAACCAGGCAGAAAATGGGGTCATCGTTCCCGAAAAGCACTAATGAACTACCAGATTCGATTTCCCAGATCTTGACCGTTCTGTCGTATGAACCCGAAATTATGCGGGAGCCGTCCGAGGTCACCGCTACAGCCATCACCCAACTCGCGTGGCTTCCAAGCGACCTTATCAGCCTGCCAGATTCGGCATCCCAGACCTTGACAGTTCCATCGTCCGATCCCGAGACTATGCGGGATCCATCAGGAGTCACTGCTACAGCGTTCACCGAATACATGTTGCCTTCAAGGGACCTTATCAGCCTGCCAGATTCGGCATCCCAGACCTTGACAGTTCCCCACGCCGATCCCGAGACTATGCGGGATCCATCAGGAGTCACTGCTATAGCGAGCAAACCCCTGTGGCTTCCAAGCGACCTTATCAGCCTGCCAGATTCGGCATCCCAGACCTTGACAGTTCCATCGTCCGATCCTAAGACTATGCGGGAGCCGTCTGGAGTCACTGCTATTGCGAGCACTAAACCACTGAGGCCTTCAAGAGACCGTATCGTCCGGCCAGATTCGGCGTCCCAAACCTTGACCGTCCTGTCGTATGAACCCGAGACTATGCGAGCACCATCAGGAGTCACAGCTACAGATCTCACCGAACCCGTGTGACCTTCAAGCGAATGCGACCAGGGTGAGCGTAATTTAGGGTCTTGGATCATCCGCAACCAGCCGCTTCGCTTCGATGCCGCCTCTTCGCAAATGGAACGTATAGAGTCAGCAAAATCTCCCGCCAGCCAAGTGAGATGGTTATAAAGCTGAGGGAAGAGCAGCTCGGGAGACCGATTGATGTGATGAGATTCAAGGCGGAGACGTTTCTCGAAAGCTGTCAGCACCTGTTTGTCCGTCTCATTTCCGTTCCAGCAACGCAGAGCTTCCCTGTAATCGGATTCCAGGTCGTAAACCGATAAGGACCTGCATTTAACCTCAAGAAAATTGAAGTCCGTCAAAGTAAAGGCCAGATCGTCCCAACACCCTGCTTTTGCCAGATGCGAAGGAAGGTAGCGAAGTCCGTACAAATCAGAATCATTCCACTCGCTCCGTCTTCCGAACGCTTGCATATAGCTTGCAATTATCATTCGATGATATTCAGAGGTATCCAAGTTGTAAAAGTCATCATGATCACTGGTTAGAAAATCGACCACCGACTCGTGGTAAAACCTATACATTCCATCCAAGGTCGGGTCGAGAAACTCCTCCATGTCGTGGAGAGCATCCCTAACCTTCTGAGACCCAAAACCGGTCCATCGAGAAAGGGTCGAAATGTCGGCAGGCTCGAAGGCGACAGCCAGCACCCCCAGCACCGGACGATAAAGATCTCTCCACAAACTTCGATCTCCTTGGACCCGCCGATCCAAAAACCAAGCATACAGATCCTTCAGGTCCGCTGGCAGGGCTTCAGGATCACTTATTTCAAGCTCGCCCCGCTCGATGCTGTCTACAACATTGGAAACCACCAAGAAGTTTCCCCGACTGCGGCTGGCCAGGCTTTCGATAACCTCCTCTGCACGGGAACCGTCCCATTCCATCCCACGCAGAAATTTAGATTCCTCGAATCTGCATCTCAAATAAGACTGCAGATCCCTCTTGTTCTTCTCGCTGTGGGCGTAAAGGATGAAAGGCTTAAGCGGCCGAAAGGGCCTCAAAACTTCCTCCCTTCGTCTCGATGTCAGCAGCAGTTTCACCTGAGGCGGAAGATCATCGCAGGCCGCAAGTAGCCTCACTATGGTGGTAGGGCCGCTGTAACTCAGGGCCTCATCTAGACCGTCCACCAGGATAACCAGCGGTCCTGGAAGTCTCTTTTTTTTGCTCAAAGCCTTCAGAGGTTGCCTGACAAGATCGTCGAATACCGCCTCCGGGCTTTCAGCATGATAGTTTTGGATCTGGACGCCTATTGCAGTGCCCAAGTTTACATCAATACTCAGATTAACGCTAATATTAAGACTAGAAGCTAACAGCTTTGCAAACTCGGGATAGAGCATGGCGAGCTGAGAGCTCAAAGAGCGGGCAAATCTAACAGGCGATATCCATCCACCGTTGCGGGCATAACAGAAGTGAGCAGCGCTCAAAAAACCGCTTCCGAGATGAGAACATCCGGCAGGAGGCTTAAATTCGCCATCAGAGAACTGAACCATTCTTGCGGCTATGGCGCTCTTTCCTATGCCAGGCTCGCCGGTGATGATGAAGAATCGGGACGCATTCGGATCGTCAAGCCATCTCTCGACCTCCTCAAAGACCCACTCTCGGCCTGTGAAGTTGCGAGTACGCATCTTAATGTAGTCTTTCACGTCCCGATCTCGTTGCGCCATATATCAACCCCAAAGAAGAGTGGTTTACATATTCCCGATCTTGACACCAATCACTTTCCCGCCCTCTTCAACTTTCTCCGCCTTCTGATCGGCTTTAATCTCGCCTCCGCCAAGGCGTTCAACTTCAACAGTGATGGCCTCACCGCCACGTGCAACGTTATCTATATCCTGCTCGGCGTCTATGGCCCCCTTCGTCATATCTTCTACTTTGACCGTCGTAGCCTGGCCGCAGAGATCGCTGACTTTCTGCTGAGCCGTCACCAGGAGGCCCAACTCTTCTGCCAGATGGGGATCGTCGGATAAGATCTCTTTTACCTGCACCCTCAGAGCCTCCCGCAATTCGGGATCGTCCGGGGATGCGGCAACATCACAAGCTGTTTCTTTTGCTCTGGATTTCATCCTGGGTGTCAGCTTCTCCCAAAGGGTTTTCGCCTTCTCCCATGCGTCAGATCCCATCTTCTTTGCCCCTTCTTCAGCTGCTTTCTTGCCACCTATTATCAGATAAGGCAAAGCTGGAGCGATAATTTCCATGATGGACTGGGCAAGTTGCTCGAAGACCATTATACACCACCCAAACGATAAGCCAAGTTAATCCATCATCAATATTTATTTTGTGCGATGCTGTGCTGTTTTCTCATAAAGATCGGCAGAGAATAAGCCACAAGTCCGCAGTCAGCGAAACCCTTTTCAACCAAAATCGCCCTCTGCCGATCATCATTGTATATTATCGTACATGATTGGAGGAGAGATCGATTTGAATCCAAGAGACCTTGCACCGACGCACCCTAACGCTCACGATACACCGACGCGGAGGCGGACCTGATGTTCCTCGCGCCGACGCCGTACCTGGCCCTTCTGGCCTCGATGATACTCATGCTCGCGATCACCTTCTTTGTGATTCTGAGGAGATCCGATGATTAACCAGGTCCTCCTCGTCGTCTACGTCGCGGTCATCGTCGCCCTCTCCATAAAGCTCCGGCAGGGGACCTTCTCGGGCTTCGTCGTCTCCGATCGAAATGTGATGTACCCCGCCGTCATCGGGATCGCCTTCACCGCCGCCTACTTCAGCGCGGCCTCGTTTCTCGGCGGCGGCGGGTACGGCCTCATCGCCGGCTTCCCCTGGGTGATCTGGGCGACCCTGATGCACGTCGCCTTCGCCTGCCTCGCCTGGATCATGGCGCCGCGGATCTGGTCGATGGCCAAGTCCTACGACGCCAAGACCATCCCCCAGCTTGCTGGAGCGGCGATACGGCTCGCCCGGCGGGCGGGTTCTTTTGGCGGGGATAATGCTGGTGATGTACACCGTCTACCTCATCGCCATCTTCAAGGGGTGCGCCCACCTCTTCGAGGGGCTTCTCGGGATCACCTACATCCAGGGGCTTCTCGTGGCCGTCGTCATCGTCGCCATCTACTACGCCGTCGGGGGCCTGCCCGCCATCCTCTGGATCAGCTTTATCCAGGGGATCATAATGGTCGGCGGGGCGATCATCCTCTACGCCGCCCTCCTCTACAACGGCGGGGGGACCGAGATCTGGGCGAACATCCCCGCCGCGGTGACCAGCATGTCCGGCGACCTCGTCCCCTGGCAGAAGACGGTGGGAACGGCCTTCTCCATAAGCCTCGGGCTTCTGGCACTTCCCGACCTTCTGATCATGATCTTCTCGGCAAAGGACAAACGGGTGGTCAAGTTCGCCGGGATCTACAGTCCCATAGCCATCGCCATTTACGCCCTCTGCATCTTCTCCATAGGGATTCTCGCCTACGGGGTCTTTTCCGCCGAGGAGCTGGCGCCCTTCATCAAAAACCCCGACAGCTTCGTACCCTTCGTCGCCACGTCGCTATTGCCGCCCGGGTTTGACGCCATCATCCTTCTTGCGGCGATCTCGGCGGCGATGTCGACGATCAGCGCCATCGTCCTCGTGACGACGACGTCCCTCACCGCCGACACCCTCAGGTTCCTCCGACCCGAGATCCCCGACGACCGGGTCCTGGTCCTGACGAGGGTTGTGGGGGTCCTGATCATCGCCGTCTCGGCGCTGATGGCCCGGAACGTCCCGGAGCTGATCGTGCCGCTGGTCTCCCTCAGCATGGGCGTCATCGCCTGCTGCGTCTTCATCCCCCTCATATTCGGCCTATACTGGGACCGGGGGACATCGACGGGCTTTGTTACGGGGCTTGTCGCCACCTTCGTCTCCATCGTCGCCTGGAACTTCTACGGCAACCCCCTGATCCACCCGGTTATGATCGGGATCGTCGTCGGAGCGGCGGTGTACATCGCGGCAAGCCTCGCGACGAAGCCGCCGGACCCCTCTTCGATCATCTCGGTTGGAGGCAAAGAAAAGTAGCCTGTCGCCTTGCTTGTCACCTCGCCTGTAGCCTCGCCTCTCGGATCGGCGGTCGCCGGGGTGGAAGCTCGCACGCTCTCGCCCCGGAGAAAGGCGAGATCTCCGGCAACGAGATATAGCCAGAGAGGACCATGCTATTTCATTTCGGATGGTGGTGAAAGATGCCGACGATGAAGATCCGGGGTGGGGACCTGGACCTGGTGGAGTACGAGTTCAGCCCCTTCTCCCCCGGCGAGAAGATCAACACCCTGGGGATCAAAAAGGACGGGAAGCTTGAGCCGATCAAAGAAAAGGTGAGGGTCACAACCCCGGGGAGGATCCACCTGACAGTCCTGGACATGAACCGGTTCGCCCCCAACAGGCCCGGCGGCGGCGGGGTTGGCTTTGCCCTCCAGATTTACTGCTTCGCCGAGGTTGAGTGCACGCCTGCCGAGACGGTCGTCGACTACTCGAGAGAGCCTATCGTCCGCCATTTCGTCGAGGTCTTCAAGGAGACGACCGGCTACTCCGGCGGCTTCAAAATAAAGGTCCGGGACCACGAGCAAAAGCACGTCGGCCTCGGGTCCACCGGCTCGGTCCTGGTGGCCCTCGCCACCGCCATGAACGAGGCCGTCGGCTCCGATCTTACAAAAGATGAGATCCGGCTATTGATCGGGAACAACTACGTCGAGGAGACCGAGGACGGCCGGGTCACCCTGGGATTTGAGACGGGCGTCGGCCCCGCCGCCGTCACCTACGGCGGGATGGCGGTGACCGGCGACGAATTGGCCCTCGCCTACCACCACCCCTTCGCCGAGGGGAAGAACGTCTTCGTCATCATCCCCGAGACGACGGTCTCGTCGTCGGGTAGAGAGGAGTTCGACCTTCTGATGAACAGGGCCCGTAACCTCGACTACCAGGACCGGGAGCTTAAGGCCTACTTCATCCTCATGGACCTGATCCCCGCCCTGGAGCGGGGCGACCTCAAGAAGATCGGGGACGTCATCTGGGAGATCGAGTTCCGGGGGTCGAAGCGGGCCGAGGTCGAGCACCACGGCTTTGAGATCTACGAGCATATGAGCAGGCTGCGGGAGGCGGGGCTCGAGTTCGTGGGGATGAGCTCCGTGGGGCCGTCGATCGCCGTCGTCACCAGTCGGAGCGAGGCGGAGATGGCCGAGATCCTGGCGCCGATGGGGCTCAAGATCGCCATATCTACAAAAGTAGACAACGTCGGGCTGAAGGTCGAGAGGATCGGGTAGACCCTCCGACCCCACCCCTGCCCGCTGTTCTGATTCTTTTTGATATTCAGTCCAGAAGCTCTGGCAGCTTCTCTTCCGGCCCGCAAGGGAGCGTCGCCCTGTGCATCACCAGGCTCTCGTCAAAGTGTAGCGCCCGGTTCAGGACCAACCGCTTTCCCCGATCTGTCAGGGCGTAGACGGGTATCGAGATCCCGATCTGGAGCTTTGCCCGCCGTCCCACAACCTCCCGGACCTCCCGCGAGGCGCAACCCCAGACGACGTCGCACGTTTCGGCCAGGACCTCCGCCTGATCCTCGGGGACGTCGAGGTTGTGGACCGCGAATATCACCGGCCCCTCGCCCGCCGAAGCTGAAGCCAGCTTTCTGATCTCCTCGGCCTCGAAGGCCCTCTTTCCCGCGATGGTGACGACGATCCGCTGGTATCCGGCGGCAAGGGCCCTTCTGTACCCTTCGACCTGATCGATGGTGCACCGGTCGTCGAGGAGGATGCATCCGCGCACCCGAAGGCCGGACTGTATCTCCTCGATCGGCTCGGTTTTGACGAGGCCGGTCATGTGGGCGCCGAGGGCGGCCACGACCTCGGGCCTCGCGGCGACGACCGTCCCCGCCCCCTCGCAGACGACGACAGCAGCGTCGACAAGACCCATCTTCATCCCGTCGGCGATCATCTCGGAGGCGCCGAAGCTTACGGGCCGCTCCGATAGCTCCAGGACCCGGCTGGGGCCGTACATCCCCAGCTCCCCGATGTGGCTTCGCAGGACCGACTCGACGATCTCTCGGGACTCGGCTTTGTGGCCGTAGAGACCGCTTCGGAGAGGGCACCATTTCACCTTGGGGTCCGTCAGGACCTCGATCTCTCCGTCCTTCACCCTCACCAGGGCCCCGGCCATCTCCAATATGTGCTCCGCCAAACAAATCCGCCCTCAAACTATCGATCTATTCATACCTCGGAATTCAGCTCATCCTCGGGGACGAACTTCAGGGCTGCCGAGTTGATGCAGTACCGGAGCCCCGTCGGAGGCGGCCCGTCCTCGAAGACGTGGCCCAGGTGGGAGTCGCACCGAGCGCAGACCACCTCGACCCTGACCATCCCGTAGCTCCTGTCCTCCCTCTCGTCGACGCTCTCCTCGGAGATCGGTGACCAGAAGCTCGGCCACCCCGACCCCGAGTCAAACTTCGCCTTTGAGGAGAAGAGGTCGTTTCCGCAGGCGACGCACCGATAGACCCCCTTCCCCTTGAAGTTGTAGTACTTGCCGGAGAAGGGGGGCTCGGTCCCCCTCCTCCTGGTGACGATGTACTCCTCCCGAGTGAGGAGATTCTTCCACTCCTCGTCGGTTTTAACGACCTTTCCGGCCACGGTCACACCTTCGCCGATTCCATCATCTTTCCTCGTCGTTTCGCCTGCACGCCCTCATCCAGCCTCGGGCCGTCCTCCTTCCTCATCCCCAGGTCTCGAAGGCGACGATCTCGTCCATCTCCTTCCGGGGCCTTGGGACAGGCGACTCGACGGGGTAGCCCATCGGCAGGAGGGCCACGACCCTCACCTCGGGGGGTATGTTCAGGACCTTCTTCACCTCCTCCTCGTAGAATGCCCCGATCCAGCAGGTCCCCAGACCCTCGGCCGCCGCCGCGAGGACCATGTGCTCGACGGCTATGGCGAGGTCGATGGGGTATGTGAGCTGGCCGCAGGTCATGACGTAGTCGGTCACCGTGGCGCAGGCGACGATCACCACCGGAGCCTCGCCAACGAAGGTCTGGCCCTTAGCCGCCTCGGCGAGCCGCTTCCTCCTGCCGTCGTCCCGAACGACGACGAACTTCCACTCCTGGAGGTTCTTCGCTGAGGGGGCGAGCCTTCCCGCCTCCAGAACCCGGTCGAGCTTATCGTTCTCGATCTTCCGGGGGAGGTACTTTCGTATGCTCCTCCGCCTTCGAATCGCATCGGCTAGCTCCATCCGATCACGCCCTCTTCTTCAGCTCTTTCGACAGCTCAATCCCCAGGTCGGTGAAGTTCCAGACCCCGTCCTTCTCCTTCAATAGCCCCTTTCCCGAGACCTCCTCCAGGGCCCGCGCCACGACGGGGGCGGTGAGGCGACCGAACTTGGCGATCTTCTCGGCTGGCTGGGGCCCCTTCGACTCGATTATCTCCAGGACCTTTATCCTCTGCTTATTTCCCATCACAAACCCTATCATCTCTTCCATCATCTCGCACCTCCTCGGTTCAATAGCAAAATCAGCATCACAAATCGAGATCGAATCTCGGTTCAAATCGCAGCTATCATCCTCATCTCGGTCTTCTCATCTTCATCTCGCAGCTCTCATCATCATCATCGTCATCGTCATCTTGGGTCAAATCTTGCGTTAGGTTTATGTTCCCCCAGAGGACTCTGATATTCGCGGGCTAGTCCGGGTGGCTCGGCGTCACCTGTAACCCGAGATCGCCGATATGCGGGGGACGAAGCTGGTGGACGACTGCGTGTGCTGCAGGTTCAGTCCAGTTGCCGACTGTGATTCTCCGCCCTGCGGGGACAGCATTGGTGGTTGGGCCTCGCCGGAGGGCAGGTCTGGTCATCTCAACGGCCTGGGACCGGTTCAGGCCCGGAAGGGAGCAGACCTACCGCGGATAACTGTCGCTTGCAGACTTGCGGGGAGGAGAAGGTCTCTGGGTCACCTGGCCTGTGGTGTTGCAGGCAACCGCCGGCGCCCGCATTAAAAAATAGATTTTATCAGAGTATAAATCTATCCGAGATCGACCCGAGATAGACCTACTCGATCATCTTCGATCATCTACTCGATCATCTTCGATCATCTACTCGATCTTGATCTCCTTCCCCTTCTCGGCCTTCACCTTCTTCTCCAGCTCTACGGAGAGGACGCCGTTCTTGTAGGACGCCTTGGCGCTGTCGGGGTCGACCTCGTCGTCGAGGGTGATCAATTTAGCGAACTTCTTCTCGCCGGTGGTCTCGATCCGTACGGTCCGCTCGGTCGAGTCGAGCTTGATCGCATCCTTCTCGACTCCTGGAAGCTCGGCGAAGATCTTGTAGAGGTCGCCGTCCTCCATCACGTCGACCAGCGGCTCCCGACCGGCGCTCGGCTCGATCCCGCCGCGGCTGGGCCGGATGTTTCCGAACTCTCGGAAGGTCGGCTCCTTTCCCGGCTCTGCGGTGTAGCTGAAGCCGTATACGAAGGGGCCGTAGCGGCGGGCGGTCCCCGCGGGGGTCTCCTCCTCTTGGACCAGCTCCTTCAGGTCCTCGGGGATCCCCTCCTGAAACCTCCTGATCAGCTCCTCGAAGGGGTCTCGGTAGATCCCCTCCTCGCGCTCCTCCTCGAAGGGAAAGCCCCGGAAGATGCTCTCAAAGGCGTCAAATATGGATGGGTATCTTCTCTTTCTCATGGACTTTGTCACCTCGTTTTATCGGTCGAACTCATTATTATAGTGGTGCTGAGATATACGCTTTTTGGTGATCGTATTGGGAGATGGGGGAGGAGAAACGTGAAGCGTTCTTATCCTAAGCTCGCTAGCAACACCCCGTTTTATGTGGTCCAAACCAATCTAAATAGAGGCTTCACTGGCCCATGCCTTGGCTTTTCTCACTACGACTTCTAGCCCAAGATCATACATGCCGATCTAAAGATGAGCCGATACTTTATGTGGTCAGTAAGCAAAGAATGCATGAAAGTTTCGAAATCCTAAAGATTGATGCAGTAATTATTCTATTTAGCCATCGATATGCTTATTTATGATTTTAAATATAATATGTGATGTATACCAAACTGCCATAGTAATACCTAGTACGACCAGATAGGAAATAATTAAATCATTTGTACTCGAATAAGATGATTTTAATAATAGATATATGCAACTCCAGATAACAGCAATAGATGTAACCGAGAGATATACCATAATTGTATATCTATTTACATCATATTTCTTTTTTTGTTTTATAGACTTAAGTAAGAAATATATTATCACAAAGAGCAGAGGGGTTAAAAATAGTGCATATTTTACGGTGGTATATTCTAGATAAAATGATAATATAACCTGTGATGACAAAATATAGGATATGCAGGACAATACAGACGAGCAAATAACTCGGTTAGGCAAATTAATATCTGGTATATGAAATTCCAAAACTACCCCTCACGCTTTAAAATCATAAATAGTACAGCAAATCCTATTAGAGATATTAATCCAAAATGTTCACCTATCGGCATCCTAGTTGAAGTTGAACCAGTCGAAGGAGTAGTTTCCCCAATCGAACTACCCATATTTGAACCTTGCATGGGTCTTAGCCGGGACGTTTCAATATTAATCGGAACATCTTTTAATTCCAACGTGAATGGATCTCCATTAAACCACACATATTTAAAAGACGACACAGGGGTCATCTCGCTAATTTCGTGTATTGGTATTGGGCTAGGTGGTTTCGTAACTGTTATTGGCATTTCTTTTAACGAAAGCGCTGTATCGAATGATATTTCTGTTTCACATTCTGGTAACAGACCGTTTGCAAGCTGGAATGTGATTGTATACGTACCATCTTCGTTTGGTGATATATTTTTATATTTTATCGGATTGCCCGATGAATCAAACGAATCGCCTTTAACGACTATTGAGTCTATTTCCGGAATAAAATAGCTATAGAATGTTTCCGAGATGGTTACATTATACGCTACTGGAGCTATTGTTGCATTATTTAATGCGTGATCTAAAGCATTTTTTAAGTTCTTTTCTAACGTTTCAGGCGTTGGTGGAATAAACTCTATCCTATTCGGATCATAACCACCTAACCTCTCCAGATGCTTAAATAATCTCGTATCTTTATAAACATCCATTCCAATTACGTATATTGGATAGTGGGAACGTTCAGCTGCATCAATTAATTCTTCATCACATTCAGTGAATTCGCCACCCCCTGTTACCAATATGATAAATCTTTTGGTTCTATGGAAATCCGTTTTGTTGTTACTATCTAATATAGATATAGAAGATCCTATAGCTTCTGAAAAATCAGTTTTATCTAATTCATCACAGCTATAATAATAAGTGGTATCAGAATTTTCGCCAAATACAGAATTATTTTCTAAATCGCCTGCAACTTTATCTACATCGATTAGTTCAGCCTTCGCCGGATCTATATTATTAAAATCTCCATATTTATACGCAAAATCTATATCGTCGTCCCAACTGACTATCGACATTTTAAAATTTTTTTGTGAAAACATATCAGGAATTCCTTCGACGAAATCAGGAACTGCACCGATAACCGCTCTTTCTTGCAATTTTTTAAGTCCGCTACCGAATCCCATGCTCCCTGAGCTATCTATCGCTAAAACAAACTCAAAATCATCTACCCTTGGTGTCTTGATATTGTAAACTAATCTAGGATAACCTTCTGTGCCATCAACAATTTTTATCACAGAAACATTAGTTTTTGTTTCATTCTGAGGTTCAGGATCTTTTGCCATTCCAAGAGGAGTATCTTGTATAGCAACTGCACCATTAATAAGCATGAGCATAACAAATATACAGATGAACGTATATATCTTCATATTACATTAACTCCAAATCTATGTTTGGCTTTAGTCTGAAGCTTAAGTATAAAAAGCTTTCTGAGATTTTGCGATATTAGCTGTTATTATCTATAATAGAACTATTAAATCGAAATGGTTGAGCTAGATGTAAATTCTTGCATTCGAGCTTCGAATTGGAGAATTGAACACCAAGGATTAAGGCCGCATAGTGGCTAAATTTCGCAAGTTGGAAAATGACAGCTCTATCAACTACCAATCGTCTGTCTAGAAGAAACTCGCGAGGATCATCTCCCCACCCCCCGCGCCGCCTCCCGGACGATCAGAGCCGAGGCCTGCCGCCTTGGATCATAATCCAAGTTCTGCCTTGAGGCCCTTCCAGGAAACGCCCTTCTCCCTAGTCTCTCGGGCGAGCCTGTCCAGCTCCTCGGCTTTAGATTCGCCTGCATCGACATCTCGAACCGAATCTCGCCTAACCTCGACCGAAGACATCAAATGCCTCGTTCCATTATCTACGCGTGCCGAAGGCGCTCCTCACCGAGTTCATAATCCATCATACCCCTTCAAATGAACCTCGCCAGCGTCGTCTGCCCCACCCCGCGCACCACCTCCGAGTGGGGCCGCCAGTCGCGCGCGGGCGTCCTGATCCGCGTCGCCATGTCCGCCAGGGCCGCCTCCAGCGTCTCGAAGCTCTTCGGCGGATTCGATAGAGCAGCCCGCGCCGCCTCTCGGACGACCCAGACCCCCAGGGGCGCCCAGTACTCCTCGGTGATCTCCCGGACGATCAGAGCCGAGGCCTGCCGCCTCATCTCGGCGAGCCGTTCAAGGACGGCGAGGCGGGCGGCGTAGTACCCTCCAGCAAGGTCGCTGTACCCCTTCTTCGGGCCGGGCCCCTCGCGGTCCGCGCCGATCCACGCCTCGTCGCCGGACCAGACGGACCGGGGGAGCCAGATCTCGATCAGCTCGTAGGTGAACGAGCCCGGCGCGAGGAGGACCTCGAAGTGGTTTCCGAGCCTTTGGCCTGAGAAGAGGAGGTAGTCGCCGACGGTGGGGTGGTCCTGGATCGCGGCGGCGAGATGCTTTCCCGCGATGTCGTCGGAGGCGGTGATCGACCACCGGGTCGGGACGAGCTTTCTCTTCTTGCCGAGGAGCCCCAGAGAGAGGAGCCTCGATATCCCGTCTACCTCGACTCCGGAGGCGTAAAGCTCGCCGACGGCGTTGGCGGCCAATAGATCGGAGTCATCGACGACGGCGTCGACTTTCCTCGGAATCGACGGGTTCGACGTGATCTCCATCTCCTCGATCGACCCCGACGGCCCCGAGGGCATCATGAACCCATCGAACCTCAGGCGACCCCTCGGCGGCTTGGCGAAGGTGACCTCCGTCCCGACGGGGGTCGAGGACATGGCGATCTCCTGGGCCATCTCCAGGAGCCTTCCTGGATTTCTTGCCTCCGAGACCTCCACCTTCGATCTCGAACTCACCATCGACGACCGGAGGGCGACGATCTCCTCGACCCCCTTCAAGGCCAGCTCACCAGGCCGGAAGAAATGGAATGGGTCGAGGGAGAGGCCAGGGTCCGAGCCTGTGCCAGTGCCCGAGCCGAGATCGAGACCACCTCTCTCGTCCGCCGGGAGGAGGGGGCCGGCAGAGACCCGGGGGTATCCGAACCTTCCCACGAAGACCTCCGGGGCGACGGCCTCGATGGTAGTTCCCAGCTTCCGGAAGCTCCGATGCCACCCGGAAGCTCCTCCAGGATCGGGCGAGATGACCTTCCGCACAGGCCCCCTCCTTGCCGAACACCTGGTCATCGTCGCTGAAGCGGCGCACATAGGATATAGCCCACTATCATCGAGGTATGTTGGAGATCCAGGGCGACCTGGTCCCGGCGATAGTCCAGGACGCCAGCGGCGGGTTGCTGATGCTCTCGCCTGCACTCGTTGGGAGGCCCTGGCGAGGCCTGGAGACCGGGGAAGGCACCGCTTTTGTGGTCGAGGTCGAAAAAGCTCTGGCTGAAGGGCGATCCTCGAGGCCACTTCAGAAGGTGGGTGGGCGAGGATCGACTGCGACCAGGACGCCATCCTCCTCAAGGTGGACCGGGGTGACCTGCCACGCAACATCGGTCCTCTCATCTATCGAGATCTTGAGGAAATGTGGTGGGAGAGAAGGTCTTCGGTCGAAGAGGATCTACATTGAAGGGCGGCGGGAGAAGCGAGAGGGGCGGGGAAGGCGGCGGTTACACCCTCGCAATAGCCCTCTCGAGGTCGACGGGATCCAGTCCGGGGACGGCAGGGCCAGGCTGGGCTTCGCGCCCTGGCCCATCTTCCTTCGTCAAATCGGCCCTGCAGGCGGCCGACGGCCAGATCCCTGGCTGCCGAGGAGAGCTGATCCTGTCCACCTGGTCTCCGCCGATGCCGAGGCCGGGAGCTTGATGCACTGGTGAAGAGCCCACCTCAAGTCATCCTTCAGGATCAGGACTGAAACCAGGTGACAATATCCATCACCGAGGAATTGCCCCAACCGCTGCCTCACCGCCCTCCCGACTCAGGCCGCCACCACCGTCTGGAGCCGGACGGGTCGAGAGGGTCATCGGCCAGGTCCTGGATTTGGGAACCACCCTCGTCCTCTGACGGCGGAGAGCCCTTTCACCTACCCGGGGGCTCCCGACCTGGTCAGGGCCGTCGACGACCGGGCGATCTCCACCTGCATGTTCACCTCGGGAGCGGGTTTTCGGCGAAGCTAGCCCGGGACCTGAAGGAGGCGGGGCTCTTCGCCATCAACGTCAGCCTCGTCTGCCTCCGAGCCGGAGCACGACCGGATGGGGAAGGATCGGCGCCTTCCGCGACGCCATGAGGGCCGTTGAACGCCCTCGACGCCGGACTTCTGGTGGACATCGCCGTCCCCAGGGCGGAGGACGTCTCGGATCGAAGAGTTTCATCGGCGCCGCCCCACGGCCGGGGCTACGAACTGACCTTCTTCGAGGTGGTCCCCGTGGGGAGGTGGGCTGAAGAGTTGGGGTCGGTTCTGTCGGAGGAGGATCACGCGGCCCTCGACAGGTTCGTCTCGGGGGCGCCGCCTCCTCATCTTCTACGTCCCGGCGGCCTTCCGGGAGTTCGGCTGCTTTGCAGGGAGAAACTGGATGCACATCACCCCCGAGGGTGACGTCTATCCCTTGCGCCTGCCACCATGGCCGTCGGAAACGCGTCCGGAAGGAGCCGGTCAAGCGAATCTGGAAAAGGAATGGCGAAGCTTTCCTTCGGGCGAAGCCGATCTGCCTGCGCGCGGATTTCGGCCGAGATCAGCATGTATGTAGCCGATAATCGTGAAAATTCGCCCGAACAAGGATGGAGCCGACACCGATACAGCGGAGCCGCGCTGATGACCCGCAACGCCGGAAGGGCCGGGCCGCGAGGGCGAGGAGATCGCCTCGATCATCGTCGACCGAAACCCCGGCTTCCTCGAGCAGATGCAGTCTCTGAAGGCCCTCCCACCTGGTGGAGGTAAGGAGGCTACCGGGCCATAGCCGCCGCTTACGCGCCATCAACCTCGACGCCGACAACGAGGTGGTGGACATCCCGGTGATGAGGAACGGATCGCCCGTTGAGGGGGCCACCGCCAACGAGATCACCTTCTACACCTGATCATGAGGCCGAACCAGGTGCGGCCAACCGGTCCGATCATCCGAACATCGAAATTCAACATCGACGACGAGATCGAGATTAGGGCCGACCCCCGTCAACAAGACCTCCATCAAGGGCGTGGTGACCGGGAGGGACGACACCACCAACCGCCTGGTGCCGAACGGCGTTGGGGATGGCCTCGATACCGAAGATCCCGGTGAAGAACCTGGCGAAGCCCGCCGTCACCATAGACCCTGATATGTCGCTTTTGGAGGCTTTGCCGAGGCTCTCGGATTCGAAGAGTCCAGGGCAGCCCTGGTGGCAAAGAACGGTGATCTGAAGGGGCTCTAGAGGAGGACGTGATCAGGGGCGTGGCCGAGGGAAGGAAGACCGGCCGGTGAGGAGAAGTCGATGGAAAGGGAGTATCCACCGTCAACGCCGACGATCCGCTTCACGTCGCCATAAGCAGGCGGAGGCGTCCTGGGGCGTGCCAGGTCGTCGTCCTCGATTCAATGTTCCCAGCGGGATGTTGGGAGCGCCCTGGCCTGTCCATGCATGATCGAACAGAGAGGGTGCCGAGACCCACCCTTCAGTATTTCAGTATTTCAGGATTTCAGTATATCTCCGTTCCCGAGTGGCCGCCTTCGGCCGCTTTTTTCAAGTTTTCAATCTTCCCGCCGTGGACGACGATGGTAAGGATGGAGCTTCGCTCGATGATCTTCGCAGCCAGGGGGTCCACCGGCGACCGCGACCCCGCCTTCATCTCCGTCTCACTCGAGAGGCGGACGAGGTCCTGGTGGGTCATCTTCTCGTACTTCTTCGCTGCCGGGTCGATCCCGGGGTCGGCGGAGTAGACGCCGTCGACGGAGGTGGCGACGATCAATTTATCGGCGCCGACGTACTCGGCGAGGAGGGCGGCGACGGCGTCGGTGGTCTGGCCCGGCTGCATCCCGCCGAGGACGACGATCCTGCCCGGAGCAGAGGCCAGAAGGGCGCCGGCGTAGCTCTCGGCAGGCTCGGGGGCGGCGGCTCTGCCGAGGGCCGCGATCAGGAGCATGGCGTTCAGCTTCGTCGCCCCGATCCCCAAAAGGTCGCAGAAGGCCTCGCCAGCCGCGAGGGCCCGGGCCTTCTCTATGTACTCTCGGGCGATCTTGCCCCCGCCCACCACCACGAAGATCTGGTGCTCTTGGGCGAGGTTCTTTAGAGCCGCAGCATACTCCTTGAGGCTTTCAGCATCGCGGCCCGCCAGGATGGAGCCGCCGAGGGAATAGACGAGTATCATGGGGGAGGGCAAGATTATGAGCGAATAAAAAGGTTCCTTGTGATCTAGCCGCCCCACTCTGCCAGCGTTTTGCGGACGGTCTCGGCGTTGGGGCTCTCGATCTCTTCGAAGATGACAAGGGCGGACTTGGCTAGAGAGACGGCCTTCTCATTTTGGCCCAAGGCGTGGAAAGAGAGGCTCATATTGAATAGGTCGGCTCCTTCGCCCCGGAGGTAGCCGATCTCGCGGGAGATGGCCAGAGCCTGCTCGTGGAAATCGATCGCCTTCCGGGGATCGCCAAGATCAGAGTAAGCATTACCCAGGTTGCCCAGGCGGTTTCCCTCGCCCCGGCGGTCGCCGATCTCGCGGGAGATGGCGAGAGCCTGCTCGTAGAAATCGATCGCCTTCCGGGGATCGCCAAGATCAGAGTAAGCAAGACCCAGGTTGCCCAGGCGGTTTCCCTCGCCCCGGCGGTCGCCGATCTCGCGGGAGATGGCGAGAGCCTGCTCGTAGAAATCGATAGCCTTTTGGAGCTCGCCCAGATAAAAGTAAGCCAGCCCCAAGTTGCCCAGGTGGTATCCTTCCGCGGCTTTGTCATTTGATTTCCTGCACGCCTGCAATGCCGTTTCAAGCCAGGGGATCTTTTCACGCGGAGAGAGGCGCAGACCGAGAACATAGACCCCGGCATTTGGATAGGACTTGCAAAGATCGATCGCAGCAGAAGAATTTTCGTCCAGATGCTTCTCTGCCCAAGACTGCCCGGCTAAAATATTCGTCCTCTCCTGGTCGAATAGAGCAAGGCCCTTCAGAACGCCCTCCTTTCCCTGCAAGAACCATTCATCAGCTTCGGAGAGCACATCCTTGTAATGCTCGGCATGGCGTAGGATAGCCGGCTCACGGAGAGACTCATCCAGGCGCGATCCGGCGAAATCGCGCGCCAGGTCGTGCAGCCTGTAGCGTCCCCCTTCGCCCGTGGCAGATGGCGAGAAGTCTATCAGGCTCCACCTGATAAGCTCGCCGAGAGCGTCCTCGGCGGGCGTCTCCTCCATCTCCCAGACCGCCGCGGCCCCGGCGAGATCGAAGTCGGCGGGGAAGACGGAGAGAAGGGACCAGAGCCTTTGCAGCTCCGGGGTGAGGAGGTCGTAGCTCAGGCTGAAGGAGGCTTCCACCAGCTCCAGGCGCTCCCTGAAATCGCCCAATCTTTTGAGGTAATTGGCAACGCTCAAATTCGGCTTTTCTCTCAGGGTAGAAGCGGCA
>JAXGJB010000025.1:0-39893 GCA_040770465.1 Methanothrix sp. | reverse complement strand
CACGCGCTCCCGGCCGTGGTGAACGACGAGGTGACGAACTTCTGGGTCCCGTGGATGACGTCGAGGAAGGCTCCTTGCGCCCCCTCCGCCAGGACCTTCTTTCCGGCGTCTAGGGCCACGTTGATCTCGTAGGAGACGTCGGCGACGTTCTCCTTGAGGGAGCGGCCGATCTCCAGATACTCGCCGATGAGGGCCGGGTCCCGCACCACCGAGGGGTCGCCGCCCATCTCTGCGATCGCCTTCTCCCGCGCGGGTCCGATCTCGTCGAGCTTCGCCTCCAGGAGGGCGGGGTCGGTCAGATCCTTCATCTGGACCTCGTCCCGGGAGAACTTGTCGATGTAAGCGTAGCCGATCCCCCTCTTCGTCGTCCCGATCTTCTCCTTCCTCCCGCTCTCCCGCAGCTCGTCCAGGGCGATGTGGTAGGGCATGATGATCGAGGTCTTGGCGTCGATCCCGATGTTGAGTTTTATCCCCTCGGCCCGGAGCGCCTCGATCTCGCTGTAGAGGACTTTGGGGTTCAGGACGACGCCGGGTCCGATGAGGAGCCTCGCCCCGAAGAGGACGCCGCTTGGGGTGAGGTGGAGCTTGTAGGTCCGATCCCCGACGATGACGGTGTGGCCGGCGTTGTCCCCGCCCTGGAACCGGACCACGAGGTCGTAATTCTCAGCCAGGAGATCGACGACCTTCCCCTTCCCCTCGTCCCCGAACTGAGAGCCTGTGAGTATGGTGAACATGACCTGCCCCTGAAGTTCTATGGTAGATAACGGTTCCCCTGACAGACCTGACAGGCCTGACGGGCGTTTAGGCTAACCTGACCCGACGAGCTTCTCCAGAAGGTGTCCTGCTATCATCTCGCCGACGTCGATCCCCCAGGCCTGGTACACCCCCCGCCCCGACGGGGTCCCGTTCACCTCCAGGACGACCGGGCCTGAGGCCGTCTCGATCAGGTCGACGCCGCTGTAGACCGTCCCCACCGCCCCGTTCGCCCTCAGCGCCAGATCCTCGATCTCGCCCGTCAATGGACACCTCTCGGGGGCACCCCCCTGGGATAGGTTGCTGATCCAGCTTCCCGGAGGAGCAACCCGATAAATGGCCGCCGCCGCCCGGCTCCCCACCACGAATACCCGGATGTCCCGAGGCCTCGGCGCCGTAGACTCCAGAAACTCCTGGAGGTAGACGACGCCACTGTTCTCGATTAGGTCGGCCAGGGGCGCCGGATCCCCGGCGTCGAGGAGGAGAATCCCCCGCCCCTTGTAGCCGAATAGGGGCTTTGAGACCGTCCGACCGTGCTCGGAGACGAACTCGGCGGCCGCCGACGGGCTCGTGGTCACCAGAGTCCTCGGATGAGCCACCCCCGCACGGTGGAGGGCGATGGATGTTGCAAACTTGTTTGCAGCCCTCAAGATCGCCGCGGGCGGGTTGACGATGGGAAGGCCCAGCCCCTGGAGGGCTGAGAGGGCCTCAAACCGGAAGGCCACGTCTGAAGAGCCCCTCCTCCCCAGATCTCTCACCACAAGGCCGTCGAGCCCCAAAAGGTCGGTCCCGTCTCCCCTCAGCCGGAGCTCCGGCCCCATCCTCGCCGCAAGCTCGGAGAAGTCCAGAAAAACCGCTTCACACCCCAACTTCTCAAAACCGCCCTTTATCGCCGAAGCGGTCCAGTCCCCAGGATCGGTGACCACAACTCCAAAGCGCATGATGGTGGAGGGTGGGACCGGATATATCGGGCTATCGGCCGGATATCGGAAGCCCCTCGCGGTGCCACTGCCTGATCCCGCCGATCATGTTGATGACGTCTTTAAATCCGAGCCGCTCCATGATCCCTGCCGCCTGGCTCGACCGGACCCCAACCAGACAGTACACCAGGTAGGTCTTTTTCCTGTCGAGGGCTTCGAGGTCTGCTTCGAAGGTTGGAGAGTGACGGTCGAGGTTCACCGACCCCTCAATTCTGGCAATCTCATACTCCTTCGGCGTCCGCACGTCCAGGATCACGAAGTTGCGATCGCTCTTTCTGGTCAGGATCAGAAGGAAAGAATCCCAAGGGCCGAGGTTTTTGATGTTATCTTCTGGCATGGATCTCGTAAGGCAAGAACGCTGCGGGATAAAAGGGATGGGGCTCCTTGAAAAGGTGAAGAACACCTTCGCCCCGATCCAATCTCAAAAAGGCCTGTCAGCTCGAGGATTACTCGGTGGTCTCCTCGGTGGTCTCTTCAACTACTTCATCTTCTGCCACTTCATCTTCGGCAGCGAGCATGAAGTAGTAATCCGCAGATCCATGAAGGGTCACGCTGCATTCGATCTCGTCGTAAGCGCCGAATACCTCGACCTCGTCACCGGCGGTGACGTTCTCGTCGAAGAAACCCCATGGAGGTGCAAGCGCCTGGGCGACGGTGACGTTGATGACGTCGCTGCAGAGGGCACCCTCCTCATCAGAGGTAACACTGACTGCCCAGATTGTGGCCGCACCGGGCATATCTCCAAGGGTAAACTCCGTCGCAACACCCGTGAACGTGACGTTCACGACTTCTGCGGTCTCATTTTCTGCCATTTCATCTGCCAGCGCCATTCCTGCACAGAGCAGGAATGCGGCAAATACCATAAAGAGGCTTTTATACATTGTCGTATTCCTCCCAATGGGGGATAACTGCCCTACCAGTATAAACATTTATTCCATGTACAGACCGATAAATCGTTGAGACCTCGAAGTTCGATCTTCACGTAATGTTAATAGAGATAATCGTGCCAGATGTTATGATATAATCCAGGAAATAGGCGATACGACATGGCCGAGAGGTGCGAGGATCGAGGGGAAAGAGGGCTTGTTCGGAGGATCACTGAGATCCTGGGGATCTCTGAGAAAGACGACTGCGCGATGCTGGAATATGGCGAAAAACAGCTCGTATGGACGACGGACATGCTCCATCGGAGGGCCGACTTTCCGGGGATCGCGACCCCCCGGCAGATAGGCTGGATGACCGTCGCCGTCAACCTCAGCGACGTCGCGGCGATGGGCGCCGTCCCCCTCGGCCTCCTGGTGGCCGCCGGGATCCCGCCGGAGACCGGGATCGACTTCGTCGAGGATCTCTTCGCCGGGATGAAAGACTGCGCCCGAGCCTTCAAAACCCGGGTCATCGGGGGCGACCTTGACAGCCACCATGAGCTGACCCTGGTGGGGACCGCCCTGGGGGAGGTCGAAAACGACCTGATCTTGCGCCGACAGGGAGCCCAGCCCGGCGACCTCCTCTGCACCACGGGGACCCTGGGGTCGGCGGGGGCGGGCCTGCGGATCGCCCTGGCGGCCGAGGGAGACGGTGGAGAAGAGATCAACGATGACCAGGAACGTCTCGTCCTGACGAGGAGGCTCCTGGAGCCGGTGCCGCGGATGAGGGAGGGACGGGCCCTCGCCCTATCTCGATCCGTCACCTCCATGATGGACAACAGCGACGGCCTCGCCCTCTCCCTCTTCGACCTCGCAGAGGCGAGCGGCGCGGGCTTTCTGGTATTTGAGGACGAGATCCCCGTCGACCCCCTTGTGACCAGGGTGGCGGAGGACGAGGGCGACGCCATCGACCTCGCCCTCTCCGCCGGCGGCGACTTCGAGCTGGTCTTCACCGTGATTCCCGACCGGATTGATTTGGCAAGGCGGGCCTGCGACCTCACCGTCATCGGAGAGGTCCTGAAGGAGAGAAAGATCGTGATAAAATCCGATCGGGGAGAAAAGGCTCTGGAGCCCCGAGGCTATCAGCACATGACGGGGCCTGAGAGACCACAATAAGGTATCTTCGGCAAACGGCCTCTGTACAAAATAGGTCGATCTCCAAAATGACGGCTGAGTCTCACCGGCTTTTTCTGCGACCTTCGCAGAAGTAGGGGCTCCGAAGGAGGGTGGCCTTCTCGATCAGCCTCTTCGTCTCCTCTCGATCGGCGGAGCCTAGATCCACCAGGTTGTCGTTTCGGAGGAGGCAGGGCTTCAGCTTCCCGTCGGAGGTGACCCTGATCCTGTTGCAGTTCGCGCAGAACTCGGTGTTGTCCATGGGCCTCACCACCTCCACCTCCGCCCCGTCCAGGAAGTACTTCCTCCTCCGGTGCAGACCCCTGGTGACGATCCGCTCCGCACGCCTTTCAAGCTCACTCTCGATCCCGGAGATGTCGCCCCCCATCCCCCGTCCCGACAGGTCCATTAGCTCTATCAGCTGGAGGATGACGCCACGATCCCTCGCAAACTTCACCATCTCCCAGACCTCTTCCTCGTTCTCCTTCAGGACCACCATGTTAACCTTGACGGGGACGAGCCCCGCCTCGACGGCGGCGGCGATCCCCTCCAGGACCCGGCGGTGGTCCTCCTCGGTCCCGCCCGTGATCCGGGAGTAGACCTCCGGCCGGAGGGAGTCGAGGCTGACGTTCACCCTGTCAAGGCCCGCCTCTGCAAGAGATCGAGCCCTCTCGGCGAGGAGAAGACCGTTGGTGGTGAGAGAGACCTCGATCCCCTCGGGCAGCCGCTCCAGGATCGACTCGAGATTGGCCCTCAGCAGGGGCTCGCCTCCGGTGATCTTCACCTTGGTTATGCCCATGTCCTCCCCGGCGCTCACCACCGTAACGATCTCGTCCTCGGAGATCTCGGGCCGGGAGGAGGGTTTTGCCTTTTCCCCCTCGTGGTGGCAGTAGAGGCAGCTCAGATTGCACCGGGATGTGACCGCGATCCTAAGGCCCTTCACCTCCCGGCCGAAGGGGTCTCTCAGAGTCATCGGGACCCCTTTGGAGTTGGTACTATTTAGATTTTGGATCGAGAAGCTCTCGGGGGCCGTCCGCCGCGCCCTCGGCTCACCGATAGGCCGGCTGGGGCGCTTGGGAGCTGGCTGGCGGCCGATGGCTGACGGCGGGACGGGAAGGCTTAAACCAACGTAAACCATGCCCGAGAAGGATGGTTGACGATACTGCCCTGACTGGGCTCGTTCTGGCGGGTTACCTTCTGGCCATGGTGGTGGTGGGGGCGATGGCTGCCAGGCGCTCGGAGACGCCGGAGGGGTTCTTCCTCGCCGAAAGGGGCCTATCGTCCGCCATCCTCACCGCCACCCTCGCCGCCACCATCCTCGGTGCCTCCTCGACTTTGGGGATGGCGGGGCTCGGGTTCAGCGAGGGGATGACGGGAGCCTGGTGGCTCCTCTCGGGGACGTTGGGGCTCGTAACTCTCTCATTATTTCTGGCGGAGAGGGTCAGAAAAGCGGGCTGCTTCACCCTCCCCGAGCTTCTGGCCCAAAAGTACGATCGGCGAGTTGGGCTCGGAGCCTCGGCCCTGATCCTCGTCTCCTGGGTCGGCATAATAGCGGCCCAGATCGTCGCCTCCGGCAATCTCCTCGGCGTCCTCTTCGGCCCCGGCCAGGAGGCGTTCATGGGGGCTTCGGCCCTGGTCTTCGTCGGCTACACCGCCCTTGGGGGCCAGAGATCCATCGTCAAGACCGATGCGGTGCAGCTTTTGATCCTCCTCTTCGGCCTTCTGATCATCTCCATTAGGGCGATCGATCTCGCCGGACCCGGGGTCCTTGCGGGGCAGAGCTTTCCCACCTCAGAGGCCCGGGGCGGGACCGAGGTGGCGAGCCTGGTCATCGTCGTCGGTTCCGCCTACCTGGCGGGGCCGGACATCTACTCGCGGCTCTTCTCGGCGACCGACCCCAAAACAGCGAAAAAATCAGCCCTGGCTGCAAGCCTTATCCTCGTGCCCCTCGCCTTCCTCATAACAGGCCTTGGGATATCCGCCCGGATCCTCTTTCCCGCCATCCGTCCCGAAGAGGCCCTCCCCGTCCTCATGGCCGAGACCCTCTCTCCCCTGGGGGCGGGGATCGCGGCCGCAGCCCTCCTATCGGCCCTCATCTCCTCGGCGGACACCACCCTCCTCACGGCGACCTCGATTTTGACACTGGATCTCTACAGAGCCGCCCGCCCCGAAGCTTGCGAGAGGGAGATATTGACGGTTTCGAGGGTCGGGACGGTCCTGATCGGAGGGGTTGCCCTCCTATCGGCCCTCCGCCTCCCCGAGATCATCGGGTCACTCCTATCGGCCTACACCGTCTTCGCCGGAGGGCTGATCGTCCCCGTGGTGGCGGGGTTCTGGAGGGAGAGGCTCCGCTTAACCCCTGCGGGTGCATTGGCCGCCCTTATCGGCGGAGGGGGAGCGGCCCTCCTCTTCGGCGCGGAGATGCCACTCCTGGGGATGGGGGTGAGCGCAGTTCTGCTGTTTATTGTGAGCTGGCTTTTTGGTAGTCCCCCTATTTTGCTTCAGTCCAGAAGAGACATCATTAGGCGATCTCGGTCCAGGTGAGACATCATGAGGCGGTCTCAGTCCAATAGAGACATCATGGGGTAGTCTTTTTCGGGGTCAAACTTGAGCATCGCCCTGACTTTTTCCCCCTGATAATCGATCTCCACGAGGGCCCTGATCATCTTTCCAGCCAGCTCGCCGTAGCCAAAGATGTTCTCTCTCAGCATATCCCGGTCGATCTCGACGGAGACCGACCTCACGTGAGGCTGGAGGGAGATGCTCATTTTCATCGCCGTCTCCAGGCTCGCCGCCGTCTTCTCCGAGACGGGCGACCCCACGAACTGGTGGTAGATCGCCCCCAGCTTTATCCCCGCCTCGAAGGCGGCAACTTCCCTATTCGTCGGCATACCTCGATCACCAATGGTGAAACGAGATAGCCCGCCAGGGCTAAAAATACGACCCCTGCCGAAAGGCGTTGGTCTCCCAGGAGCCATCCGGCAGCGGCAAACGCCCCCACCGCCAGAACCGGGGGGATGAACCGGGGATCTCTGAACTTGGGGTAGGGGATGGAGCTGACCATCAGAAGCGATGCCGAGATCAAGAGAAAAGCCGTCAGACCGGCCCCGCCAAGAAGGACGCTTGCGACCACGAGACCCCCCGCCCCCGGGATCGGCAGCCCCTGGAACTCCATCTTCTTCGAAGAGACGTTGAACCGGGCGAGGCGGAGGATGCCGCATGCTAGGTAGAGGCCGCCCAGCACCCCGAAGCAGGACCCAAAGGCGGCCCATGCGAGGAAGGCGGGAGCCGCCCCGAAGGAGAGGAGGTCGGCGAGAGAGTCGATCTGGATTCCCAGGGGGCCGTCCCCCACCCTCCGGGCAAGAAACCCGTCGATCCCGTCGGCGACGATGGCCGCGATGATCAGAACCGCCGACGAGCCGAACCTCCCTTCCGAAGCCGCCAGGATCGAGGCGTAGCCGAAGGAGGCGTTGAGGATGGAGACGACGTCGGGGAGCCGGACGAGGCCGAGGATCCCGGTCATCTCGCCCTCGCAGCGACCACCGTCTCTCCGGCCCTGACCCGATCTCCTTCCGCGACCCTGAGAGAGTAGCCCGGTGGGATCGAGAACTCGACTCTGCTCCCAAACCTGATCATCCCTATCCTCTCCCCTCTATCGACAAGGTCGCCGGGCCGAACGTAGCAGACTATCCTCCGGACGAGAAAGCCGGTGATCTGGACGAGCCGGAAATCCCCATCTGGGGTATTTATGACGATCAGGTTCCGCTCGTTCTCAGACGATGATCGGAAGAAGGCGGGCCTATGGCCGCCGTCCGAGTGCTCGACCCTCTCCACCCTTCCCGCCAGAGGAGACCTGTTGACGTGGACGTTCTGATGGTTCATGAATATCGCCAGCCTCGCCTCCGTCGCCTCCACCACCAGGCCGTCGGCGGGAGATACCATCCCCTCCCCGACGGGGACCCGTTCAGGGTCCCGATGAAAAATTAGCATGAAGATGGTGAGGGCGAGGGCCGCCCCGGAGAGCGGCACCATCCCAAGGCCGAAGAGAAAGACCGCGGCCAGGAGGGGGGCGGCCACCCAGGGGCCGGAGCTTCGAGCCAGCTTCAGGCCGGCTCACCCCCGCCCCGTCTTATGTCGGAGGCCAGCCCGTCGATCATATCGAGGAGCTCGGGAAGGAGGAGGAAGACGACGTATGCTATGGCGAAGAGGGCGACGGCAGACCCCGCCTTGGCGACGACGTTGTGGGCGTAGTAAAAGCTCTCGGCTCCAAACCATTCCTCGCCGTAGGCCACCACCACGAAGGTGTTCCGGAAGAGGTTCAGGGCGTATATCACCGGGACGGAGACGAGGAGGGCTGCCGCCTTCCTTTTGAGGGGGGCCCGGACCGAGAGGACCACCCCTGCGAAGAGGGCCATGCTCTCGATGGCGGTGCAGGCGAGGACGATCTCCACGGAGTGGCCGTTGAGGGTTATGACGCTCCCGCCACCGGTCATCGCCGGGACGTCGAAGGCCGCGAGGAGGAGGAGGGTGAGCTTTGCGGTCATCAAGATCAGCCAATCCCTGAGGGGGGCGATCTCGGCGAAGGGAAAGTAGGCGAAGCCACCTATCGCCACCGCCGTCCCCGCCCAGTCGCAGGAGCGGGAGCGGCATCTCCGGGCCAGGATCAGCCAGCCGACGTAAAAGCAGAAGAGGGCCACCACCAGGGTCAGCACCACATTGAAGGGGTCGCCGATGGCCAGATAATAGGCGGGCTGCTTGAGCCAGTGGACGCCGAAGAGGACCCACCCCAACCCCGAGAGTCCGCGCCGACCCGATATGGCCGAGAGGGCGAGGAGGACGAGCCCGATCCAGAGGATGTTGTCGATCAGCCAGCCGATGATCATCGGGGATAGAAAATCCACAGGTTTATTTAGCATTATCTACCAACCGGGATGCCTGATATGCTTCGGCCCTGTTACCCGGCCGTCGGCGTATAGTGGGGGTGTTACACTTATGGACGGAGATGGATGGAGACCGATCTTAGCGGTCGGCCTTTTGCTCTCCCTGGTGGCAACGGCAGCGTCGTCAGCATCTGCCGGGCCGGGGGAGATTCAGGCGTTCGACGAGCCGATGAGCACGGCCCTGGACCTTCTTCTCGAAGATGAATCCGCCAGCAGCGCGGAGAAGGTGCCGGTGATAGTGATCTTCAAGGACGGGGCGGATAGAGATGTCGAAGGGCTGGAGGTCAAGTATTCCTACAACCTCATAAACGGGGTCTCTGGATATGCGGACCCGTCGGTCCTCCGAAATCTCGCCTCCGACCCCAGGGTGGCGGGGGTCTATCCCGACGGGCCCGTCTCAGTTGCCCAGCCGGATATAGAGACGGAGACGAACGAGACGAACGAGACGATCTCTGCCACTCAGAGGGTGAACGTCACCCCCCTCTGGGATCGGGGGATCAACGGCTCCGGCGTGGTGGTGGCGGTCCTGGACTCCGGCATCGATAAAAATCACCCCGACCTGGCTGGAAAGGTGGTGGGGGAGGTCAACTTCGTAGACTCCGAGAGGACGACCGACGACCTTCTGGGCCACGGGACCACCGTGGCGGGGATCATCGCGGGTTCGGGGACGGCCTCCGGCGGAGAGTACGTGGGTGTGGCCCCCGGAGCCAGCCTTCTGAACGTCAGGGTGATCGACAGCCAGGGCTCCGGCCAGATCTCCGACATCATCGCCGGGATCGATTGGGCGATCGAGAACGACGCCGACGTCCTCACCATGAGCCTCGGAGGGCTCAACCTCGGCGAGAGTAACCCCCCAATATCCATGGCCGCAGACAACGCCATGGACGCCGGGACCGTCGTCTGCGTCGCCGCGGGCAACCTGGACGAGAGGCTCCTTCTTCTGATGCTCGTCGCCTCTTCGGTATGCCTCGGCTGCGTCGAGTCCCCCGGGGACGGCGTCAAGGTGATAACGGTGGGGGCCACAGACCCCGACGACCGGATCGCCGCCTTCAGCGGCTCGGGCCCCCTGAGGGACGGCAGGTACAAGCCGACCCTTGTTGCTCCTGGGGTGAACATCGTCTCCACGGTCCCACCGAAGCTGGATATCGAGGGGAAGATCGGCGACTATTACGCCGGAGCTTCGGGGACGAGCCTCTCCACCCCCCTGGCGGCGGGGGCGGCAGCCCTCCTCATCCAGGCCGACCCCACCCTCACCCCAGCCGGGGTGAAGGCAGCCCTCACCAGGGGAGCGAAGAAGCTCTACAACACCCAGGACGAGGAGTACGAGGCCTACTACCAGGGAGCCGGGCTCCTGGACGCCCTGAGCTCCGTTGAGGTCCTGGAAGATGGGCAGCTCTGCAGCGCCCTTCCGGACCGCTGGACGGCGGGAAGGTGGGTCTACGGCGACTTCTGGATCGTCGGTGACGATACCGTCTACGGGAGCCTGGATACCGGGGCCGACAGGTTCCAGAAGAAGATGTATGCCCTCGCCCCCGGCGACGTGGACTGGAACTCGAAGTTCCTCTTTCTGACTGACCGGAAGCTATCCAACGTATCCACCACCGCCTCGGGCCCCATCGCCGACTGGACGATGGTCCAGCCCCTGCCGACGACGATCCCCGCCAACGGCCAGATGGTCTTCGGTGCCGCGGTCAGCGTCCCCGAGGATGCCGAGCCTGGAAGATACGTCGGGTCCATCGACGTGGCCGAGAACGGAACCCAGATCCTATCGATTCCCGTAACCGTCGAGGTGGCCGAACCGATGGAGATGATCGAGGGGCTGGGCTCGGCATCCGGGTCTCTGGTCAAAGGCGAGTGGGACTACCGATACGTCGACGTCCCCACCAGTACCGACGAGCTGAAGTGCTCTCTCCGCTGGGAGGGTGACGATGACCTGGACATCTTCCTCCTATCCCCCACCAGCGAGTACATCCCCGCGGGGGAGGAGGATGGGGCTGAGACCGTCTCGGTGGAAGCTCCCCCCACGGGCCGGTGGCTCATCGCAGCCCACGCCAGAAACATCACCGGTGAGGTGGATTATGTCCTGGAGGTGGAGAGGACACTCCTGGCCGCCACTCCCAAGAGGTGGTCTGTAGGCTCTGCCATCCCCGGCGAGACGAAGGACGCATCCTTCAGCCTCAAAAACGGCGGGCCGACACTGGCCAACGTCACCTACCTGGGAATGATGGAGAATCTGGAGAGGGAATCCTGGACCGGCTCCATCGGGGACAAGGTGATCTGGACGGTGCCTATAGAGGTTCCCGAGAACGTCACCCGGTTCGGGTTGGGCCTCACCTGGGACGATCCCAACAGCAACCTGGCCCTCCTCCTCTTCAACCAGAACGGAAGGCCTGTGGACGTCTCTTACGGAGAGGGCGAAGTCAGGGAGGAGGTGGGGGCGAGCCATCCAGCGCCGGGCATCTGGAGGGCGATAGTATACGGCTATCATGTGACCACCAGGTCCAGACAAAACTTCGAGCTGGAGGCGACCTTCTACGTCCAGGAGACCTGGGAGTGGGTCAGGGCGACGGGGCCCGACCGGCTCGACTCGGGGACTTCTGGAAGGCTGAACGCATCCATCGCCGTTCCCCCCAACGCTTCGAGCGAGGGGCTTGAAGGGTACATCCAGGTCAGGTCCGATCACGACAGGTTCACAATACCCGTCAGCCTGACCGTGGCGGGAGCCTCCCTGACGGGGACGAGCAAGACCGACCTCATCGACGAGGATGGTGACGGCCTGTATGAAGAGCTCTGCATCGAGGTGGGGGTGGAGGTCACCTCCCCAGGCGAGTACAGGGTCGAGGGGAGCCTCCTGGACGGAAACGGGTCTGCGATAGGATGGCTTGGTAGCACGAAGCTCCTCGAAGAGGACGGATCGATCGAGATCTGCGTCAACGGTAGCGATATCTGGAAGAGCGGAGGATGCGGCCCCCTCAGCCTGGAGAACCTCTTCCTCTACAGCGGGGAGGGCGATATCATCGACCGGTTCGAGGGGAACATAACCATCCTCAAGTGCCCCCAGGACTTCCAGCCCATCCCCGCCCGGTTCACCGGGAAGTACGTCGACGAGACGCTCAGCGGCTTGGGGCCCGGAGAGAAGCCCTCATCGGTGGTCATCGGCGCGGAGGTCGACGTCCAGACCCCCGGATGGTATGAGATCGCCGGCATACTCGTGGACGACGACGGATTTGAGATCGATACGGCCGGTGTGACAGCCTCCTTCGAGGCGGGGGTGCAGATGGTCAACCTCACCTTCGACCCCCTCAGGTTCACCATGCTGGGCGAGCCGTCGAGGCTTCACCTGACCGACCTCACCCTCAGCCGGGACGGAGAGGTGATCGAGAGGGTGGATGAGGCGATCTCGACGGAGTCCCGCAGCTCCGACGATTTCACCACGGCGAAGAAGACCTACGTCATATCCTCTCCCGCCTCGATCTGAGGGGGACGTAATCGTAGATCGACGTATAGAGCGGCCCCGAAGATATCAGGGGCCGCAAACCTTCTCCCGAAACACCTGGTCCCGAACCCTTCGATCCTGAACGGCGGTCTGTCGCGCCCACCCGTCGGCCGTTCGCCTTCCCTGCATCTCTTCGGTCGGTTTTCGCGATGCTCCGGCGTGGATATCTTGGGGCCGTCTGCGGTTCATTTTTTCCCGATACTGGTGGATTCTCTCGAAATCGGGGCCTGGGATCGCAGAATGGAATTTCAACTTGAGAGAGCGCCGAATGTACATGATGAATAATTTTGGTGCATCATGGATAATCCTTATAAAAGAGAAGGGCCTGAATATATGGTCTAGACGGATTTTTGAGAAGAACAAACGAGAGGAGAGGGCTGAGAAGATGGTGAAAAATAATAGGAGGGACCAGAAATGCAGAACGTTAAGATGACTCTGAAGGCCGATCCTATGTACCAGAATTTTAAGCATGACATCACCCCCGAGGGGCTGGCGCTGGCCTTTCGGTGGATCCCCGACGCCACGGGGCTGAGCGTTGTGGACAGGGAGCTAGCGGTTCTTAAGGCCCGGCAGGACGTGGAGGATATCTGGCCGAGAGCGAGGGACGAGAGGGAGGCGATGGCCATCTTCCAGGATAGGACCAGGAATATCAAGGACCCAGAGAGGCTGAAGGTCTACCTCTGCGAGTTTCTCCTGGGCCTTGCCATCCTCGCCTCCTCCTGGGTGGAGGGGCAGGAGAGGGCCGGGATGAACGCCAGCGCCCAGAGGATGTTCGGCTGAGCCGTTTGGGCGCGGATCTTCTCAGGCCCTTATTTTGCCAGGGCCATCAGCCCGGCTTTTGAGCGAATGCCACCTCCCCACCCCCACCTCGCCGCCTCCCATCAACATGCTATTTTTGGGCGATCTTGCTTTCCGCTCCGTCACCGGCGTAAGGCTCGGACAAAGCCCTATGGCCCACCGCGAAGCCTCGATCGGCGAGATGATAGTGGCCCTCCTCAGACGACCGCCTCAGACGACCGCCTCATCCGAAGGTTCGCATTCGATCACATTCATCATTCCGTCAGAGATCTCATCGAATTGTGGACCACCAATGGAGCCCGAGAGTATAGTCATGTAGATTCGGCGATATACGGGATAACATATTTACACAAAATTATAAGTGTTATTTCCTTAAGTTAGTATTAGATCCGCATTTTCGGTTTGTCAAAGATCAATACATTGCAGATATAATTAAATATAGGTATAACCACCTCTGAAGAGGTGATAAACACGAAACTGAGTTGCATATTGCTCTTGGTTCTTGTGATCTTCGCCCTTGTAGCCACGCCTATTTCGGCCAAGAGCGACGATTCGCAGGGCAACGGCCCCGGTGGGGTGGGAGCTCCCGAACAGTCTGACGACGGCAACGGGCCAGGATATGGGAATGGGGACGACAGCCACGACCATTACGATCCACCCGGCCACGGGGTCGACTGGCTCCCCTGCATCTGACGATCGATGGCGAGAGGTCCTCGCCACCAAAATCATTTTTATTCGAGTCTGTTCCGATTTCTCAGTTGATCAGGGCCCGGTCTTGGAGGGCTCTTCATCCGCATACCTGGACAGCGACCTCTCTGATAGTCGCTTATCGGTGCCCTGGCGATCTCGGCCCCATCCTCGGGCTTCTCGAGATCGTAGGGGAGGCCTTTGGGATGGGTTTTTGCCTCTTTTAGGGCGATCCCGGGCGGGCATGAAGATGACAGAGGGGCTTTCAGTATATTATCTTCGTCTTGATGTTTGCGCAAAAAGGCGGAGTGGTTAAAGCGTGCGGACAAGTGTATAATCATGCTGAGGCGGCCTAATTGGCCGAGAAAGGCCGCACCATCCCAAAGATTAATACGGAAGTCGACCATCATATATTGCAGATTGCGAATATCTAGGTTTGAGGAGGTGAATGAGATAATGAAAACTTCAGGAATCATGGCGTTACTGGCGGCGCTCCTGGTACTGGCGACGGCGGTCCCGGCAGCGGGGATGTTCGAGGGCGTCTCCGGGGGTCCGTCGATGAGCTACGCCGGGGTCTCGGGGTCGATGGACGGCGTCTTCGCTCGATACACCGAGCTGCCGACCTTTCCGGCTCCATGGCCCATGACCGGCGAGGATTTCTGCGAGATGGTCGCAGCCCACCTGTCCAATCCCCCGAAAGCCTGGGATTGGTGAAGGACCACCGACCAGAGGACGGAATCGAAAGCCCGGCTCATCGGGGAGCTGGGCGCCGGTCCTCGGGCGGCGCCACCGCCGGGCGGCCGGGGGGCGGGCGAGGTAGGGAAGTAGGCGGATCGCTATGAGGTAGCCGAGAGGGATAGCATGGATTCGAAACGTTCAACGACTCTTTTAGCGCGGGATGAGAACACGTTCGAAGCGTTCAGAGAGGCGGGGAGAAGGCGCCGATGTACACACTTGATTTAAAAGGTCAGATAACAGAGATGCTGGAGGCTGTGAGATCAGGGGAGGGACGTGGCGATGTCTTATACGGTTATCGTACTGCCAAAAGCCGAGAAGCATCTTATCAAGCTGGATCAGAGGGCATTTGATAAGATCTATGAACATATCGAAGAATTGAAAAGCAACCCCTACAACCCGCGCCCCAATGCCGATATCAAGAAGCTAAGAGGCTTCAAATCCCCTCCAATGTACAGACTTAGGGTCGGAAAGCAAAGATTAGAGTACTTCATCGATGAATCGGACAAAACGATATACATCGCCGATGCATTTATGCGATCTGGCGACTCGGATTATAGATAAGAGTATATACGAATGCGATTAAAATAAAGGTGGTGGTGCAGAATGGAAGCCGCAAAAGTCGTAAAAAAAGACGACTACAGTGAAGCGGAGCACGTTGATTCCCAATATGAATATCTGATCAAGAACAAAGATAAGGGAATTACACTTGATGAGCTTTGCCGCAGGCGAACAGCCGAGCGCGATCTTTGACCAGCGGCGATATGCCGCTTCAGCCTGTTTTTGCCCATAAAAGCCCAGCTGCACTCTTGAGAACTTAGACGATGCCTGCCGATTTCTTCAGGTCTGCCAGCTCTATTGACAACGGCGGCCCCCGCGGCCGGGATGTACGAGGGGGTCAGTGGCGGGCCGTCGATGAGCTATGGAGGGGTCTTGGGATCGATCGACGGCATCTTCGCACGATACACCGAGCTGCCGACCTTTCCGGCTCCCTGGCCCATGACTGGCGAGAAGTTCTGCGAGATGGTCGCGCCCCACCTGGCCAATCCCCCCAAAGCCTGGGATTGGTGAAGGGTCTGCCGACCGGAGGAGGGATCGAAAGCCCGGCTCGCCTCCTTGGGGGGGAGCTGGGCGCCGGTCCTCGGGCGGCGCCGCCACCGGGCTGCGAAGTAGAAGAGCTTTGAAATACACGTACATACACAGACGTATGCGATGTCCACCAAGACTATCAGCATAACCGAGGACGCTTACGAGCGGCTGAGGAGCCTCAAGGACTCGGATAAGATGAGCTTCTCCGAGGTGATCCTCAAGTACTACCCGAAAAGGGGACGGCTCTCCGAGACCCTGGCCGAGATCGCCCGAGGCGAAGACGCCGGCGACCTGGCCGAAGTGGTCGAGAGGGCCTCCGAGGAGCTCAGGTCCGCGAGGATGAGGGCGGCGGATCTCTGATGCCGATCCTCGACACCTCGTTTCTGGTGGACCTGTTGCGGGGACGAGGAGAGGCTCTGGCCCTCCCTGGCGGAGCTGGAGGAGAGGGGCGCCGCCCTCACCACGACGCCGATCACCGCTCTTGAGCTGTATCGGGGCGCCCATCTATCGGCAGATCCCGAAAAGAGCCTCGCGGCGGCAAAGAAGCTCCTAGCCGCCCTCATCGTCCTCCCCCTGGACGACGAGGCTTGCACCATCTTCGGAGCCCTATCGGCACGCCTCCGGTCCGAGGGGAGGAGGATCGGCGACTTTGACGAGGTGATCGCCGCAATCGCCCTCGCCTGCGATCGGGTGATCGTGACGAGGGACGGGCACTTCTCCGAGGTTTCTGGGCTTGTGGTGGTGGATTGGTAGAATGGGAGGAGCTTTTAAGAGGACCTTTCGGACGCGATACGTGACACTTGCAGTATTCGCCCGCCATATTCTGAAGCTCAAAGCCTGTAGCATCGAGAAAGCTTGATGTTGATCTCCTCTTTGAGATCGTCATCAACCTCTCCGAGGACGCGGAGGATGAGCTGCCTCTCAATAGTCGCAGGTTTTCCGAGCATTATGACCGAGTCGGTCAATAACCCGGTGCGCTTGAACGATGCAGACTCATGGGATACTAAAACATCTGTTGGCGAAAGGCGTTCGGGCACCTTTGAGGAGATGTAAGCCACGACCAGATCGCCTCTGTATTCGTGGAGAACAAGGGCAGGCCTCCGCTTGGAGCCCCTCAAATCTGAAAAGGGGAAGGGGATTACGACGATCTTTCCTTTCATTTCATCAGTAGATATCGGGCTCTTCATCCGCATACTTGGAGAGCGACCGCTCTGAGAGTCGCATCAATGCCCTGGTGATCTCGGCATCGTCCTCGGGCTCCTCAAGATCGTAGGGGAGGCTTTTAGGAGGGCTTTTTGACTCTTTGAAGGCGGTTCCGGTTCGCGCGGACATGGAGAATAATTAAGGTGCTTTCAGTATATGATGTTTCTCTCGACTTCTGTGTAAAAGGGAACGTGGTTACAGCAAGCCAAGGCGAGGCAAGGGATTCCGTTGATGAAGCCTCGGAAACCCGACTTCGCGAGGTCGAGCGGGCATCCGGAGAGCTCAGGTCCGCGAGGATGAGGGCGGACGATATCTGATGCCGATCCTCGACACCTCATTCCTGGTGGACCTGTTGCGGGGACGAGGAGAGGCTCTGGCCCTCCCTGGCGGCGCTCTTCGTATTGGCGACAAAGCAGTGCTCCGAAGGAGCGGTGGTTTCTTTGGGTCCGTGGACGCATTCGTGAATGCATTTTTTGGCCGCAGCAGTGAAAAGATGGAAACCGCAAGACTCAGCCATCTTCAGTCTATCTTTCCAAGCCAGAAGTCTTTGTCGTCGTTTATCTCATCCTCGTGGATACGCACCAACCGCAGGGTTACGGGCCATGGGCCGTTGAAGACTATGGCGCGGTTGTAGCGGTCGTGAGCGTTCGTTGCGCTGGGGTCGCCGGGGAGCCAGCGATACATGATCATGGAATGCTCGGCTCCACCCGGCCCTCGCCGCTCCAGATAGTCTCCGGGCTTTGGTATGTAGCGTTCATTTGTCGTTTTGTGAACGAAGTCCTGCAGCCGGGTCCCGCTGTTGTAACGGTATAAAGTGCCCTCTGCCTTGAATAGATCGTGGAGCTGCTGGGTGGCTGTTATGTCGCGCAGACTCCTGCCGTTGACCCTGATATCGGCTTCGTAGTAATACCAGGAGACGAACTCGCTGCACAGCTCGTCTATTTCTCCTCGGTATTTCGGATTGCTGCCGTACTGATCCTGTCCCTGGCCGTCGCTGCCGCTTTTTCCGAGATCCTCTGCCACCATTCGGATCACGGCAGGATCGGTCTCCTCTATCCCCGACCAGGCGTACCGAGAACGTCTCGCAAACTCGTCCAGGCAGATCTCATCGTATCCTGAGAGCAAACTCATGCCGATCCGCCAGTCGACGATTGGAACTTCCGCATGATTGAGGTGGCTTGGGGAGATGCCCGGTGGATTTTGATAGCGCATGATGATCTGGAGCCGGTCGATGGGCAGAGTTGTGCTGCCGCCCCGGTTTTCCAGGAAGATCCGGTCCCAGTAGCTGCGGTTGCCTGTATCTGCGAGAGACCTCAGGGCGCCGATGCCGTCGGGGAAGGAATCGCTCTCCCAGCGCAGAGTCCCGGTCTTTCGGAATGAGATCTTCAGGCGTTTCCGCCGGCCGGCGTGGTTCTGAAATGTCAGATGGCGGCTGAACAAAGAGTGTGCCGGCCTCTCCGACATGTCGATGATTATTTTCGGTTCCAGAGGGTAGTTCGCTTCTGCAAGCTTCTTCATGTCTGACATTTATCGCATCCTCCTTTCCGCGATTGCTTTTATTGCCGATGTCGTTTCAGGATTCGGCAGACCGGGGCCGGGAGATCTGCCACCATCAACAAATTTAGAGGGTTATCATATAAAGGGGTATCGGTATCTAAATTTTAATGTAATGACTGGGCAGTTTCAATCCTTGTTTTTGTGGAACTCGCGCCCGGACTTTCGGCCCGGAATCCATGACTGACCAGGGCGACCAGTTTCAATCCTTGTTTTTGTGGAACTCGCGCCCGGACGGTGCAATCACGACCTTAGATTCACCTAAGAGCTTAGTTTCAATCCTTGTTTTTGTGGAACTCGCGCCCGGACACCGACCACCGGTGACTGTGTCTTGATCAAAGATACGTTTCAATCCTTGTTTTTGTGGAACTCGCGCCCGGACAGTTCAGGGGTGTCCATTCCAGGTGGCATCAACTGGTTTCAATCCTTGTTTTTGTGGAACTCGCGCCCGGACTCGGAGCGTTGCCAGTTCGCTTTCAGAGAGGCAACGTTTCAATCCTTGTTTTTGTGGAACTCGCGCCCGGACAGATCCTGGAGATAGCCGGGGCCGTGGCGTATGTGAGTTTCAATCCTTGTTTTTGTGGAACTCGCGCCCGGACAAAGAGATCGTGGTGGTGGATTACCGAGACTCCGGGTTTCAATCCTTGTTTTTGTGGAACTCGCGCCCGGACGGAGGTGGCGAGGATATTATGACTCATAGCGGAACGTTTCAATCCTTGTTTTTGTGGAACTCGCGCCCGGACTCGTCAAGAACGTATATTCCACCAGCGAACTTCGGAGTTTCAATCCTTGTTTTTGTGGAACTCGCGCCCGGACCCAAATCTTTCTTTGCGATACGCCCGGATGCTGGGCGTTTCAATCCTTGTTTTTGTGGAACTCGCGCCCGGACAGGATGGGCAGGTCGATATAAATTCCCGCCTCAAAAGTTTCAATCCTTGTTTTTGTGGAACTCGCGCCCGGACGTAGCTGGCGATTTCGTCTATTTTGCCCCTTACCAGTTTCAATCCTTGTTTTTGTGGAACTCGCGCCCGGACTGCCGGGACCGGGACCAGAGGGGCCACGACTCCGCGAGGTTTCAATCCTTGTTTTTGTGGAACTCGCGCCCGGACGTTTCGCTTCGCCTTAAGAGGCGTGGGGGATAATTCGTTTCAATCCTTGTTTTTGTGGAACTCGCGCCCGGACCTACAAAGCAGTGCCTGCTGGAGGTTTTATTGCCGAGTTTCAATCCTTGTTTTTGTGGAACTCGCGCCCGGACATTGTGGCTCATGCTGTAGGGAGCTTTCGCCCATCAGGTTTCAATCCTTGTTTTTGTGGAACTCGCGCCCGGACCCTGCAAAAGAGATGCCACTTGATACCACCATCACAGTTTCAATCCTTGTTTTTGTGGAACTCGCGCCCGGACTCCAAAACGCAGTGTAGAGCGTTTGCACTTCTGGGGTTTCAATCCTTGTTTTTGTGGAACTCGCGCCCGGACCATACTGCATCTTCTGCGATTTTCCTAACTTTATTGTTTCAATCCTTGTTTTTGTGGAACTCGCGCCCGGACTTCATCGGTTCTCGCCCTCCGCAACACCTCCGACAAGGTTTCAATCCTTGTTTTTGTGGAACTCGCGCCCGGACCTGGAAGACTGGGTGCCCGATGGGCGCGAACCTATTGTTTCAATCCTTGTTTTTGTGGAACTCGCGCCCGGACTCGAGCTTGGATACGATCTGGACGAGTTACTTCAGAGTTTCAATCCTTGTTTTTGTGGAACTCGCGCCCGGACGGTAGGGATGGTGTGCGCATTCTACTTCGGGTCACAGTTTCAATCCTTGTTTTTGTGGAACTCGCGCCCGGACCAAAGCTTCCCCTCGACATCGACCAGGCCTGGTATTTGTTTCAATCCTTGTTTTTGTGGAACTCGCGCCCGGACGATCGCCGGGCTAAATGACCTGTCAGCAGCTGATGTGTTTCAATCCTTGTTTTTGTGGAACTCGCGCCCGGACCGCAACAGGCTTCGTGATCCATAGCGAGACGGTAGCGTTTCAATCCTTGTTTTTGTGGAACTCGCGCCCGGACTCTGGAGAACAGGCAGACCACCGCACGCCGTGTAGGTGTTTCAATCCTTGTTTTTGTGGAACTCGCGCCCGGACTTCACCCCGCGGTCAGCATACGCTCCCTTCATGGGGTTTCAATCCTTGTTTTTGTGGAACTCGCGCCCGGACTTCCAGACCCGAGCACCCTGTAGGCGTAGACCACAGAAGTTTCAATCCTTGTTTTTGTGGAACTCGCGCCCGGACGGCAGAGTGGCGGGGGGACAAGATCGATGCTGATGAGTTTCAATCCTTGTTTTTGTGGAACTCGCGCCCGGACATTGCCCCAATGAGGCCTGTGATAGGAGGGGCCCGTTGTTTCAATCCTTGTTTTTGTGGAACTCGCGCCCGGACTGTTTGGTGGTAGATGCTTTGGACGACCGAGACATGTTTCAATCCTTGTTTTTGTGGAACTCGCGCCCGGACACTGGAGTGTTTCCCATGATCATAGCCGGACCAAAGTTTCAATCCTTGTTTTTGTGGAACTCGCGCCCGGACGGCTCGCAGCTTGACCAGCCGACCGATTTGGTGATGTTTCAATCCTTGTTTTTGTGGAACTCGCGCCCGGACCACGTCGCTACAATGTAGCTTCTGCCAGGTCTCTTGTTTCAATCCTTGTTTTTGTGGAACTCGCGCCCGGACCGCAACGCTGGTGGTAGCTCAGAAGGCGACATCGAGGTTTCAATCCTTGTTTTTGTGGAACTCGCGCCCGGACGAGGGATACCCGTTCAGCGGACTCTTTGGACCACCGTTTCAATCCTTGTTTTTGTGGAACTCGCGCCCGGACTGAGCCTCCAGTCGAGTATCTGGGAACCTGCCTCGTGTTTCAATCCTTGTTTTTGTGGAACTCGCGCCCGGACAGCGGCCGATTTTCGTCCTTTTCCCTGTTTCTGGGTGTTAAACCGGCCTTTTCAGACCCTCCCTCGGGCATGAGTAGAATTTATTGAATCCCTTATAAATTCATTCCTGCCGGGGGGCTTTGGGCCTATACTCAGACCAACTCATAAGAAGAGATGAACCATTTTTTACCTCAACCTCGCGACCGCACCGAAGCCTCTGGAGACGGACTTCCCCAGACCCAAAAGCTCCGGGATCTCGAAGTTCGTGGTGAACTCGCCCCTGATCCCCGTCACCTTCTCGTCTTTCAGCCTGCAGATCTCCTCGGTTACAACTCCCACCTCCAGCCTTATATGCTCTTTGGCGACGTACCCGAGCCCCTTGGAGGCGGAGAGGAGGTTACCCACCAGGATTCGCCGGAGGAGGTCCCGCCTCTCCTCCCGCGAAGCCCTTCGATATCTATCGTAGTTCTTCTGGTTGAGGGCGAGCCACGGGGTCGCAAACCGATAGCTCTGGATCATCGGAGAGCAGCCGAACTCCTCGCTTCTGAGGATCACGCCCCTCTCCATGACGGAGTAGACTGACTCGCCAAGCTTTATCTCGTCGAACTTGTCGTAGATCTCCTTCAGAACGTCGGCCCCCTCGTTGATCCCCAGGACCAGGGGGCCTTCTGGAAGCATCTTGTACTGGATGAGAGGGTATCGATAGATCAGCTTGTCCGTCACGTGCTGGTGGAGGAGGGCGTGCTCGTTGAAGCTGGTGGCGAAGAAGCCGCGGAGCTTCGCCCCGTCGCCGCGCATGGGGGCGTCGGAGTGTAGGGTGAGGCGGAGGATTTTGAGGATCATAATCCTTCCTCTGAAGAGATTATGCAACCTCCAATCGGCTCTTTTGTGTCAACGTCTAGACCGACTCCATCCTTGTCGTAATATCTCTTATCCAATATCCGGAAATTTCCAATTTTATAAATAGTCAAATCATCAGGTCGAACTTGCATCCATGGATGAAATTGAACATTAACTGAGTTTGCTGCGATACGTTTTCTCAAGGATTTTATCGCATAACGTCGTTCCCATCTATCGTTTATGTCCATGGCTTCCCGAAGTTTAATTTCAAGTTCTGGATCTAATGAAGTTATAATAAATTGTTCCTGGTAACCATCATCTCTTAGTAATTTTTTTATATCAGCTGTGACTTCTTTGCCGTTATCATTGTATACGTGGGAATAAAGGGCATAAGCATTCACTATTTTCATGGATTGCCCAATTCTTTCGCGTATAAGATCGAAATATTTCATTCCTAATTTATAAAAATGTTCTTCCAGTATGTTGAGTCCTATTTCTCTCAAGCTGAAGGCTGTTGAGTCCAATTTTATATCGTCGTAAATCATTTGAGAGAAAGCTCTCCCCTTATCGGATTCCAGATGAATTATTTCAACGTGGCCCGATTCCTTCAATCCATTGCGATTGCATCTTCCGCTAACCTGAAAAATTGAATCCAATGGAGCCCAATCTCTTAAGACGTATTCTATGTCGATATCTACTCCGGCTTCGATACACTGAGTGGTCACAATCAACGGTTTCTCATTCTGCTTAAGGGAATCTTTTATTTTTAAGATACGCTCATTTCTTTGAGAAGGAGCAACGAGTGAGGAGAGATAAAATATAGGTCGTGAGTTATCCAATATTATTCTTGCTTCTTTGTATACCAATTTGCTGCATTCTCTTGTATTGAGTACGATCATCATTGATTTGTCTGCATGAGCCTTGAGAATACTTGGCAATCTCTCCAGAAATTCTCCAAAGCCCTCCTTCTCTGGTTCAATCTGCAATTCTACTCTCTTGCGACCTTCAAAATAGTCCTCATGATTCGGGACTTGCTCTTTTGCACCAGGTACAAAGCCTGGCTGAGTTGCAGACATGAGTAAAATATGAGTGTTCCCGACTTCTGTTAATTTTCTGAAGAATTTTTCAAATGGCACCCACAGTTCTGAAGGCAGAGCTTGGATTTCATCAAAGACGATTATTGAGTTAAATAGGTTATGAAATCGTAATATATGTTTTGCCTTAAAAGAAAATAATGAGTAGAGTAATTGGTCGTATGTTGTAATAATGATCTCTGCATTCCATATATTTAAGAAAAAATCTATAGAATTCTTACTTCGTTCTGAATCATCGACACCATCTCTATATCGGAAATCCGAAATGGAATAACTGGGAAAATATAGCCTTTCTTCATGCTGCTTATAAATATCCCCAAGGAACTTTTTATATTCCGCGTCAGTCTGCTCGATTATAGAGAGAAATGGAAGAGATACAATTATTTTCGGGATGAAATGATTATTAATTTCAATAATATTCCTAAGCTTAAATGCCCAGGAAGCTGAAAGCAGGGTTTTACCTAAACCTGTTGGCAGAGTGATCGAATGGATTCTCTCTTCTGAGGGAATCGAATAAATCCCAGATATCGTTTCTTTGTAGGCTTTATTTCGATCATTATTTATCGTTTTATCGTCGCTTATCTTATTAATATAGTTATCGACGATATTTTCCATGATAACAATAGGTTTTCTCTCATACTGATTTGGTTTGTCTGAGGCTAAATAAGCTTTATCAGCTTCTAGGAGAATAGAATATAAGAACAAGGCTAATATCCGATGTTCTATCTGAGTATCTAACCATTTATCCTTGTCGTATCCCTTTGGAGCTCTTTTATATTCTCTGCCGAATTTTCTAAGTTTGCTTGAGATTTCATCGACATGATTGATATTAAAATCCTTGTAAGAATAAAAGTCTATATTATCGAACTTGTATTCAAAAATTTCGGGACAAATGTTTTCGATTTGCTTCTGTAGTAGCTTATAATTCTGTTCAGTACTATTGAGAATCTCACCAATGCTTTTATACGATGTATGATGTCCCTCGATAGCCAGAAAAACTGCAAAAGGCAAGAAAGACTTCCAATGAGATTCCAATTGCTCATTTGAAATCCATTTATCTATTACATAATAACCAAAAAATGCTGAAATGAGTGCATGAGATTTTTCTTTGATATCCCCGGAAAACTCTCTGTTCTCTGATGCACTTCTTATATAGTCCTGGAAGAATATTGTACTTTTGCCAAAGTCATGGCACGCTGCGATAAAGATGCAGATATCTTTTATCTGCTGTTCGGATAATTCATTAAAATTTAAAGATTTTAAAGATATTAGATATTTAGTTACATTTATAACCTGATCTAAATGATCCCATAGCGCTAGTGTTTTAGGAGACGACTTATTAAATGTGTGAGATATTAAATTGCGATCCATGCTCCGTCCTTCTAAAGAAAGGAAATTATTTTATGTTCGAATTCATAACTATTGCCTGTCATATTTAGAGGTAATGGTTTTGAAAGCATGTTCAATAGATAACGCTTATAAGTAAATCTTCTATCGGGAGAGCCAAGATGTGGAGCTAAAACCTCCAAAACATGCTTATTTTCTGTTTCATCCAGCCAATCCAGCGATAAAGAGCCATAAGCTTTGTCGGTCACCGTGGATACATCGTATTGTCCAGGATCTAGTTGCTTGCCGACTCCTTCTGAAATATAATCCAATTCTGCCAAGAAACCCGATAATCCCATGCAAGGAGTATATACGAACCTTTTCGTCCTGATTCGTGAAATGAACTCGCCCATATTATCTCTTAAGCTGACATAAATTATATATGAAGGATATCTTAAAAGCTCTTGTGGTATTTGAGTAGCTGCATTCCAATCCGGAATGTTCTTCAATTCATCCTGCTTTTTGATCCTTTTAGAGCGCTTGATCGAATAATTTATTCTTCCAGCACCATCTTTTCGAAAGTTCGTTACATGGGTGATCGTTTTTATGGGTTTTTCGATTTCGACGGCAATTTTTAAATTATTTGTATCCATTATTAATGGAACTTCTGCCTTCGGAATACCGAGTATCGCACCAAGGAGACCTGCTAAGGCAGTTCTCGGTGGAAATGGATAAGATAAAGATGAGACGTTGCTGTAAGGTTTTCTAAAATGACCATATTTTGCCTGATATCTAAAAGAAATTATGGTGGGGCTATCCGTTATCATATCTATCAACTCATCATTTAAGTCTATCAATGTCCAAATCCAATAATTCGAAACTTCGTTCGCTGCTCTCGGCCATCTGTTTCAGCTGGGAGATTAGATCTATACAATAGAGCTCCTTGAATTCTGGAGAGAAACAATATTCAATTCTCTCGATCTTATCTTGGGCTATCATGACGGATTTGATTAATTTTGTGAAATCGAGGATGTAATCCCCGATTTTTCGTATATTTATCTCCTCATTTATCATATTTATCGGGTTCAATTCAATTTTTTCCTCTAGCGAACCGATATGGTACTCTGTTGGAACATATTTCTCTTCGCCATTTTCTACTATTTTTATCTTTTCTTTAAATACAATATTCAGAAGCATTCTTGGCTGCTGATCGCGTTTTGTTCGGGTATGAGCAGAGGTCGTCTCTCTGATACCCTTCCAAAGAGCAACCTTGAATTTAAGGAAATCCTCTTCGCTAAGTCCAGTGGTAATTGCTGCATTCTCGTTTGCGATGCCATGAAATACAATGAGCCCATAAGGAATTGCGTAATATGTGGTAAAGGTCCCCATCCTCTGTTCCGACTCGTCTGCTTCTCCTTTGGACCTGAAAATACTTGTTCCGTGGAAGGTCACTTCCTCAACTTTGTGGAGCGTCTCGCCGAAATTGATCTGTATTGGACCTGTGATTTTGCCGGTCTCACCCCATTCTTTTGGAGCACTTTTGAATGCTAGAGGACTCCCGAACATCCTCAAATCTATGAATCTGTCCAGCAGGGAATCCATAAGCTCGTTGCCTTCTAACTTCTTTTTTTCAAGGCTATCTTTGACCCTATCTGTAAGATTGACAGTTTTTGTTCCCAGTTTTGTAACCAGAATACAATCTTCCCCTTCTGTTTGTATAAGATAGTCCCTTATGAATCTCTTTAAACGAACATCCGTAACGTAGCAGTGCTTTGTAACATCATCGATTCGTGGTCTATTTTCGTCCGGATCGCCGTTCGGATTGCCATTTTTGATATCATAAATAAACAGGAACTCATTTCTATTTTTCATGTTTATCCTCCCAGCCACCTTCGACGCTACTTCGTCCGTCATTTTAATCACTCCCATCATATGATTCAAATTTGCTCTTGCTCGGTAAGTAATAGCCAGATAGGCTCTGACCAACACACAAATAGAATGCAATTTCTTTCCTACTAATATCCCAATTCTCAATATCCGCACCAATGGCACCAATCGCTTCAGCAACACCCTTCATTTCATCGGACCACGCACTCTTGGGAATGCTATAATCGTCAAGCTTGCTCCTAGTCTTTACAAATATTTCCATCAGATCTTGTTGGCTCAACTGCAGGCCTTTGAGCCATTTTATCGCATTGCTTGATATTTTTTTTGCCATTTGAATGCTAACTAATTTACCAAAAAGTAGTCCCACTAAAAATGCATATTCTTTTTCTTTAGTATTTATGCCTTTAGATTCGTCACTTAAAAACGTGTTAAGCGGCTTCAATCCTTCGTGACGTTCCAAATATTTGCTAACGTAGCTTTTTCCTCTCTCCATCTTTATCACGCCCACTTTCTCAAAAAACAATAGCAGAAATATCATTTTAGAGATGTTGGTTCTTATTGAATATACTTGATTTGCAATAGTTCTCTCGGTACTTCTCGCAATCGATGATGTGACCTTATAAGAAGTTACACCGAGAACATCATATGATAATTTGGATGAAAATTCAGCAATAATATCTTTTAGATTATAGTCCCTTTTGAGAAAAATTGCATTCAAAATATCCAAACTATCCACATACTCTGCTTTGTATGGAGCCCTCTTTCCTTTATTCAAAGGTTTCAAATATTTTGGTATCCCGAGTACATCTCGAATTAGTCTCAGACTCCCATCCATTGGTTTATTATTCTGATCCTTCCATGGATGATCAATAGGGAGCAATCTCCAGAAATCATTTGTTTCGTCAATTGCAGTTGCTATTTGGGAGAGCCTAGACGGAAGCACATCAGGGATTATTTTTCGAATATTCTTAATATTTTGACCTGCCACGTCACCCATCACAAATGTTATCGTTGATATATTATTAATTTGTGATAAATCCTTTAGTATATTCCTCTCTGCAATTTGGTCCTCTGGGATTTCTTTTTTATATCGATTCAATGCGTTTATAATTATATCAAGACCTTCGTATTTATTACTGCTTTTGACCAAGTGAGGAATTATGAGAGATTTATGGCCAGAAATATCTTGCCTAAGCTCGGAATCACTATTGAAAACGTGAAACTTGGCCGCATAAAGGGCTTCCGCACATGAAGCACATATCGGAAAAGCCTTGCAGGAATTTTCTTTATCTACTCCAGGGAAAAATACCGATTTATCAACATTTGATATATTTATACCTACCCCATAAAGGACGTCTGGATATAAATCCCCATTCATATTGCAGAGACTACATTTGATTTCGCATGGACTTAGGGATCTAGCTTCTTTTGTTTGATATATCTCCTTCGGCTTATTTTGCAATGCAATTTCAAGAAGTTCATCGATATCTGCATTATATTTCCCCTCAATCTTAATTGAAAAAACTTTTATATTTTTGGTTTTCATTGCCCATGTTATTGTATCATAAAATGTTTTCTTTTCTATTTCGCCACTTTCTTTTAATTCACCAATTTCTATACGGTCTGAGAGAAATATCTTGGCAATTTTCTGCACCCATTCTGCATCATTGTGCTTTGAATCTTCTATATACTTCTCTACAGTTCTTTTTAGCTTTGCGTCACCAATAATTTTTTTATTTCTCTCTTCCCTTTTCCATGTTGGAGTTGCGTATATTCCCCTTGGTGATGTTTTTAAAAATAGATATTTCCAACTGTCATCTGATACGTTTTCTTCGATAAATTGTACATTTCCATCAGAATCAAGCGAAAAGATGCCTATTGTTTCATTATCTATGGGTTCGAATTGCAGTTTTGCGTAAGTTCCACTAATTATAGCTTTTTTTCGTTGTTCTGTAAAAGCCTCCGCGGATTCTAAGGCACTAGGTTCCAATTCATCAATTACATCGATCATCTTTAAAATACCCAAGTTTCTCATAGCATCGAGCATCGAATCATTCCTTCGACCTAGTCGAGTTTAGTTTCTTGTGCATACGTTCCTATACGTGCAGTCCACGCACCTCGCCTTCTGCTTCGTCCCGTCGGGATAATATCCCCTCTGAATTATCATAAGTATCTCGCGCACCATCTGCTCTGCTCTCTTATAATCTTTATCCCTCAGGTTTACCTCCTCCACGTGATGATTGCTTCTGGCGTAGCATACAAAGCCCCGGTTCACCTCGACGCCATAATGCTCCGCTATGAGAAGGCCGTAGAGGGCTGCCTGGTATTTGTGTGTCCTGTACACGGTCTTCTTCCACTCAGCGAACTTGTAGTCCATCGGCGCGGCAGTCCCGTCCTCCAGGAAGAGGACCTCGTCCACCTCCCCCTTGAGGTGATACCTCCGCGAAGTGAGGTAAACCGAGATCTCCTTTCCCGTGCATTTGAGCCTCTTTCGGACGTAGTCCCGGTTCACCTTCTCGCGGCTCTCATGGAGCTCCCTCCCCTTCAGAACCTTGTAGCGTCTCTCCTGATGCTCAGGTATCATCAGGCACCGCTCGAAGAATATGAACCGCGGGCAGAAGAGATATTCCAGGGCATCAGAGACGGTGATGAAGACCTCCTCCTCCGTCTCCCCTCCCGCCTTCTCTTCCGCGGCTGGCGAGATATCGACCACGGGCTTCGTCTCCAGCTTCATGTTTTCCTCAGAATATCTTGGTGGTGATGATCCCTGCCACCAGATCCCGGTCGAACCCCTCGCCGATCAGCTTGATCTTCTCAAAGCAGTCCTCGCAGATGGGAAAGACGTAGACCGAGTCCGACTCCTCGATGATCGCCTCGCACTCCAGGGCCAGGGAGTCGGCCTCGTTTTTGTTGAGGTCGCCGAGAAAGGCGCTCTTCTGGACCCGGAAGAGGCCGTAGCCCTTGCATATCTTCGCCACCCGGCTCCGGATCTTGTCGTCGGTTATATCGTAGATCGTCCATACCAGCATTAGAGATTCCCGCCTTCAGACTCTGCCTTCAGACTCCCGCCTTCTCATCCGTATCATTCTTCTTCGTCTTCTTCTTCTTCGTCTTCTTCCGCGTCCAGGACGTCCACATCGAAGTCCTCCGGAAGCTCCGTCCCGGGACGGATCAGAGAGTTGGCGATCCTGTGGCACTCCATCTGAATGGTGTTCCTCACCTTCACGTTCCGCCCCCGGTAGGAGATCGGCACCTCCAGGGCTCCGTTCACCGCCTCGATGAGGGCCGCCTTCCCCTCCTTGGAGAGGCCCACCCCCTGCTCCAGCGGCTCGAAGAACTCGTCTTTGATCATCCGTCTGGTGAATAGGTGGACGACTGCCTCATCGATGTAGGTCCGGAAGATCTCGATTATATCGAAGACCAGGGACTTCTTGTTGTAAGAGTCGGTATGGAGAAATCCCACGTAAGGGTCCAGACCCGCTATGATGCACCCCTTCTCCACCAGTGAGTAGAGGACGCCGTACCCGTAGTTTAGCATGGCGTTGAACTCATCTTTGGCGGGGTTTCTGCTCCGTCCGGCAAAACTATACCTTTCGGGCATCACCGATGAGATGGCACCGAAGTAGGCTCGAGAGGCCATCCCCTCCAGTCCGAGCATCTCCTGCCTCCTGAAATCGATGCTGCCCCGAAGCCGCCTCATATCCTCGCGGGACCGCTCGATCTCCTGGATGTAGCCGGCTAGATCGTCCCCCTTCTCCGGCCTTGGCTTCTTCAACCGATAAAGAAGGGTGATCTGATTATCGAGCTTCTTCAACCCCCACTCCTTGGCCAGGTTCAGGCCATCAGCGGTATCGTAGATCTCAAGCTGCCTTCTCCGGATCAGGGTGGTGCTCCCCAGCTTGGGATGCCAGACCCTGCCGTATGGGTCTCCGTGGGCGTCGAGAAAGACGATGTCTATGTTGTTGTCCACCGCCATCTTGATGGCGTCCGTCGTGATGTATGCAGCTGTGGAGATCAGGATGCTGTTGATTTTGTTCGCCGATACCTCGAAGCTTTTATCGTCCTTCTTTACCAAAAAACAGCTCCCGCTTTTTCTCAGATATGACCCATATGTATTGATCACTAGCTGCATCTTATTTATCACAACCTTGATATCTGAGATAGTTATTAAAATTTAAGCATTTTGGTACAGCCTCCAGAAAATGCCTCTCCTTACGAAAGGACGCCAGCATATCGAGCTTTACAGCCTCTTGAAATACCAGACGACCTCCGACCCGCGCCGTTCCCCGCCCCCCATAATTGCGCATTGCAGGAAGCCCGGCCCCCCACTTCCTTCCTCCAAAGCTCCCCGCCGCGCTCTCCGACGCCCCCGGCTCCCTCCGGGCGGCCCCGATGGCGGCGCCGCCCGGCCTCCGGCCCGCCCTCCTTTCGCGCTCATCTTCTCCAATCCACCAGGTCGGTTGAATGATAAAATGCTTATAGATAAAAGATATTTGATCTAATATGGACATCGTACTCCGAGATCGGTTCACCGCATTATGGCAGAGGTATTTTCCGGGGGCAGAACTTCCCATAACCCTGGAGTTCCGGGATGAATCCAGCGACGTGCAGAAGGTCCCGCCGCCCGACGGCCATAGCTGCCTCATCTGCCAGCTCAACCGGGCGAGGGGTGGGACGCCCCTCGTCTTCGATGAGAAATCGATCTCCTGCCCGGGAGGGCGCATGTATTCGGGATATTCAGCGGAGCGCTATCCCGACTTCCGCTACTTCCTCTCCTACGGCAAGCCGGGCGTCCTCGAAGGGGAGAGGTTTAAACAGACCCCCGAGATCGTCGATCTCTGGGAGGAGAAAATCCCCGAGATCTCTTCGGCTGGAAAGGAGATGCACTTCACAAGGTGGGACCAGCTAACGGATGCGGACGCGCCCGAGGTGGTGATCTTCTTCGCCCGACCCGAGGTCCTCTCCGGTCTCTTCACCCTCGCCAACTTCGACCAGAGCGATCCGAACGGCGTCATCTGCCCCATGGGCGCAGGATGCAGCTCCATCATCCTCCGTCCCTGGCTCGAAGAGCAGAAAGACGAGGCGAAGGACGAGCCGAAGGTCGTCCTGGGGATGTTCGATCCGTCGGCCCGCCCCTGCGTCCCCCTCGACGTCCTGACCATGGCCTTCCCCATGAAGAGGTTCGAGAAGGTGGTCGGGTACATGGAGGAGAGCTTCCTCACGACAAAGGAATGGGAGAGGGTGGAAAAGAAGATCGAGCGGAGCGGGGCCCTTTATCGGAAGGAATGAAAGAACGGGGCCGAAACCACCCAGTAAACGACCCCGGCGTCTTCGGGCGGCCTCGGCGGCGGCGGCGCCCGGTCACCCGCCACCGAACGGGCGGGCGGTGCTCTGATCCGCGCCCCAACCCAGCCGGCTTCTTCTCAGAACATGATCCCGCAGTCGTAGGGGACCAGGACCTCCGACCTCTCCTCGAGGATCAGGTGGGGATAATCCTCCTCCATGATCATGCTCCTCCTGACGAAACCGCCCCACTTGGTGAAGACGACCACCTCGACTTTCACCATATCTCCGTTCATGGAGACGATGGGAGCAAGATCGATCCCGGCGACCTCATCCAGAAGCTCCTCGACGGTGGCGTTATCCTCGCCGACCCAGCCGGTCAAGCAGGTCGGGCTGGTCGGGCGGGTCAGGATGGCCCGGGCGTCCTCCAGGTCCGAGACGATCCGATCGTCGTTGTAGGCCGCGTGCCAGAACTGGTAGAACTGCTCCCCCTGGATGATGAGGAGGACGAGCTGGAAGAACCCCTCCGACGATCCGTCGGTGGAGACGAAACTGAGGTAATAGTCCTCCCTATCCGCCTCCTCAGCGGAGGGCTCAGCGGCGAGGTACTCGGAACGGTTCCCGTAAGGGGCCGCTACGGCCTTCCTGGCGTAGAGGACCGGGGCGCCTCCGATCCCGGCATAATTGTAGACGTAGTCGAGAACCCGCCCTCGTCTCATGGAGAGCCGGTCCAGGACGGTGAAGTAGAGGTTGACGTCGAAGTCCCCCTCGGCCTTCTCGGCGGCATCATTCATAAGATGCTCAGGAACCTCAAGGCCGGCTGTAAGGGCCTCGAAATCGGCGACGAGATCTTTCGAGTAGGATGGAGAGATCCTCGTCACCAGGAGCCAGGTGGGCTCCTCTATCTCAAGGTCGGCTTCCGCCGTCTCGTTCTGGGAGCAGGACGGCTGCAGGGAGACGGCGAGGATGGAGAGTAATAGAAAGATACGGATGATTGATTTGAAACTCATCATATCGCCCCGAACGGCTTTTGAGATCTCTTTCTCGGATTATCCTGAGGGCCTCTATCGCCCTGAGGGCCTCTTATTACTATCCCTATTATTTAATGGTATTCCGGAGCGAAGTCATCGGGCGGCTCGGCGTCATACACCTCCGGATGCGCCGAGCTGGAAATGAGGCTGTGGCGAGCCGGTAGATGGTGGACGCTCAAAGATCTGAACGAGGCGTCAGAACGGATCTTCGCATCCTCATGATCGCTGACTCTCAAGATCCTCTGTTCTTCCTCTTTTTGGATCTATCTTGATCTCATCTCATCGCCATTCCCGGTTTTTGATACTCCGACCCGGACAGCTTCATCCTCGACAATAATTTATATTCTCTGCTCCCGGCCGCACCTCCTGGACACCCAATGTACTTTTAATAAATATGATATAAAATTTAATTGAGGCAGAGTTGCAGCACGCCACCAAAAAGTTTATAATCCAATATTGATCATTACAAAAATAGATTCAGTCGTGGGAAGGCTGATCGAAATGAGATTACCAGAATTTGTCTTAGTCGTAATTATATCAGCGCTGGCGATATCCAGCGCTTCGGCCACGGATGGCGTCGGCAACATCAGCATGGAGATCGACATCAATGCGTCATTGATGAATCAAAGCGAGAGCAGATTTTACCTGGACAGGTCCAACTTTGAGACGAATCTGATCCATCACGTCCCCGCACCCCAGAATTACCGAAATGAGACTCCACCGGCCGGAGTGGAAGAGATATTATACCACTCCGGAGACCTGCTGCTCAAAGCCTGGATCTCCGCCGACCCCGCCGATGGAAAAAAGCACCCAGCCGTGGTTTATGCCCACGGAGGCTTCTCTTTCGGCGGGGCGGACGAATGGGCGATGATGCAGCAGTTCCTGGATCAGGGCTTCGTGCTAATGGCGCCCATGCTCAGGGGGGAGAACGGAAATCCCGGCTATTTTGAGTTTTTTTATGGAGAGGTGGACGATTTAATTGCCGCAGGCGATTATCTCGCCAACGTCTCCTACGTGGACGAAGAGAGGATATTCCTATGCGGTCACAGCGTCGGGGGAACGTTGTCGATGCTGGTATCGATGATGCCATCGAAGTACAGGGCTCATGCCTCCTATAGCGGTTCACCAGATCAGGAATTGTTCTTCTTATCTTTTGATAGAATAATTCCGTTCGACTCAAATAATCCAGAAGAGATCGCCCTCAGATCCCCCATCGAGTATCCAGATAGCATTATAAAGCCGCTTTTTGTATATGTGGCAGAAGAGGATATCGGATATGTGGAGTTGAACGAATATCTGGCCGACTATGCCAGAGAGATCGGAAGGCCCTGTGAGTTCAGAATAGTCCGGGGGGATCATTTCTCATCGGTCGGCGAGTCCGTGAGATTGACCATCGACGAGTTCGAGGACATCGAAGCCTACGAGGTCAGGGCGATAAATCGCTCAATGGCTTCCGTGTGGTTTTTCGAAGGAATGGAATACTATAATCTCACCAGGTACGAGGAAGCCATCTACTGCTACGACAGAGCCATAGAATTCGATCCGCTTTATGCCCTGGCCTGGAACGGCAAAGGCTGCGCCCTTGCCGAAATGGGCCTCTACAATGAGTCCATCGAGTACTTTGACCATGCCATTCTTATCGATGAAGACTTGGCAATGGCCTGGGAGAACAAGGCCATCGCCCTGGATGCCCTGGGCAGGTATGCCGAATCAAATGCTGCCTATCGCAAAGCCGTCAGTCTGTATTGATCTTCGCTGATGGAATCGACGGAATAAGCTGCTGATACCATGACCGATGAGTCCCAAAAGACAGATCCAGATCGCCCCTCTCTCGACGAAATCGTCCGGACACTCAGAGAGATGATGCCCGATCTCGCCGAGCGCCGCAGCGTGAAGAGTCTGGGCATCTTCGGCTCTTACGTCAGGGGCGAGGCGGATACGGAGAGTGATCTCGATATCCTGGTGGAGTTCGACAGATCACCCACCCTCTGGGAGCTCATCCGGCTCGAAAGAGAGCTGGGGGATAAGATGGGAGTCAAGGTGGATCTGGTGATGAAAAAGACCCTAAAACCCGGAATCGGAGAGGCCATCCTGAAGGAAGTGGTGGCAGTTTGAGGGCGAGGTTATGGCCCCTTTGAGCTGTCCTGTTCGATCAATCGGTATAAAAGTACATTTAAGCTATGACCTGTAAAGAGCTGCATGGAGATCGAGATATGAAGAAGGTTAATCTGACCGTCACCATCTGGGAAGAGGAGGGTGCCTACGTCTCCAAATGTCCGGAGCTGGAGGTCGCAAGCTTTGGAAGTACTCCCGAAGAAGCCCTCAATAACCTGAAAGAAGCTGTGGAACTTTACCTGGAGAACGCCGAAGAGCTGGGCCTCATGGACGATCTGGAGGCGGCCATTTCATCCCCTCACAAATTTACCTCGATGATCGAGGTAACCACATGAAAAGGCTGCCCTTGGTCTCCTCAGACGACATTATAAAGGTTCTCAGAAAGGAAGGGTTCGAAACCGCCCCGAAGCGCGGCAAGGGCAGCCACGCCGCATTTTACAAGATCGATGAAACCGGCCGCAAACTTCTGGTCATCGTGCCGAAGAGCGATAGGCTGCCAAGAGGTACTCTGATGGCCATTCTCAAACAGGCCGACTTATCGAAAGATAGGTTCATCGAACTTCTAAATTGCATATAAAAAATAACTGGGTCCCGGGGCGTTCCCTACCCCAGGATCTCGTGCAGCTTGAAGAGGTGCGGTCCGAGCTTCCCCTCGAAGTTCCCGGCCGAGATCTTGACGACGCCCGGAACCGTGCAGGCGGCCATGATCCCCGCCCGCATCGACCTCTCGATCGCCTCCCGGTCGACCCCGTTGATCACGACCTCGTAAGAGGCCCGGATGGAAGGCGGGAGGATGCAGACCCCATCGTCCTTGAGGGTGGGGCAGAACCTCTCGTTCGTCGATGCCTTCAGGAACTTGTAGCGGCTCCCCACCTTCGAGCCGCTGGCGACGACCCCGCCGGGGAAGGGCGTGATCGTCCCCTCCTCCTCCCGTATGGCGTCGACGGCCGCCTCGGCGGCCATGAGGGCGGAGGCCTGGTTCTCGGCCATGATGTAGAAGTTTCCTCCGGCGATCCCGTCGACGGCGCCTATTTTTTCTTCCACGATGAAGTCGCCGGACATCACCGGGATGCTGCAGACCCCCCGCTCGCAGTAGGCCATCTCCTTCTGAAAGCCGTCTCCGAAGAACTTCAGCTTCGCTCCGGTGTCAAACTGCTTCTCCGCCTCGGGGATGCCGTTGAATACCGCCGTGGTGGGGGCGGTGAGGACGCACTGGCCGATCCGGGAGAGGAGTGAGTTCTCCAGGTTCTTGAAGCTCATGTTGCAGATCTGGATGTAGACGCCGGGCCTCCCGTCCGGGGTCTCGTCCCTCCTCGCTAGTCGCTCTATCCCGGCCTCTGCCGGGCACATGATCACAGAGGTCCCAAAGCCCGTCGCCTCCCGAGCCGCCTCCATCGCCCACCTCTCGGTGATCGCCGTTACCAGAACTCTCCCCACCTTTATCGGAAAGCCCTCTGCAAAGGTATCCTCGATCTCTACGCCGTTTATATCCATCCCGTCCACTCCTCAAAAATGAGCAATTTCATATTTTCACTCAGGCTCTGGGTTGTAGACCGCGACCTCGAAGCCGCCCTCCTCCTCGAAGGCCGCCGCCGAGCAGACCGGCCGCTCGAAAACCAGGCCGTAGGCCGCCTTCGCTATCTCCTCAGCGCTCTCGCCCACAACTCCCGCGGCCTCAAACTCCGTCTTCTCGTAGGTGGCGACCAGAAAGGCGGACTCTTCGGAGAGGTCGAACTCCTTCGTCCTGATCTCGCCGTTCTTCGCGATCCCAAGCCACCCCCGGACCCCCATCACGACCCCGGCGATCCGCGGGGTGTCCAGCTCATCCCTCTCGTAGCCGTAGGCCGTCAGGCTGAGGGCTATAGCGTCGAGGGGCCTCATTCCGTCATCGATCTTCTCTGCGATCATGTCGGCCTGGGTTCCGTTGGCGACGACCGCCGCCTTCCCTGACAGGCGGATGCAGTTGTAGGCTATGTAGGGGTTCTTCTCCAGGTCCTTCAGGTCCACGGGCGATACCAGGACGGATTTGCCTCTGACCTGGGCCCGCCGATTAGGAAAGGAGCGGGAAGACACCCTATACCCGACCCAGGATCGATCTTTCGTCCTGCCTATGACCACGATCCTTCCGACGTACATCTTCCATCTCCAAAAAAAAGTTTTGAGGAGAGGGGCATCCAGTCCTCAGTCGATGAGGCCGTACTTCTCGGCGTTGGCGTCGGCCATCGCCTGAAGCTGGGCGACCACCTCGGCGCCTCCCTCGGCCCTGAAGAGGTGTTTGAACCTCCCCTGGGTCTTGAGGTACTCCTCGACGGGCTTCTTCCTCCGGATCTTCTTTACGTCTGTTAGGACCCCGTCGACGTACTCGCATAAAGGCAAGAGGCAGGTCTCGACGACGAGCCTCGCTTGCTCAATGGTATCTCCAGCCTCGAAGCTCCACCCTGTGATACAGGGGGCGTTGATCTGGATATATGCGGGCCCGTCGGCCTCAAGAGACCTCTTCACCTTCCGCCGAAGGTCAACGGGGTAGGCGATGGACGCCGTGGCCACATAAGGAACTCCATGGGCGACGGCTATGGCCGCCATATCCTTTTTGGGCCGGGGGTTTCCAAGGCTGAGCTTTCCCGTCGGCGTCGTCGTCGTCTTGGCGCAGAAGGGGGTCGATCCGCTCCTCTGGACTCCGGTGTTCATGTAGGCCTCATTGTCGTAGCAGACATAGGTGATCCGATGACCCCGGTCGAACATCCCGGAGATGGCCCCAATCCCTATATCGAAGGTGGATCCGTCGCCTCCGATGACCAGGACGTTCGTATCGGTCTTTCCAAACCTCTTGAGGGCGACCTCAACTCCCGAGGCTACAGCCGCGGGGTTCTCGAAGAGGGAGTGAACCCAGGGCACCCTCCAGGAGCTCTCCGGGAAGGGGGTCGATGTGACCTCGAGGCATCCCGTGGGCGAGGCGACTATGGTGTTGGGCCCCGCGGCGTCCAGGACGAGCTTTATAGCCGTGGGCATTCCACATCCTGCACAGGCCCTGTGGCCGGGTGCAAACAAACTCTCTTGCATGATAATCCTCCTAGAGACACTCTGGCTTCACGTCGAAGATCTCAAACTCCGACTCTATCCCTGCATCCAACACCCTCGACGCCCGCTCGACCATCGCTCTTACGTGCTTGATCCCGATGTCCCGCCCTCCGAGCCCCACCGCAAACCCGATGATGGGGGTCCTGATGGAGCTGTTGTAGAACGCCCCCTTCAGGTCGGTGAGAAGGGCGCCCTCATACCCCATGGAGATGTCCTTCTCTATCGACGCAATGACGCTTGCATCCTTGAGCGCCCTCTTCAGCTCGTCCCCTGGGAACGGCCGATAGCTTCTGATCTTGACCAGACCCACCTTCACCCCTTCGGACCGAAGGTCATCGATCGCCTCCTTGACCGTTCCGACGATCGAGCCCATGGTGACCAGAGCTATCTCGGCGTCGTCCATGGCGTAGGTGTCGATGAGGCCGCCGTAACCCCTGCCGAAGACCTCCTCGAACTCCCGGGTGACCTCTGCGATCTTCTCTCTCGACCTCTCCATCGCCTGGTACTGGAGGTACTTAAACTCGGTGAACCAGCTGGGGTCGGCGAAGGCCCCAAAGGTCTTGGGGTTCTCCGGGTCCAGGATATGCTCCGGCCGATAAGGTGGCAGAAACTCTCGGACCATCTCCTCGTCCAGAAAGTCCACCGGCTCGTAGACGTGGGTTAAGATGAAACCGTCCATGCAGACCATGGAAGGCGTAAGTATCTGTGGGTCCTCGGAGATCTTATAGAGCATGGGCGTGAGGTCGATCGCCTCCTGGACGTTCTCGGCGTAGATCTGGATCCAGCCCGAGTCCCTGACGCCCAGAGAGTCCTGCTGATCGTTCCAGATGGAAAGGGGGGCGCTGAGGGATCTATTGACCGTCGTCATGACGATGGGCAGGCGCATCCCCGAGACGTTGTAGAGGACCTCGAACATCAGGGCGAGGCCCTGAGAAGTCGTCGAGGTGTAGGTCCTCGCCCCCGCAACGCTCGCCCCGATGAGAGACGAGAGGGAGGAGAACTCCGACTCGACGTTGATGTACTCGCAGTCGAGCTTTCCGTCGGCGACGAACTCCGATAGGTGCTCCACGATGTGGGTCTGAGGCGTGATCGGATATACCGATACTACGTCGGGCGAGCAACACCGGACGGCGTCGGCTATCGCATAAGATCCTTCCACCACTCTCCTCATCTACTTCTCCTCCAGAACCATGGTGATCGCTCCCCGCGGGCACTCGTGGGCGCAGACGCTGCACCCCTTGCAAAAGTCCAGATCTGGGACAAAGTTGCCCTCGATCTGGTGGATGCAGCTCTCGGGACAGTAGATCTCGCAGAGGCTGCACTTGATGCACTTGTCGTGATCGAAGACGGGCACAAAAGTTCTCCAGGCACCGGTCTTGGTGATCTCGGTGCTCCCCGGCTCCACCACCATCTTAACTTCGCATTTGCTCATCGAGAAACCCCCTTGTAAGCGGTCTTTATGGCGTCGAGGTTCTTCTCCCCGAGGGCTCCACTGAACCTGCCCAAGATGGCCTTGTTTATGCTCTCGAGGCTCACCTCACCGGTGGCGCCACAGAAGGCGCCAAGCATGGTGGTGTTGACGATGGGCCTTCCCAGCTTCTCGAGGGCGATCCTGGTGGCGTCGATGGTGACGATCTCCGCCTTCGTCTTCAGCAACAGGTCTTTGGCGCTCTTGTCGGTGTTGATTATTATCTTCCCCTCGGGCTTAAGGCCGCTCGCCAAGTCGACGACGTCGAGCAAGGTAACGTCCTGAACTATGACGTAATCAGGCTCGTAGATCTGGCTCCTGACCCGGATCGGCTCGTTTGCAATTCGGGCAAAAGCCATGACTGGAGCGCCTCGCCGCTCCACACCAAAGGCGGGAAAAGCCTGGGAGTACTTTTTATCTTCAAAAGCCGCAATCGCTATCAACTCTGCAGCAGTAACAGCTCCCTGGCCACCCCGGCCGTGAAATCGAATCTCCTTCAACCGGCTGACCTCCTCATCGGCGTGAGGCGGCCGCAGAATATAGCCTTTTCGGAGATGGTGATTATCCGTTTCGGAGATGACCATTCGC
>JAXGJB010000024.1:0-39971 GCA_040770465.1 Methanothrix sp. | reverse complement strand
CACGTTGGTCGCGGGGCCGGCGCCGTGACACTTGCCGAAGGTGTGCCCGCCGGCGACGAGGGCGACGGTCTCTTCGTCGTTCATGGCCATCCGGGCGAAGGTCTCTCTAACGTCACGGCCGGAGGCGACCGGGTCTGGGTTGCCGTCTGGGCCTTCAGGGTTGACGTAGATCAGGCCCATCTGCACGGCAGCCAGGGGGTTCTCGAGATCGCGGTCGCCGGTGTAACGGCTCTTGGGTTTGTCGCTTGTAGCCAGCCATTCCTCTTCTGAACCCCAGTAGATATCCTCTTCAGGTTCCCAGACGTCCTCCCGCCCGCCGCCGAAGCCGAAGGGCTTGAGCCCCATCGACTCGATGGCGCAGTTGCCGGCGAGGATCATCAGGTCGGCCCAGGAGATCTGGCGGCCGTACTTCTGCTTGATCGGCCAGAGCAGCCGGCGCGCCTTGTCGAGGTTGACGTTGTCGGGCCAGCTGTTGAGGGGAGGGAAGCGCTGGGCGCCGCGCCCCGCGCCCCCGCGGCCGTCGCCCATGCGGTAGGTGCCGGCGCTGTGCCACGCCATCCGGATGAAGAACGGCCCGTAGTGGCCGTAGTCTGCCGGCCACCACTCCTGCGAGTCGGTCATCAGAAGAAAGAGGTCCTTCTTCAGGGCCGCCAGGTCGAGCTTCTCGAACTCCTCGGCGTAGTTGAACTCCTCGCCCATGGGATTGGAGAGGGGAGAGTTCTGGTGGAGAACCCTGAGGTTCAGCTGGTTTGGCCACCAGTCCAGGTTCGACGCGCCTCTGCCGCCCATGCGCCGGTGAGCCCCGCCCGCCTCCGGGTTTTTGCTATCCTCATTCATAATGTTCGCTCCTTTCATGGAATGAATTTTTGATCGTCTCCGCTACGAATCATCAGGCTTCTCCAGGAGGGTGGAACCTCTGCATCCGACCATCAGCGAGTCGTCTGTCGGCCTGCCTGGTCGATCACCCAGAGAGGGATTCAGAGCTTCTTGTGGCAGAACCACCAGTCTTCGCAGACCATGCCGCCTCCGGTCTTTCGCGTGGCTGCGGTCTTCTCGTCGGCTGGCGGGGGTATTATCACCTCGTCGCCGAAGAGGTCGTTCTTCGGCCAGTTGGCGGGCAATGCCACCTTGTTCTTGTCGGAGATCTGGAGGGCCTTGACCACTCTCAGAACCTCGTCCATGTTCCGGCCGATCTCCTGGGGGTAGTAGAGCATCAGCCTCATGACCCCGTTCGGGTCCACCACGAATACCGCCCTGACGGTGTTGGTCCCCTTTCCCGGATGGATCATGCCGAGCTTTGCGGCGACGGCGCCTGTGTCGGCGATGATGGGAAAGGTGATCTCCACTTTCATCTTCTCTTTGATCCACTCAGTCCACTTCATGTGGGAGTGGACCTGGTCGATGGACAGTCCGACTAGGGCGCAGTTCAGGTCATCGAAATCCTTCTTCATCTTCTGGAAGGCGATGAACTCGGTGGTGCAGACCGGGGTGAAGTCTCCGGGATGGCTGAAGAGGACGAACCACTTTCCCTTCAGGTCATTGGGGATCTTCATCCTGCCGTGGGTGGTCGCAACCTCCATCTCAGGAACCTTATCTCCCAGGAGAGGGATTCCCTGCGCTGCTTCCTGCTCTATATGGTGTGTCATTTTTGATATCTCCTCTTTCTTCTCATTTGATGGGCTTGATTTTTCGGTCACGCACATGCCAATCTTCCTCACGGCCATGATTCAGGGTCAAAGCCCTTCAATTCTTATTTATGAATAGCTTTATTTAAGACTAATTATCACCTGATAACCACTATGCCAGACCTGGAAGATCCGGAGGCGACAATAATCAAGACGTTCCGCAACAGCGGGCGCAGGGCCACACCTCAGAGAATCGCTATTAGCAGGTACATCCTCAGCAATCATGAGCATCCAACAGCGAAGAAGACATATCTGGAAGTCAGGAAGGATCACCCAACCGTAAGCCTTGCAACTGTTTATAATACAATTAAAATATTAAAAGAAACGGGCCTGATTCTGGAGTTGAACCTGCCGCAAGGCGAAACGAGGTTCGATCCTTTCGTCGAGCCTCATGCCCACCTGCTCTGCCAGCAATGCGGAGGCATCAGCGATTGGGTGGACCCGATGATGCCGGAACTGATAGCAAAAGCCTCTGTTGAGGCGAATTTTGTCGTGACCGAATCGGTCTTTGAGCTGAAGGGCGTCTGTGAGGGCTGCAGAAAGAAGGGCGAAACCGCTCCAACCAAGGCCGCAGCCAGCGAGTGATCGCGAGGACGGATAGACGGATAAGACGGATAAGACGGATAATATGATCCCCTTCAACGAGCGCCTTTTTCGTCTTTAAATGCGATCTTTAAATGCGATATTCTCTCAGGAAACTATATGTATCCTCAAATCCACTCCTCCTCCGAATGATAATGCGCAGCCTGAGGACGGGCTGGCGTAGTTATTATATTTAAAATAAAGGGGAAATATAATTGAAAATATCGGTATTCGTGGATGGCGCGAACGTCTTTTACATGCAGAAAGATGAGCTTAAGTGGTGGATAAACTTCGAGAAGCTCCTCCGGTGGATCGAGAACCGGACCGGCGGGGAGATCATCGACGCCTACTACTACGTGGGGGAGGAGAACCCGCCAGACACCAGGCAGCAGGGGTTCTTGACCGCCCTCGCGGACATCGGCTATTCGATCATCACCAAGGAGCTGAAGATCATCGTCCTCGACGACGGCCGGGAGATCAGGAAGGCGAACTTGGACATCGAGATCGTCCTGGACATGTTCAACACCATAGAGAACTACGACATGGCGATACTGGTCAGCGGGGACGGCGACTTCGAGCGGCCTCTCAAGCTCCTCCGGGCGAGGGGGAAGAGGTTCATGGTCATGTCCACAAAGCGGTTCATAGCCCGGGAGCTTCGCGAGGTGGCAGGGATGCACTTCGTCGACTTCGAGGATATAAGAAGCGAGGTCCAGAAGGACGTCCTCTGACCTATCTTTTTTTGTTTTTGTCCTCCGGTTTTGTCTTTTCGCAAAATTCGTCTCTGGCAGGCGGCGCATTTACTTTAGGGCCCCTGGACAAGTCTGTTTCTATCAGATCCCTCTCAAGGCCGGGCATGGTCACAACCATCTCATCTGCCGTCTTTTGAATCGTGTCTCGCAGATCATCGGGAAGGACCAAAAGATGATTGGTTCAGTCGATCAAACCACCAGGAGATATGTTTGTAATACTTTTCAAGAAAGATTTGAGTCTGTATCGACTTCCGAATATGGCTATTATCGGAAGTCACTTATAGAATAAAACGAGCCGCTACATACCGATCATGACCCGCACGAAACTGATCAGTGTAGATGACTTTAGGAATATGCTCGATAAGGTGGAATCTAACCCACTTTCCGCACCTTAACTTCCTAAATCGAGTATTTTGCCAGATAGCGATTCCACTAATATAATTATAATTCTAACTATTCATATAAATTAATATTATGTCCGCTTACTGCCAACTCCTTATTGAGATGGTATCTAATCACGTCACGTTGCGAGGGGTAATCAACATAATGCCAACATAAACAAATTTAAATATCTAATTAAATTAAACTCATTGAATTTAATATTACAAATCGATGGCAGTAAAAATATCCATTTTAGAACTCAAGGTGCGGAATGTGGGATCTAAGCTGGACCGAATCGTTATCTTGCTCCTCTTCGGTAAAGGATGCCGAGTCGAGGAGTTGGTCAGCACCAAACTTGAAGATGTTGACACAGTTAAAGGCGAGATCCACATCCATGCCGCACGGACAAACCCCGCCACCCCCACCACCAATAATCAGAAGGAAGGGGGCCAAGCCTCCGCCGTCCTGATGCGAGGCGACATACTGGAGGTATCATCCCCCACCGCGGCCCCGCCAGCTTCTGGAGTCGGCGAGGATACTGGGGCCCTCGCCGGTCATGCTAGCCCCACCAAACGACGTCCGGATCAACGCCCAGCCCCTCAATCCTAACTCCGCAAGTTTAATAAGCATGCGAACTAAATACGATAACATTAAGCCTATTATGCCGGATGCATAGTTATAATTGTATTAACTAGGTATTGAGGTTTTTTCGCTATCTTTGGGACCATGGTTATTAATTGCCCTGGAGTTTAGGCTCAATAGCCTTCTCCGCAAAGCCGCGTGATACAACAGCCCATGGTCGGTTACGTAGAACTCACTGGGATTGATAGGACGGCCACAGATCCCACAACGGTGGCTTTCGCAATCCATCAGATATTTTCGACTCATCGCTTTGACCTCCGCGGCAGCAAACCAGCCTGGCGTCTATTCTCCTCCTCCAGAATGGACCGCGCCTCATCGCGGGTCATCCCCTCGAGGATCAACTCCCCCGACTCGGTCCGTTTAAGCGTGTCTCTGGCTATCCGCAGTCGGTGACACCGAGCCACCGTCTCAGAACTGTTATCACTCATCCCCTCACCCTGCCCATATGGTCAACGTACCCGCACAACTCAGCTCCAGCCGAGCCGTGAAGCGTAACCGCTCCCAGTGTCGGCGACATGCCGCGGTCCATCATATAGCACATTATACCGCTCTTCATCGGGACCGTAGCCCCGTCCCCAACATCAAGGGCCGCCAGCCAACAGATTTTAGACATTTACACCAACGTCCTCTGCAGGACCTCACCGGGCCCCGAGCTTGCCGGTTTCCGGAGGAGGAGTGTAAACACACTCTCGGGAAACTATCGGCCGCGGGTAGGTGGAGGTGGAGGGAGATCTCCACCTGGCACCAGCGCCTTTTAGTGGCATAGCCGGCCGCCTTTTCTCGCCTTTGCCGTCGCCAGCTCATCCAGTTACGGGCCACCCTCGCCACCACCCGATAACGACCACGACGAGACACGTACCCCACAACAGAGCAGCCAGTCGAAAAATGCTGATCACTGGCGGACCTCCAGGACTGTATTCAGTAAATTAGGATTAGTATCGATCCATAATGAGACGTTCCGAGTCGCGTAATTTCGCCAGCTGTTATAACCGTCCTCGGTCATTTAGACCGCCTCCGCGGGGAGATTGAACCCCCGGAGGTGGTCGGTGTTCTCTGATTTTCGCGTTTCTGCTATCGATTCGCAATTTACGCTCCTGCATGACCGCGGCTCCAAGCAGCAATACCCCCAGAGAGAGTTTAGGGGCTTCAATGCTCCGGAGACAGTCGGTTTCCGTCTCTCGAAGGTCGGGTAGTGGCTCGGGCTTCCAGGAGCGTGGTCAGAGTGATAGGCCAACGAATGGTTCAACCTCTCTCCTGCAGCTCTCTAATGCGCCAGATAAGCCGCTCTAGATAGGCAAACTGCCTGTCGAATTCTGCATACAGTACAGCAAGCTCCTCCGCTTTTGAGGTCATGACCCTGCACCCTCCAATAGAGCTCGGTAGACCTCGGCCTTCAAGACCACAGTAACCCCCTGGTTGTGATGCTTTATCGGCGATCTTCATGCCATCCCCCACCAATTAGCGACCGGATCCATCCCTGGCTCTGACGGGAGCCCCGCCAGGGCCTTCTCAGCACAAGCCGCGTGATATAGTTGCCCGTGATCGGTTACGTAGAACTCCCCGTTCTTAATGGGATTGCCACAAATCCCGCAACGGTAGCCCTCACAGTCCATCTGATACCTTCGGCTCATCTTCTCGCCCTCTTCCTCCGGCGCTTCTCCTCGTCGGCTAACAATTCCGTGGACTGGCTCTCCGACATATCGCCGATAACTTCTAAGACCTCTCCTGGTGTTTGTAAAGTTTTCTCGGTTTGATACTCACTAAATACTTTTCTCATCTCATCTCCTCCAGATGGCGGTTTTTATCCATACATCTCGCAGTAGCGTTGCCCAGCATACCAACACGTAGGCGAACCATACCAGCTCATCTCTTTCGCGGTTTCAATGTGACAGTCTCTACCTTTCCCCAGGTTGGGTGATCCCACGGCAACAAATCCTGAACTGCCATCTTGTGCTCTTTCGCGATGTCCTCTGGGGATTTTTCTGACATCCCCCTGTACTGAGTTCCGATAAATACAAATCTCTTCATATTATCCTCCTCGATCTCTGTGGGTCTCTTAATAAAACCGCCGATCTTCAGCGAAACTTCGGCTTACGTCAGCTAGATTGGTTCTACAGCCTCAGAAAAGGTAATCCATTCCGCAGGCCATACACTGATACCATCCTAGGCCATTTGCCCAGCCGAACTGCTCGCCCTCATTACTCCCACAATAGGGACAAACTGGACCATCTGTTTCTATCTTCGCCACCACAGGGCAATGTTCTGAGATCGCCTTTACGATCTTCCGCCGCCCTCGAAAAGCGTTGAAGATGTAGTCGAAGCTGAAATTCATGGGATCAACTAACGATTCGCAGTCAATGCAATTCCGCAAAATGTCCCATGCAATTCAGCAAAATGATGCGGCTAATGCATATACCCACCAAGCTGCGGGGTCGAGCAGCTTGCCGCACTGATCTGTCAGAAATGATTGGCCAAGACGCGATGTCCAGTTTATGCGATTCGCATAAAAGTGGATTTATATGCCCCTTTGGAAGACGGGTTATAAGTTCCACTATTGTGGCTTCTGTTTTCATTTTCGCCTCTTGAACATCGAACGCGTGAACTTTTCACAAGTTGCCCATGATGCTTGTTCTACAATTTGGTGCTGGCTCCCAGTTCTGTGAACTGCCTTGTTTTGGATTATCCTACTCATAATACCACTTCTCATAATACCACTTCTCATAATACCACTTCTCATAATACCACTTCATTTTAGCGAACATATTTCGGATAAGTCCATGAATTTATAAATTTTGTCTCTATAGAAAGGATAGATCCAATCGGTCTATATAGTTACCTCACGTTTCAATCTCTGGTTATCGATGAAGCCCCTGCTCCCGCAAAAACCCCGCGTTCATGGTTCAACCTAGTTTAGTTATGTGACCCTGACCACCGTCTATATATAGAGGGTCATATAAAAAATACAAAATTAATTGCGAATAAAGGGCGTCCCCCAAACCCTCCTTCCCGGACTGAGAGTCCCTCTGGTCGAGTTTCCGTTTTATGCAGAAATCGGAACACATGTGAGTCGGTCAAAGCCATTCAGGTGCGGGGGTAAGTTCCCCCGCACCAATTCAGCTTTCGAGAGGCCCCCCTCAGATAAGCGTATTTTGAGGACCGAAATCCATCCTTCCAGGATGCGAAATAATACTCATAGGTCTTCGGCCCCTTCGCGGTGCATCTTCTCCACTTGGGCCGAGGTAGACCCGCCAGCGCCTCCAACCGCGCCGCGTTCCACAGGTTCTCTGCCTCGCCCTCCAGCCTGGCCGCCGCAGCCTCCCCTCGCCGCCAGCTACTCTTCGCCCACCTCCTAGCCCAATAGCCCGATCCTCTCGGCGGCTCGTCGGCCGACCTCCGCGGGGTCGACCTTGAGGCTTGCGACCCCCGATTCGATGGCCGCCCTCGCCACCGCCTCGGCGACCCTCGGCACCATCCGCCGCCCGGAGTTTTCTGCCCTCCAGAGAATTGAACTGTTATGAGCCGAAAGGCGGATCGAGCCTGGGTGGACTCCCTGCCCGCCTTTTGGCCCCCTTCGACATGAATGAATCGCCGATCGCCCCGTACCATCTATCGGATCGGCGATCTCTCGTGCCCCTTCCGATCAGATCGGAGGCAAACGATATCGATGTCCTGTATATCGCCTCTCCCGGTATAACCCCCTCCCAGCCGCCTGGGGGCGCGTCGATCAGAACGGTTCCATAGCTTCAGAGTTCGGATCGAGGGAGAGATCGAGACCCGATCAAGGCGACGGCGTCGATCTCTTTTCATCCCTCGAAGGTGTACCGCCTCTCATACTCTCCTCCCTCCAGCCAGCCTCGCCGCTCAAAAATAGTTATGTGACTATCGCAACTGGTGGGGGGAGAATGGATAAAATAACGTTCGCCTATGGGGAATCCCGCCCCGCTCTCCGAGGATCGGAGTCCAAGCCGTAGGGATTATCTCTGCCTTATCTCTGCCTTCAAGAGAGATCGGCCATTAAAACGCATTCGAGAGATTAATCAGTTTCTAGGAATAAAATGAGAAAGATATTTATACTATTGCAGCATCACCGTGCGTGGAGGATGTAACGTTGGGAAAGCAATACGAAATACTAATAAATGAAAGTCCTCGAAAAACGTTGGAAAAGCTTCAAAAAAAAGACGAAAAAGCAGCTAAGATTATATCGGATCACATACTTGAACTGGAAACCGATCCCCATAAGCCCAGATCAGGAACTGATATCGATCATATTACTAATTCTAATCCCCCTAGGTATCGTCTTAGAATAGGCGACCAGACCAGAGTTGAATATACGATGAATAGCGCCGATCGAACGGTTACAATAACGAGAATAAAAATAACTAAACGCAGAAACACCGATTATAAAATGTAAATTCGCTCGGAGAGTCCGTATATACAGCCGAAGGCTATATACACTTAAATACCAAGAAAACCAACTACATCATGATGGTGTCCGACGAAATAAAATACTTAGACCGCTTTATAGATGGGCTAAGTGATGAAGAAATCGATGGAATCAACACCGGGTGTAAAGACGACTCTGAGCCCATTCCATTCAGAGCGTTTGCGAGAGATATAGGCATCGAACTTTAACTTTTCTTTTGCCGCTAAATTCAGTAACTTCTCTACCTTCTCTCACAGCGCGAAGATTCGCGAATTGTGAATAGTAGCTTATGGCATTAGGACAAAAGGGGTGGCAGACCTTTTGTCTTGCACCCTTCTACTCAAGCCCGATCCTCTCGGCGGCTTTCCTTCCGACCTCGGCCGGATCGACCTCGAGCCTTGCAACCCCCGACTCGATGGCCGCCCTCGCCACCGCCTCCGCAACCTTCGGCACAACCCGTCGGTCCAGAGGCGACGGGATGATCTGGTCTTCCGATATCGGCTCCGCGAGTCCAGCGATCGCCCTCGCCGCCGCCATCTTCATCTCCTCGTTGATGTCGCTAGCCCTGACGTCGAGGGCACCCCTGAATATGCCGGGGAAGCCGAGGACGTTGTTCACCTGGTTTGGAAAGTCCGACCTTCCGGTGGCGACGACCCTCGCCCCCGCCTTCCTGGCGAGGTCTGGCATGATCTCGGGGACGGGGTTTGCCATGGCGAAGACGATCGGATCTCTCGCCATCGACCTCACCATCTCCTCGGATACGATCCCTGGAGCCGAGACCCCGATGAAGACGTCTGCGCCCTCCATGGCGTCAGCCATGGAGCCGGTCTTTCCTTTCGGGTTTGTGATTCCGGCCATCTCCATCTTCGAGGAGTTGAGGTCGCCTCTCCCTGCATGAATGATGCCCTTGCTATCGCAGAGGACGATGTCGCGGACTCCGAAGCTCATCAGAAACTTGGATACTGCGACCCCGGCCGCCCCGGCCCCGCTCATGACGACCGAGACGTCTTCGAAACCCCTCTTCGCGATCTTGAGGGCGTTGATGAGGGCGGCCGCCGTCACCACGGCGGTCCCGTGCTGGTCGTCGTGGAAGACGGGGATCTCCAGCTCCCGCTTCAGCCTCTCCTCGATCTCGAAGCAGCGGGGCGCGCTGATGTCCTCCAGGTTAATCCCGCCGAAGACGGTGGCGATCCTCTTCGTCGTCTCCACGATCACCGCTGGATCCAGAGAGTCTATGCAGATGGGGAAGGCGTCGACGTCGGCAAACCCCTTGAAGAGGATCGCCTTCCCCTCCATCACCGGCATCGATGCCGCCGCTCCGATGTCGCCGAGCCCCAAGACCGCGGAGCCGTCGGTGACGACCGCCACCAGGTTCCCCTTGGATGTGTAATCGTAGACCAGCCCCGGATCTCTCTCGATCTCGCGGCAGGGCTCGGCGACTCCGGGGGTGTAGGCGAGGCTCAGGTCCTCGCGGGTGCTGCAGGGCACCTTGCTCTTTATGGCGATCTTACCCCTTGATTTCCGGTGGAACTCCAGCGCATCATCTCGAAGGGCCATCAAAATCTCCCGCCGGGGTTTCGCCGCCCGTCCACATAAGCCTATCCGATCGTCCTCCGATCGCCCTCCAATCCTCACCAATCGATCTCCCATCGACTCCAGTCGATCTCCAATCTCCCCCCAACCGATCTCCCATGGCTTTCAAATCGACCCGGATGCCGGGGCCAACAGATATAAACCAGAAGCTTGAACTAGAACCGCCGGAGCCGGGGTGGCAGAGCGGACTAATCTTCTGTCTCCAAGGGGTCTGAAGAGTCCAAACGCGGCAGGCTCGAGACCTGTTGTCCCTTCTGGGACGCTTGGGTTCAAAATGGTGGGGCGAGAAAGCCCCGTCAGGAAAATCCCAACCCCGGCGCCAACAACCTTCATCCAAAAAGTTCATATCGCCGCGATCCGTCTGCGGTGATCGCATATCGGATAAAAGCGACTTAAGAGGATAATTCCATGGCTCGATTTCCAGAGGCTGAAAACCGCCTTCTCAACATGAAGATCTGCATGCGCTGCAACGCGCGAAACGCCTCCCGTTCAACCCGATGCCGCAAGTGCGGCTACAAGGGGCTTCGCGTCAAGTCCAAGGAGAGCAGAGGATAGACGATTTTGGGGCTGATGTTCTCATGATCGGTCCCGTCGAGGAGATGCTGGCAAAGGTCGCGAAGACGGCCGGAGCCGCTCATCTCACCCTTATAGACCCCGACTCCCAGAGCCCCGAGGCCGCCGGAAAGATGGCCAAGGCCGCGGCCAAAGGCGGCACCGACGCCATCATGGTGGGGGGGTCGGTCGGCGCGGCAGGCCGCGCCCTCGAGGATACTGTGAGGTTGATCAAGGCGGAGTCCAAACTTCCGGTGATCCTCTTTCCAAGCGGCGTCTCGGGGCTCTGCTCCAACGCCGACGCCGTCTTCTTCATGAGCCTGTTGAACTCCAGGAGCGCAAGCTACCTCATCGAGAACCAGGCCCTAGGCTCGCCGCTGGTTTATAAGTACCAGATCGAGCCGATCCCCATGGCCTACGTCATCGTCGAGCCCGGCGGGACTGTGGGCTGGGTCGGCGACGCGAAGTTGATCCCGAGAAAAAAGCCCGAGCTGGCGGCGGCTTACGCCCTCGCCGGGAAGTACTTAGGGATGAGGATGGTCTATCTTGAGGCGGGGTCGGGGGCGAACGAGCCGGTGCCGCAGAAGATGGTGGCCGCGACGAAGCGGGTCCTGGGGGGCGACGTCCTTCTGATCCTCGGCGGAGGTATCAGGTCGGGGGATGCGGCGCGAAACCTGGTCGAGGCGGGAGCCGACGTCATCGTCACCGGGACCGGTGTCGAGAGGTCCGAGGACGTCGAGGCCTTCGTCCGCGAGATCGCCTCGGCGATAAAGGGCTGCTGATCCATCTTTTTATATCTTCTCAACAGATCCGTTCCCATGCCCTCTTCGTCTCAAAAGACGGGAAAATTCCTCTCCGATCACGAGCTTGACGGCTTTCTCATCCTCGGAGACAGCCTCTGCAACCTGGACATCTATTATCTCTCCAGCTTTAAAGCCCCCGACCGCTTCGCCCTCCTGGCAGCATCGTCTCTATCCATCCTGGTCTCGGGTATGGAGGAAGGGAGGGCAAAAAAGGAGTCTGCGGCCGACGAGGTGGTCAGCACCTCCGACTACGGGATTATGGAGAAGCTGGCCCGGTTCGACCGCCCCCAGGACGCCTACATTGCGGTCCTGAAAGAGTTTCTCAATGATCGCGGCGTCAAAAGGCTCGGAGTCTTTGGAGACTTTCCCGTCGGGGTCTACCTGGATCTGGCAGCCGACTTCCGGATCTCGGTCCTGGAGAGCCCTGTATCGAGGTGGAGGGAGACGAAGTCGCCAGAGGAGATCGAGGCGATAAGGTCTGCCCAGAGGGCCTGCGAGGGCGCCATGAATGTCGCCATAAAGATGATATCAAACTCCCGGCTTGCAGGGGATTATCTCGCCCTTGGAGGCGAGCCCCTCACCTCGGAGAAGGTGAAGTCCGCCATCGAGGTCTTCCTCCTGGAGAGGGGGTGCGAGGCCCAGGATACGATAGTGGCCGGCGGCAGGAACGCGGCCGACCCTCACTCTTGCGGCTCTGGCCCCTTGCCGGCGAACTCGCCGATCGTCATCGACATCTTCCCCCGCTCCAAACGGACGCGGTACTATGCGGACATGACCAGGACCGTCCTCCGTGGCGAGGCGGACCCCGAGGTCGTCGAGATCTACGGAGCAGTCCTGGCGGCCCAGGAGGCGGGGATCGCTGCGGTCAGGGACGGAGCGACTGGAAGAGAGGTCCACGCCAGGGTCTGCCAGGTCTTCGAAGAGCGGGGCTACCCCGAGCGGGACGGTCGGGGATTCATCCACTCCACCGGCCATGGGGTGGGGCTCGCGATCCACGAGAGGCCGTCCCTGTCCGAGGTGGGCGGGACCCTCACCGAGGGAAACGTCGTCACCGTGGAGCCAGGCCTCTACTACCCGGAGCTGGGCGGGGTTCGGCTCGAGGACCTGCTGGTGGTGAGAGAGGACGGATGCGAGAACCTCACACGCCTTGAAAAGCGGCTTATCCTATAAACGGAGTCTGATGATTCATGGACGCTCAGGAGCTTGAGAAGTACAGGAGGGCCGGAGATATCCTGGCCCGGGTCCGGGAAGAAGCTAGCTCGATGATCGACGTCGGCGTCTCGATCCTGGAGGTGGCAAACTTCGTCGAGGAGAAGACTCGGGATCTGGGGGGCGAGCCCGCCTTCCCCTGCAACATCTCTCGGGACAGGGTCGCGGCCCACGACACCCCCCGGCCCCAGGACGAGTCGGTCTTCGGCGAGGAGATGGTGAAGCTGGACATCGGCGTCCACGTCGACGGCTACATCGCCGACTCCGCCGTGACCGTGGACCTCGGCGGCCACCCCGACCTCGTCGAGGCATCGAGGGCGGGGCTTGCCGCGGCGATAGAGCTGGTGGAGCCGGGGGCGAGCACCGCGACCCTGGGAGCGGCCATCGAGGAGGCGATCCAAGGGTACGGCTACAACTCGGTGGCAAACCTCACCGGCCACGGCCTCGCACGGTACCAGGCCCACGGCGAGCCCTCGGTCCCGAACCGGTCGATAGAGAAGGGGGTGATCCTCTCGCCTGGAGACGTCATCGCCATCGAGCCCTTCGCCACCGACGGCATCGGCAGGATATCGGAGGCGCGAGAGGCCGAGATCTTCTCCTTCGTCGCGAAGAGGCCGGTTCGGGCGCCACCGGCGAGGGCCCTCTTAAAACAGGTGCAGGAAAATTACTCGACCCTCCCCTTCGCCCGGCGTTGGCTCTCGGGGGAAAGGATCGATTACGCCCTCACCCAGCTCCTCCGGGCCGGGGTCCTTTATCGGTACCCTCTCCTCTGGGAGGCGGAGGGCGCCCTCGTCTCCCAGGCGGAGCATACCGTCATCGTTATGGAGAACGGGTGCGAGGTGACCACCGGGCCGAGGTGAAAGGTCGAGACGGGTTGACGATCGAGGCGAGCCGACCCTCGAAAAGATGCTACAGCTCGACCGGGCCGACGGTTGGAATATCGGCCGGTCAGGAGTCTTCGCCGTCGTCCTCGGACCCGTCGTCTTCCTTGTAGCTGTCGTCCCCGATCTGGGCTGCGGAGATGGCGTCGATCCCGTCGAGAAGCTCCGCCGTCATGCAGTAGGGCAGATCGTTGAAGGCCTCTTCGGGTAGGGACTCTCCTCCGATGACCCTCGCCCCGATCTCGCTCAGGACCCCCAGGGCGTCCTCCATCCTCTCATCTTCCTCGGCGAGGACCGCCTTTCTCACCATCTCCTCCAGGGGCGCCTTCTTTTCGTAGCTGCCCTCGATGTACCGCTGGCTTGAAAGGAATACGGCCGAGAGGGACGCGTTCAGCGACTCCAGCATCAAGTTCGCGTCCTCTCCCAGGGACTCGTCCCTCTCAGAGACGATCTCCCTGATCTCGTCTATGGTGGATATCGCCTCCTCTTTGGTTATGGTGCCGTGTTCGCATCTCGCGATTACCTTGAGGCACGCCAAAACCACGTCGTCCATGGCGTAGACGAAGACCGCGGCTGACGGATCCTCGTCCGACTCCTTGAGGGTGAACCCGCTCTCTTTTATCTTGTTGATCCAGTTCTGCCAGCGGCTTCGGGTGTAGAACTCTTCTTTCATAAGATCCTCTCAATGGTAAGCATCTATCAGCGCTACCCGTTCCAGCACTAGGTCGGGAATCCTCTCCTCGCCCACAGCCTCGATCTCCGCATCCCCGATCTCGAAGGCCTCTCTGACGGCCGCCTGGCTCCAGCAGGGCCCTCCCCCGTCGACCTCTAGGATGTGGGAAATCTCCGGAGCTGCGCCGTTCTTCACAACAATCAGGGCGACCCGTTCGGTCATCTCTGATACGCCCATGGAGAGCGCCCGCTCGATCTGTCTCTGGCCTGACGCGTAACGGAGAATTTCAAGCCCCAGGTCTTTGGCCACGTTCCTCTCCTCTGAGAAGGCCCGCATCGCCTTCTCAACGGCGAAGGCTGCGTGGCTTTCGCCCACCAAGAGGGATGCGTCCATCGCCTGGACGACGGAGCCGTCCCCATTATGGGCCTCTCTCAAGGCCGCGAGAAACGCCTCTTTCTCCCTTATCTTAGGCCTTCCAAAGAGCAGGCGAAGATCTCTCATCAACGGGAGGTTCGGCGACGGAGTTTAAAAGTTTGCGGTCGCTCTCACCATAAAGATCGGAATGAATGCAGGGTGGGCATGACCAATCCAGATGAAATCCAAAAATAAAACGGGTCAGATCGCAGTTGGTCAGGCATGGTGAAGAGATCAGCATTCCATGGCGTCGCCCGCGTCCAAGATCACGACCTCGGAATCGCAGAGCGTCTCCACCAGATCCCTGAACAGAGCCGGGTCCTGTCTTATCCGGGGCCAGGTGTTGTAGTGCATCGGTATGACCAGGTGGGGCCTTATCCAGCTGGTGGCGATCGCCGCCTCCCTGGGGCCCATGGTATACCTCCCACCGATGGGAATGAGAGCGACGTCGGGCCGATAGAGGTCTCCTATCAGCCTCATGTCGCTGAAGAGGGCGGTATCTCCGGCGTGATAGACCCTGATCCCATCGTCGACGACATAGCCCGCAGCCTCGCCGCCGCAGGTCGGCGGGTCTGTGACGGTGATATCGGAGGAGTGGACCGCCCGGGTCATGGTGAAGACGACGTCTCCCACCCGGAAGGAGCCTCCGATGTTCATTCCTTCAGATTTGACTCCCTGACGAGCCAGGTATCTTGCCACCTCAGCGACGGCCAGGACCGGCGAGCCCGTCCTCCTGGCTATATCTTCAGCGTCGCCGAGATGATCGGAATGGCCGTGGGTGACGGCTATGAGATCCGGGTCGAACTCGCCGGCCGATCTAGGTGCCATGGGGTTATCCCGGATGTAGGGGTCCAGGAGGATCTTCATGGACTCGACGAGTTCAAAGCAAGAATGAGAAAGCCAGGTTATCCTCATCTCCATTCACCTGGTGTATCCGACGTCTCCGTTTAGAGAAGCCGGAAGGACGTCGGATCTTTGAAGGTTTGAGGAGCGGCCAGTCGGCCGCCCCGGGTTTAAACCAATCCAGAACGCTGAAGTCTCAAGAGATCGGCGGTATCAAGCTTCTCACCCTGTCTGAACTGGGTGAGGATCTCCTCGGCCTCTTTCCTGACCTCGGCCTTGACCTTGTCCTCTCTCTTCTCCCGGTTCTTCCTTCTAAGTCCGGTGATGATCTTGTCGAAATCTCGAATCTCCCGCTGAGTCCTTATGAACTCGCGGTGCTGCTTGTCGGCCGCCTCCTGGGCCTTTACGAACTCCCGGTGGGAAGAGTCAGCCTGGGCTCTCACCTGGTCGGCCTCTTTGAAGGTGGCGATCATCTTGTCGTGATATTCCTGGGCGAGCTCCGCGGACTTAGTAACGAGATCGTGGTATTCGGACGCCTGGTCCCGAAGCTTCTGTGCCTCGTCCAGAAGATCCCTGAGCACCTCGTTCTTCTCCATCTGCTCCTTCCTCGACTTGAATTCGGTCCGGAGCGCTGAGATCTTCTCGACCAGTTGCTTCTCCTTGTCGGGGCTCAGAACCTCGGTCTGCTGTTTGAACTCCATGTGGTCTATCTCTCTTCGCAGACCTCGGATGGATCGGTCGCCGGTCAGGTTGTGCTTCTTCCTGATCTCGTCGATCTGAGCGTATAGGTCGTTGGTCTTCTCGTTGTACTCGTCCCGATTCTGTTTGGCTTCGGCGACGTTCTTGTTGTACTCGTCACGGAGCGTCTTGAGCTCTTGGGCCTTGTCTATGAGCTCCTTCGTCTTCTTGTTCAGTTCGTTCCGCTCCGCGGCCCATTTGCTGGCTTCAGCGTTCAGTTGGCTGCGACTATCCTTATAATCGACGGCCTGTTGCTTCAGCCGGGCCTTCTTTTCTTCCAGTTCTGCCAGCATCCCCCTTTTGTCCTCCTTTTCCAGCTCTCGGGCTGGTATTTCGTCCTTCCCTACGGCACTATCCATCGTGGGGCATCATCAACATCACATGCTTCCTCGATCGATCTCTTCGGGTGGAGATCTGTATAAAATCCCGAACTTAATCTAATCCGATGACCGTATCAGCCGGGCTTTCCACGCTTCTCATCGAAAGATCGCGCTCTTCCAGCTTAATGGAACCAAAATATTGCTCGTTCCCAAGATCGACGCCGACGGGCATGTGGCAGATTTCTACTTTATCCCTTACGTATTAACCTTTTGGTTAGAACCGCTTCCTCGTGGCATCTCAGTTTATGCGTATTTGATGATATTGATAAGCGACGGGGGGGAGTCATCCCCTTTATCTTTTCTGATCTTTTCAACCACAATTTACAAGTTCCTCGCCGTTCATCGTTCTAAAGTTCGCTGGAGGAATCGCGTTGAAGCCAGAAATGTACAAAGGGATGCCCGCCGTATTCAAGAGGAAGGACGGGAAGTTCGAGATAAAGATCCTGGTGACCGGAGGGATGCTCGCTCCCGGCCAGGTGAAGCGGATAGGAGAGGTCGCCGAGAAGTACGGCGCCGAGGTGCACATAACGGTAAGGCAGGAGCTGTCGATCCTTGGCGTCCCTGAGGGGAAGCTGGAGGCAGCCCTCAGCGACCTCAGAGAGGTGGGGCTTCTTCCCGGGTCCGCAGGCATGACCTTCAGGAACGTCGTCTCATGCCTCGGGTCCGATTACTGCTTCAAGGCCGCGGCCGAGACGACCTCCCTCGCAAAGGAGATCGCAGAGAGGTTCACGGGCGAGAAGACCCCCGGCCCCCTCAAGGTGGGGATCGGCGGCTGTCCCTTCCCATGCACCAGGCCCCAGTTCAACGAGATCGGGATCATGGGGCGGGTCAGGCCCGAGCTGGACCTTGAAAAGTGCACAGGATGCGAGAAGTGCGTTGCGGTCTGCAAGGTGGGAGCAGCCACCGTAGTCGACGGAAAGGCGGTCATCGACTACGATAAGTGCGTCATGTGCGGCCGGTGCGTCGTGAACTGCCCGGTGGGAGCGCGGTACACCGCCGAGGACGGCTATATGCTCTTTGTAGGCGGGCGCGGGAGCTGGCCGCCCCACGAGGGATGGATGTTCCGCGACTTCGTGGATCGGGATGAGATCCTGCCTCTCATCGACCGCATCCTGGAGGTTTATCGGGCGGGGGCCAAGCCCGGAATGAGGTTGCGGGAGTTCATCAATTCCATAGGATTCGAGGAGTTCAAGAGGCGAGTCCTATCATCCGGTGATGAATAGTGCTTAGAAGGCAATTTCGCCTATGGGGGGCATTATTCTCTATTTTATTCCATTTTTTGGGACTATCAAATCCAAAATCCATTTTTTTTCTTCCAAAATATCCGATAATCGCTTTTTTCATCAAAATATCTCTTAATGCTTGGAAATCCGGAGTTGGTCCATAAGCTCAATATCTCATGCAATCAACAGATTAAAATAGGTGGGTGGCGTTAGATTTATGTAAGTCTCTACCGAACTTAGTTTAGACGGAGGGAGTGATCTGAAAAAAGTTACACTTGCTATACTCGCCCTGTCGTTCCTGATGGGGATGGCGTCAGCAGGGCCAAATTGTGAGCCGTGTTCGGATTCGTCTTGTACGGTCACGTACGATTGTTATGGAAAACATCTTTGCGGTACGGGGACAACATCTAATAATATCACCTTCGACTTCGACCAGAGCGTCCAGGGCAGCGGCTACTTCATGACCTACAGGTACATCCAGCTCGATTCGCCGGACACCAATGCGAAAGGGCCGATGTACAAGGATTACGCCCACGGGAGCGGCACCATAGACAACGAGATCACCATCTGCGCTGAGGAGATCGATTACTCCCGGCCAGTGGGCTGCTTCAGAGAGTGTGAGGCATACTCCTGCATCTCTGCGAGGGAGGACAACTCCATGGTCTACTCCCCAATGGCCATGACCTACGGGAACGGCTACTATGCCAGAAACCCGATCGTCTACAACTCCCTCCTGAAGGAGAAGACCGTCATCAAGAACTACAAGCCTGCCACCATGATGCACCACCAGGTGGAGTACGCGAAGGCGATCGACAAGGAGATTGACGTCATAGTCAAGGACAAGCGATACATATACGAAGATCCGGTCTATCAGGGAGTCGGGTACACATCCATGAAGATCAATGAGGACATCACCGATGGTATGGTTGACATCGGAGTCCTCCAGGGAGAGCCGAACTCCATGGATCCCAACAGTACATACACAGGCAAGAGGGCCACCTCCGCCTGGGTGAATCCCATGATCGAGATCGATGAGCACTACGTCGGAACCTTCCACATCGAGAAGAACATGAGCATCGACGTGCCCTACAAGAAAGAATCTGCGCCGAAGGACTGGCTCACCTGCTGCATCCTCGGATGTGGCGACCCGTGCGACTATGGGCCTTACTACAACCCCTGCAATTACGATTGCATGGGCATGACCATGTCCAACGCGACTAAGAGCACGGCGGGTGCCATCTACAGCGATATATACAACGATATACCTGCAACAACCGGCGGGTGCTGCGGGAACTGATGGGGAAAGTCTTCCCCACTCTTTTCTTCTTTTTATTCGATCATCTTCTCCAACGTCCTCTTAATGATGACCGGTCTTTTTGCTCCCATCGCAATCGTGTCCCACCATATCACTCCGAAAAGGCTTAATTTAGATAGGCCGATGGCGTAACATGCGGTTTTCGGACTGGGAGCCGATCTACGAGGAGATCCTGGCGGAGTTTTGCTTCACCAGAAAGGCGGACGAGGAGGCGGCCCGGCTCCTCCAGAGCCTCTTATCGGGCCGGGTGGGAGATCTCTCCATCGAGGATATCGACCCGATGATCCGAGGGCGCGAGGTCCTCGTCTGTGGGAACGGGCCGAGCCTTCCGCAAGGTCTGGAGTCGATCCTCGCGGGCTGCAAATCATCGGAGCCGCCTCGGTGGGCGAAGCCCGACGATATGGTCATCGTGGCAGCCGACGGGGCGACTACGGCGGTCCTCGTGGCGGGTCTTCTTCCGGACGTCATAGTCACCGATCTTGACGGCTTTCTCCCCGACATCCTCGCCGCCAATGCCGGGGGCTCGGCGGTGGTGGTCCACGCCCACGGAGACAACATGGCGGCCCTCAATGAGTACGTCCCACAGCTCACAAAAGTCCTCGGCACCACCCAGTCCGAGCCGATCGAAGGGGTCTACAACTTCGGCGGCTTCTCCGACGGGGATCGGGCCGTTTTTCTCGCCCGACGGTTCGGAGCCAGAAATATCAGGATCATAGGCTTCGATTACGATGATCCCGACGTCACGCCGAAAAAGAAGATGAAGCTCAGATGGGCTCGAAGGCTGGTGGCGATGGCCCTGAACGATCCGGTTGTTCTTTCCGATTAGTCGCGCCGGCTCGAAATCCGGGTTGAATCAACCTTGCTGCTCGCATCTCGTCGGGGTCTTCAGACGTCTTCGAGGATCTTGGCCAGGGACTCCATGGTCTCTGCCAGAACCTCCTTCTTTTCTCGGGCGGCGTCGATGATGACGAACCTCTCGGGCTCCTGCTTCGTCATCATCTCGAAATTCTCTGATACCATTCGGAGGAACTCCTCCCGCTCGAACTTCTCCGGGGCTTTCGCCGTCATGGATATCGCCTCCTCTTCATGCCTCAAAAGGCACCTCTCCACCGCCACGGCCGGATCTATCGAAAATAGTATCGTCTTGTCGGGATGGACGCTCCATGGACGATGGATCTCTCTCACCAGCTCCAGGGGGTGGGGCACGACTTCGCGCAGGGTGGCCCCCTGGTAGGCGACCCGTGAGTCGGAGTATCGGTCTGAGATCACAACCATACCCTCTTCGAGGGATGGGATCACCGTCTCTGCCAGGTGGCGGGCGTGGTCGGCCATGAATAAGAAGAGCTCTTCCATCTTCTCCGCCTCCATAGACCTCGGCCCTAGCCCTTCCGCTGCTGAGTCCATCTTGAGCCTCTCTCTCAATAGCCGTCCCTCTTCGCCGTCGGTCGGCTCGGCGGTGAAGAAAAAACGTCTTCCCGCGAATGGTGGCTTTCCATCTTCGGCGATGGTTCGGGCGACCTCGGAGACGATCGTAGACTTCCCGCTCCCGTCGATGCCCTCGAAGGTGATCAGAATTCCCCTCATAGTCTGCAGACCACGATCAAGAGCTGCTGATATTTAAGCCAATGGAAGAAACGAGCGGAACGACTAATATATGTAGAAATTGATATTAACAGTTCGGATGATGTTGGTATGTCGCCCGATGCTCTGCTAACTCTGAAGCCTCATCCTCTGGACTATCCGCAGTCGGCTCAGTGACCCTCGCAGCGGGCTTATATGTACCGCATCTGGGTTGTCTTGAGGTCATGGGCAGACGATAGTCATTATCTCCCCCAAGGACCTATCAACGCGGCTTTTCGTGTCGTTCCCCCTTTGCGCCGGCAGTCACGGCGACGGCGGATGCCTGGGCTCCTGCCAGTCCTCTGAAGGGAACCTTCACTCCATAAGCGAAGTACTATATAAATATGCCTGTCAGCATCGTTTCGTCCCATCTTGCCGGCTGGATCCAAATATAATTTCGGCCATAAACGCCGCGTAGCAAAGGTTTAAGTCGAAGTCGCGCGTTGATTATCTTCGGAGGTGTTTCATCTGGCTGATAACGTCTACGTGGTTGGCCACAAAAGTCCAGACACTGACTCAGTAGCTGCGGCTATTTCCTACGCGAACCTGAAAAACAAGCTGAACCTGCCGGAAATATACGTCCCGGCGGCGGCAGGAACGATCAACAGCGAGACCAAGTTCGTCCTCGATCACTTCGGCGTCCCGGTGCCGGAGACGATCACCGACGGCAAGGGTAAGAAGATCGTCCTCGTCGATCACAACGAGGTCGCCCAGGCGGTGGACAACATCAAGGAGGCGACCCTTATGGAGGTCATAGATCACCACAAGATCGGCGACGTCCAGACAGCAAGCCCCATCTTCTTCCACAACGAGCCCGTCGGAAGCACCGCGACGATCATCTCGGCGATGTACGATCAGTACAAGGTCCCCATCACCAAGGAGATGGCGGGCGTGATGATCTCTGCGATCCTGAGCGACACCGTCCTATTCAAGTCCCCAACCTGCACCGAGAAGGACAAGGAGCAGGTGGCAAAGCTCGCCAAGATCATCGGCGAGGACTACGAGGCGTACGGGATTGCGATGCTCACCGCCAAGAGCGACATATCCACGAAGACGGCCCTGGATATCGTCAAGGGCGACTACAAGCACTTCGACTTCGCAGGGACGAAGGCCGGCGTCGGCCAGATCGAGGTCATGGACCTCTCGGTCCTCGCGCCCAGGAGGAAGGAGATCCTGGACGAGATGGAGAAGGTGCGGAAGGATGAGGGTCTCAGCTTCGTTCTGATCATGCTCACCGACGTCATGAAGGAGGCGAGCGATCTCCTCTTCGTGGGAACCCCGGTCGATAAGTTCGAGAAGGCCTTCGATGGGAAGATCGAGAACAGCTCCATCTACAAGAAGGGCGTCCTATCGAGGAAGAAGCAGGTCATCCCCCCGCTGGAAGCGGCCTTCAAGTGAGGGCGGCCTTCTTCTATTTTTATATTTTCTACCTGCTCGGATGGACCTTTCTGCCCATCATCCTGACCAGGGGTTTTGAGAGGTGCCTTCTGGCGCAGGGCGGAACTTCGTAGAACCCCTCTTCGATCTCTCGCGGGATCGCGGCCAACACCTTCCCCTCGGCTTTGGTGCCACATCTCCTGCACCGATAACCCTGCCCCCGCCCCGCCGACTTCATCCGCCGTCCGCAGGAGGGGCAGAGGGGCGCCGTCTGGGCCTTTCTCTCGGCCAGGCGGACGACCTCCATCTTCTCGATGTTGAGGGTCCTCTTCTTGACGGCTCCGTAGACCTCGATGGTATCTCCGGGGACAAGGGCCCTAACTCGATCCCGGAAGTTCTTCGTCGGCTCGAAGGCGGCGCAGTCGATGGCGCCCTTTCCGTCTTCAGAGGCCAGGGGGAAGAAGAGGTGCCCCCCTTCGATCGCCTCTGCCTCTTTCGCCACCACGCCCCGGAGGCGGTAGCTTCTGTCCTCGGCGACGCCGTCGATCTCGCTGCGGTTGATGTGGGCGTCCGTCCCCTGGTTTGTCCTGTAGATGACGATCCTCTCGGGAGGCTCAGACCTGATCGTCTTCAGAGCCGACCGGAGTGGCTCCGGGTCCTCGCCCCGGATCCCGAAGAGGACGGGGTCTTTTGAGTGGGGGGCGAAGACCACCTTTCTGTTGTGGTGGTCGACGGTGTCCCAGGTTCCGGGGTAGGTAAGTTCGTCTGCCATCCAGACCGACTCCTCGTCGATCTCCCGGGGGGTGCCCCACCGTTCGGGCCGCCGATAGGCGAGAAGCTCGTATGTGCAGTCCGGAAACTCGGCCCCGATCGCCGCAAGGGCCCCGATGAGCCCCTGCCCGTTTTTGAATGAACGGGACCAGAGTCCGTACTTTTCGATGATCTCTTCGGCCTCTTTCACCTCCAAAACCTCGGATAGGGCCCTTCTGTAGAAGGTTGAAAGCTCCGCCGGCACCTCTTCTTCTGCCACCACCAGGCCGGGGTTGGTCTTGGGGCCCGAGAAGTCGGATAGCTCCATCAGGGTCTCCAGGGCGACCTCTTCCGCCTCGATAGGCCGTTTTGTCTCCAGGGAGAAGGCGATGGCTGCGTTACCCCGGGTCTTGAACTGGACGCATGGGTTGAGCCTCACAAGCTTTGGGAGGCCTCTGATCTCGCCGAGGCGTTTGAGCTTCTCCATCATCACCGCCGCGAGGTAGGTGGTGCAGAGCCCCTCTTCTGAATCGGTATCGTCTACGCCTATGGTGATCATGATGGTGAACCTTAAATAACGGCTGAGCCCAAACATATATAACGATGAATAAGGAGTTTCTGACCGATCGGGTCTCAGGTCTCCTGGTGAGGTCGGGCTTTTCCGTCTCCGACCGGTGTTACGTGAGGCCGAGAAGTTTCGATCTGGCGGCGAGGCGAGGCGGCGTCCTCCTTATTCTCAAGATCCTCTCAAACATCGACGGTCTCAATGAGAAGACCGCGGTGGAGATTCGCCGCCTGGCTAAATACCTTTCTGGAAACCCCCTTCTTATCGGTGAGAAGACGAGGGACCACGGCCTCGAGGGCGGCGTCGTCTACTTCAGGTACGGGGTTCCCACCGTCAGCTTCACCACCCTCTCAGACTGGATCGTCGACGACGTCCCACCCCTGGTCTATGCCGCCCACGGGGGGCTCTACGTCAAGATCGACGGCCATCTCTTGAGAAAGCTCCGGCTTGAGAGCGGCATATCCCTCGGCGCCCTCGCCTCGGAGCTGTCCGTCTCTCGTCGGACGGTCAGCAAGTACGAGATCGAGAGCATGGATACCACCATCGACGTCGCCCTCAGGCTTGAGGAGCTCTTCGGCCAGGAGCTGATAAAGCCCGTCGAGATCCTGGATCCCAAAAAACCTGTAGCAGAAGAGGTGGAGACGATCGATGACAAGGTTCTTCGACACCTCGCCTCGATCGGCTTCGACGTCTTCCCCACAGCCCAGTCCCCTTTCAACGCCATCACCCAGAAGGAGGATATGGTGGTCCTCACAGGCCTCGGGAAGTTCTCATCGACTTTGCTCAAGAAGGCGAGGCTGATGAGCAGCCTCTCGATCGTCACCAGGACCTTCTCGGCGGTGATCGTCGACGGCGAGACGAAGGTCGAGAGGGTCGAGGAGACGGCGGTCATCGAGAGCCGGGAGCTGGAGAGCATCGACAAGACCAGCGAGTTTGCAGACCTGATGTCGGAGAAGCAGGACCGATGATCTGCACTCTAACCTATTCTCGGTCGCAGAGGACTTTTTCCCTGAGGACTTTTTCGCCGGGGAGATCTTTGTGACGGCCAGCCTGCAAGATCGGCTGAGGTCGTCGGGTCGGGTCTTCGTGGTGGCGGTGGCAGGAGACAGCGGTTCGGGCAAAACGACTCTATCCCGGGGGATCAGAAGGCTCCTCGGAGACGACCTCATCTCCACCTTCAGCTTGGACGACTACCACAGCCTAGACCGCCAGGAGAGGTGGGTACGGAGGATAACCCCCCTGAACCCGGAGGCAAACCACCTCGACCTCCTGGCCGAGCACCTCGGGTCCTTGCGGAGGGGGGAGGAGATCAAAAAGCCCGTCTACGACCACTCCAATGGAACGATTAAAGGGCCGGTCCCCTTCAGGTCGGCGCCGGTCCTGATCATCGAGGGGCTTCATCCCTTCTACACCCCTGATCTCCAGCGCGAGACGGACTTCAAGATCTTCGTCGACCCAAGCCGAGCCGTCAAGAGGCGGTGGAAGATCAAGAGGGACTGCGTCGACCGGCATTATGAAAGAGAAGCGGTAAAAAAAGAGATTCTTGAGCGGGAGCCGGACTACAAGCTCTACGTCGACGTCCAGAAGATCTACGCCGACGCCGTCGTCAAGATCGAGGACTCGAGGCTTCCTCCGCCCTTCGATATGGAGACGCCCCCCGAAAGGTACTCGGTGAGGCTGATCCAGGAGGTGATGGAGGCCTCTCCTTCGGAGGTGGACCTCACCATCGACCTGTCCTCCCTGTTCCGGCTCGCCGAGAGCGAGTTCTCCATCTCCTTTCAGCGGGACGACTACTACGGCAAACCGGTGAGCGTTCTGACCGTCGACGGCGAGCTTCATCGGACCATGATCGAGGGGCTCGAAGAGAAGCTCTGCAGCCTCTCGGGTTCGACATCGCCGATCTGCGACCGGTCCGGAGACGATCGCGTCAGCTCCACTGGGATGGCCCAGATCCTCCTCTCCTGGCGGCTCTTAGAGATGCTCGATCGCCACCTATCCGGTCTCTGATCTTGAAGGCCCCATTCGGCTTCGGCGCCTCGTTTTTCAGTCTACCCTCTTGAACTTCTCCCCCTTGACCCCACAGACCGGGCACTTCTCCGGCGGCTCCCTCTCTGCGGTCATGCCGCAGACCGGACAGACGTAATATGGGTAGATCTCGTCCTTCTTCGCCTCCAGGTTCTCCATCATATCGTGGTAGAGGCCGGCGTGGATCTCCTCTACGTCTTTGGCGTATCGGAAGCTCCTCTCTGCGGCCTTGTCCCCTTCGGCTTTGGCGGCGTCGATCATCGTCGGGTACATCTCCTTGAACTCCTGGGTCTCTCCCGCGATCGCCTCCCTCAGGTTCTCTTTGGTGGATTTGACGGCTTTCATCGCTTTCAGATGATTCATGGCATGGACCGTCTCGGCCTCGGCTGCGGCGCGAAAGAGCCTTGCAGCCTGTGGGTAGCCCTCCTGGTCCGCCTTCTCGGCGAAGGCGAGGTACTTTCGGTTTGCCTGAGACTCCCCGGCGAAGGCCTCATTGAGGCAATCTTCTGACTTGGACATGAGGGGAGTATATCAAACTGATTTGATAAAAAGGGTGTGGGGGCCCCATGGGATGAGCATCAAGCTCATCAATAGGACGTTGATCGAAAGCTCACCGGTGGAATGGGATGGCGGCCTCGTCGGTCATTGGAATATCCGCTATAGCTCACAAATCCGCTATAGCTCACAACTTTTTAGTATCCGGCAGTCAAAACCATTCCTTCATGCTCGACATCGACGAGGGGAGGCGGGCCGTCGCCCTGGCAAGAGAGGCCCTGACGGCTTACATCGATCGGAGGGAGAGGATAAAGCCGGAGGATCTTCCCCCCGCCTTCGGCGAGAAGGCCGGGGTCTTTGTGACCCTTCACGAGGACGGCGATCTTCGGGGGTGTATCGGCTATCCGGAGCCGGTGATGGAGCTTGGGCGGGCGATAATCGACTCGGTGATCAACGCCGGAGCAAACGACCCCCGGTTCCCGAGAGTGAGGACTGAAGAGCTTCCCCGAATCGAGATCGAGGTGACGGTCCTGACGCCCCCGAGGCCTTACGACGTGAGGAACCGTGATCTTCCCGGGGCCGTCAAGATCGGGGAGCACGGCCTCATCGTTAGGAGGGGGATGTGGTCGGGGCTCCTCCTCCCCCAGGTGGCGACGGAGTGGGGGTTCGAGCCTGCAGACTTCCTCTGTCAGACCTGTATCAAGGCGGGCCTCCCCCCCGATTCGTGGATCGATGAGGAGACGGAGGTTCTCTTCTTCGAGGGTCAGGTCTTCGCCGAGGTGGCGCCGGGGGGCGAGGTGGTGGAGAAGGGGCTGGGGCAGTGCACCTGAAGCCCCGTATCGAGGGATTCAGTTCTGACTTCGGCCCTCTTTATTTCCCGCCGCCTTTTTCGTCTTCGTCGTCTTTGCCTTCACTTCCTCCCGCTCCATCGCCTCTCGGGCAAGCCTGATGGCGCATAGCTCGTTGCACATGGTGCAGGTGTCGACGTCTACCCCTCGCCGATGGCGGATCTGCCTTGCGATGTCGGGGTTTATGGCGATGTCGAACTGGGCAGGCCAGTCGAGGTCCCTCCGCGCGACGGCCATTTTGTGGTCCCAGAGGCGGGCCCGGTCTTTCACCCCAGCCTTCGCCAGGTCCGCGGCGTGGGCGGCGATCCTGGTGACTATCGTCCCCTCGAAGATGTCCTCTTTCGTCGGGAGGTCCAGGTGCTCGCTGGGGGTGGTGGCGCAGAGGAAGTCGGCGCCGTTCATCCCGGCAATCGTCCCGCCGATGGCGGCGGTGATGTGGTCGTAGCCGGGAGCGACATCGGTGACGATCGGCCCCAGAAGGTATAGGGGCGCTCCATCGGTGACGTACTTCATCGCCTTGACGCTCGTCTCGATCTCGTCGGCGGGGACGTGGCCGGGCCCCTCCACCATCGCCTGGACGCCGGCCTTCCTCGCCCGGTCGACGAGCTCGCCGAGCATTATGAACTCCATGTACTTCGCCCGGTCGCTGGCGTCGTCGATGCAGCCGGGGCGGAGGCCGTCGCCGAGGCTCAAAGTCAGCTCGTGCTCACGGGCTATGTCCAGAAGGTGGTCGTACTCAGCGTAGTAGGGGTTATCCTCCCCGGTCTCGCTCATGTACTTGAGGGTGAGAGAACCGCCTCTGCTGACGACGCCCATTATCCGGTGGCTATTCTTCAGCCGCTCGAAAGAGTTCAGGTTGACGCCGACGTGGACGGTGACGAAGTCGACGCCGTCCTTCGCCTGCCGTTCGAGGGCGTCGAAGAGCCCCTGGCTCGTCAGCTTCCCCCCCACCTCGGCCTGGTATATGGGGACTGTGCCGACGGGAATTCCGACCGCGTCGAGGACCTTTCGCCTGATCAGGTCCAGGTCGCCGCCCGTCGAGAGGTCCATCACGGTATCTGCCCCCGCCTCCATCGCCACCACGGCCTTCTCCACCTCGGCCTCGGGGTCGGCGACGCCGCGTGACGACCCCAAATTGAGGTTCACCTTGGTGGTGAGGGTCTCGCCGACCCCGATGGGGTCAATCTCTCGGCGGGCGTTTCGCGGTATAACAACCCGGCCCCGGGCCAGGAGGCGGAGAAGCTTATCGGGGTCGACCCCCTCCTTCCGGGCGACGGTCTCGATCTCGGGGGGTGTCTTTCCCTTTTTAGCGTCTTCGATCAAAGTCATGATACCAACTAACTAATATATTGATGGAATTACACTTATCTTATTGGGTGATTTGTTTGGTGAAGGTGCATAAGGTTAACGGCGGCGGCCCCGTCCACGAGGGGAACGTCTATCTCATCATAGACGAGGTGCCGGCTCTCATCGATGCGGGGAGGGACGCTGAGGCGATCCTCAAGAACGTCGAGGAACTCATCGATCCCAGGAAGATCGAGTTCATCATCCTGACCCACTGTCACCACGACCACACCGCAGGGGTCCCGGCCATCAAGGAGGCGACGGGGGCGAAGGTCCTGATCGGCGAGGGGGAGGTCTGCGAGATCGGCGACGACGTCGCCACCGGCTCCTACCTCTACGAGGAGGACCCCGCGGAGTTCGGGGTTGACGGGACCCTGGAGGAAGGGGACGTCATAAACCTCGGTGAGTGGAGCCTCTCGGTCCTGGGAACGCCGGGACACTCGCCGGGTTCCATCTCTTTATACGAGCCGAGGGCGAAGGCGCTCTTCTCCGGAGACACCCTCCTCCCCCACGGGAACATCGGGAGGACCCGCAGATCCGGCGAGGCGGTGAAGGAGCTGGTAAAATCGGTGGAGCGGCTGGCGGCCCTGGACGTTCTGGTCCTCTACCCCGGCCACATGGAGCCGACGGACGAGAACGTCAACGAGCAGATCAAGACGAGCCTGGAGTTTGCGAGGACGATCCACTGATCGTCGGTGGGGGTCGGATAGATCGCGGATCGAGCGGCCCCAGACCGCCGCCTATTTTTCCTCCGACTGAGTATGGGCCATCATGCTCGACGACGTCTTCGATCTCGCCTACCTGATCGGGTTTGTAGCGGCCTCTCTTATACGCGCATACTGGCTGAAAAGGACGCCTAACTGGTGGCGAGATCGGGGAAAGATCGAAGAGGACCGGGAGAAAACGCAGGACAGGCCGCTGATGCTCCTGACCACCGCGGGCATGATCGTCGTCCCCTTCCTCTACCTCTTCACAACGAAGCTCGACTTTGCGGACTACACCCTCCCGCCCACCGCAAGCCTCGTGGCTGGATCTCTCGGGGCCGCCCTCTTCCTCCAGGCCCTCTGGCTTTTGTGGCGGTCGCACGCCGACCTCGCCGAGAGCTTCTCGCCGGGTCTCCAGATCAGGAAGGACCACAGGCTTGTGACCACCGGCGTCTACGAGCGGGTCCGCCACCCGATGTAAGCGGCCCACCTTTTATGGGCCGCAGCTCAGCTTCTCCTCCTTCAGAACTGGATCGCTGGCCCCGCTTTTCTGGTGGCTTCCATTCCCCTTTACGTTGTCCGGATCCCGAGGGAGGAGGAGATGATGCTCGATCAATTCGGCGATGAGTATCGGCGGTACGCTGAGAGGACGGGGCGGGTGGTGCCGCGGTGGCGGGGATAGCCCGTCAAGAAGGAGACGATAAGATCGTCGCCGCAGCACCACCCCCTCCCTTTCTCTAACTCCCCACAGGCACCTGTATCTCCGTCACCTGCTCCTCCGGCGGCATCGATTCGCTCCACCGGACGTAGACCTCTCGGGCGGCGTCCGTGGGCCTGTACCCCTTCTCGAATATCCAGCCGTAGAGCTGGGTGTAGGCGTCTTCGAGGTTGGTGTAGGGCCCCTTTACCGTGAGATACGCCACCTCTGCCTCTGGCAACAACTCCACCGCCGCCTTGCCTTCGGCGACCTCGGGCGTCTCGGGCGAGACGGGGATCGCCATCGAGCCGTCCTCCCTCCAGCAAACCCGCTGCCAAACAGATATATCGGTGGAGCCCATCCTCCGGGTCAGGTGTTGGAATGGTGGAAGTGCACAAGGTCTCAGGCTCGCCCTTCGACGGCAACGTCTACCTGATCCTCGATGAGGTCCCGGTCCTCATCGATGCGGGGATGGACCCGGAGCCGACGCTCCGAAAGATCCAAAAGTACATCGACCCCCAAAAGATCGAGATGATCATCCTCACCCACAGCCATCACGACCACTCCGGCGGTGTGCCCCTTCTTAAGGAGGCGACGGGGGCGAGGGTTCTGATCCACGAGGATGAGGCGGGCTCTCTCGGCGACGACATGGCGACGGTCGCCTACCTCTTCGGCCTCTCGGCCCCGGAGATCGATGCGGACGGAACCTTGAAAGAGGGGGACAAGATCGACCTTGGTGAATGGAAGCTGGAGGTGATGCACACGCCTGGCCACTCGCCGGGCGGGATCTGCCTATACGAGCCGAGGGCGAAGGTCCTCTTCTCCGGGGACACCGTCTTCCCCCAGGGGAACATCGGGCGGACCGACCTATTCGCTGGCTGCAACGAGGACCTGATCCGTTCCATCGAGAGGCTGACGAAGCTGGAGGTCGAGGTCCTCTACCCAGGCCACATGGAGATCGTCAGCGGAGACGTGGGCCGCCAGATCCAGGCGAGCCTCCGGTTTGCGCGGAGCGTTCTATGACCAATAAAGAGACGATGAGAAGATGAAAAGATGAAAATGAAAATGGAGACAAAAATGTCCGGATCCGAATCCGATCTCTCGGGCAATGATAGGACCGCCCGGATCGTGGAGCTGGAGCGGGAGTCGGTGATCCAGACCTACACCCGCCAGCCTATCCTCCTGGTTCGTGGAGCTGGGGCCCGGGTCTGGGACGCCGCAGGAAAGGAGTACATCGACTTCGTCGCCGGGGTCGCCGTCAACACCGTAGGCCACTGCCACCCCGCCGTCGTCGAGGCGATCGCTCGGCAGGCGAAGGAATTGATCCACACCTCGAACCTCTACTACACCGAAAACCAGGTCTTCCTCGCCGAGGAGCTGAAGACCCTCACCGGGATGGATAGAGCCTTCTTCTGCAACTCCGGTGCTGAGAGCGTCGAGGCCGCCCTGAAGCTCGCCCGTCGGGCGACGGCTAGGTCGGAGATCGTCGCCGCCGTCCACTCCTTCCACGGAAGAACCCTGGGGTCGTTGGGAGCGACCTACAAGCTGATGTACAGGGAGCCTTTCCGTCCCCTCAACGAGGCGAAGTTCGTTCCCTACGACGACCCCGAGTCGCTGGCTGCGGCGGTCTCGAAAGAGACCTCGGCCGTCATACTGGAGCCGGTCCAGGGCGAGGGCGGCGTCAACGTCCCCAAGCCCGAGTACCTGAGGGCGGCCCGCCAGATCTGCGACGACTGCGGCGCTCTGCTCGTGCTCGACGAGGTTCAGACCGGCTTCGGCCGAACGGGCAGATGGTTTGGAAAAGAGCACAGCGGGGTGATGCCCGACGTCATGACCCTCGCCAAGGGGATCGCCGGCGGCCTCCCCATGGGCGCGATGATGGCGGCAGAGTCGGTCTCCGACGTCTTCCAGAAGGGCGACCACGCCTCCACCTTCGGCGGCGGCCCGTTGGTCTCGGCGGCGGCCCTCGCCTCCATCGGGGCGATCAAAAGCGAGAAGCTCGTGGAGCGTTCGGAGAAGATGGGCGCGTACCTGCGGTCCCGGCTTTCAGAGGAGATCGACGCTTTGGACGTCAGGGGCCTGGGGCTGATGGTCGGCGTCGAGCTTGCGGCAAACTGCCCCGAGATCGTAAACCAGGCTCGGGAGCGGGGCGTCCTCCTCAACGCCACAAGCGACCACGTACTGAGGATGGTCCCGCCCCTGGTGGTGGGAACTGAGGAGATCGACCGCGTGGTGAAGGTGCTTGCAGAGATACTCCAGAAACCTTAGAGCCTGCCTGGGGCGGCTGAAGCCCTACGTCGCCGGCAAGGGGATCAGTGAGATCGCGGCAAAGTACGGCCTTTTGCCCGACGAGATCGTTAAGCTTGGGAGTAACGAGAACCCCTACGGTCCCAGTCCGAAGGTCTTCGAGGCGATCGGTTCGGTCCGGCCCGAGAGGTACCCCGAGCCCGAGCGGCTCATCGACGCCCTGGCGGATTACGCCGGGACGGGGCCGGAGAACGTCCTCATCGGGGCGGGGATGGACGGCGTCATGGACACCTTAACCCGCCTATTCCTCGACCCCGGCGACAGAACCCTCATCTACACCCCCACCTTCAGCTACTACGAGATCCTGACGGTGACGGCCGGAGCCGACCCGATCTTCGTCCGGCGGGGTGAGAGCTTCGAGGTGCCGACGGATTTGCCGAAGGGGGTGAAGATCGTCTTCATCTGCTCGCCGAACAACCCCACCGGCGACCTGATAGCTGAGGACGACCTCCGATCGATCGTCGAGACGACCGAGGGCATCGTCTTCCTCGACGAGGCCTACGCCGAGTTCAGCGACCAGAACTTCCTCGCCATGGCGGCCGAGTACGAGAACCTGGTGGTGGGAAGGACGACCTCGAAGGCCTTCGGCCTCGCCGGGATGAGGCTCGGCTACGCAGTCGCCCCCGACTGGATCGCAAAGGAGTACAGGAGGGCGGCCCCTCCCTTCTTCGGCGTCACAACGCCATCGGTGGCGGCGGGGATCGCGGCTTTGGGCGACATCGAGCACATGAGAAGGTCGGTGAAGGCCATCCGGGAGGAGAGGGACCGGCTGAGGGAGGCGATCCCAGCATTCCGGCCCTCGGGAGGAAACTTCCTCTACCTGGAGACCGACGAGCCCTCGGGGAAGCTCGCAGAACGGTTGCTCAGAAAGGGGGTCATCATCCGGGACTGCTTCTCCTTCCGCGGGGCAGGCGATCACGCCGTCAGGGTGACGGTGGGAACCCCTGAGGAGAACGACCGGTTCCTCGAAGCCTACGGTGATGTATGCGGATCGCTCTGACCGGGACCCCCGGAACCGGGAAGACGGCGGTCGCTGGCCTCCTCCCCTTCAGGGTCATCGACCTAAACGCCGTCGTCAGGGACGAGGGGCTTTCCCTGGGCAGAGATGAGGATCGGGGCTGCCTGGTAGCCGACGTCGACGCCCTGGCCGAGAGGCTGGAGGATCTGGCCCCCGAGGAGGACGACGAGATCGTCGTCCTGGAAGGGCACTTCTCCCACCACTTCGCCACCGAGGCGATCGTCCTCCGGACACGCCCAAAAGTCCTCAGAGAGCGGCTCGCCCTGCGGGGCTACACCGAGAAGAAGATCCGGGAGAACCTGGAGGCGGAATTCCTGGACGTCATCCTGGTGGAGGCGGCCGAGTGGTGCGACCGGGTGAGCGAGATCGACACCACCGGGCGTTCGCCTCAGGAGTCGGCCGACCTGGTGGCGAAGATACTGCGGCGGGAGATCGATCTATTGCCTGGAGATATAGACTGGACTGGAGAGATGGAGTTTGACCCTCGATGACCTGAGATCGAAGTCGCTGGCGGTGACCGAGCCCCTGGCGGCGGTGGCGATGGCGGCCGGAGCGTCCCCCAACCTAATCTCCATCCTGTCCATGATCTTCGCCCTCGCCGCGGGGGGGTTCTACTATCTATCGGCAGCGGACTCATCCCTCCTCTACCTGGCAGCCCTGATGGTCCTCTTGAACGCCGTCTTCGACGCCGTCGACGGCACCCTCGCCCGGATGACGGGACAGGCCGAGGCGAAAGGCGACTTCCTCGATCACGTCATCGATCGGTACGCCGACATGGCGATCCTGGCCGGGATCGTCTTTGCGGGCTACGTCTCGGAGGCGGTGGGGATCTTCGCCGTCATGGGGGTCCTCCTCACAAGCTACCTGGGGACCCAGGCCCAAGCCTTGAGGCTTGGCCGCCTCTACGGCGGGATCATGGGGCGGGCCGACCGGCTGGTCCTCATCTTAGCCGCCACCGTCGCCACCGCCCTCTTCCCATCGGATCTGGCGACCCTCTCGATCCTGGGGTGGGCCGTCGTCCTCATCACCGCGGCAAGCCACATCACCGCCTTCCAGAGGATCCTCCTCATCTGGAGACGGCTCTAGTCTTGATCTTCGAACTTCTTTTCGCCGATCTCGGTGGCTGCCCTCAATCGCTCGAAGACCTCCACCATCTTCCCGAAGTGCTGGGCTAGCTCTTTTACGAACTCTAGAAGATCCGGCTCGATCTCCCTCTCCCGCCCCAGAATCAGAACCCCCCGGCTCCCATCGCCGCAAGAGAAGGGCGCCGAAGCCCAGAAGATAGGTCTGCTAAAATCGATCGCTTTATTCGCTCTGGCCCCGTCCAAGAGCCCCTCGGGGTCGACCTGGTCTAGAAAGCTCATCAGATATTCGAGGGGTCCTGAGAGGCCCCGGAGGACCAGCCGGCCCCCTTCGAGGAGGAAGACGCCCCCCACCTCGAAACCTTCAGGCCCGGCCAAGAGCTCGGAGAGGGCCTCTTTCAAGAGGTCGTCGGTCTCCCCTCTAAAATCGATCGCCTTCAGGGCGAGGGAGTGTAGGACCAAAAGCCTCCTCTTCTCCGTCAAAAGCTCCATCTCCCCCTCCTTCCTCTCGGTGACGTCCACAAGATTTCCGAGGACCCACCTCTCTTCCTGGTAGTCCAGAGGCGCGATCCTCGCCTCGACCCACCGTTTCGATCCGTCCCTCCTGGTGATCCAGAACTCGTTGAAGATCGGCCCTTCGGAGCCTTCATCTTTGCCGGGACTCTCCTCGACTTCGAGGTCTGCCTCCTCTTCAACGACGTTTACGCACTCGAAGCTCTCGGGCTCTGCCAGGCTCCAGAAGTGCTCGCCGATTAGATCTTCCTTGTCGCAGCCGAAGATCTCCGCGAACTTGGAGTTGACCATCTTGAAGCAGCCGTTCTGGAGGACGTAGATCCCCGTCGGCGAGTTCTCCAGGATGGATCTGCTCACCGCCTCGGACCGTTCCATCTCTCTCTTCATCCGGCGCTCCTGGGACCTGAACCTCGATTCGCTGATCAGCGCCTCGAAGATGGTGGGGAGGCTCCGGAAGCTGTCGACGCTCTTCATGACGTAGCTCGTCGCCGCCTTCTCGAAGGCCACCACCTGCAGCTCCTCGGTCCCGCGCCCCGTGACCATGACCACGGGGACGTCCTGGTCTGCCTTTCGGATCTCCTCCAGGACGTCGATGCCGCTCATTCCGGGAAGGGCATAGTCCACCGAGACCAGGTCGTAGCGGGTTCCTGAGGCCATCTGTAGCCCCTCCTCCCCGGTGGAGGCGACGTCGACGAAGAACTCGTCGTGCTTCGAGAAGCCGAGGAGGATCAGCTCGACGTCGTTGGGGTCGTCCTCGACGATCAGGATGCGGTAAGGTTCGGTCATCCCGGCTCACCAATCGATATCATCTCGCAATTTTATCGATCTACTCCGATTAGTATCTTCCCGTTCGTCAAAATGAGGAAGGATTGGCAGAGCTGATTTCCTGAGCGGTGGGGATAGAATTATCTATCCCCCATAAGAAAGGAATTCCGTACTGGATTGGGGGTATCGTTACGGAGAAGTTCTGGATCTTGATCCTGCTCTTTCTATTCGGCGTCTTCCTCATGGGGGCCCAGGCCGAGACGCTGGTCGTCGACCAGAGCGGGAGCGGGGATTATTCGACGATAGGTAAGGCCGTCAACGCTGCAAAGACCGGCGATGAGATCCTGGTCCGTCCCGGATACTACAGAGAGGGGGCGATCCCCATCCGGCTGCCGATCTCCATCGCCAGCGACCAGGGCTCTGTGACCCTCGAGGGAGGGTTTGTGGTGGTGGCGTCCGGCTTTGCCGTCACCGGCCTTGAGATCAGGGGCTCTGGAGGGGGCACCGGAGAGGGAACCGGCATCGAGCTGAAATCTTCCGGAAACACCATCCAGGGCTGCGCCATAAGGGACTTTTCGACGGGGGTTCTTTCAGCCTCTTCCAACAACCAGGTCCTCGAATCGGCGATCGAGGGGTGCTCCGTCGGAGTTCGGCTCCAGAACGGATCAGGCTGCGCCGTCAGGGGGACAGAGATCAGGTCCACCCTGGGTGTGGAAGCGGTGGGGTCTCCAGGGTCTGTCATCTCCAACTGCACAATCTCGGGGGACACCGGCGCGCTGATCTCAGACTCCAGCGGATGCGCCGTCAACGACACCGGCTTCATCACCAGGAGGGGGATCGAGATCACAAACTCCGACGGTAGTTTCATCGTAGGAAACAACCTCTCATCAACGGAGATGGGGATCGTCATCTCTGGGTCGGAAGATGGCGAGATCCTCGATAACGTCGTCTCGGGGGCGGGGATCGCTGCCATCCTCCTCCACGGCTCGAATAACAGCTCGGCGGTCAATAATTCAGTGATGGGATGCAACATCGGAATCAGGCTGAAGGACTCGACCGACGACCTGGTGGGCCAAAACCGCCTGGACGGAAACGAGGCTGACGGGATCCTGCTGGAGGGGTCGGAGAATAACGAGATCTCCGGAAACCTCTTCGTCGAGAACGGCGGAGGTCTGACGCTGAAGTCGGGTTCCGCCGGAAACTCCATCATAGAGAACCAGTTCCTTCGAAACGACCTGGGGCTGTCGATCCTCGGATCGGGGCAGAACGTTCTCAGGGCAAACCGGTTCGATCTCAACCACCAAGCCGTCAGGGTGGACGGGGAGGACCCATCCTACCCGGACGACGGCCCCTTCCGCCAGGACGCCGATTCGTCCAACACCATCGACGAGAAGCCCTTCTGCTACATAACTGACGGGCGAGACCTCCTGGTTTCGGGAGAATGCGGCTTTCTAGCCCTGGTGGGCTGCGATAACGTCACCGCAAAAGACCTCGTCCTCTCCAACAACAGCGCGGGAGCCCTCATCGTCAACTCTGCGGGCTGCGCAGCCCAGAACCTCACCCTCTCAGGAGACGAGGTCGGCGTGCGGATGCTTTTGACCAGAGACTGCAGGGTCGAGGGGAGCAGGGCCAAAAACTGCACCGTCGGCTTCTCGGTCCAGGCGGGCACCGGCGACGATCTAGTCGGCTGCACTTCCCGGGGGTCTTCTGAGGCGGGCTTTGAGGTACGGGACTCGGCGGCGACGACGGTGAAGGGGTCGAACGCCTCGGAGGGGCTGGCCGGGATACGCCTCACAAACTCCTCATCCTGCTCAATCCTCCAGTCCGAGGCGAGACGGAACAAAGAGGATGGGGTCAGGCTGACGAGATCTCCGAACTGCCTTCTGAACATGAACCGGGCTGCTGATAACCGTCAGGGGATCAGCGCCTCGGGCTGTGACGGGGCTATGGTGATCAGATGCAATCTTTCCGGAAACGAGGAGTCGGGCCTCGCCATGGACCAGCTCTCGGAGCCGACGATCGCAGGAAACATCGCCGCGGATAACGGGGACGGGCTCTTCCTCCAGTCCGTCGAGGGGGCGAAGATCGAGGGGAACAAACTGACCCGAAACAGCCGGTACGGCCTCAGGATCAGCTTCTCACGGGACGGGAAGGTCACTGGAAACTCCTTCATCCAAAACGGTCTGGGCGGTGCGAGCCTCATCGACTCTAGCGGGTGGAGAGTGTATCACAACAACTTCGTCGACAACGGAAACCTGATGCTGCCTCAGAACGCCGTCGACAACGGCAACAACGAGTGGGATGCCGGCCCAGAGGTCGGCGGAAACTACTGGAGCGACCATGCGGTCGAGGGGAATCCGGGGTCCGATCCAAAATCGGTCCCGACGAAGGGGACGGACCGGTACCCCTTCGGCGACCCCGACGGATGGAAGTGAATTTTAACGGACCGAAAAATGGGAGCGAATTTAAGGAGGTGATGAGACGACCGGGGAGATAGACGATCTGGACCTCGCCCTCATCAGGGCCGCCCAGGAGGGGATTTCTCTCACCGCCAGGCCCTACGGGGCGTTGGGCACAAGGCTCTCCATCGGAGAGGACGAAGTGATAGAGAGGCTCGCGGCCCTTCTGGAGGTGGAGGTGATCAGGAGGTTTTCTGCCACCATAGGCCACAGGGCTCTTGGGATCGTCGCCAACGCCATGATCGTCTGGCGCGTCCCGCCGGATGACGTCGAGCGGGTCGGACCCATCATGGCCTCCTTCAACGAGGTCACCCACTGCTACGAGCGCCCCTCAAGGCCGAGCTGGCCCTTCAACCTCTATACCGTCGTCCACTCCCCCTCACGGGAGGAGTGCCGGAGGGTAGCCGCCGAGATATCCCGAAAAGTGGGGATATCCGACTACCAGGTCCTATTCAGCGAGAGGGAGTTCAAGAAGACGGGGGCAAGGATCTGAAGAGCCACCTCCCCCTCCTACTGGATCTCTCCGGGAGAAAGGTGGTAATCTTCGGCGGCGGGGCGGTCGGCGAGAGGAAGGCGCGGCTCTTCTCTCAATATGCCAGGGTGACGGTGGCAAGCCTCGAGTTCACCCCCGGCCTTCATAAGATGGCGGAGGAGGGTGCCGTCGAGCTGGTCGAGGTCGGTCTCCCCTCCGGAGCCGAAGACCTTCTCCGGGACGCCTTCATCGCCATCCCCGCCACCAGCAGTCAGACCCTGAACGCCGACCTGGAAGTGAAAGCCGCAGAGATGGGGGTTCTGGTGAACAGGGTCGACGGCGTCGGGGAGGTGGTCGTCCCCTCGGTGATCAAAAGAGATCCCGTAATCGTCGCCATATCTACCTTCGGCGAGAGCCCCGCCCTCTCCAAACGCCTTCGCGAACGGTTCGAGGAGGTTCTGGACGAGGGGTACGCCGGGATGGCCTGCCTTTTGGGGGAGATGAGGGGTGTCATTAAGGAGCGGGTTTCTGACCAGGCGGAGAGGAAGAGGATTATCGAGGAGATCATCTCCGACGAGGAGGTGTGGAGGCTCCTGGGGGAGTCATACGAAAAGGCCTATATGAGGGCCGGAGAACATCTCCCTCTCGATGAGCGAGATAGCCTCGATGCTGGTGACCCACCGGAAGGCGAAGATCGACGAGATTGAGCGGGCCTGGCACGGCGACCTGGAGGCGCTCCTCTCCTGGATATCGTCCCACGGGATGGTGGAGGAGTGCGCCGTCCTCAAGACCTGCAACCGGGTCGAGATCTACGTCGTATCGCAACGGGGCGAGAAGGTCCTCTTCGAGCTGGCGAAGAAGGCGCGGATATCCTCGCGAATCATCGATTTTCACAATCATGACGAGTCGCTCAGCCACCTCCTCCGCCTCGCCTCGGGGCTGGAGTCGATGATCATCGGCGAAGACCAGATCCTCGGCCAGATGAAGGACCTCTACTCGATGGCGAAGGAGGCTGGCACCACCGGCTGGACCCTGGACGTCGCCTTCAAGAAGGCGATTCAGGTGGGAAAACGGGTCCGTCGCGAGACGAGTATCAACGAGAGGTCGATCTCGGTGGGCTCTGCGGCCGTCGACCTCGCCGAGGAGATTCTGGGCAGCCTTGAAGGAAAGTCGGTCCTGGTGATCGGGGCCGGGGATACCGGGGAGCTGATCTCGAAGGCGCTGCTCTCACGAGACATCGGCGAGCTTCGCGTCACCAACAGGACCTTCGGGCGGGCCCTCTCTCTTGCCGCCGGCCTTGGTGCCGAGGCGATCCCCTTCGATCGGATGAAGGAGATGATAGGGACATCGGATCTTGTGATCAGCGCCACCTCCGCCCCCCACTACATCCTGAGGCGGGACGACCTGGAGGAGGTTATGGCGAGAAGGGTGAAGGGGACGCTTCTAATGATCGACATCGCAAACCCCCGGGACATCGACGAGGATGTTGGCGAGATCCCCGGCGTGGAGCTTCGGAACATCGACGCCCTCCGGGAGATAAGCGCCGAGAACATGAGGCTGCGGATGGCGGAGATGGAGAAGGCTGAATTGATCATCGCCGAGGAGCTGGCCCTCCTCCGGGCCAAGTACAAGAGGAGGAGGGCGGAGGAGCTTTTGGGGAGGATCTACTTCCAGGCCGAGGAGATCAAGGCCCAGGAGTGCACCAAGGCGATGAACAAGCTCGGGGCCCGCCACACCCTGGGCGAGATCGAGGAGCGGGTTCTGATGGACATGAGCCACTCCATCGTCAACAAGATCTTCGCCGAGCCGACGAAGGTCCTGAGGAAGGCGGCGGAGCGGGGGGA
>JAXGJB010000023.1:0-40360 GCA_040770465.1 Methanothrix sp. | reverse complement strand
GGCTTTGTCCCTGGAGAGGACGTCCAGGGCGAGGATGAGGCGGGAGTTTCGGATCATGAGAATGATGTGGGACTGTGGGGCTAATTATCTTTTCGACCTTTCGACCTTTCGGCTCATGGATTTGAGCGATCGGACCGGCTCGGCCCATCCTTCTCATCCGTTCTTTCCGGTTGCTTTGAAGAAGGTGTAGCAGAAGACCCCGTCCTCCTCAGCGGTACTGTAAAGGTCACGGACCCCTGAATCGAACTCGGACGCCTCCATCATCCTTGCCGCCAGGGCCGCATCCCGGACCCCCTCGATCATGGCGGTGAAGGTCTTCCTGGTGAACCCATCCGCCATGTGGGGCCTGGACCCGTCGGCGTAGACCATCCGGGGCGATACAGACACGTCGGCGAATCCCGCCCTGGTGAGGAGGGGGTAAAGCTCCCGGCCGATCATGGCGTTTCCGCCCGCCCGCTTCTGGAGCCTCACCTGGCAGTCGATCGCCCGCCGGGCCGCGAGGCTGTCGGGGTGGAAGTAGGCGGAGCCGTGGTCTCCCTCGATCGCCGTGATCGTCCCGCCGGGCTTTATGAACTCCTTGAGTATCGAGAGGGCCTCGACGGGCCTCGGAAGATGTTCCAAAACGAAGCAGATGAAGAGGTGGTCGAAGCTTTCCTTCCGGAAGGGGAGGTGGAGGATGTCCCCCTGGAGGACCCGGACGTTAGCGAGGCCCGCCGCCTCGGTCTTCCCCCTCGCCTCGGCGGCGGAGGATCGGGAGATGTCGAGGGCGATTATCTTCGCTCCGGGGCTGTTTTTGGCGAGGGGGACGGTCTGGGCGCCGACGCCGCAGCCCGCTTCCAGGACGAGAGACCCCGGCGGGTAGGAGGTGTCGGAGTGGAGGAGGTCGACGAGGGTGGCGGCCTGGTCCTGGAGCCGGGTGCTCTCCCTCGGGTGGTAGCCGTGGACGTAGGGATCGGCCATGAAATATAGCTTTCAAGCTGCTTATATCAGGATTTCCGCAGAGAAGGTGATGTTTGAAAAGTGGACAAGATGGATCATATACTGATTTGGTTCGATTTTACTTGCTTAAGGTGATCTAGGATTCGATCCAGACCCATATCTCCAATATTTGCGATTCTAATCGAAGTAGGATTTGGACGTATATTTTGGAGTGATTCCGAGCCGCGCTATTAATATGTCTGAAAATATGTTTTCTAACTGCTTTAGTTTCTCATCGAGGTTGTCAGGTTGTCTAACTCCCTGATGTACGATATTTCCCCTCATACCATATATCCGACCAATCACTTCAGCAATTTTATTTTCATCGATATCTGGATAAATTGGAATAATATGAGATTTGATTTTACGTATAACCTTATCGCCTCTGCCATCTACTAGAATTTCTAGGGCAATCCAAAACATCAAAAACCGGTCGATCTTACTCTCTTTTTCCCTACGCCCGCGTGCATACCAGTGAACCACACGCATTAGTGATTCTTTTTTCACCACATCGTTTTCCGAATCAATCGTGATTTGTGCTTTATTTATATTCGATAAATATCGAGCAGGCAAGGGTTCATAGGAGGCAAGAAACGCACCCATACTAAGCGTAACTACTCCTGTTGAAACCGATGAGCCTTTTTCACGAATAGTAACTTGTGTTGAATCCTTATAAACATCAAGATCTGCGCAAAACTGAAACAGATTAATTGCATCTTCAGACTTTTCAAGTCCGAATTGTATAGCTTCTTCCTCGTTATTTGCCTCTACTTCGATCTGAACGATGAGATCGAGTTCGGAACTTCCTCCTTTGAACCTACAACCCAGAAGTCTGACTTCTTCACCTTCGGGCCATTTACAAAGCAATCTACGAGGAATTGTAACTTCAAAAATTTTCATATAATATCTCCTAATCTGCCTTTAGCCCCCTCATCCAAATTCGACCCAGTTTCACTTTGATGTTGCCACTCCTGATTTTAGTTATTTCTTGGAAGCTGGCGGGCTTATGCCTTTGCCCCATATTATCGTCAAAATTACATATCTTAATGTATAATAATCAGTACACCCTCCGCCCCGGCTTTCTCCTCCACTCCTCCAGAACCTCCCGGCACCCCTCCCGATCGAGGCTCACAAGCTCCATCTCCTCCAACTCCGCCTCGCCCCGAATGACATCGTAGATGAGGCTGTCGTCAAAGCCGATCTCGGCCACCTCCTCCCTCGTCGTCCCGAAGACAAGCCTTTTGATCCTCGCCCAGAATATGGCGGCAAAGCACATGGGGCAGGGCTCGGAGGTGGAGTAGATCTCGCAAGTAGAGAGGTCGTAACGCCCCAGGATCGAGGAGGCCTCCCGGATCGCCAGGATCTCGGCGTGAGCGGTGGGGTCGTTTCGCTTCAGGACCTCGTTGTGGGCCCGCGAGACGACCTTTCCGTCAAGGACGATGACCGCACCGAAGGGGCCGCCGTCGTCGTTCTCGATCCCCTCCCTCGCCTCCTCCAGGGCGAGAGCCAGAAACTCGTTCATCTTCTCCATCCGGCCGTCCGTCAGATTATTCCGTCGGACTGGGTCCGACTATGTCCTCCTTCGGCGGCATGAGGTTGGCGAAGGCCCGGGCGACGACCTCGCTCAGCGCCGGGTGAATCACCATCGACCTCGCCACCGGGCCGACGTCCTGACGCCCGGCGTTCATCAGATAGACGACCTGCTGGGCCAGCTCCGGGGCCTCGGTCCCGACGATCGAGCACCCAAGAATCCGGCCGGTCTCCTGCTGGACGACCACCTTTACCAGGCTCTCCTCCTCGGCCATGGCGTGCCCCTTGGCCACGTCCCCGTAATTCGCCCTCCCAACCAGGATCTTGTATCCCGCAGCCAACGCCTCCGCCTCGGTCATCCCGACGGCTCCGACCTGCGGATATGTGTAGATGGCATGGGGGACGGCGTGACGGTCGACCTTCACCTTCTCCACCTTCCCTTTCGTTCCATCCCCATCTTCGGCGAAGGCGTTCTTCCAGGCGATCCGGGCCTCGCGGTTCGCGGCGTGCCTGAACATGTATTTTCCGATGGCGTCCCCGAAGGCAAAGATGCCGGGCCTCGTCGTCTCCAGATATTCGTCGACGACGATCCAGCCGTGGCGGTCGAGCTGGACGCCGGTCTTCTCGGGCTTGAGGATGTCGGAATTGGATCTTCTTCCCAGGGCGACCATCACCTCCTCGGCCGCAAACTCCCGGACCTCGTCGGTTTCCAGGTCGAGGGCAGAGACGACCTTCTTCTCCCCTCTCCGTTCGACCTTCACGGCCTCGTGGCCGGTCCTGACGTCGATCACCTCTCTGAGCCTTTTTTCGACGATCTCGGAGATCTCCGGGTCCTCATTGCTCAAAAGTCGAGGGCTTCTTCCAATGATCGTCACCTCGGTTCCCATCGCCGAGAAGAAGTGGCCGTACTCGCATCCGATGTACCCCCCGCCGAGGATCGTCAGGCTCTCTGGAAGGCGCTTCAGGGCGAAGACCGAGACGTTGTCGATGTAGCCAGCATCCACAAGCCCCGGTATCGGCGGAACCGCCGCCCTCGCCCCCGAGCCGATGAAGATATTGGGGGCGGTGATCGTTTCATCGCCGATTTTGATCATCCGGTCCCCGACGAACTCTCCCCAGCTCCTGAACCAGTCGAGGTTCTCGGTCGCTGCGGCGGACCGCTCCATACCGCGCCTCCCCTCGTCGACGACCGAATGCATCCGCCTCATTATCAGGTCGAAGTCGATCCTCTCGACTCGGGCCTCCACCCCCACGGCCCTCGCCGCCTCGATGGCCCTGATCACATCCGCCGGGTAGATGAGCACCTTCGATGGGATGCAGCCGCTGTTGAGACAGGTCCCGCCCATGGGGCCGGCGTCCACCAGGGCGACCTTCATCTTCGCCCTGACCCCCCGCGATGCGATGATCATCCCTGCGCCGGAACCGACGACGATGAGGTCGTATTCTTTCATGAAATGACACCTGGCATTTCGAAATTTGGGCGCTCACTTTTTCAGATACTTCTCGGGCTCCTTCTCGAAGGCCTTCTTGCACCCGGGGGCGCAGAAGTAGTAAGTCGTCCCTTTGTAGTCGGTCTTGAACTTTGCAGTCTTCTCGTCGACGGTCATGCCGCATACCGGATCTATCGCCAAATCTCCCACCTCTAACGCTTTTTTATCCGAAGAACTGACTTTTTCGCATCTCAGCTCAATCCCTTTCCTTCTTGGACGGGGGGACATACCCCTTCAGCATCAGGGAGAGGCTTACCACCGTCACCGAGCTCAACGCCATGGCGAGCCCCGCCAGCTCCGGCCTGAAAGCTATCCCGAACGATGGGTACAGAACGCCCGCCGCCACCGGGATCAGGGCCGAGTTGTACGCGAAGGCCCAGAAGAGGTTCAGCTTCACCCTCCCGATCACCTTCCGGCTGAGCTCTATCGCCGCCACAGCGTCCAGAAGGTCGTCTCTGATCAGGACGATCTCGCCGCTCTCGATGGCGACGTCCGTCCCGCTCCCGATGGCGATCCCCACGTCGGCCTGGGCGAGGGCCGGAGCGTCGTTGATCCCGTCACCGACGAAGGCGACGACCAACCCTCCTTCCTGGAGCCTCTTTATCTCCCGGGCCTTCTCCTGTGGGAGGACCTCGGCGAGGACCTTCTCGATCCCGATCTCTCTGGCAACGATCCCGGCGGTGGAGGGATTGTCGCCGGTGATCATCAGAACCTCAAACCCCATCTTCTTGAGCCTTGCTACCGCCTCTATGGAGCTCTCCTTGAGGGAGTCGGCAACTCCTATGACGCCGACGACGAGGCCTTCGAGGGCGGCGAGGAGGGCGGTCTTCCCCTCCTCTTCGAGGCGGTGGGAGGCATTCTCCGCCTCCTTTTGGATCTCGATTCCCATCCCTCGGAGGAGAACCCGATTTCCGACGGCCGCATCTCTTCCCTCGACCCTGGCGATGACCCCTTTTCCCCCAAAGGCCTCAAAGGATGCCGTCTCTGCCACAGCGATCCCATCGCTCTTCGCCCTTCTCACCACCGCCTCGGCGAGGGGATGCTCCGAGTTCGCCTCGATCCCTCCTGCGATTCGGAGAAGCTCTCGCTCGTCGATCCCAAATCCGATGACGTCGGTCACCTCGGGCCTTCCCACGGTGAGGGTTCCCGTCTTGTCGAAGACGACGGCGTTGAGCTTCTCTGAAGCCTCCAGCGCCTCGCCCCTCTTAACCAGGACCCCCAGCTCCGCCGCCCGGCCGATCCCGACGGTGATGGCTGTGGGGCTGGCGAGGCCCAGGGCGCAGGGGCAGGCCACCACCAGGACCGATATGGAGGCGGTGAGGGCGAAGAGGAGGGGGTCGCCGGAGACGAGGTCCGCGAAGACGAAACGCCAAAGAACGAAGGTCAGTGCCGCGATCGTCAGGACCGCGGGGATGAAGATGGCGACGGCCCTGTCAGCCATCCTCTGGATAGAGGGCTTCGAGCCCTGGGCCTCCTCCACCAGGGCGATTATTTGAGCGAGGGCCGTATCCCTTCCCACCTTCGTTGCCTGGAACCTGAGGGCACCGTTCTTGTTCAGGGTACCTCCTACGACGGCGTCGCCTTCCTTTTTGAGGGAGGGGATCGGCTCTCCGGTGATCATCGACTCGTCGACGTAGCTCTCTCCATCCAGGACGACGCCGTCGGCGGGAACCTTCTCCCCGGGCCGGACGAAGATCACGTCCCCTGCCAGAAGGTCGGCGGCCGCCACCTCCACCTCCCGGCCGTCCCGGAGGACGGTGGCGGTCTTTGGCTGTAGCCCCACGAGCTTCTTGATCGCGTCGGAGGTCCTCCCCTTCGCCCTCGTCTCCAGATACCTCCCAAGGGTCAGAAAGGCCGCAAGAAATACGGCGGTCTCATAGAAGGTGAACTGAGGCGTCAGGACGATCCCGAAGGTCCCCATAAGGCTTGAGACGAAGGCGACACCGATCCCCATGGAGTACATGACGTCCATCGTCAGGTTCCCGTGGCGGAGGGCTCGGAGCCCGGCAGAGAATATGGGACTGCTGAGGTAAATGAAGGGCGGGGTCGATAAAACGAGCATCAGATAGGGCATCGGAACCGGCAGGGCGAGGCGGCTCATCCCCAGAACCATCAGGAAGGCTCCGGCGGCAAACCCGACGAGAATCCTCCGTTTTTTATCCCGGAGGTCCCTCTCCCTCGCCTCCCGCTCCCTCCTCTCGCCCTCTTCGCTCTCCTCTCCGGCAACGCCGAGATACTGGTAGCCCGCCTCCTCGATCGCCGCCTTCATATCGGCGACGGAGGCTGCTCGCGGGTTGTAGGTGACGTATGCCTTCTCGGAGCCCAGGTTGACGCTGACCTCGACGACCCCCTCGACCTCGCCGATCGCCTCCTCCACGGTGGAGACACATGTGGCGCACATCATCCCCCCAACCTTGAGGGCGACCCTCTCGTCCACGACGCCGTATCCCGCCTCCGATACGGCCGTCTCCATCTCCGAGAGCTTCGCCTTCGACGGGTCGTACTCGACGGAGGCCGTCTCCTTCCCCAGGTTCACCTGAGCCCCGGCGACCCCTTCCACCCCCAGGAGGGCGTCTTCGACGGTCGAGGCGCAGGACGCGCAGGTCATCCCCGATATCTTCAGCTCGACTTTCTTCTCCCGCTTCTGATCCTCTTTGTCCAAAGCTCCGTTCCCCCATTTCCAGGCCTTGCCTTCGGATTCAGATCTTACCTTCAGATGAAACGCTCAAACCTGTCCATATCGGCCTTGCATATGGGGCAGACCCCCGGCGGCTCCTCTCTTGCACAGAGGTATCCGCAGACTCTGCACCTCCAGACCGGGTAGGGCAACGAGGATAGGGGCTCCGCCGACCCAGCAGAGAGGACCCTCGCCGCCCTCTCCCGCTCCTCGGGGGATGGCCTTCTCTCGGGAACCGGTCCAAGCTCCCGCTCGCCTGCCAGGACCTCCTCGGATACGTAGAGGGCGCAGTAGCAGGCGCCGTACTCGACCAGATCCTGGTCCCTGTAGTCGCAGGGGCATATTATGTCCAGATCCTCATCCCTATCTCCGGAGGCGAGCCTGCAGGGGCAGGAGTGGTAGCCGTACCGCCTCTCGTTCACCAGAAGCCCCCGGACCAGGCCTTCTGTGAAGTCGGGATCGGGGTTGAGATGGTAGCCCATCCCCACCGCCTCCCGGAGAAGCTGGTCGGCGAAGGTCTCCACCTCCTCGGAAGACGGCTCAAAATCGGTCATAGCCCCAGTGCCTCCTTTATCTCCTTCTCCTTGAATCCGATGATGCATCTGTCGTCGTCGATGACCGTGGTGGGGAAGGTGATATTCGGGTTGTGCCGCCTCACCTCTTCTATAGTTCTATCTCTTTGGTCTCCTTCGAGAAGATCGATGTAGATGTAGCTGTACTCCACCCCCAGGTCCGCCAGGAGCTTTTTGGTCTTGTTGCACCAGACGCAGGTGCTGAGGGCGTAGAGGAGGATCTTCCCCCGGTTCTCTCCCTTGACGTGTTCAAATCCCATCGGCAAAAACCACCCTCGCCATTTTTATTAATGATACGAAACTGATCGGATTAATAAGTTCTCACGGCGGTATCATATCGGCATCGCCGCCGGAAAAAATGGAGCGCTGGCTTTCGGTATCGGGGATCTACCCGCAGCTTATGGTTAGCGTGTGATTTTCGCTGTCCCCCAGATCTACCCTTCTCGAATAACCAGGTTCCAGGGGCTGGTCGTCGATGGCTATTTTGATGCCTTTGGGTACTTCGAAGTCCGCCAGTTGGCCGTATGGCCCACCGACGGTAATCTGATTCCCGTGACGTTCTACGTCGATGGCGACGCGGGGCATCTCCAGAGTCTGAGACCCACCATGCGGGACGTCGATGTCGATCCCCGGTGCAGAGTATCTGAAATCATGGTCACAACCGTTCACCACCGTCAGGTAAGCTGGACCGCCCAACGCCACATCGACCACCGGAGCTCCGCCGATGGCGAGGGCCGCACCGAGGGTGAAGGCCGCGATCCGGGTCATGGCCACTTTTGCGACGACGTTCCCCTCGGGGATGCTCGATGCAAACTGCAAGGCCAGGGCCATGAGGATCGTCCATCCCACTAAGAAGACGGTGGCCTCCAGGCTCAAACCCAGGATCAACGCTGCCGCCAGGATGAGAAGGACGGCGATGATGAACGCTATCGTCATCAGTTTCTTCGCCCTCGATGATATTTCGAACCGCTTGGGGCGTTTGCCGATTATCTCTCCCCCCGAGTATACAACGCTCAGCCCGATGATGACGATCATCTTGGAGGGGGTGGTGAGGCCTGAGAAGGTGTCCACGATGAGGTTGACTATCAGTCCCAGAAGGACCGGAAGGATGGTGCTTTTGAAGGATTCGCTCTCGTGAGCCTCCCTTTCGCCTGCCCTTTCTTCTGTGTGTTCTGACATATGATCATCTCCAGGTTCTCCGGCCAACAGTGGCATCGACCAGGGCAGGACCCGCCCCAGCGCCTGAGAAGAGATATCCCGGTTTCCGATATGGTTCATGTTCTGCGGCCGTATATTCCTTTCGTTTTGTGCCAATGTCCGCAAACCTCCGCCGTAAAATCCGCCGCAAAATATCCCCCCGGCCGGACGAGATCCGACGGGTCTCGCCATTTATCTTCGTATGAGGTGACCGATGCTCTTATCACCCATCAGATGGTAAAGATATTTTCATGACTGACGAAGTCCAGGTCATAGCCGAAAGGCCCAAATCCCAGAACCCGGTGGTCATCGAGGGGTTCCCGGGGATAGGGCTGATCGGAAACATCGCAAGCCAGTACATCGTCAACAAGCTCGAGATGGACTACCTCGGCGCCATCGATTCGAGGTTCTTTCCGCCCCTATCGGTCCTGGTGGGCGGGGTCGCCCACATGCCCGTGAGGATATACGAGAAGGCGGATCTGGGGGTGGTGGTGATAAGCTCCGACATTCCGGTCCACCCTGCGGCCTCTTACGACGTCGCTCGGGGGATCGTATCGTGGGCGGAGTCGATCGGGGCGAGGGAGATGGTCTGTCTTGCCGGCATTACGGTGATGAGCGACCAGCAGCGGGTCTTCGGCGCCGCCACCACCGAGGAGATGCTGGAGAAGATAAAGGAGAAGGTGGAGGTCTTCGAGATCGGGACGATATCGGGGATATCGGGGTCCGTCATGAACGAGTGCCTCCTCCGGAAGGTGCCGGCGATATGCCTCCTCGGCGAGACCCACAGCATGGCCCCCGACCCGAGAGCTGCGGTCGTCACCATCAAGATGCTCAACACCCTCTACGGACTCGACGCCGACACCGAGGAGCTTGAGGAGAGGGCGGAAGAGATCGAGCTTCAGATGCAGAAGCTCGCAGATCAGGTGAAGACCACCTCCGCAGAAGAGGTTCCGGGCAAAAAAGAGCTACAGTTCCCGATGTATGGGTGATGGCGATGGTTATGGAATGCGTTGCACTTACTGGAATATCCAGACAGGTTATCAGGGAGCTTGTGGCAAACGGCATCAGGACCCTGGAGATCAGAAGCCCCCACAACTTCCTCACCCTCCTCCACCTCAGCCCTGGAGACGTCATATTCCTGACTGAGGCGAGCGGTCCCGACATCGTCACGGGGACCGGCGGGATGCTGACCCGGATCCGGGAGATCCAGGTGGTGACCCACAAGACGGTCCAGGCCGGAGCCGACTTCTACGAGGAGAGGGAGGCCCAGGCGGCCCGGGTCCAGCTCGCGATGGTGGGCCACGGCCGGGTTAGGGGAGTGAAGAGCCTAAAGCTGGGATCGCCGACGGTCCTGGACGTCGACGAGGTCTGCTACTACGATGCAGGATGAGCAGGAGGCCATCCCGCAACTTTATTTTTTATCACGCCATAGCAAATCTATTTTGGTGCTCTTCGATCAATTTCAATTACCCAACCATCCGACTGATGACGACACCCGCCACAAGGTCCTGAGCGAGGACGCTGACCGTCCACGTCCCCACCAGAAACGGCGAGACCTGGAAGGTGCTGATGGAGATCAGCATCCCGGGGACTCCGAAGAATAGCCAGACGTAAAACCCGTAAGCAAGGCCCTTCTTCAGCCCCTCTCCGCCGATCTGCCCCCTCACCTTCGGCCAGATGAAAGAGAGGATGACGCCCATGACGAAGGGATGGAATAACATGTAGTGCATGAGGGGATCGTCCATCTGCCGAAAGATCTCCGAGTTCGAGTACTCGGCCACCGCTTCCGGAAATGCCGCCGAGATGATGAGCGATAGGAGGAGGGACGCGCCGAGCATCAGGGCGCCGGCCGCGAGGCCTGAAATGACGACTTTCTTCATGAGCGATATTCTCCGGGTTTGGCGTATTAATGGGTTTACGAGGCCATAAAAAAGAGTTCAATATTCGAGAGAAATTTGGCAGGCAGGCCCGAGGGCGGACCTGCCTTTTTGGTTGATTTTTTGGTTTGGATTGGGGCCTAGACATCGTTCTCGATCTCGTAGGTGATGGTGACCGTCGCCGTCGCCTCCACGTCCGCTGGCACGATCGGCGTCGAAGCTCCGGCGTCGGAGGCGAAGAATACCTTGCTCTCGGCCAACGGCTCTGGCGAGGCTCCGCTCTCGGATATCGATAAGATCCGGCCGAGATTCACCCCGGCCGCCTCGGAGATAACCTCTGCCTTCCCCATGGCGTTGACGACGGCGTTCTCCAAGGCCTCTTCCTGGACCGAAGTCGGGTCCCGGAGGCCGAAGGTGACGCTCTCGACGCTGTTTGCTCCCGCCCCCACGGCGGCGTCGATGATCTCGCCCACGTCCACATCATCGGTGAGATTTAGGGCGACGGTGACCTGGTTTGTGACCTCGAAGAAGACCTCGTCAGATAGCTCGCCGTCTATCCAGTCCCGGGTGGGACGGATCGAGAACCGCGAGGTCTTGATCTCGTCCTCGGAGACCCCGGCCGCCAAAAGGGCCTCGATGGTGTCGGACATATTCTGAGCGTTCTCTGCGACGGCGACGGCCGCGCTCTCGTCTCTCGTCTGGACCCCCAGAACTATCGTCACCATATCGGCGTCGGCGGTAGCTTTGCCCGTCCCCGAGACGGTCAGCGTCGATAAGTCTTCGTACCCGTAGTTGTCTCCAAGAGATGTGGCTAGAGACGCGAAAAGCACCAAAATTCCCAGCAGAAGGGCTTCGAATATCTTCATGAAAAAACCCCATGAAAGATGGATTCGAAAGTAATTAAATGAACCGGTATTTTTCGGATCTGACCACCACCTTTTAATCTCGACTCCTCGATCCCATTCCCCCATGAGGAACGTCGGAAAATCCATCAGGATGGAGAGGATCTTCAACAGGAGGACGAATAGGACGGTCATCGTCCCCATGGACCACGGCCTGACGGTGGGTCCCATCGAGGGGCTGATAGACCTCCAGGAGGCGGTGGACAAGGTGGCCGAGGGCGGGGCGAACGCCGTCTTGGGCCACATGGGGCTCCCCCTCTTCGGCCACCGGGGGTACGGCCGGGACGTCGGGCTCATCGTCCACCTCTCCGCCAGCTCCAGCCTCGGCCCCGACCCCAACCACAAGGTCCTGGTCACCGAGGTGGAGGACGCCATCCGGATCGGAGCTGACGCCGTCAGCATCCACGTCAACGTCGGCGCCGACGACGAGGCCACGATGCTCCAGGACCTGGGGCGGGTTGCCCGGACCTGCGACGGCTGGGGGATGCCGCTCCTGGCCATGATGTACCCGAGAGGGGCGAAGGTCAAGTCCGAGCACGACGTCGAGTACGTCAAGCACGCCGCCCGTATCGGTGCGGAGCTTGGGGTCGACATCGTCAAGACCAACTACACCGGCTCTCCCGATACCTTCAAGGAGGTCGTCAAGGGCTGCAGCGTCCCCGTGGTGATCGCGGGCGGCCCCAAGATGGATACCGAGCACCAGGTTTTGGAGATGGTCTTCGACTCGATAAACGTTGGCGGCGGGGGCCTATCCATAGGAAGGAACATCTTCCAGGCGAAAAACCCGACCCTCTTTGTAAAGAGGCTCTGCAAGGTGGTCCACGAAAACTACTCGGTGGAAGAAGCCGAAGGGGTCACCCTCTGAGCCCCCTGTCCTTTTTCTCAATTTGCTCAATTTTAACGACTCAACGAGTCAGACCAACTCGATAAGGGTTGCTCATCTCCGGCCAAGGCCGGTCATCTCCGATCAGCCCCAATAATCTCCGATCTCTATAAATAAGATCCTAAGAATTCGGTAATGGCGCTGTTGGCATATGCGCGCCGAAGAGGTGTGATCCCTTGCTCGAGCTCTTCGTGGCGTTGAAGCACATAATAATCAGAAAGAGGCAGACCGTCCTCGCCGTGGGGGCCGTAGGCCTCGCCGTGGCGATCATCATAATTATGAGGGCTTCCATCAACGGAAACTTCGATACTTTCTTCAATCTGTTCTTCGAGCTGGCGCCCCACGTTCTGGTCGCCCCCAAAGAGGGGGAGGATTACATCTACCTATACAAGACCCTCATCGAGTTCGTCTGGGCGATCCCCGGGGTCGCTGCCGTCTCTCCAGCCCTCAGCACCACAGCAGCCCTTTCCTTCGAGGATAACGTCGAGAACGTCGAGATGACCGGAGTCGTCCCGGCAGAGCTGAACAACGTGACTGCCATCGGCGACAAGTACATGATCGATGGCGATTTCTACGCGATCCAGACCGGCAGGAGGGTCCTTTTGGGGGACGAAATGGTCAAAACCCTGGACGTGAAGATCGGCGAGGACGTCGTCGCCAGCTCTCCCGACGCTGCAACTATGAACCTGGTGGTGGCAGGAATCTTCAGAACGGGGATCGAAGAGTGGGATCAGTCGGCCTTCGTCTCCCTGGAGACGGCCCAGGAGTTTCTTGGTGAGGGGGACGTAATAACCTACATCAACATCCAGATCGACGACCCCTACCAGGCTGACGGCGTAGCCGCGGAGATCTCGGCCCTGGGTTATGATGCCGAAAGCTGGAGGACCCTGTTTCCGGAGATCGAGCAGACCCTGGCCATCGAGACATTTTCAAACAATCTGGTCCAGGTGCTGATCCTCTTGATCGCCTCCTTTGGGATCGCCAACGTCATGAATATGCTGGTTCTGGAGAAGACTAGAGATGTGGGCATGCTGATGGCGATGGGGGCCAACCAGTCCCAGGTCCGGAAGATATTCGTCTTCGAGAGCGGGATATTGGGGCTTGTTGGAGGTGCGTTAGGGAGCGCGTTAGGCACTCTGGTCTCCGTCTGGTTAAACAGCCTCGAGATCAGCTACAGTATACCGACGGCGCCCCAGCCGATAGTCCTACAATTTCTCGCCGCCCCCTTCGACCTCATCGCCTTCCCGATCCTCGCCCTGGCCCTGAGCATGATCGCGGGGGTCTACCCCGCCCACAAGGCGTCGAAGCTGGACCCGGTGGTCGCCCTGCGAGGTTGAGATCGATGTTCGAGCTGACGGTCGCAGAAAGGCACATCCTCGGAAACCCCAAGATGGTGCTATTCACCGTGCTATCTGTGGCCCTGGCTGTTGGGGTGATCTTCGTCATGATAGGGCTTATGGAGGGGTACAAGGAAAACCTCATAGAAGACACCGTGGAGAACGCGGCCCATGTCACCGTGGACCCTAAGGAGGACGAGGATTACATCTATCTCTACAGGACCATCTCCGCCATCGCACTGGAGAGCCCGGAAGTCGTGGCGGCGTCCCCGAGGCTCATTGGAAGGGCGGCGGCCAAGTACAAAGACAACGTCGAGGGAGTGACCTTCATCGGAGCAGACCCCGTCCAGGAGGACCTACTCCTGAGGGTACAGGATGACCTGGTCTGGGGCGACTACGGCGACCTTCGGTTCAAGAGGTTCGCCGCCGTGGTGGGGGACAAACTCTCCGACGACCTGGAGCTGAAGTGGGGCGACGACTTCCAGCTCATCCGACAGAATGAATCGATCCGGGTGAAGGTCGTCGGGATTATAGATACGGGGACTGGGCTCGACCAGACCCTCGTCTACCTTCCCCTGAAGACCGCCCAAGACCTCCTGGGGGAGGGGGACGTGGTATCCGAGGTGGGGATGAGGCTCTCCGACATCTATGCAGCTCCGGCAGTGGCCGCAGAGCTGAACAACAGAACCCGCTACCAGGCAGAGAGCTGGCAGGATAAGAGCCGGGACGTCTTGGATATGCTGGCCACCCAGCAGTTCTATTCATACTTATTCTACTTTCTGATATTCTTAATATCAGGGCTTGGCATCGCCAACACCATGATAATGATAATAAGCCGCAGGACTAAGGAGATAGGGATAATGATGGCGATGGGAGCAGACCAGGTCTCGATCATGAAGATATTCGTCCTGGAGAGCGCGATCCTCGGCCCGCCCTCGGCCCTTCTGGGGGGCGGCCTCGCTTACGTCGCGGCAAAGGTGATCGGGACGTTCGAGGTACCTGCCGAGGTCTACATAGCCGACAGGATGACGGTGATCCTGGAACCGGTGACGTTCGTCTACGTCGCCGTCTTCGCCCTCCTCGTCAATCTCATCGCGGGAATTTACCCCGCCTACAAGGCCTCGCGGCTCGACCCCGTGGAGGCGATAGCCACCGAGTGAAATTTATGGAGGCGATCTGGCTTTGACCAACATCATTGAGATCAAGAAGCTGAGAAAGGTATACGGCGACGGTGTGGAGCTGGTGGCCTTGGACGACGTCGACCTGACCATCGAGGAGGGGGAGGTGCTATCGATCGTGGGGCCCAGCGGCAGCGGCAAGTCGACCCTACTGAACATGATCGGCCTGTTGGACACCCCCACCAGCGGCGAGATCTGGCTGAAGGGGCAGAACATCACCAATGCCAGCCCAAAAGAGAGGGCGAGGCTGAGAAATAGGGAGCTAGGTTTCATATTTCAGTATCACCACCTTCTCCCGGAGTTTGACGCCGTAGAGAACGTGATGATGCCGCTTCTCATCGCCGGAGTAGACAAAAAGGAGGCGAGGAGCCAGGCGATCATTCATCTCGAGGAGGTAGGGCTCGGCGATAGGCTTCACAACAAGCCAAGCCAGCTATCCGGCGGCCAGAACCAACGGGTGGCGGTGGCCAGGGCGTTAGCGGGCCATCCATCCATCGTCATCGGGGACGAGCCGACGGGAAACCTCGACTCCAAGAGCTCCGACATGATCTACGAGCTGTTGCGAAAGCTCAACCGGCAGATGAAACAGACCTTCATCCTCGTCACCCACGACATGAACATGGCCGAGAAGACCGACCGGATCCTCCGGCTCGTCGACGGCAGGATCGTAAGCGAGATGAGGCGGGAGGGGGAGGTTTTCGTCTCCCGCGACAAAAGCAGGGCGGAATGAAAGATCTCTCCGGTCTGCTCGGAGGCGGGGGTGGTGGTGGCGGTGGCGTGGGCGCTCGGGGGATAGGTAGGTTTAAATAACTCCCTGGCGTAGTCAGCCCGCGTGCGAGGGCTGTTTTAACGGTTTTTCGCAAGACGGATGTGAACTTTGTGTACGGAAATGATCGAGGATCCTTCAGCAGTGGCGGATTCACAAACTCGTCTCCAGTAGAAGCTGGAAAGACGTATGAAGTGGAGATTGAGGACATATCAAGGCAGGGAGACGGCATCGCCAGGGTTGAGGGCTTTGTCATCTTCGTCTCCGAGACGAAGGTCGGGGACAAGGTCAGCATATGCATTGACAGGGTATTGCGAAGGTTCGCGATAGCCCACAAGGTCTGAATTTATCTCTTCTGGACTATTAAGGCGGTCGGCGCAGCTCTCGGCTGCGCATGATCGTTTTGGATGGATGCGGCAACCCCCGCGAGCGGTGAGGTTTCCGTTCCGCCTGTTTTTCATTCTATTTCGCTCACGTCATCCCCCAATTTTTAATCTTCAAGTCCAATCCTCCTGTTTCTATTACCATGCAGAAACAATGCTGAACGCAAAAGGGATATCTTCGCGGTGCAAGGGGTCCCAAAATATTGAATAAATATCGAAGATAAGAATAAGCGGGCTCTGGTTCCATCATGCAGATCAACCTCCATAGAAATACCGCCTTCATCCTCGCCCTGGCCGTGGTCCTCGGCTTCGTCCTGCCGGGGCCTGCCGAGAGGCTGGAGTTTCTGGTGATACCGGCGCTCTTTCTGATGATGGCCTTCTCCATGGCGGGGATCGATCTCGGCCTTCCGCCCCTGAGGGGCGCAGCGGCCGGGTTTCTTGTAAACTACCTTTTCCTCTCCGGACTGATCCTCCTGCTCGCCCCAATGGTCCTGGATGAGGAGCTTCTCGTCCTCGGGTTTGTGGTGATGGCCGCGAGCCCTCCGGCGGTGGCCGTCGTACCCCTGACGAAGCTTCTCGCCGGCGACGTCCGGCTCGCCCTCTACTCGGAGGCCCTATCCTACATCGCGTCCCTCGTCCTCATGCCCCTGATCGTCCTCCTCTTCGCCGGGGTGGCGGGGGAGGCGGTGGCAGGAGCAGGAGCCGGCGGAGGTATGGGGACAGGGCTGGGTGCAGGAGTCGGGGAGATGGCGAAGATCGTCTTTCTTCTGATCTTCCTTCCCCTCCTCGCCTCAAGGTACGTCGGCCGGCTGCGGATCGATCCGGCCCACCCCATCAACGCCGGCCTCTTCGCCGTCACCTACATCGTGGTGGGGCTGAACAGCGCCGCCATGACGACCGAGGTCGGGGGTGTCCTCCTGATCGCCGCGGCCAGGACCTTCGCCTCGGGGGCGGTCGTTTACGCCCTCTCGGCGCTGGCCGGGGTTGCGAGGCCGCAGAGGATCGCCTACACCCTCTTCGGCTCATTCAAGAATCTGGGGCTCACCGCCGCCGTCGCCCTCCTCCTCTTCGGACCGAGGGCGGCGGTCCCGGCGGCGGTCTGCATCCTGACGGAGACCGGCTTTTACATCCTCCTCTCGGCGCTGGCCGGGCGGCGGGGAAGGGGGGACGGCTCCTCTCCCTCCACCCCCCCTCGCCATCCGCCCACTCGCCCTCGCCCTCCTCCGCACCCCCATCAACATCGAAGAAAAATAGCATATAGCATCCGCCATCAATAATCGCTGAACAAGTGAAATCGGCTCTGAGGCGGTGGAGATGGTGACGGATCGGAGAGAGGGCGAGAAAGAGGAGGCGGAGGCGAAAGCCTGTCCCTTCGTGGCGCGGGCCTGCTTGCAGGCGGGGTGCATGGCCTGGGACGACCCCGGCGGCGGATGCAGGCTGATCGTGTTCGAAAAAGCCGCGAGCACCTTCGACGAGAGGCTCCGCCAGGCGGCGCCTCTCTTGTACGGCTCGCTCCTGGACCTGGTGCGGGTGATGGAGGAGCGGGCGCAGGAGTGCGATGCTTGCGGCGCTGAGCTCTGGGACTACGCCCAGGAGGTGAGGGGGAGCTGTCTCGACGAATTGGTCGAGGCTCAGCTGAGGGTGGGGTGAAGGGCGTAGAGATAAGACGGTTGGGTTTTAAGTCTGGTCGGTGAAAGATATTTCTTCCGAGAGATTAAGCTGAAAAAAGAAAAGGTGGCCGGAGGTCGAATTGACGACATCGTCAAAGAGGAAACCGCGATCGCAATCTCAAAGGAGGGTGAAGACCGCAGAGGAGATCGCCCGAATTCTGAGGTCTCACATGCCGGAGCTATACACTCGCTACAAGGTCAAATCCCTCGGGATACTTCGGCTCCTATATCCGAGGCGAGGCCGACGAGGATAGCGACATCGACCTTCTGGTGGATCTGGAGGAGGGCGATGTGCCGCTGACCCTTCTGGAGTTCATCGCCCTCGAAAACCGTCTGAGCGATCTATTGGGGGCGAAGGTGGACCTGGTGGAAAGAAGCGCCCTAAAGCCCGCCATAGGTCGTCGAATCCTGGAGGAGGTCGAGACGGTATAACATGTGAAAAGCAATTTAAACTTGAAAGATGCTCTATGAGGTGCACATGGCTGAAGAAAAGCTAAAGGAATTTCAGGATTCCCTAGTCCCCTGCATCGAGAAGGGAGACTTGGATGTTTGTTTTGAATTGGCCACAGAGCTTGCACGGAAAATGAATATTAGCACAAGTTTGCTCAAAGAGTTTTCTGAAAACCTGTTAGAAAATGAAAAATATGATTTTGCTTATGTAATTTTGCTTTTGGTAGCTAAAAATGTGATGGAAGATGAAAAAGCTCAAAGATATTATGAAGCTGGAACTGCTGCAGAATTCATACAAAATTTTGATGATGCAGAGAAATGTTATAAAAAGGCAATAGGATTAGAAACCACTTTTTCCGAGGCACATTTGCGTTATGCGATGTGTCTTCATAAGCAAGATAGAAAAAAGGAAGCTGAAGACGAATACTTGGAGGCAATAAAATATAAGTCAGAATTTATAGAAGCTCATGCTAATTATGCAAATTTGCTTAATGAAGAAAATAGAATGAATGAAGCAAAAAAACATTACATGATAGCAATAAAAATAAACCCGAATATTGCGGGTGTTCATACCAATTATGCGAGATTGCTTGACAAAATGGGCGACATTGTCGAAGCAGAAAAACACTATAAAACAGCAATCGAGTTGGAGCCTAATTTTTCTGAAGCGCATCACAATTATGCACTATTTCTTCAAAAAGTACACAGATATTACGAAGCGGAGGATTACTTCAAAAAAACAATCGATCTGAATCCGGAAGACTTGGAAGCACGCAATAATTATGCGCTATTTCTGCAAGATCAAGATCGAACTAATGAGGCTGAAGAGCAATTATTAAGAGGTATTAAATCAGCACCCGGATCCAAAGTTGGATTATCCATATTATATAACAATTACGCTAATTTATTGCACAGAGCTGGTCGAGACTCGGAGGCAGAATGTTATTATAAAAAATCAATTAAGGAAAATCCAAAAAACGAAAGTGCCCATCATAATTATGCAACATTTCTCAAAGAACAGGGTAGAATTGTGGGTGCCGAGGAACATTATAAAAACGCAATATTATTAAATCCGAATCTTGCAGAGGCATACAGTAGTTACGGTGTCCTTCTCCAAGAACAAGGAAAAATTGGTGAAGCAAAAAAATATTATGAAAAATCACTAGAAATAAATCCTAACTATGCCGGTGGCTACAATAATTATGCTCTACTTCTCGAGGAACTTGGTGATATTGAGGGGGCAAATGAACACTATATAAGATTACTATATTTAAATCCGACTCTTGCAACAGCTTACTTTAACTATGCGAATTTCCTCAGAAAATCTGGAAAATGGGATGAATCGGAATATTACTACAAAAAAGCAGCAGAATTGGATGAGAATAATGCGAAAGCTCAATATAATTATGCTACATTCTTACACGAATCTGGTAAAAAACTAGAAGCAGAGCAATATTACAAAAAAGCAATCCAATCAGACTCAAAATTTGCTAGTGCATACTATAATTATGCAAATTTACTCAAAGAACTCGACAGAAATGCTGAAGCCGAAAATCAATATAAGAACGCGATAGAATCGGATCCAACGCATTTAGAATCACGCATAAATTATGCAAATCTTTTAAGAGAATGGTCACGATTATCCGAGGCAGAAGAACAGATAGAATCTGCTCTTCAAATTGATCAATGGAATCCTCACGCACTTGAAACGCTTGCCGATATACTTGCAGATGAGAATTATTTTGAAGACGCAGAAGGTAAATACTTGGCAGCGCTATGGGGACGGCCAGCTTCAATAGACAATCCTACAAAATCTAGAATTCGCAACAGCCTTGGATGGGTATATACAAAATTGGGACGATATAATGATGCAGAAATTGAATTTAAAAAAGCTGTAGAACTTGACCCCTTAAACGTAAAAGCAATTCGCAACCTTAGAGAAATTGGGAAAAGAGAATTTCTGTCTGAAATATCTGCCGTCCAGAAAACATTTGCGTTTGGAGCACTTGTGTATGTCATAATAACGTTGTATTTATTTTGGATTTCTAAGCTTTCTGATACATTATATGTAAGCCAATCTACATTTTTAATTGCTTTAATTGCATTTGTGCTATTATTTCATGACTTACAAAGAGGTAAAATGGGCCCGTTTGAGTTTGAGCGTAGCACAGGATATAGAGAACCCAATTCTACCTTCCGAATCAAACCGATATTCGAAAAATAATCTATTGAAGCATAAACGCCAATAATAGTGAGAAGGATCGCAACCATTAACCCAGATTACACAGTCAGGAGCCCCACGACATGATTTCACGACGAGCAGAGGAGATGACCCCCTTTTTGGTGATGGACGTTTTGGAGCGCGCCCATGCGATGGAGAACCAGGGGATCGACGTCGTCCACCTGGAGGTGGGCGAGCCCGACTTCGACCTCCCGGCCTCGTTTTTCTGAATCAGTCGGTCCCGCTCAGGCGGGGAGTGAGCCTCAGGACGAGGAGCTCCTCGAAGAAGTGCTTCTCCCTCGCCACCACCTCGACGGTCAATCCCTTCTCCTCGGCCTTCTCCCGGACCTTCGCGGGATCGCTGAGGCTGGAGACGAGGAGGAGGGCCCGCCCACCCACGGGCTCCAGGTGATCTTTCAGCCCTTCCAGGAACCTGTCGATCGTCTCCCTCCCCGTCTTCCCCCCGTCGAAGGCGAAGTTGAGCCACCCCTCCAGAACCTCGTCCTCCTCGGTGGGGAGGTAAGGCGGGTTGAAGATGACCAGGTCGAACCTCGCCCTCGCCCCTTCCCTCTCCCTCGCTCCAGCCCCCGCCCCGATCCCTCTGAAGAGGTCGGCCCGGACCGCCTCGATCCCCGGCCGTCCCCGAAGGCTCTTCACGGCGAAGGGGTTGACGTCGGTGGCGATGACCCTCCGGGCCCGCGGGGCGAGGCTCCTCGATATGACGCCGCGGCCGCACCCAATCTCCAGGACCAGATCCTCGGGGTCCACCTCCTCCAGGGCGGCGGCGAGGAGGAGATACGTGTCCTCGGCGGGCTCGTACACCTCGGCCAGCCCATTATCGTCATAATCATAATCATCATAATCATCATCGTCTTCGGCGGCCGGATTGCCGCCGCCGTCGGCACTGTAAGGCGGAATAGTCTTGCGGCGCTCTCTTTCCGTCATGAGGCGCCCCCGGCGCTCCCGGTGCCCTCGGTCTTCCCCAGCCAGAGGTCCATCCCCGATCCCTCAGACTCAGTCCATCCTGTCATCGCCCATCCGCCGTCCTTCGTCGAGACTATCGACCTTCCCAGGTCGAACCCCGATCCTCCGAAGGTCTCGTCCCACACCTCTTCGCCATCATCCCCGACCTTGACGAGCCATATATTCTGATCCCCGGTCTCGTTGGTGTAGCCCAGGATCACATAGCCGCCGTCGGAGGTGACCTGGGCCGACCATCCTCCGTCTTCGCCGATGCTCCCTATCGTCTCCTCCCAGATCTTCTCTCCCTCAAGATCGGTCCTGACAAGCAGAAGATCTCGATTCGCCGAGCCTGCGGGATCGGATACTCCGACCAGGAGGTAACCGTCCCCCGTATCGAGGACCTGGTCGCCCCTCTCGTCCCCATCTCTTCCGAAGGTCTTCTCCCAGACCCGATTTCCGTTGGGGTCCACCTTCGCGAGCCACATATCCTCTCCCCCCGCTCCGTAGGACTCGGTGGTCCCGGCGACGATGTACCCGTCTTCCGCCTCCAGGATCGAGGCGAGACCGTCGTTCTTGGACCCGCCGATGGCGAGGTTCCACTCCTCGTTCCCGTCGGAGTCAGTCTTCAATATCCAGCCGTCCGACCCCCCGGAGCCGAAGGAGCAGGTTAGGCCGACGATCACAAATCCGTCTTCCGTCTCCACCATGGATACGCCCCAGTCGTCGGCGTCCCCGCCGAAGAAGCGCCTCCACCTCTCGTAGCCGTCGGAGTAGGTCCTGACCAGGAAGAGGTCTTTTCCGCCGGTGCCCGGAGCCTCGGCCTCGGCCACCCCCGCGACGACGTAGCCGTCCTCGATCTCCAAAACCGTCCATCCCTCTTCATCGCCGGGCCCCCCGATGGTCCTCTCCCATTCCGTCTCTCCCTCGGAATCGGTCTTGACGAGCCAGAGGTCTTCTCCTCCCGCCCCCTTCGAGGCGGTGGTGCCGGCTACGATGAGCCCCGAGTCCCTCGTCTCCTGGAGGGCGAGCCCCTTATCATCGGCCGCTCCGCCCAGGACCCTCTCCCATTCGAGGTCCGGTGCCTGGCCCAGGCCGGGGTGGAGGAGGATGGCGACGAGTAGAATCGCCCGGACCACCACCGCCACCGCCCATCCGGCGGGACCCTTTGCCGCGCCGGCCCGATCACCCTCAGGATTGGAATGCATATTTATACAAATCAATTTAAATTAACTATCTACAGGTAGCGATCCAAGGCCACGAATATGATCAGGATCAGCGCCGCCAGGCCCCATAAGATCGATCCGCCACCCGGCCCGTCCCCCTCCTGGAGGGGTCCGGCCTTCTCGGCACCCTCTCCTCTCTCATCGCCTGCTATCCCGCCCGCTGGTCTCCCATCATCGCCTTGTCCCTCATCGCTTCCGACCCCTGTCCCCATCCCTGCCGGGTCAGAGGCCGCCCCTTCTTCCGTCGGCGTTCCCGCATCCTCCAGGTCGGCGGCCGAGGTCGAGTTCGAGGTCGAGTTCGGCTCTTCATCCTCCTCGACGGTTATCCTCAGCCGCGATGACTCCAGGTTGCAGATGGTCCCGTCGTCGTCCTGGTAGCAGATGACGGTGGCCGGGATCTCAAACCTCCCCGGCTCGTCCCAGGATATGGCGTAGACCAGAGCCGCCGACTCGCCGGGGAGGAGGAGGCGGGAGAGCTCCGTCTCCCCGGAGGTGAGGCTCCCCTCAGCCTGGATCGTCTCCTTCATCGAGACCTTTGTCCTCCGGTTGCCGGCGTTCGTCGCCGTCAGGGTCACCGTGACCGATTCGCCCGGCCTGACCCTGGTGGAGGAGGCCTTCTTCTCGACCTCCACCAGAGGGCCGATGACGTCGATGACCGGGCTCGCCGATCCGACGCTGTAGGTCATCCCGTCGATGGAGTAGGCTGCCTCGGCCGGCGGGAGGATCTGACCATAACCTGGCTTCTTCGCGGTGACGGTGTAGCTTGCGGTCTGTGTACCACCGGGGGGGACGGTCATGTTCCACTCGAGGTTTGAGTCCGCCCGAAAATCTCTGCCCGGAGAGTCGGATAGCTCCACCTCAAGAGAGCGGTTGCCGACGTTTCTGACGGAGAGGTGGACGAAGCTCCTCTCGCCGAAGTTCATCTCGTCTTCTGCGTACTTGTAGACCCTGAGGGGGCCGAAGACCTCGAAGCTGGTCATCCCCCTGGACTCGTGGAGATCGCCCTCGGAATCTAGGTAATGGGCCGTCGCCATGACGTGGACCGTCTGGGGCCCCGGAAACGACGGAACGACGAAGCTCAACTCGATGGGGTCGATCTCCCCGGTATCCGGGTCGTCGTCCCAGACCTCGCCGGGGGCGAGCTTCGATCTCGAGTAGCTCGAAAAGACAAGGGGGGGATCAGAGGTCAACTCCAGCTTCAGATCTTCGGCCTCCGCCATCCCGGCGTTCTCGACCTCGATCTCCAGCTTCACCCGGTCCCCACCCTCATAGGAGTCCTCCTCAGAGACGACGCGGATCACAAGTTCAGGAACCGCGCGGACCTGGAGGAGGACCTCGGCCCGGGGCTCGGCCGACCCGCCCGCCAGGCGATCGGTCATCCTCACCTCCTCGACCACCACCATCACCTCGTCGTCGAGGGAGAAGGAGTCGCCCGACTTCAGGGCTCGGGTGGCGATTAGCTCGCCGTCTTTGCGGAGGTTCAGCATCACCATCCTCGGCGTCTTATCCTCGGGGGTGAAGTCCGCCGCCTCCAGGGAGTACTCGCCCATCTGAAGGGTCTCACCCCATCGGAGCTCCCCTTCGGTCCGGTCCCCCCACTCCACCGCCGCCCCGATCATCGAGGCCAGGAACAGGCAGGCCAGGAGTGCTCTCATCGTCTCAACGCCTGAAGAATATGATGTATATGGCGAGGATGGCTCCGATCGTCGATATGTACAGGGCGGCGCCACCGGCATCGGAACTTTCGTCTCCGCCCCCGTCATCCTCTCTTCCGTCCCCGGACCGCACAGTCTCTTCCGCGGTCGTCCCCATTCCGTCAGCGGCGGCTCCGACCTCATTGGAGTTTGAAGATCCCCGCTGTGAATCGATCTTTTCGGTCTCGGATGCTGTATCCTTTTCTGTCTTTGATGCAGTATCCACTTCTCCTTCCTCTTTCGCCGATGACGACGACGTTTCGCTTGAGGATGCTGTTGAAGCCGATTCGTCGTCGCTTTTTGTTGTCCTCGAGGATTTAGTCGCGGGGGCCGCCACCTCATCGCTATCGAAGCTCATTCCTGCAGGGGCGTAGAAGGTCACTGCGTCCGTCCCGTCCACCCGGATCGTCTTCCTCTTCTCGTACTCGATGTTCGTCTCGGGGTCCTGCCACCTCACCGCAAGCTCGTGGGTCCCCTCTTCGATGTCGAACTTGCCGAAGTCGGTGGTGCTCTCTTTTTTGGCGGTCTTCAGCTTCTCGTACTCGCCGTCTATGTACAGGTAGGCTTCCAGGTCTTCATCGTTCTCGTTTCTCAACATGACGTTGATCTCGTGCTCTTCGGGCTCCTTGTGCTGGGTCGCGTAGAGGGTGACCGCCGTCTCTTCCTCCACCGTCTCCGTCAGCTCCTCTCGGTGGGTCTTCTTTGTGTCGTCATCCCACCAGCTGATCTCGAACTCGTGGGACCCCGCCTCAAGCTGGTAGTCACCGAACTTCTTCTCTTTATCCTTGGAGATCTCCTCGGTTCCCACAAGCTCCGAGTCTATATAGAGTGATATGCTCAGGGTGTCGTCGTCGTTGTTGATGACGTAGACGACCGCCTCGGCAGTCGTCGGCTCACCACCGTCCGCTTCGTCCTCGTCGGGTCCTTCGACGTCTGCCGACTCTCCACCATCCGCTTCGTCCTCGTCAGATCCGTCGACGTCTGCCGACTCCTTAGCCTCCGTCGGATCGGTCTTCTCCGACGCGTCCATTCCGGAGTTATCGGCCCCATCGATGGAATCCGACGCATCGGCCGCTTCCGTGGCCCCACCATCTCCGGCCCCCGACTCTCCGGATTCGGCTGGAATGCCGGCGGCGTCCTCCGACGTCTCCGGTCCGGTCGCCTCTGACGCTTCCACGATCTCGCCGTATTCGTTCGCCTCCAGGGCTCCCGAGGCGAGGGTGATGGCGGATAGAAGCAGGAGGAGCAGGGCTAACGGTAGGGTGACTCTCTCTGATCTGATCCTGATGCAAGAAGACTTTCGGCTCATATCGAACGTCCCAGGTTGAACTTAATCATTTATGAATTATACGTCTAATCGTGAGATCTGATGTCTGCCTGCCTCATCTTTCCGGGACGGGCTCGCCCTCAAGCCTTCAAGATGCCGAAATCTTAAATATATTCGACCCCAACTTCCGGCCGGAATCGGCGTTGCCGAAGGATAAATGATGACGGATAAAGACTGGCTCGGTCTGCGGGCAATTACCCTCCTGGTGATGGTGGCGGTCCTCCTCAGCTCCGGCTCTGGAGCCGTCGAAAATGAAAGCTCCGATTCAGCGGGGCTCGTCCTCGACATATATGTGGACGATGCGGGCAAGGCTCTGGTGACCGGGTATGCCAAGAGCATCGGAGGCCTTCCCTTTCTCAACGCCTCCGAGTATCAGTACGACGAGGACGCGCAGCAGCTTTACGCGGTGACCAACGCTCTCACCATGAAGAATGGAGACGACTGGGAGATAATCCTCCCAGCTGTTGGGGTATACGCCGAGTACCACGTCACCTTTTACCTGACGGAGAACGTCCAGCTCAGCAACATCACCGGGACCGAAGGGCTCGATTACCTCGTCTCCTCGTCCAGCGAATCCTTTGTGGTGGAGTTTCACGGCTACGACGTCGCGAGCCCCACCGCAACCGTCCAGTACCGCCAGTCAGTAGTCGACGCGGGGGCCGATACCGAGGCTGCAGGCATTCAGCCTCTTCAGCCTCTCCAGTCTGAGGAGAGCTCCCTCCTCCCCCTGATTCTGGCGGCGGGAAGCATCATCGTCATCGTAATATTTTCTGTTTTCAAGCTCAGAAGGCCGGCGAGGCCGGAGTCACCTCCCTTGGAGACACCAGCCGTATCCGAGGAGGCGAGGGCTGCCTCAGGATATCGAGAGGTCGGCGGGGGTGAGGTCCTGGTGGACCAGGCAGATCTCTCCAGAGCCGCCCCGGCCGCTCCGTCGGCCGAGGGTTTGCCTGCCGCAGAGGCCGAGGAAGAGGCGGCCGGCGAGGCTCCGATCTCCGGGGAGATGGCGGCGGTGATGGAGACCCTGACTGAGAGGGAGAGGTCGGTGCTGGAGGCTCTGATCAAGCACGAGGGGAAGATGACCCAGGCCGATATAAGGTACGAGACGGGGATTCCCAAATCCTCCCTCACCGGGATCATCGTCTCTTTGGAGAGGAGAAATATCGTGACCAAGAAGGAATGGGGCAGAACCAACGTCATCGAGCTCTCCGAGCGGCTGAGCCAGGGGGGGAGATGAGGGCGATCGAGGGCTCAGACCCTCTCTTTGAGATGGACCTGGAGTTGCCCCGATATTCAAGATGCGGATTGGAAGATGCATCCATCCGACGCCGTCTGGAGCGGAAAGATCTGCCAGAAGAGAGAGGATGTGGTCGATCATGAACCCATGGATCCGGACCCTGTTCCTGGGATTTATGACCCTGATGTTGGTGAGCTTTGCGGACGCGGGTCACCCTCTCCCGTTGGAGACGATCTACCACGAGGAGATATTGGTGAGGGGGCCGGGCCTGGTCGCTGCTCAAATTGTCGATATGGACCATACCGGAGGGGGACCGCCGGTTCTGATATCGATCGTCATTTCGGAGGTGGGCCTCGCCCTGGGCCAGGCCGACGAGCTGATTCCGGTGAGGCTGCAGGTGGAACGGGTGAGGGGGCTTGATCCCTCGCGGGTTCGGATGCTCCTGGGCGAGAACAGGACCCTGGGGGAGATCAAGGCGGAGATCGAGGGGGCGGAAGAGGGTTACATCCATCGGGGCAACCTCCGCTTCGGCCACGCCCACTACCTCCTGGAAAATCTCAGCCTCTCATCGGAGGAGCTGAACACGACCCTGGAGGCTGACCTGATGGAGCCGGTCTGGGGCTGGTGTGCCATCCCGGACGCGCCAGAGTCGGGGCTGGAGCTGGCGGGGAGGATCTTCGTCCAGACCAGCCTTGCGAACGGATCAGAGATAGGCGCGGGAAGCCTGGTGATCTTCAGCGGCCCTTACGCCGGGAGCTACGCCCTCGTCCTGGCCTCGTCCGTCGGCCCTGGATTGGGGATCGCGGCCTGCCCTGACTGGATGGATGGGTTGGCCGGATCGGAACTATTTGGAGCATGTTGGATCGGGGACTGGTCTGAGTCACTGGGTTTGGGGTCATTGGGTTCGGGTTGTCCGGGTCCGGGTTGTCCGGGTCCGGGCCGAAAGGTCACCGTTGCGGAGACGATCCTATTCAGTCCTGAATCTGCTGGAATGCCGCCTTTCCTCTGCCCCGGATGCTGGATGAGTGGCTGCCCATTTGAGCCAGAGTTCGACGACGTGATCCTCCGGGACCTGGGGTGCGGAGGTCTATGCCCCGATCTCGTCGTTCCCGGATGGTACGGTGGCGACGGTTTTGATATGATGGTCGACGAGCCCAACCTGCTCTCTCCTCTATCCGAGAGGTTTTGGATTTGATTAAAGGAGATCTGCAGCTTCGAACTCCCGGCCGGGGCTCGAAGCTTCCGGCGTCGTCCCGCTTTCTCATTGCCGTGTTCGTCCTTCTGGTCCTCTCGGCCTCATCGGCCTTCGCCTCCGATTCCCGGGGAGAGGTTGACGACGGCGAGGCAGAAGAGGCGTCGGGAAGCATCGTCCTGGACGTATACCTGGACTATGAGGGGATGGCTCTCATCGTCGGCTATCTGAAGACCGACCGGCTGGAGGAGCTCGACTTCCTCGAGGGCTCGGAGCTCGAATACGACGAGGATACGGGGGAGATCTACGCCCTCACCGACGGCTTGACCTCGATGCTGGGAGAAGAGACGAGGCTGGAATTCGAGGCCGAAGGCTTGTGGGACGAGTGCCACCTGGCGTTTTATCTCCCAAAAGATGCGACGGTTTTGACCGTCAGCTCTTCGGAGGAGCTCGCCTACTCCGTCACCGAGGCCGAGGGGTCGATGCTGGTGGAGGCCGTCGGCTACGAGGTGGAAGGGGCGGAAGTGACGATCGATTACCAGATCCAGGGATGAAGATCACATTTTACCCCTCGATCTTCTCCCGGATCCTCTTCGCCTCCGCTGCAGCGTCCCTTCTCCCCAGGACCCGCGCCATATTTTCGATCGCCTCCAGGTGGCGGACGATGGTGTCCAGGTAGTTTATGAGGTCGCCGGAGTAGGCGTACATCCCGTAAGAGTCGGTGAAATCCTGGATGATCCGATTCGGGCTCGCCCCCCCGGCCCGAAGCTCCAGGATCTTGAGGGAGACCATCCTCTCGGGGCAGCCGCAGTAGGGAGCGTCTTTGCAGCCGCATCGGGTGAAGTCCCGGGCGAAGTTCATCAATTCCTCGCGCACCTTAGGGTCGAGCTTTGTGAGGTCTTCGCTTGATAGGAGGTCCATCACCGAGCCGTGAAGCGCCCTCGACGAGAGCTGCATCCGCAGCGTGGCCGAGATCCGTTCCGCCGCCTTGAGGTAAATGTCCTCAAACCTCTCAAGGTCGACGGCCACCTCCTGAGGCGTCTTCTCCTCTGAGAGCCCCTTCCTTATCACCACCACCTCCTCTGGAGTGAGAAAGTGGGCTGCGGCCGCTCGCCCCATCCGGGTGGGAGAGATCCCCCGGACGAGGTCGGCCCTCTCCAGTGCCGCAAGGCTAAAGTTCAGGTCGTCGAGGCCGATCGTCAGCCCGTGGAGACGGACGAGATCCTCTCTGGATTTCGCCACCACGGCGTTGGCCAGAACCTCCTCCTCCTGCTCTTCCTCCTCGTACTCTGGGAGGACGTCCTCCATCTCGCCACGGAGGAGGTGGAGGGCCACCTCGTCCTCGGACTCGCTTCTGCCGCCCTGGTACTTCTTGCCGGGCTCGGGGAGGAGGTAGACTATCCCCCGATCGTGGTAGCCGGGCCTGCCGGCCCTCCCAAGCATCTGGTTGAACTCGTGGACAGAGAGCCACTCGATCCCCATGGCGAGGGAGTCGAAGATCACCTGGGATGCGGGGAAGTCGACCCCTGCGGCGAGGGCCGCCGTCGTCACCACGGCGTCGATCTTCCCCTCGGCGAACGCGGTCTCCACCTTTCTCCTCTGCTCGTACTGCATCCCGGCGTGGTAGGCGGCGGAGTTCGGGATCGCCGCGGAGAGGTTGTTGCAGTTCTTCCTCGAGTTGGTGAAGATTATCGTCTGGCCCATGTACCCGGTCGAGGAGGTCTTTGAAGCCGCCTCCTTTACGAGCCTTCTTAACAGCCCCCTCTTCTCCCGGGATTCTGCGAAGATCAGGTGCCGCTCGATTGCAACCGGCCTAACCTGGTAGTCGATGAGGTCGGAGCCGAGCTGCTCTGCGAGGGTCTTCGGGTTTCCCACCGTGGCTGAGAGGTAGATGAACTGGGCTTTTGGGAATGTGAACCGCAGCCTCGCGATCAGACCCGAGAGCCTGTGCCCCCGCTCTTTCTCCTCCAGCATGTGGACCTCGTCGATCACCACCGTCCCCACCTTGCCGAGAGATCTTCCTGTCCGGAGGACCTGGTCGACCCCCTCGTAGGTCCCGACGATGATCTCGGAGTTGAGGTCCTGGCTCATCCTCTTCGCCTTGCCGAGCTTGATCCTGCTGACTCCAACCCGGATGGAGGTTCTGGCCCCAAGATCCCGATAGAGGGAGAGCTGGTCGTACTTCTGGTTGGCGAGGGCCACCAGGGGGACGAGGAAGAGGAGCTTGCCCTTTCCTTCCAGGAAGTTTTTGATCCCCGCCATCTCCCCTACCAGGCTCTTGCCGGTGGCGGTGGCCGAGACGACCAGGAGGCTTTTTCCCTCCAGAAGCCCGCCGCGGACCGCCTTCGTCTGGACCGGGAGGAGGGTCTTTGTCCTGTTGGCAATATGGCTCTTCAGCTCGGCCGGAAGGTCGAGGGCTTCGACGGGCATGGGGTCCTCCTCCTTAACGGCCGGGATCTCGTCGAAACGGGTGAGATCAGAGTCGAGCCTCTCGAGGCTGAGGAGGCCGAGGACGGCGTCGAGGTCTCTTCTTTTCAGTAGGATCCTCGCCAGATGGAGCTTTGCGGCCCGACCAAGATGCCTGAAGTCGGCCTCTCTCTGGAGTTCCTCCAGGGCGCACCGCTCGCAGATCAGGTCGCCCTTGAACCGGACGGCTTTTCTGTCCAGGGGGGTGAAGATCCTCTTCTCCGAGAGACAGAGCTGGCAGACGGATACCTTCCGGCATGGGAGCTGATACGCTTCGAGAAATGCGACGAACTGACCTTCAACGGCGGGGTCGCCCCGGGCGATGAAGATCTCCCCAGCCTTCCGGAGGAGCCTCACCAGGTCGTCGGGCTGGAGGTACCTTTCGTCCCCGTCTTTATTTATCAGAAACTTCTTTGGCCTCGGGCCTTTGGGCGTCTCCTGGAGGCGGAGATGCCCTTCGAAGAGGGCGTTCCTCCCCCGGAGGGGGAGGACGAGGACCCGTCCCTTCTCGGCCCTGGCCAGAACCGCGATCGCCATCGGACCCGGTCAGGTGATGGTGAGGTCGACGAGCTCGTACTTCAGCCCCTCGGCCTCGAGCCTTCCCATGAGGTTTGGAGCCTGCTCGTCGACGCAGACGATCACCGAGGAGACCCCATGGAAGGCCGACTCCACCGCCGACTCCTTCGCCCCGAAGAAGACGTCCGGCTCCCGGCCGACCTTTCTCAGGGAGACGAGGGACTCTATCCCCAGGGCCCCCACCATCTCGCTATCGGTGACCATCCCGGATAGGGCCTCCAGGTTCACGTTCCTAGACCCGCCGAGCTGGACCCTGGGAACCTTGCAGACGGTGACCGTCCCCTCTTTGAGGCTGATCAGCCCTTTGAGGTTGGAGATCCCCACGTCCTCTCCTGTCCGGGCGTCGGCGATGGTGACGCCTGTGGCACCGCTGCCGTCCTTCCGGCTGGCGTAGAGGAGGCCGCCCCTCATCTCCAGGGATACCGTCTCACCCTCTTCCAGATCTTCGTCGGCGATGGCACCCCAGACCGAGACGTGGCTTATGATCTCCTCCATGACGTACCGTGCGTACCGTTTCAGCTCGGCGGCGCTCTCCAGGAGCATCTCCACCCCTTCCTTTGTGATCCGGTACCTCATCCTGCCGTCGGATATTACGAGCCCGTCGGCGACCAGGTCCTTGATGTACTCGGAGATCGCCTGGGGGGTGACCCCGAGCCGTTCGGCCACCTCCTTCTGCCTTACGTTCGGCTGGTTTGCGGCGATCTCCACCAGGATCTGAAACCGCGAGCTGTCTCTCTTGCTCTGTAAAACGTCCACCATCGTCAGCCCTCTTCCTTCGATAGCTCGATCCGCTGACCCCTGACGGCGAGCCCCTTCGCTCGTTTGGCAGCCCCTCTTATAAAGGCCTGGCTCAGATCAAGCTCCCGAGACAGGTTGGAGAGAGAGGTGTTGCCCTTGACGACGAGTCCCTCGATCTTCTCGGTCTCCTTCCGGAGCTCATCATCCGACATCGAGGTGAGATATATCAGCTCGCTCAGATCCTCCAGGGGACAGACGAAGTTGGCCTGGACCCTCGAATAGCTGGAGTGGTACTCCTTCTCCGGGCTCTCGCCGGGCTTTGGCATCTTCCATTTCGTCTCCACAAGCCCGCTCTTCTTCAGAAGCTCGAGGCTCCTGTGAACCCCCTTTTCGTCGCTCATGAGCTCCGAGAGCTCCGCCTCGGTCCGCCAATCCTCGCAGAGCTCCTCAAAGACCCGTTTGTGAACTTCCGAACCGAAAGCCAGGAGCAGAGGAACAAGATCTGAGGGATCGTTGATGATCCGAGTTCTCTTTCCCATCGCACAAAACCTCGTCCGCCCATTGGCGCTCAAATTTGATAAATCTTTTGAAGAATCCATCGCAGATGGTGCGGCAGGCCCGAGCCCAAATCAGGCATCGAGAGGGGCAGATGGGCGCTCCGGTGCCATCTGGATATCATATCTTCGGTCTCGATGGGCGCTTCAGTGCCATCGTGATATCATATCCCCGGCCTCGGGCCCGCGATGGGCCCGCTCGACCGCTTGCGATGCGGAGGACGAAACCGCCGAACTTAATGTGGCAAAGGCGGGCCGCCGTCCATATTCATCCCATCTGTCGCCCTCTTTTCGGCCGATCGGGATGAAAGGCCAAAAGCCCCAATCGCCCCGCCGAGATCAGACGAGGCGTATCGTCTCCAGGTTCATCGGCGCCATCGTCGGTATCCTGTGCTTCTTGTAGATGGAGCTCGCGAGGTCGAGGCAGTTGCTCTCGTCGCCGTGGTTTGTGATCACCCTCGAGGGCTTGGGGTATACCCTCCTGACGTAATCCATCAGCTGGTTTCGGTCCGAGTGGCCGGAGAAGCCGTCGACGGTGACCACCTCAAGGTTTATCTTGACGGTCTGGGTCCTCCCTTCGGAGGAGAGGGGCACCTCGTTCCACCCCTTCTGGATCCGGCGGCCGAGGGTTCCTTCGGCCTGGTAGCCCACGATCACCAGGGTGTTCCTCTCGTCGGGCCCGAGGCCCTTCAGGTACTCCAGGATCGGGCCGCCGTTGAGCATCCCGCTGGTGGCCAGGACAACGCAGGGGTCGCCCTCCATGATGTTCGTTCTCTGACTGGCGTTCTCCACCTGGACGAAGCATTCGGAGAGGAAGGGGTTGATACCCTTGTGGAATATGAGGTCCCGGAGCTCGTTGTTCAGGTACTCCGGGTAAGTGGTGTGGATCGCCGTCGCCTCGTAGATCATCCCGTCGAGGTAGACGCTGATCTCGTCGAGGGTCTTCTTCCTGATCGCCTCCTCGAGAGCGATCATCACCTCCTGGCTCCTGCCCACGGCGAAGGCCGGGATTACCACCTTTCCACCGCGCTTTATGGTATCTCGCACCACCTTCAGAAGCCGTGCTTCGGCCTCCTTCCGGGAGGGCTGGGTGCTTCCCGACCCGCCGTAGGTCGCCTCCGTCACCAGGGTCTCAAGCCTGGGGAAGGAGTGGACGGCGGGGTCGAAGAGCCTCGTCTTCTCGAACTTGAAGTCACCGGTGAAGGCGATGTTGTAGAGGCCGTCTCCAACGTGGAAGTGGCAGATGGCAGACCCAAGGATGTGGCCAGCGTTGTGCATCGTCAGCTTCGTATCGGGGGCGATGTCGGTCACGTCGCCGTAGTTGAGGGTGATGGTGTGCTTGAGGGCCTCCCTGATCATCGCCGACTCGTAAGGCATCCTTTTGCCCTCTCGTCCAGCGATGTCGATGTAGTCGAGCTGGAGGAGGACGAAGAGGTCTCTAGTCGGCGGGGTGCAGTAGATCGGCCCCTCGTACCCGTACTTATAGAGCATCGGAACGAGGCCGGCGTGGTCGAGGTGGGCGTGGGTGAGGACCACGGCGTCGATCTGGTTTAAGGGGTAGACCTCGGGGACGTAGAGGTACGGGGTGGCGCTGTCGTCGGACCCGACGTTGACGCCGCAGTCGATGATGATCTTCGACTCGGGGGTCGAGAGGAGCATGCAGCTTCTGCCCACCTCACGGCACCCGCCCAGGGTGGTTATCCTGACCCACTGGTCCTTCGAGGCGACGTCCCGATGGATCCTCCTCCCGATCGTCTTGAGGATCTCCTTTCTCTCGGACTGGACGGACCGGAGATACTCTTTGGTGTTGGCGATGGTGGAAGACCGGACCGGGGGGGTTCTCACAACCTTCGGGGTCCAGCCGATCAGCTTTGTGATCTCCCGGAGGGTGGCACCGTGCCTTCCGATCACAAGGCCGGGCTTCTCTGCCTCGATCACCACCTCGCCGGTCTCGCCGTCGAAGTAGTAGTTGGTGAGCCCCGCCTCGGGGGGGACCACCTGCTGAATCTTCTTCACCGCTCCCTCGGGGTCGGCCAGGACCTTCAGGTCAGGCCTCACCACCACCCTCTTCCTCAGATCTTTTGCCAGGGATCGGACGATCTCTCCATCGTCTGCCAGCTTTCTCGGGTCGTCGGTGTATATTACCAGCTCAGGGCCCTCGAATTCTATGCCGGTGACGTTTATGTTCGGAGGCAGTTTGCTCTGCACCCTCCGCTTGAGCTCAAGGAGTACTTCCTCAACAGACAATGAAATACACATCCAAAAAAAGTTATTTAATCAGAGGTTTTGCCGGATATTCTCCACGGCGGGTTCGTCTACCACCTCATACTTGCCGCTGGTGATCTTGACCACCTGTATGACGTCGCCAGAAGCCGAGTCCCTCTTCATGGCGTTGTGGATGGCCCTCACCCCCAGCTTCGCCCCCTCTTCAACGGTCATCTCGGGGTTGTAGAGCGCCTCCAGGACTCCGTAGGCGGTCGGCGAGCCGGAGCCCGTGGCCACGACCTTCTGCTCCCGGATGTTCCCACCCAGGGCGTCCAGGGAGAAGAGCTGGGGTCCTTTCTTGTCGACGCCGCCCAAAAGGAGCTGGACCATGAAGGGGAAGTACCGCCTTGAAGCGAGGACGTTGGACATAAGGGAGGTCGTACCCTTGACCGTCATCGGCTCGCCCCTCTGCATGTTGTAGAGCCTTGACTCCACCTGGATCATCCGAACGATGGACTGGGCGTCGCCGACCACTCCCGCGGTGGTCAGGCCGACGCGATCGGCTATCTGGTATATCTTCTGAGCAGTGGTGCTGGCGATGAAGTGGCCCATGGTGGCCCTGCTCTCCGAAGCGAGGACGACACCATCTTTGCAGACGATTCCCACCGTAGTTGTGCCTTTGAACACCTCGACCATTTAAATACCTCGAATTAAAATCAGAAAACGGACGAATTCCCTTCACCACCATCACTATATAAATCTTCCGCGCCTTTGTCAACCTGGAAACGGCGAACTGATGTCGGGCGGTGCATTCATTTTATCGTCGCCACCATTCATTCTATCGCCGCCACCATCCCGTTTGCCATATCTCACTTGATCTATCTCAATCTCTCTTTCTCCACCGTTCCAGTCACTCAGGCGACGATCCTTAAATATACCATGCCGCCACCACCTTCGGCAGATTAACCGTCGAGGATATCGTCGATAGGAGCTGGGACCCGTTGCATCCCTGGATATACAAGTACTATGTAGAGCCCATCATCAGCGATTCGGGCTACAACATCGTGAACACCGTCACCTGGGCTCTGATTCTGGGCGGCATGCTCCTTTTGATCATCAGGCTATTTCGGCGGCTCGAGATCAGCCTCGATGAGCGTTTCGTCTTCGCCACCGCCCCTTACATCCTGGTGGGTTCGAGCCTACGGGTAGTCGAGGACGCGGAGCTGGTGGCTGCGCCCTTCAAGTACCTGCTCATAACGCCTTTTATATACTTACTTGTGGCGGCGGTGACACTGACAAGCCTAGTCCTATGCAGGTGGGCCCTGAAGGAGAGGTACCTGGCGGGCTACTCCGCCATCGGCCTCTTATGGACCGGGGTCAACCTCGCCCTTCTCGCCTCGGGAGGAGCCGAGAGCTTCCGGACGCCCCTCCTTATATTCTCCCTCGGGTCGGCTGTGACCCTGGCGATCTGGGGTTTTGCCGCCAGGCTGAAGCTTTGTTTCCTCTCGGATCGGCTGAATATTTTGATCCTCTTCTCTCACATGCTGGACGCCAGCTCCACCTACGTCGGGGTGGACCTGTTCGGCTACGTCGAGAAGCACGTCATCCCCAACCTTCTGATCAACCTCACCGGGACGGCTCTGGTGATGTACCCCCTGAAGCTTCTGATCCTGATCCCCGTTTTGGCGCTTGCCGATGGGTCCATCCGGGACGATCCGTCGCTTTTAAACCTGACGAAGCTCGCCCTCCTCACCCTGGGGCTCGCCCCGGCGTTGAGAAATACCCTCAGGCTGACCCTCGGGATCTGAAGGTCTCAGAGACGATGGCTTTTGTGGGGATACGAGGCTACGTTGACCTGAAGGTCCTGGCATTGATGGCTGGGGGGAATCTCAGGCGACGGGGATGAGAGGGCATTGGGATCTCAAGACGAAAGGGGTTGACGGGTAAGAAGGCGAAAAAAGGGGAACTGAGAAAAAGACGAAAGGGGGAAGGCGACGGGGTGGCCTTCACTCCCGGATCTTCCGGGCCTCCAGCTTCTCCCCGTGCTTCAGCCTCAGCATGATCTGCTTGGCGAGGTCTGAGGACTTCACCATCCTGATGTCCCCCCTCCGGCCGATGGTGGCGGTGAAGACCGGCTCTTTCCCGACGAAGATCTCGACCCTCTCACCGGGCTTTCCACCGACCCAGATAGCCAGGTGGCGGCCGGTATCCTCGATGTGGGGTTTCAGGGGCTCTTCCCGGCCGTCGAAGGTCTGGACGTCGATGTGGATTCCGAGCGCCTTCTCGATCTGCTCGATCCTCTTTCCCGACTTTCCTATGATCCGAGCCGCCTCGTTCTCCTGGACCTTCACCACCGCCGATGAGTCGCTTATCATCTCCACCTCGAAGGGGCCCTTGAGGTGGCTTCTCATCTCCTCCTCGACCTGGCGGGAGGCGAGGTCCCATGAGGCGGGCTTCTTCCCTTCGGGAGAGATGGGCATGATCACTATCTCTTCGCCGTAGGTGTAAAGCTCGTACTCGGCCCTTCCTGTCTCGAAGTCCTTGACGACGATGACGGGGCGTGAAAGGTCCGCCTCGGTCATCCCCGCGGGCACTTTCACCATGAACTCGACGTCCATGACCTTGCTGACCTCTCCCTTCTCGATGAAGACGATGGTGTCGATCACCTGGGGTATCATCCCCAGGTCGACCCGTCCGATCAGCCTCTGGAGGGCGTCGATCGGTTTATTGGCGTGGACCACACCGATCATCCCGACCCCGGCCATCCTCAGGTCTGCGAAGACCTGGAAGTCATTGGTCTTCCTCACCTCGTCGTAGATGGTGTAGTCGGGCCTCACCAGGAGGAGGATGTCGGCCGATGCCTCCATGGACCCCTCCAGGGGTCCGTACTGGGTGATCTCCGGCGGGACCTGGAGGTCTCTTGGAGCTTCCAGGGTCTTGACGACGCAGTCGCACTTCTGGAGGTACTTGGCCACACCTGCAGCGAAGGTGGACTTCCCGGAGCCCGGTGGGCCTGCGATCATTATCCCCCGGTGGGCTTCCTTCAGCCTCGCCTTCAGCTCGTCGCTGTGCCGGTAGTCCTCCAGGTCGACCCTTGCCACGGGCCTCACCGCCGTTATCTCCAGGCCGTCGGCGAAGGGTGGCCGGGCGATGGCGATCCTCATGGGGCCGAGCTGGACGACGGCGGCGCCGATCTTCTCCATCTCGATATGGGCGTTGGGGTCGGATTTGACCCGCTCGAATATCTCCCTCACCATCTCCCGGAGTTCCCTCTCGGTCATGTTCCTGTTACCGGTCTTGACGAGGCTAAACTCCCCGACCTTCCCCCTCTTGGCCATGGGAACGGTCCCCTCCTTGAGGTGGACGGAAAGGGTGTCGTTTGTGAAGTACCTATCGAGGGAGATCGGTTTGATCTCCTCCCTCTGGGGTCGGACGTACTCCACCTCGATCCCCATAGCCTCGGCGACCCTCGACTGGATGGAGTCGCTGGTGAGGAAGTAGGCTCCGATCTCCAGGGCCACGTCCCGGATCATGGCGTCGATCTCGCCGCCTCCCGCGAGCTTGATCTGGTCCAGGTCGGGCCTCACCCCTACGTACTCCAGCTCGATCTTCCCCGACTTTGCCAGCTGCGAGAGGCGTCTCAGCTCCTCTAGCCCCTTGATCCCCGTCTCGCGGCCGTGGTTTGCCTGGGCCTCCAGCTCCGCCACCACCGCCTCGGGGACTACAACTCGTTTGCCCAGATACTCGCCGGAGGCGACCTTGGCCGAAACCCTGCCGTCGATCACCACGCTCGTATCGGGCACTACACAGTCTGCCATTGAATAAACATCCTTCAATTAGTTATTTAGTACTTGTGATCGAAGCCGAGAAGAGATCAGAGATAGACGATGTCCATCTCTCTTTTCTCGGCTATCCTCTCGAAGACCTCGTCGATATCCATCTGTCGCCTTATCTGTCGGGCGGCAATCACCACCACGACGGGTCTGCCATACGTTTGAACCGCCTTGATCTTGGCGGAGTCTTTGCCAAAGCCCGGGTCCAGCCTTCTGAGGATGCAGATCTTGATTCCGCTCTCGACGAAATTGCCGTCGTCTTCGTGGCCGAACTCTATGCAGACCATGCTCCGCTTCTGGATTATTCTGTAGTCCACATCGTAGCTGGCAAAGGCGTTCCTGTCGTAGAGCTTCTTGTTGGCTAGGGCCGGTCGGAGGTCTTCGGCCACCACCGACTCCGCCAGCTCAAAAAGCTCTCTCTGAGCATCCTGAGAGTAATCCTGGCACTTGGCTATGGTGAAGAGGCTGAGGTGGTGGAGGGGTTGCTTCTTGGCGTGGCAGTAGGCCCGGGGCTCCACGACGCCGAATTCGTCCTCTCCGGAGAAGAAGGATGGAGCGTAGTTGTCGCAGCTTTTGCACTTGAGCTCGATCAGGGTGCCCCTGTTGAGGAAGGGGGCCATCCCCTCTACGAAGGCGAGGACCTCCCAGATCGAAGGGCTCGTCCCCTCGGGGAGGCTCTGCTCGGCCGCCCTGACCGCGAAGAGCAGCTCTCTCTGGCTCTCATCTTCCGTCTTTACGCTCTCCTCTTCACCATCATCCTTCATGTGAAACTCTTTGCCCTAGGAGCCCGTCGGATATAAAAATGTGGTGTTGCGCCGCCGTCGATCACCATCTCCGAAAAGGCTATATTCTGTCGTCGCCTCACGCCGATGAGGAGGTCAGCCGGTTGAAGGAGATTCGATTTCACGGCCGGGGTGGCCAGGGAGCAGTTACTGCTGCAGAGTTGATAGCAATTGCGGCTTTTGAGGATAAAAAGTACTCCCAGGCTTTTCCCGCCTTTGGTGTGGAGCGGCGAGGCGCTCCAGTCATGGCTTTTGCCCGAATTGCAAACGAGCCGATCCGGGTGAGGAGCCAGATATACGAGCCCGATTACGTCATAGTTCAGGACGTAACCCTCTTGGACGTCGTCGACGTGGCGAGCGGCCTCAAGCCAGAGGGCAAGATAATAATAAACACCGACAGGAACGTCAAAGATCTGAAGCTTGAAACGGAGGCGGAGGTCGTCACCATCGACGCCACCAAGATCGCCCTCGATAAGCTGGGAAGGCCCATCGTCAACACCACCATGCTCGGCGCCTTCTGCGGCGCCACCGGAGAGGTGAGCCTCGATAGCATAAACAAGGCCATTTTGGGCAGGTTTTCCGGAGCCCTGGGGGAGAAGAACCTCGCCGCCATAAAGACCGCTTACGAGGGGGTTGTTCGATGAGCAAATGTGGAGTTAGAATGGTGGTGGAACCGGGGAGCACCGAGATCACCAAGACCGGAGCCTGGAGGACCTTCGTCCCCGTCTTCGATCACGACAAGTGCATCAAGTGCAGCATCTGCGAGATATACTGTCCCGAGAGCTGCATTCACCAGATCGATGGCAACTTCGTACCGGATCTGGACTTTTGCAAGGGGTGCAGCGTCTGCGCCCACGAATGCCCCCGGGGAGCGATCTCCATGGTCCTGGAGGAGAAATAAATGAGGAAAGTGGTGGAAGGATCATATGCGATAGCCGACGCCGTTCGGTGCTGCTCTCCCGACGTCGTCTCGGTCTATCCGATCACCCCCCAGACCCACATCGTGGAGCACCTCTCTGAGTTCGTCGCCGACGGAAAGCTCGACTGCGAGTACATCAACGTCGATTCGGAGTTCTCATCCCTCTCCTCCCTCATCGGGGCGAGCGCTGCGGGAGCCCGGACCTACACCTCGACGACCTCCCAGGGCCTCGCCCTGATGTTCGAGGTCCTCTACAACGTATCGGGGATGCGGCTTCCCATCGTCATGACGACGGTGAACCGGGCTCTCAGCGCACCTCTATCCATCTGGAACGATCAGCAGGATGCTCTGGGGGCGAGGGACTCGGGCTGGATCCAGATCTACGCCGAGAACGTCCAGGAGGCGATCGACCTCACACCCCAGCTCTACAAGATCTCCGAGGACCCGAAGATCCTCACCCCCTCCATGTCCTGCATGGACGGGTTCATTCTCACCCACGTCTACGAGCCTGTGGACTTTCTGGACGAAGAGAAGGTCAAAGAA
>JAXGJB010000022.1:0-40390 GCA_040770465.1 Methanothrix sp. | reverse complement strand
AGGGTATCCCCCAACAGGACGATGCTGGAGCGGCCCCCCTACTACGGGGCGAGGCGCCTCGAGTTTGTGAAGGATCTAGTCGAGAAGAGCATCAACAGGACGCTGAACGAGCGCGGCGAGATGAACATGATCTTCGCCAGGGCCGTCGACGGCGAGATCTCGCCGAGGGAGGCGGCCGAGAGGCTCTCGGAGAACGACGACCCGATAGCCAGGCTCGACTACACAAGAGCCCTGGAGAGGATGGTTTGAAGCTGTCGGGGTTCATGGACCAGGCCTACGGCGGGAAGGTCCGAGAGAAGAAGAGGCTCGACGAGAAGAGTGGCGAGTTTCTCCTGGGCTTTGAAGATCTGGCCAAGAGGCTGAAAGAGAGGCCCAGGAGGGCGGAGGTGGAGGAGCTTGCGCCAAAGGAGGCGGGCTCGATCGTCGACCTGGTCGTCTCGGCCTCGCCGAAGGGTAGAAGAGAGGAGACGATCTGGGGGATTCTTTCAAGCCTTGCCGCCGAGAGGCTCCCAACGCCTCTGGTCATGCCGCCCAAAAACTATGCAGGCCTGGAGCTCCGAGGAGGGACGATAATTCTGGACGAGAACGCCCCGGCCGCCGGGCCGAAGGCGAAGGTCTCGGTGGGCTCAGGCAGGACTGCGGAGGGGAGAGCCCACCACCTGGGAGAGAAGATGTCGGGAGGTAGGCTTTTTGTCCGCGGCAGCGCTGGCGACTACCTGGGCCAGGAGATGAGGGGCGGAGGGATCGTCTGCTCCTCCTGCGGCGACTACGCCTTCAGGAATATGGCCGGCGGCTGGGGTGTGGTCAGGGGAGACGCCGGAAATTATCTTGGGGTCGGAAACTCCGGCGGCAGGATCGCCGTCAAGGGGAGGGCCGGGGCGAGGGCTGGCTGGCTGATGCGGTCGGGACGGATAAGGCTCGGCAAAGATGCCGGCGAATATCTGGGGATCATGATGAGCGGCGGCGCCATCTCCGTCGGCGGCAGGACCGGAGCCAGGGCGGGCTGGAGGATGAAGGGCGGCCTTATAGTGGCCGAGGGCTACGGCGACGAGGCGGGAGCTGAGAAGGTTGGCGGCAAGCTGCTCAGAAGAGAGGCTCCTTGAGATCTGGGAAATATCCCGGTCCAACTGGCATCGGCCCCAGCTGCCACGTCCCATCATCGACGAGAGCGAAGATGGCAGGGGCTTTCCCTTTCGAAACTATCGGATCGTCATCGATTCGGAGACCCTCGCCAAAGGCGACCGGTATCTGGAGAACCTCTTCGACCACCTGATAGTCCACTACCTCTTCTGCCCGCGGTCCCTGGAGATGGCGGGAAGGCTCTCCCTGGCGGCCCTGGAGGGGCTTGCCATTCGAAACAAAAGCCAGGCGAGGCGGATGGTGACGATCTTCTCCGACATCGTCGTCGACACCTTCCGGCTTGAGCGGAGCGAGGAGGACGAGGAGAAGGTCCTCATCGGCTGGAGGGACCTGGCGAGGCGGGACCTGGCGCCCCTGGACGAGGCGGTGGTGGGGTTTCTCGCCGACCTCTGGGGGGTGGACCTCCCCTCGACGGGCCGACCCGAGTCGGAGATGCTCCTTTCCGTATTCGAATGGGGGGTGAGGGACAGGTCGAGGTGGCCGAGGCAGTGCATGCAGATGGCGAGGATCCTGGCGCCCCTTGAGACGGGAATTCTCGGCTCCGGAACGGTCCCCTCCCTCGAAGGGCTGGGCGGAAACGCCGCGTCGGCGCCCCTCTCGGGGCTCGCCTCGGATCTGGAGCCGGAGGTCTATCGGGAGGCCCTCTCGGTTCTGGGGCTGGATGGGGATCTGTTGCGGTGGTACCGGGACCAGAGCTACAGCATAGTGATCAGGCCGAAAAGACGGTTGATGAAGAGCTTTTATCCCGCAGGCCTCGTCAAGTGGAAGCTCTCAGACCCCCCCAGCGAGCTTGACGTCGCCTACTCCCTCAGCCTCGCGCCCCGGCTCATCCCCGGCGTCACCACCTACAAACGAGAGGAGGAGTGGTGCGGGATGGCGGCCGGCGGCGAGAGGGTCCCAGACCTTCTGATCGCCCTTGACAGCAGCGGGTCGATGGATGGCCACCGACGGGGGACGAAGACCCACGCAGCGACCCTTGCCGCCTTCAAGGCTGCCTCTTTCGCCCACGCCCAGGGGGCTGAGGTGGCGGCCATCAGCTTCAGCGACCGGATGGCGGTCCAGGGTTGGACGAGGGACCTGGGGGCGGCGGAGGACGTCCTCATCCAGCACCTCGGTTCTCGGACCTTCATCCCAGGCAGGGAGGTGCTGGGTCTGGCGCGGGCGAGGCCCGGCTGCCTCATCCTCTGCATCACCGACACCCACATCCAGAACCTCTACACCGAATGGGAGTTCGTCAGCGAGGCGGCGGGGATCGGAAGGTTCGTCCTCTTCTGCATCGACGAGGCGAACAAGAACAGGCAGGTGGAGGAGGCCCTCGGCGACCTGGGAGCTGTCTACTACATCAACCGGCTCGATGACCTCCTCGCCCTCGTCATCGAGACGGCCGAGGAGGCGTACCGGCCTCGGGAGACCGGGCAGGGGCGGCAGAGCGGGGAAAGTTTTATCTCCTCTGAGCGAATGGGGTCAGGCTGAAGTGCCGGGGTAGGGTAGCTGGTCATCCTTTGGGACTGTGGATCCCATGACCCGGGTTCGAATCCCGGCTCCGGCCCTAATTTACTGGCGATATTTAAACAGTAGCTCGTTTACTACATATCTAGAATGAAAAGCAATGCCATTCTGAGTCTACCGATGACGTTCCTTATATATAAGGAATGCTTTCAGGCTTCAGCGATTGTTGCCTTTCGGAAAAGGCGTGTGAAGGTCTCGCCTGGTATGATGGTGGGATACGTCGTGCGTGGTGCAAGCAAATGGGATATCGATACTGAGTGGGATGCCTTCAGGTTTGATCTAGATTATTACGCAAAGCTCATTGGAAAAGCATGGGTGGAGTCAACGTTCGTCTTTGAGATGTAGCTAAAGTACAAAACGAATACTTTCGCGCCACGAGCTTCTTGATTTTCTATAATGTCGGGACAATGATATTCTGTAAGGCTTGGATCACAGCGTTGAACCCGGCCCTTACCCATGATCTGCTCTAAGGTCAGAAGAGATTGCACCAGGGATACCTTTCATTGCTCTCTTCTGACCCACCTTCATTATCTTCCATATCAAGATTATACTAATGTGAAATCAATAATCTATATCCAATGACTATTCTTGTGCGATGCAGCGGCTGGTCCTATAATGACCAGGTGGATCGGTTCTATCCTATCGGGTTGGCGAAGACGAAAGGAGTGTGGCTCTCCAATTACGCCCAGTTTTTCAACACGTTAGATATAAACAGAACCTATTACCACCCATCAGGAGAACGGCAGATCCAGTCATGTATCAAGACGGCCAAAGAAAACTCTGAGAGCCCTGATCGACCTCCGATTCAGGGCCCTCCTTTAAATAGCCAGGAGATGGATGAGATGACGAGCCACAACTCAAAAATCCTTTGAAATCATCTTGAGGTGGAGTTTACACCTTGTTGCCAAAGGAACGTTTTAATACGCCCACTCCCTCTTTATAGCCCTCACAGAGTTCCAAGCTCCCTCATAAAAATAACCAGCAGTGCCATCAATGGTGTAAAAATTCTCATCCAATATACAAAAAGTCACTAATAGATCATATTCCTCTTCATATTCTAAATCTCCGACGTGCCATCTTATCGCCCAATCCGGGTCGGTTGGTAACGAACCTGATCCGATACCTTCAACATTAGGAGTCCCCATATTCCCAAGCCAGTCCGTGCAACTCGCCACATGCAAGTTCATTCCAACCAGATCTACATCCAAATTTCCTGCAACAGAATCCGTTCCGTAATTATACACTCTGACCAGATACGAAACCGAATCGTTACAGCCTTGACCCTGAAATTCGTCCGTCGGACCTTCTATATAGAGTCTTATGTCAGGCGGAACTCCGCCTGCATACGCACCCGCGATCAAAAAATAAACCCCTACCAAAAGTATTGATTTATTTTCCATATTTTTACCTCCTTATCGGCTACAGTAGCCTATAGTTTACTTATTAGGTTTCATAATTTATAGTTATCGGGACTACACGAGGCGGGATCAAAAGTGACGGATAAGTCGGGAAAAATAGAATGGAGGGCTGGAAGGTGGGTGGCGATGGGAGGCGCCCCGGCTTCCACCGGACCCGCGCCTAGCCCTCCCGAATTCACCCGAGCCCGAACCTGGGACTGAATATTGGCCCGAGCCCTCGAATACCCCGATCAGTAGTTCTCGGCGAGGAGCTCGAAGTAAGCCTTCTCGTGGGCGCAGGCGGGGCACTCCTCCGGGGCCTCGGCGCCCTCGTGGATGTAGCCGCAGTTTCTGCATCTCCATCTGACCGTTCCCGGCCGCTTGAAGACCTGACCGGTCTCGATGTTCTTTTTGAGGGCGAGAAACCTTGCCTCGTGGCCCATCTCCGCTTTGGCGATCGACCTCATCGTCTCGGCGATCTCGGGGAAGCCCTCAAGGTCGGCCTTGTCGGCGAACTCGGGGTACATGGAGGAGTACTCGTGGTTCTCGCCGGCGGCCGCGTCCCGGAGGTTGTCGACGGTCTTTCCGATGACCCCGGCGGGGAATGCTCCAGTGATCTCGACCTCGCCGCCTTCGAGGAACTTAAAGAGCCTTTTGGCGTGCTCCTTCTCGTTCTCGGCAGTGTCGGCGAAGATGGCGGAGATCTGCTCGAAGCCCTCCTTCTTGGCCTGGGAGGCGAAGAAGTTGTACCGGTTTCTCGCCTGGGATTCTCCGGAGAATGCGGTGAGGATGTTCTTTTCAGTCTCGGTTCCTTTCAAGCTCTTCATTTTTGTTCACTCCAAAAGGGTATCTTGTCTCTGGGGATTGATAAACGGATCGGAAGGGAGGTACGGCAAGGGAGGTGAGAGCGGGCGGCGGAAGGATCAAAAACCTTCTATCCTCAAGGATCTAACTGATGTGCTTGAGTAAAGGGAACGACGGGGATTATTACTTCGGGAGGCCCGGAGGGCCACGATTCTGAGTAAACTGAGAGTAAAGGACCTATCTTGCAGGTCAGGAAATTTGGGCAACAACGACTCAAAGATTTCTGAAATCCTGAATACCGGGCGTGCGGCCCCGAAGCATACTCCACCCTTTAGCGCTTGGAATAAAATACCGGTAGATCGAATTGACGTGTGGGGTTGGTATTGGAATTCAGCACTTATAGCTTGCCCTTGGTCTCCGGGGCGGCAACTGCCCGCTACGTTGTCTACAGCCTTACAATTTGTAGGATAAGCTACGCTTCTCACTTATTCGGGCATCTCTAAAATCGGTGGTCTGCAAGACTGTTCTGTAATCTTTTGGTTTACCATTGGCGAGTTTTCGTCGTCGGCCTGACATTCGGCTGCTATTTGGTCATCCTGTAATGCGAACTCGCCTCTTCTGTTACATCGTAGAAAGTTTTATCTATTATAATAGATGATAATGTAATCTAGCTTTCCAAAAGGTGATTTAAAATGAGTACTTCAGTAAATAACGAGATTAAATATGTAATTCTATCAGATTTGCACTTTGGTGACGAGAAAAGTTTGTTAAATAAATTCAAATATATTTTCTGCTGGGATAATATTTCGATCAAAGAAAAGAAACGGCTTACTGATTTGCTTAAAGTTGAATATAACATAAGTTTTAAAAATGATGCTTATATAAATAAACTTGATTATCATACTATTGTTTTATCTGAAAAAGATAATATATCATATGAGAAAATTATGCTCGATAATAGAAATATTCGTGAGAAAACGATAATAAGACGTGACGATAAGAGAAATAACCGTGAGAAAACGATCATTTTAAAACTTGACGATAAGAAAAAACAAGTATTCTTGGAAATCAATGGTATTATAAAAAAGCAATTTTATGTGAAATCAGACAATGGCAAATTGAAAATATATGAATTTGATCAGAGCGAAGTCATGGAATGTCTTATCAACTGCCTGGAAAGCCTTCTTAAAGATCAAGCTCGTCCAACATTGATATTGAATGGGGATATACTCGATCTTGCTCTTGGAGAGATTGGTGCCTCATCGATGATTTTCGATAAATTTATGCAAGGGATCATGGGTTATAAAGTGCTTTTTGGCAATGAAATTATATTCATTCCTGGAAATCATGACCACCATATTTGGGAGATTGCCAGGGAGACTCAATATGGCGATGATATTAAAGGATCTAATTTAAGTGAGTTCCCTGAACCGCGACATAATACCGGAATGATTCCAGGAACACATCTAGATGAATGCAATTTCTTCCTACCTAGCTTAATAAATCGCCATAGGCGATATAGGGAAAAGGAGGAAATGCAACCTGTGATTCCTGGTAAAAACCGTCAACTAAAGAAAAGCTTAAAAAAAAGCTTATTCAGCAAAGATTTAAAAATCCGGATATCATATCCTAATTATATAATTCGATCAGTGGATAATGGTATGGAAAATAGGAGATGTAAGAGATGCGCAATTTTGCATCATGGTCATTTTACAGAACCGCCTTATTATCTTATAAGCTATTTAAATTATATTCTAACAAATGCAGAATTTCCGAGTGATCTAGATACCCTTGAACGAGAGAATTTTGCTTGGATTGACTTCATGTGGTCTACTCTGGGCCGATCTGGGGCTGCGGGCGATACGGTAAAAAGGATATGGGAAGTGATAAATAATCCTAATAAACTAGGAGATATTTCAAAAGAAATTCAAAGCAATTTTACAAAGAAAACTAATAAATCGGGTCTTATTATGATGCCCAGAAATGTGTTTAAAAATAAAATTATTAAAGATTTTTTTAAGCTTTTTGATACCTTCTTACCCGTGATCCAATTTATAACAAATACAAGAAATCGGAAGAGTACTATCAAGATGGATGACGAGGATCTTAAGGCTAGATTGAGCCAATTTCTAAAATTATCTTGGCCCCAAGCAAGAGACGCACTTCATTATGACCCAAATGTGATCCCAGAGCTGGTATTCATATATGGACACACCCATAAACCAGATGAAAGATTCGAGAAACTCCAAATAGAAAACGGTAATACCAATAAAGTTCCTGTCGTTGTGCATAACACAGGTGGATGGGTTGTAGATCGGGCAGAACCAAATCCGGATATCGGCGCATCCATAGTCCTTATGAATGACAGATTGGATGCAGTTTCTCTAAAAATATACAAAGAAGAACAGAAAAGTTTTGAAGAATTAAATAAGCATCTTCTAAATATGGATGACGATTCTATATTTAAGGGATATATAAGCAAAAAAATAAAAACTTCTCCAGGATGCTGGGAAGATTTGACAAAATGTGCAAATTTGGTTCGTGAAGAGAAAGTAAAATCGATTAACATGGACTAAAAATATCCATTGATTCCACGAAAACGCTAACGAGCTTGACTTCACCTCGTTTTACCCATCCATCATAGTCAACTACAACTTATCACCTGAGAAATTGGATTGGTCCAGTAAACCTGGATTTCTAAGCTCCGTTATCGAGCCGCTGCTGGATCTGAGGCTCAAGACCAAGAAGCTGAAGAAGGTCGATTCCAGGTACAAAGGCCTCGACTCTGTGCTGAAAAGGTTGCTGGTAACCTGTTTCGATATACCGGCTACAAGAATGCGAAGTTCGGGTGGATCGAGGTCCACAAGGCAATCACCTCAACCTCAAGGGAGCCGCAGCTCAATGCTAAGCAGATCGCCGAGACGATGGATCTTGAAGTGCTCCACGGCATCGTGGACTGTCTATGGGTAAAAGGAGGCGACGCGTCTCTATTCAAGGAGAAGGTGGAAGCTGCCACTGGTATTCGCACCGAACTAGACCCCTACGAATGGATAGTCTTCCTTCCTCTTACCCACGGCTTCGGGGCTTATAACCGGTACTTCGGTCGGATGTCCAGCAGCAACCCCAAGGTTCGGGGCGTGATGGATAGTCGGATTTCACTCGAAGTCCTCCATGATTAATTAAGTCATTTTTATACCAACATCGATAAATATCACCTTCACCAATATTTATCCCTGCCGAAACCCCGCCCGCCCTCAGTTTTCGCGGGGGCCTTTCGGCCAGATCACAGGAGGTCGCAGGCGTTGGCGCTCTATCCGGACGACAAAAGCTCAGTCGATGAGATGAAGAAGAGGTGGCCGAAGAAGTTCTGGCCGGAGAACGCCATCTTCGAGAAGATCCACCCCGGCGACCGGATCTTCGTTGGGACCGGCTGCGGCGAGCCCCAGTACCTGGTCGGAGCCCTGAAGCGATACGTCGAGAAGAGGCCAAACTCCCTTTTCGGCGCCGAGATGATCCACGTCTGGACCCTGGGGATCGCTCCTTGCGCCGAGGAGAAGTTTCGGGAGAACTTCAGGCTCAACTCCTTCTTCGTCGGGTCGCGGAGCAGAGGGGCCATCAACCGGGGCGCCGCCGACTACACCCCGATATTCCTCTCGGAGGTCCCGGCGCTCTTTCGGAAGGGTGCGACCCCCATCGACGTCGCCCTCATCCAGACCTCGCCGCCGGACCGGCACGGCCTCATGAGCCTGGGGATCAGCGTCGACATCGTCAAATCGGCGGTGGAGGCTGCGGGGATCGTCGTCGCCCAGGTCAACCCCCGGATGCCTCGGGTCCACGGCGACGGGTTTGTCAGCGTCGACGACGTCGATTACCTGGTCTACTGCGACGAGCCGCTTCTCGAATATCAGGATCCGGTCAGTGGCGAGATCGCCCAGAGGATCGGCAGCTATGTCGCCCGGCTCGTCGAGGACGGCTCCACCATCCAGGTGGGATACGGGTCGGTCCCCAACGCGATTTTATCGAACCTCGCTGGCAAAACGCACCTGGGGGTCCACTCCGAGCTCTTCACCGACGGCCTCGCGGACCTGATGCGGTCGGGGGTCGTCGACAACTCCAGGAAAACGATCGATCGGGGAAAAGCCGTCGCCTCCTTCTGCATGGGGATGGAGAGGACTTACAGGTTCCTGGACGACAACCCCCTCGTCGAGTTCAGGTCCATCGACTACACCAATAGCCCTCTGGTGATCGCCAAGAACCGGGGGATGACGGCGATCAACAGCTGCATCGAGATCGACCTCTCGGGCCAGGCGACGGCCGAATCTTTGGGTGGCGCCCACTACAGCGGGATCGGAGGCCAGGCCGACTTCATGCGCGGCTCAGTTCTGGCTCCGGGAGGAAAGTCGATCCTCGCCCTGCCATCGACCGCCGACGGCGGCAGAACCTCCCGGATCGTCCCCTCGCTCTCTCCCGGCTCCGGCGTGACCCTGGGCCGAGGCGACGTCCACTACGTCGTCACAGAGCACGGGATCGCCTACCTCCACGGCAAGAACGTCCGGGAGAGGGCGATGGACCTGATCTCCATCGCCGATCCCTCCCACCGCCCCTGGCTGATCTCGGAGGCGAAGAGGCTGAATTTGATCTACCCGGATCAGGCCTTCGTCCCCGGCGAGGCCGGGATCTACCCCGAGGACCTCGAGATCAGAAGGACGACGAAATCGGGGCTTGCCATCCTCCTCCGCCCAGTCAAGATCACCGACGAGCCCCTCCTCAAGGAGTTCTTCCACGCCCTCTCCGACGAGAGCCTCTACAGCAGGTTCATGACCGCAAAAAAGGAGCTATCCCACCGATGGCTCCAGGAGTTCGCCGTCATCGACTACTCGAAGAAGATGGTGATCCTGGCGACGGTGGTGGACGGAGAGACGGGAAATGCCGGAAAGGAGACGGTCGTCGGGATCGGCCAGTACGGCCTCTTCGGCGAGACGATGACCGCCGAGGTCGCCTACGTGGTGAGGGACGATTATCAGAGACAGGGGGTGGGAAGAGAGATCCTCGCCCGCCTCGCCTACCTGGCGAAAAAGCAGGGGATCCTCGGGTTTGTGGCGGAGGTCCTCACCACCAACAGCCGCATCTTCTGGATGTTCCAGAAGATGGGCTTCGCCCTTGAGAAGGTCTGGGAGGAGGACGGCGTCTACGAGATGAGGGCAAGGTTCGGCGATCCCGGAGATGTCGTCGAGATGGAGGGCGACGGCCGGAATTGATGAGCGCCTCTTTCGATCCGGTTCCGATTTCAAGACTTTCGCCGGCATTCGCTGATCCAGGGCAGGCGAACAGAGGGCAGAGTTCGGACCCCTAGGATAGAACGGCATAGAAAATTTTATAAAAAATATAGCTTAAAAATTAAAGATTGCGTCTTTGACCATCTGCTCCACCAGCGAAATTAAGCCGGAAATCCCTATCTCTCTCAGAGATCCCCGGGACATCTTCTCCTCCAGCATGTAAAAAAAGATAAGCGTCAACATCGTCCGAAGCTCGCCGTCTGCAAGGGTGGAGGATATCGATCCCCCACCCTCGTCAAGCGGCATTCCCGGGTACCTGTCCAGCTTATCTGCCAGCGTATCGAAGCTAGTCAGCAGGTTTTGGTCTATCGCCTCTATGATGGCCCGCGAAGGGCGGATGTCTGGCATATTCTCTTATCACCCCAGATTACTTTTAAGAAGAATATAGTCGGCACAAATACTTAAATCTGTCGGGTTATCAAATGGTTCGATGTGCTGAATATCCAAATGTCAAACCATCCGACATTCTTATATAGAAGATTGATCATTTATGTGATGTTGAGTGCAGGAGGAAGCATAAATGAAACGAATCGGTCCGTTCATGCTGATTATTCTTCTGATGGCAGGAGGAAACCTCGCAGTTGCTGGCACCGACCTTGCGGGGAGAAAGACATGCGACGTGTCAAAGGCCATGGGAAAACTCTACAAGAACAGCTCGAAGATCATAGCCAGAATTTTGTACGACGACCGAACCGGCCGGGTTTTTGGAGACCTCCAGACCGATACCGGTTTGGACCGAAACAAGCTCAACCACGAGCTGATATCCATGAGAAACCTGGACGTCGTCAAGCTCGTGGATGGAAAGTACTTCCTAACCTGGTACGGCGCTCTTTTGTTGGAGAACGTGGATCTCTGTGAAAAGGCGCTGGCCGAGATCGACGAGAATATGCTATTCGAACCGGTAGATCCGGAATCCGTTGACTTGGGATATTCGTCGACTGACGACGAGTGAGATGGATGCAGTGCGGCCGAGCCGCACTCCATCGAAATCGCCGGATCGCCGATCGAAAGCATGGATGCCAGCAGGCCTTGGAAGATTAAGAGCCGGACGGCGGCCAGGTGAGAAGATCCGCCGTCTTCTGATCATGCCACCGGAATGCCGAGATGGCGGCTCCCAGCTCCTCGGAACTTTCGCAAGCACCCAGCCCGGGACGCTCTCCGCGCCCAGGTCCGTGGGCCAGTGACCAATCTCGCCTATCAGCTTTCATCTCCCTGGCGTCGGCTCAGCTTCTCGAGGACCACCTCCTCCTGCTGGAGGTCCGGGTCCCCCAGAACTTCGCTCTCGTTCTCGAAGTGGGCTCCGAAGGCCAAAAAGAGGTTTCTGTAGGGCTCCGATACTGTTAGCGGCATCGACTGCCGCTCCCACCGGCCCAGCTCTACGGTCCCCGGCACCACGATCCCGCCCTCCGGAGTGACCGAGGGCTCGATGGACCTCCCATTATCCAGGGCCTCCCTCTCATCGATTATCCAGTTCTTCAGAAGGTCTGCGTACCTCGATAGAAGGATAGCCTTCCGGATGCCGCTGTTGTCGTAGAAGTCGGGCTCCGCCACCGGGAAGATCACCTGAGCCTCTTCTCCGTCCAACGTCCCGTTCCTGTCCCGATAGCTGACCTTCAGGGTCAGGTTGTCGCCGTCGGAGGTCTGGTTGAGCTTGATCAGTATGATCCCGCCCTTCACCTCTCCCTCTTCGGCCCTGGTGGGGAAGAGGGTGTTGACGGTCATGATCTCGCCCGTCGCCTCTTCGGCCTCCGGCGACCCGTAGATCTCCTCTATCCTGTAGCCTGGAGCGTCCAGCCTGAGGTGAAGGTCGAAGACGAGCGGCGTCACCATGAAGTCGAACTCCTCGTCCATCCTCTCTTCGAACTCGCCCCCCGAGTGGACCGAATAGTAGTTGGCACCCCGGACCCCGGTGATCATCTCAACGAGCTCGGTGTTGAAGTCTACCCCCACCCCTATGAAGGTGGTGTATATCCCCCGGTCGGCGTTATTCTGGAGGATTTTGAGAAGGCCGCCCTCCCCCGTCTCGCCGAGGTTCGGCATGGCGTCGGTGACGAAGACGATCCTGTTCTCCCGATCAGCGGGATCGATCTCGACATACTTGCCGAAGGCTGAGGTTCCTTTCTCCATCCCAGCCTCCATGTTAGTGCCGGAGTATTCTTCGATGCTGAGGATGGCCTCTTCCATGGCGGTGAGGTTCTTCTCATCGACCCTGGTGAGTGGCTCGACGACGTAGGCATCGTCGCTGAATACGACGAGGCCGAAGCGATCATCATCCCCGAGGCGGCCCAGAAGGTCGGCCACAGCCTGGTCTGCGATCTCCATCTTCGTCCTGGTCAGGCCCTCATCATCCTCGTCGACCTCTACCATACTTCCAAACGCGTCGTAGTAGTAGTCGCTGAGGGGGCTGCCCATGGAGCCGGAGTAGTCTAGGACGATGACCAGGTTCAGCTTCGGCCTTGAGAAGTTGGTGATCCCCGAGTTGAGGCCGACGGAGAGGTAACGCTCTGCCTCTCCGGATATGGGGTCTTTTGATATGGCTGAGCTGTAAAAGGGGCAGAAGAGCTCATTGCAAGCCTCAACCTCGCCGGTATCAAAGTAGTAGTCGTAGAAGAGCCCCTCGATGGTGACGTCCGTCGGGAGGGGCATGTAGCCCTGATCGATGTTCTCCCGGAAGTTATCGATGTCCTTGGCCCCGCCGACCGCAAGTCCGATGGAAGGGGCTGGAGCAGCCTCAAAAACGGCCTCCTCAACTGAAGCCTCCGCGAAGAGATTTCCTCCCGAAACCCGTCTGGGCGGGGGGAAAGCGACCACCTCCTCCTCGAAGGCCTCTGCCTGAACTTTGAACCCCACCTTCTCGCTCTCGTTTCCTCCCAGTTCGTACCAGACCTCATACTTCCCCGGCCATTCGGCCAGGTACCAGGCGGAATAGACGCGGCCAGCCTCAACATATCCCTCTGAAATCTTATCGACGGTTCCCGTGGGATACCTGCAGAAAAGCGATAGCTCGCCAGTCTCGGAAGGCGAGATCATCACCCTCCCCCAGACCCCCATGGGGATCTCCAGGCTTGTTCTTCGGCCATTCCCGGCGACATCGGATATCCAGATGCTTCCGGCCTCCTCCCCTCCGAAATAGGGGCCCTCGTCGAAGAGCCCTTCCGGCGAAGCTGGAGGATCGGAGCGGTACCAGTCGGCATCATCGTATCCCCGGGCGCGGTCCAGCCCGATGGAGGGGGCAAAAAAGAGGACGACGACTGCAACCAGGCTCAATATAGTCGAATTCTTTCCCATATCATCATCCCTTTATCGAATTTGAAGAGGTTTGGGCGGGCGGCGGAAGTGTCACCATAACCCTCGCCCTCGCCCTCTCGATTTCAAGCTTCACCGATCTCGTAGGCAGTCCCCTCGCAGACGACGATCACCCTCTCGCCGAGGGCGAAGTAGTCGCCGAGGTCGGGATTCTCGGAGATCAATTCGAAGTAGTCGTCGGAGAGAAACTCCACAAACACCGTCTCCATTCCGGCTCCGTCGAAGGTGGTGTCGGTCCAGGTCCCGTTCCTCAGAATGAAGGTCTTGCTGCCGATCTGCTTTACGACCTCGCTGGCGTTCACGGACCCGGAGACGCCGCCTTCTGCGCCCGCCATCGAGGGCTTGAAGGATATGGTGCCGCCTGTCGGAGCCACCTCCGCCTCCGCCATCGCTCCCTGATAGGCCGCCTTATCGACCGCCGTCGATCCGTAAGAGGGAGCGGCCAATTCTGCTACCATCTCCTCTCGGACGTTTCGGGATATCGCCTCTCTACCCCCCTCCGAGAAAACGTCCTCCTCCACCAAAAAGGAGGTGTAAGGGGTTATGATCCCGTATCGGATGGACAGGGCGACGATGGCGTCCACCAGCTCCGGGTCCTCTCCGTGGAGCCGGATCTCGGTGAGAAAGCTGCCGATGGCCCTTGTCGCCCATAGCCGCGGGATGAACTCCGCCCCGCCGTCTTCGGTGAAGTTGATTTCGGGGTATACCAAAGAGACCGTCTTGTCGTTCACCGTACCCGACAGGGTGATGTTCGTCTCGCCTCCGGCTCGGTACCTCCCCACCAGCACGAGCTGTGATCCGACAAAAAGGTCGGGGACCCTCTCCGGGCGGATCCGGTCCGTCACGACATCGCCGAAATCGATCGTCAAGTTCGATAAGACCGGATTTTTGATCTTGGCGTAGAGGGCGGAGACGGTCTCGTTGATCCTCTGGCCTGGCCGGACGTAGGTGCTGGCCCCGCCGTGGTCGATGGAGAGCTGGTCGAGAAGGTCGGTGTCGACGTCGTCTCCCACCCCAAAGCTGAATATCCTGACGTTTTCGGGAGCCGCCTCATCGACGTTCTCGAGGATCGTGGCCGTATCTTCAACCCCCACCGTGGCCAGGCCGTCGGTCAGGAAGATCACCGTCGTTGGCCTCTCCTGGTCCGCCATCCCCACCGCCTCCATAAGGGCCCGGTTTATGTCGGTTCCTCCAAGAGCTTCGAGCCCTTCGATGAAGGCTTTGCCCGCTTCCCGGCTTGAGGCGGGCTCAAGGTTGGGGCTGAACGCCCGTATGCCAGTGCAGAAGGCGACGACGTTGAACCTGTCTTCGGGGTTCAGGTTATCGAGGACGTGGATGGCGGCGTCCTTCGCCTGATCGATCTTTTCACCTTCCATGCTCCCCGAGACGTCCAAGACCAGGATCAGGTCTTTGGCGACCAAGTCCTTGGCCTCCACCTCCACTTTGGGTGCCGCGAGAAGCAAGAAGAAGCCGTCCTCTCCGGGCTCCTTGTAGCTGAGGAGGGAGAGCCCCACATCCTCGGGGCTCACCGAGTAGTAGAGCTCGAAGTCCCGGTCCGGCAGAGCTTCTCGCTCCTCGAAGCCGAGGAGGGCTGAAAAGTCGTCCTCCCTTTCGACGAAGACCTGGTGGCTGGGAGAGTAGACCGCCTTGATGGGGACCGCCGACCCGACGGCGACGGTCATCACCACCTCTTCAAGAGGCCTCGACGAGTACCTCTCGGTGCTGAGGGGGTAGACGTAGTGGACGAGGCCGTTCTCCAGGGGGAGGAGCTGGCTGTACTCGATCTCTATCCTCCTCTCCTCACCTGGAGGGATGGGAAAGACGCTGGCCTTCAGGGCCCTTCTGTCCACGTACTCCAGGAGGGCGGGGTCGCCCAACCTCCTCACGATCTCGCCGTAAATCTCCCGGGCCTCGTCGGCCTCCAGGATCTCGCCTCTGACGGGCTCGCCGTCGGCCCAGAGGACGAAGTCGGAGACGGCCGCCCCCTCGGGCAGGGGAAATACGTAGGTCCCTTCGGCGGTCCAGGGGTTATCGTTGACGAAGACCTGGTCGACCCTGGTGGTGGCCACCTGATCTTCGATAGAGACGTTGACATGATGATACTTTATGGCAAGAGCCTCGTCCAGCTTCACCATCGGAACGTCCGGGGGCGGATCGACGATGATGATGCCGTCCGCAACCGCCGGTGCCGTCAGCGACGACGTCGCAGCCGTCAAGATCAAAATCAGAATAGAGCAGATCCTCATGGTCTTCTCTCCCCTCGGTGAACGCTCGACCCTCCATCTTCAAGGAGCGGTCCGATATCCTGCTATTGAAGCTTACGATGCTAAATATGTTGCGCTCATTCTCAAATATTGAGAGGACTAATTCTCATCGGCCGATACCGTTTGAGGAGGTATGGTGATCATCGATCCCATTCCAGTCCTCGGGGACCTGTATACCGTTCTCTTTGTGGCAAGCCGAATCTCCGTTGGACCGCTCGGGCGATGGAGTATCTCGAAGACAACCTCATATTCCGGCGGCAGGAGCTTCGCGTCGGCGATTTCGACTGCGAGTACAATACCCATGCAGAAGATAGCTTCGAGGCCGAAGCTTTTGGGCAGTCGACGATAAACGAACTCGGGAAGGCGGAAAAATATTGGATGGTGGCGTTGAAAAACGCCCCCACCCGCCGTTCATTTGAAGAGGTCCATGAACCCGTAGAACTCCTCAGGATCGGCACCGCTTATCTCGACCCTCCCGCCGGAGACGGCCTCCTCAGGGTTGAGCTTGCCCATGACCAGGTTCTTCCAGGTCAGCGTGTCGGTGACGATGGTGAACTTCGGATCGCTGGCGATCTCCTCCTCTACCTCCACAATCCCCCTCCGGACATATATGGCATAGTCGCCAGATACTGGATCATCCGAGAGTTCGAGGGAGACGGCGTACTCCTCATCCAGGGCCTTGGAGGCGTTGAGGCTCACGGCCATGCATCTGAATACGGTCTCCATGGGCATGTAGAAGACGATATTATCGTCCAATAGGCTGAAGCCTTTCTCTATCGGGATCTCTATCTGGCCCGTCTCTTCGAGGTACTCGGAGAGGAGGTAGTTTCTCACCTGAGCGTTGGAGGACTCTTCAGCGAGAGAGAGCAGCGCCGAGTTCTTGACCTCCCGAGCTTCAGTGTTCTCCGGATCGAGGAGGAGGACGTAGTCTGAGAAGGTCAGAGCCCATTTCATGTTGCCCCCATCCAGAGCCGCCTTTGCTTTGACCTCAAGCTCATCGATGCCGCCGGCGAGGTAAGCCATCTTCTCCGCCTCTTCGGAAGGAGATGTCGGGAAGATGTCTCTGCTCTTGCCGGTGAACCATCCCATATACTGCTGGAATATCTGGAATATGTCCCGGTCCACCTCCCCGAAGTATTCCTTCAGATTAGGATCGTTGGCGAGGTGGGGCGGCAGCTGGATCTCCTCCATTATCTCACCGGGGGTGAGCCCCTGGTTCATGAGGCGGACGGTCTGGTCGTGGACGTACTGGAGAGCGTCGCGGGCGTTGGTGAGGGTGCGGCTGACGTTCTCAGCCCCGACGATCGGCCCTCCGCCGCTGTGGATCAGGACCAGGTATTCGGCGTTGAGCTTCCTCATGTCGTCTATGCTGGCGATGTAGTTCAAAGGATCTCGGTGAGAGGCGCCTCGAAGCGTATTGATGGCCGGGAACGACCTGTAGAAGTTGCCGATCTGAACTATCACCTTATCGTCGGGCAGCCATACGTAGATTATGTCGGTGGTCTCCCCGGGCGCATGGACCAGGGTGAGGTTTATGCCGGCAATGTTCGTCTCCAGCTCGTCGCCGACGGTCATGGTGGGCGGCAGGTAGCCAGACGGGCCTGGGATCGAGAAGGGGAAGATCCCTCCGTTTACGAAGTAGCCCGGATCTTTCTGGTACGGAATACCCGCGTACTTCACGGCCCGGTATACCTTGATCGGAAAGATCTGGCTAGCTAAAGCAGCCGGGCCAAAGAGATTCTTCTCAAAGGTCTCGTGAGCTATGATCTCGGGCGAGTCGTTCCCCGCAAATACGCTGGTCCCCTCCATGTGGCAGTCGTGGTAGTGGGTGTAGATGATGGCCTTGACGGGCTTTCGTGAGAATATGTCGTCGAGATGCTCGTTGTAGGCCGCCTTTACCATCTCTGCGGAGGTTGTGCTCTCACCGGGATCGACCACGATCAGGCCATCGGTCCCCTCTATCAGAACCGGGTTTGCGCGACCGTAGCCCACCGCCACGTAAACCCCGTCCGTCACGTTGTAGATGGTGGGAGGCACCCATCCCGCGTTGAGGGCGACGAGATCGGGGTTGGCGGCCACCGACTCGGGCTCAAAGGCCGATGCGGACGATAACCATAAAAAGCACAAAAAGATTATCGCCTGGGAATATTTTCCAATTTTCATGTTTCTTCTCCTGTTCGTCACGCTACGCCTTATCAAATAGCTCTCCCTGGAACGGCATAGAAAGCTGATTTCAGCTTGTCAAGTAATTATTGTGATCCCCTACATCCTGTTGAAGTTAAGAGCAATTTATAAGGCGATAATAGAATCTAATACGTATCTTATGAATAAAAACTTTGTGCTGATTCAGAATATAGGTGAAAGACGTCTCACCGGCTCCAGAATCGGCGTGAAGACAGCATAGCAGCTCCAGCATCGGCGTTTAGACGCATTCGGCATGCTGGGCGTATGTAAGCCGAAGCGAGGATGAGCGGACTCATAGAGCCATTCCCTCACCAGACTCATTCTATCGATCATCAGCGTCCGAAAACTATCTAAAAATTTCCTTTCGATACAAAGGTTTATTTATACACGATTACAACATAAGCTCGGAGGATTCAATACGCTGAGAAGGGATTTTGCCGCTATCCTGACCGTTGTTTTCATATTGCTCCTCTCTGTGACGACACTTGCGGTGCCAGAAGAGGGAGAAGATAGCTTTGAGACTAACATGCCGTTATTGTCCGACGAAATCGATGACCAGGGAGATGACGCCCTGAGCAGATCCGGCAATGAACAATTGACGAATAGAAGAAAGGTTCTGGCCAGGAACGCGGATCTGGAATCGGTGGCCGAAGAGGACGTCGTTCTGCCCCGAGGAGAGCCCCGCCTCGTGGTCATGGCGGCCGGAGCTGGAGTCCAGGTCGGTGAGGATGGCCAGGATGAGGGCACCGAGGCTTCCGAGACCACCAGCGGAGATCTCGCCGTCGAGGAATCCGCCTACAGCTCGACCTCTGGCTGCGAGCCGGTCATCGGCATCTCTTACAAGGACTCGACGCCCTGCCCTGAGGTGGCGGTGCAGCCTCCAAAGGGAACTCCCAACGTCGTCTTCATCGTCCTGGACGACGTCGGCTTCGGCCAGATAGGGTGCTTCGGAGGGCCGATTGAGACCCCCAACATCGATCGGCTGGCGGCTGGGGGTCTTCGCTACAACAACTTCCATACGACGGCCATGTGCTCTCCGACGAGGGCCTGCCTCCTGACCGGCAGAAACCACCATTCCGTCGGAATAGGGGCCGTCATGGAGCTGCCCGCCGGCTACCCCGGCTACAGCATGACCCTCTCGAAGAACGCGGCCACGTTGCCTGAGATCCTCGTTTCAAACGGCTTCAACACCTTCGCCGTCGGCAAATGGCACCTCTCAGAGCACTTTAATGCAGGTGGGCCTTTCGATAACTGGCCAACAGGCAGGGGCTTTGAAAAGTACTACGGGTTCATCGGATCCGAGACAAACCAGTGGTACCCAGATCTGGTCAGTGGAACCACCAGGGTCGACCCGCCAAAATCTCCTGAAGAGGGGTACCACATCTCCGAGGACCTGGTCGACCACGCCATAGGATTTATAAATAGTCAGCAGGCTGCGGAGCCGGACCATCCCTACTTCATGTACCTCTCCTTCGGAGCCTGCCACGCTCCCCATCACGCTCCCCAGGAGTACATAGACATGTACAAGGGAAGGTTCGATGAGGGCTGGGATGCCGTCCGAAACGAGACCCTTGCGCGGCAGAAAGCGAGTGGAATCGTGCCCGAAGATACAGAGCTTCCCCCGAGAAACCCCGATATCCCCGCCTGGGAGGAGCTGAACGAAGACCAGCAGATGGTCTTTGCGAGGGAGCAGGAGGTCTACGCCGGGTTTTTGACCCATACAGACGCCCAGATCGGGCGGTTTTTGGACCACCTCGAAGAGGCGGGCCAGCTGAACGGCACGATGATCATACTCGTATCGGATAACGGAGCCAGCCGGGAGGGCGGATTTAACGGTACCTCGAACAACTACCTCTACTTTAACCGCATCAACGAGAACCTGGCATCAATCCTCGCTCATATCGACGAGCTCGGCGGAACAACGACCTGGAACCACTACGCCGAAGGATGGGCCATGGCCGGGAACACGCCCTTCAAAAGGTACAAGCAGAACACCCACGAGGGCGGGATCCACGACCCCATGATCGTCTACTACCCGGCGCTGATAGAGGATGGGGGAGGATTAAGGGAGCAATACACCCATGCCGTCGACATAGTTCCCACGGTCCTGGAGATCCTGGGGCTCTCGGCGCCCGAGGTCTACAACGGATATTCCCAGAAGCCGATCGAAGGGGTCAGCTTTGCTGCGAGCCTCACCGACCCCGAGGCAGATACGGGCAAGTACATCCAGTACTATGAGATGGTCGGCAACAGAGCCCTCTGGTACAACGGCTGGAAGGCCACGGCTTACCATCCGCCAGAATCCGGCGGCGACTTCATCAACGACACCTGGGAGCTTTACAACACCGACGAAGACTTCTCCGAGGTCCACGACCTGGCCTCCGAATATCCTCTGATGCTCCGGGAGATGATAGACCTCTGGTTCAGCGAGGCCGGCAAGTACAACGTCCTCCCCCTGGACGATCGCCAGAAGGTCAGGTTCCAGCCGACCCCCATCACCGGCGTCTTCGCCTACTATCCGGGCACTGAGAAGATCGTCGAGCCGGAGCTGCCCGACACGCTGAACCACTCCTATACGATCACGGCCTATGTGGACGTTCCTGAAGCTGGCGCCGAGGGGGTCCTCTTCTCCATAGGCGGGCGTTTCGGCGGTCTATCGCTTTTCGTCATGGACGGTCATCTCGTCTACGAATACAACTTCGTGGGCATAAGACATTATACAGTGACGTCGACCTCTGAGGTCCCGGCCGGTCCCTCCGTCCTGACGATGGACTTCGATCTGACTGCAAGCCACGGGGGCGTCTCAACACTTTACATCGACGGCCAGGAGGAGGGCAGCGCCGAGGTGGTGACACAGCCGTCCAGATACTCCTTCGAGGAGGGGCTTGAGGTGGGGAAGGACCCCCAGACCCCGGTCGCCGAGAGCTACGAGAGCCCGTTCGAGTTCAACGGGACCCTGGAGAAGGTCGTATTGGAGGTCGAAGGTTAGAAGCGAAACAGTGGACGGTTCAGTCGAATTTGCCATTATGTGCTGGCATCTTGAGGCGATCTAAGGATCCTGGATCTTCCCAGGGTCCTGATCGTCTTTTTATATTATTATAAACGCCAAAATCGGCTACTTCCTTTGGCGACCTCCTTACAGTGCCAGTTTATGGCCCTTCTCAAGCTGCTCTATCTGTTCTTCGCCTTTGGCTGCCAGTTCCCTGAACTGGTTGACGGTATCCCGCATCTTGGGCAGAGCTTCCTCTTTATATGTGCTGATGGAGTCCAGCGCCTCCATGACATCGGCAAAGGCGGTCTTCATCGTCTCGACGGAGATATTTGTTTCCATCGATCGTCTCTGGATCTCTGCGCCCTGATCCTTCAGCATCTTCGAGGTGCTGATGATGATATCATTTGTGGTCTCATTGAGCATCTCAATCTTCTTCATGGCGATCTTCTGGTGGTAGAGAGCGCCGGCAACCGTCACTGAGGTTCGCAGAGCCGAGATGGTCACGGTTTGGGCTCTATCTACCCCTCGCATCAGCTCCCGGTTATTCCTGATCACAACCTCCATCGCCATCGCTCCCTGCTGATTGACGACGACCATCTGCTCCATATCCATGACCCGCTGCCGGAGCGGAAAGAGGATCTCTTCAGCGACAAACCTGACCTTCTCCGGGTCTTCGTTCCTGGCTTTTGCCGCTTCTATCTGCATCTCGATCGATCTGTCCATCTGGATTCCGAGCTGGATCTCTTTCATCAGCTTCTTGGTAAGATTGCGCAGTGCCTGCTGTTCGATCTCGAGAGTGGTGTTGTCGTTTTTCAGGATCGTCTTCCCTCTGTCTAAAGAGACGATGATATCCGCAATCGCCGAATCTGCCTTCTGGTATCGGGCAAAATAGGCCCTGACCGGATCGAAGACCTTGCCGAGGATGCCAGTCTTGGTGAAGTCGATCAGGCTTGGGTCCAGATCTTTCAGCTCCCGGTTCAGATCCATCAAGCCCTTTGCGACAACGCCGCCTTCATCGCCGTCTCTGGAGAGGTTTCCGACGGTCACCTGCAATAGAGAGTTTTTGACGGCCGAGCTCTTCATAGAGTCGGCCCCAAAGGACTCGATCGACTGGAGGATGGACCTCTTTTTGGCGAACTCATCGACATCCAGGGTCAGAATCTCAGAAACGTTGCTCTCCGCCAGATCCTGAAGCTGCCCTAATTCCGCAGGCTCTGGCTCGACCTGTTCCTGTACCTCTTTTTTGATCGCCGCCTCATCGGGCACCTCCATCGTAAAAGCCATAAAAGCTCCCTCCTCTACAGCTCGGCGTTGTACAGGTTGCTCAGCTTATAAACAACGTCATCGGTATCGGCGTTGATACAGGCAGCCTCTGTTATTTTGGAGATCTCTTTCAGGGCCTCGATGTCCGCATTGTAGCCGATTGTGTATATGGGTATTCCAAGCTCCTCCACTATATCTCTGATCTCGTTCAGCTTGTGGCCTTCATTGGTCTCGCCGTCGCTGAGGACGAAGATCCTCGGTTTCAGGTTGGGATCTCTATCGGGACCTGCGGCCTTCTGTTCTACGAGCATCTTCATGGCGACGGCAATCCCGTCGAAGGTTGCCGTGCCGCCGCCGGCCTGCATATCATGAACCGCTCCGGCAAAGAGGGTCCTCTGATCTAGGTTGAACTCTGCAACCGGCAGATCGATGTTGACGTCGTCGGAGTAGGAGACCAGGCCGACGAGGTTGTTTCCGCCGATGTACTTCTGGCCCTCGAGGAGCGAGCGCTTCAGGTTATTCAGAGGTTCGCCGTCCATGCTGCCGGAGACATCGACCACAAAGATCGCGCAGATGGGCTTGGCATTTTTCACATTTTTCCAGAGTCTCTGGGCCTGGATGATCTCGTCGCCGCTGACCGGTCCTATTTCGGATTTGTATCCTTCGAGGCCGTTGAAGCCATATTCGGTGGCCAGGTTCTGATACTTCTCCTGCTGGGTGAACTCGACGAACTCGTTCAGGATCTTTCTTTTCTCCGGCGACAGATCACCGATCGCATACATCGGGTTGTCGTGTCTGAATCCGAAGGGGGTGAACTCGTAATGCCTGATATCCGGCGTATTCACATAGGTCTGGTACTCCAGGACGAAACCGTCAAGAAGACCTGATTTGGCAGCTTCCCTCATCTGCAGGGTAGTATAGGCGACCACGGGAATGTTGGGCTGGAAGCTCTCAAACCCTGCCGCTGCCTTGTCGCTCAATAAGTTGCTGCTGTCAAAGGCGTATAAAGCCGAGATCAGGAAGTTGAGCCCGGTGGAGCTGGCAAAGGGATTGGTGTAGCCCATATCCAGCTCGTCGTTTGCTACGGCATCCGCGATCGTCGTGGTGTTGATTGCCCCGTATTTGTTTACAAGCTCGTCTTTTTTGGCCCTGGTGAGCAGTATCCCAGCGACATTGCCGACAAGCCTCTTCTCCACCAGCTCGGTTTTGACCCCCTGGGAGATGATCACCTCGCCCCAGAGCTCATTGGACGGCGTATAGGCATCCGGCCGATACTTCCCGGAGGTGATGTAATCGGCGGCCTCCCCGGAGGGGATTGATCTGAGCCTTACCGATACCTGCTTGCCGTCGATCTTTATTCTCGCGTCGTTGAAGTCCTGGGCCACCTCTGTCAGCCAGCCGTCGGTGCCGCTCCCGGCTTTCTCCGTCGAAGAGAATATCTCGATGTAGCTTGATGTGGTCTCTGTAACCTGAGGGGGGTAACTGTCGTCTACATCGGGCAAGGTGTCGGTCAGGTTTTCGGGAATAATGTCGACCGGCATCGGCTCATGCGTGACCGTATTCACGTCGATATCTTCGACGATGGAATCCAGCCTTTCAATCGCATCTCGTTCATCTGGACCGTGACCGAATAGACTAATTCCCAGATATACTAAAATGAATACTCCAACTGCTGCTCCCAATATCTTCCAAATTACTTTTTTGTCGGCATCGCTTGGCATGCTGATTCTCCTCTCCTCAATTCTTATAGTTTGTCGTCTGTTTGATCAGATCATCGATCTCGATCATACCGGGCATCTTCTCCAGCTGGCCGCTCTCCACGCTGTTCAGCCCCGAGAGTTCCAAGAGCAGCTTATCAAGCTTCAGCAGGATCGCCTCATTATCTTCGGTGGCCGCTTTCACAAAAGTAATATATTTATTATAAACTTCGATCTTTTCATCCATGAATTTCTCGGAAAAATCCTCAGACTCGCGCTTCTTTCTGATGAATAGGTAGTCCTCTTCATCAAAAGCATCCAATTTATTGAGGATGCTGCGGATATTCATAAAGAATATCTTCTCCACCTCGGAGATGACGCCGTCGAATTTCTTGTAGCTCATCTCGGAGGCACTGAAGATCTGCAGGAGGATGTCCCGGATAATTTTATTCTTCTTCTGCAGCCGCTCAATCTGATCGAGCATCAGGTCAATGGTTTTTTCGAATGTTTTGAGATCTCTGCGTTCATTCAGCTCTTCAATATAATCTTCCGCCGTCATTATTTTATCAGCTTGGGCCTCTCTCTCAGACTCAGCGAAGAGCTTATAATTGCCGTAGATCAGCCCGGCGCCGCTCAGGAAGACGAATGCGCTGCCAAAGGCGGTTGCCACGGTTGCCAGCGCACCGCCAGCGGCGATAACCTCGATAACCTCCGGCAAGACAACTATGTTGGCTCCTGCGATGCCCAGGTTCAGGCCCAGCGCTTTAATCTGCTTTTCTCGGTCCATCTGCTATTGCCCTCAGATATTTCTAAACTCATCGTCCCCGGATTCGGTCTTCGCGATATCGGACGGGAGAATTTCAAAAACAGCTCGATCCAGGTCATGGCTGCCGGGAGGCATGAAGAGCCCCTCTGGGCCCGCATCGGGTGCCTTTGAGAGTGGACACAACAAATCCCAATTTATGTGGTCGTACTCTTCAGCCTTTTCGCTGCAGTTGATATTCCAACTGATGGTGAAGAAATTCATCATGGAGATATCCGGGCCAGCGCCTGATCGTCCTTCGATATCCCTTATCGGTGCAGCTCGGACGACCTGGCGGTCGAGCTCCCTTTCCCCCTTCTTAAGTCTGTCAGAGATGCAAAGCCAAGTCAATCCGATCATCTTCCCTCCAATGCGCTTCTAGTGTATGTTCTAGGATTTAGGACTTACGCACATAAGACCATATGATATCTAACTTTATAAACAAAATGGCATGCTCAGCGAAGTTCCATCATTTACACGCTTTTACGACCTAAATCGACTTTTAGATTAATTCTTCTCGTTGAGTTCTATTTAAGTTGAAGATGAAATCATGGAAGAATAGTTATATAAGAAAAAGGCAAATTACCCGCATTGGAGGAGTCTGTATCAAAATTGGGCTTCTATTCAAATTGGCTATAGCAGCTTTTTTTGTAATTTTTATCGCTGCAGGCGGCCTTGATTCAGGGAACACTGGCCTGTCCGTCATACCACTGGATCTGAAAGCCGGCGGCTCAGGCGATAATGGGACAGGTGACGATCAGGCGGACGCTCCAGAGGACATGGGTGCGGACGTCGTAACGAACAGGAAAAATGTTCTCGCCAACAACTCCAGCCTTCAGCAGGCGATGCATGAGGACGTGGCGCCGGCCCCAAGGCCGAACATCGTGATCATGCTCGCCGACAACATGGGGTACATGGACCCAGGCTGCTACGGCGGCGGGGCGGTGCTGGGCGCTCCGACACCCAGGATGGACGAGATGGCAAAAGAGGGTCTGAGGCTGACATCCTTCTACTCGGAGACCCAGTGCACCCCCACACGGGCGGCGATGCTGACCGGGAGGCTCCCCATCCGGACGGGGATGGCTCTGGCGTCGGAGACCGGATCAAACGCCGGCATATCTCCCGACGAGAGGACCCTGGCGAGGGTGCTGTCAGATGCCGGCTATAATACGGCGATGTTCGGCAAGTGGCATCTTGGGGACATCTACGAGAGTGAGCCTCAGAACATGGGCTTTGACGAATACTTCGGGGTTTTGTATCACCTCAACTCCTACACCCAGAGCGAGCGGATCGGCTTCGACTCCAGCTGGGAGTCGGGAGAGCCCCTGGGGTTGGTGGAGGCGAAGAAAGGCGAGAACCTCACTCAGGTTGCGGCGTTGAACGTATCGTCGCTGGCGTTCATTGATGAGCAGTGTACTGAGAGGGCGATCGCTTACATCAAGAATCAGTCGAACTCCACCGAGCCCTTCTTCGTCTACCTCCCCTTCGTCCGGACTCATTTCCCCAGCGTTCAGAACCCGAAATGGGCTGGCAAGTCCAGCAAAGGCGCCTACGGCGACGGGTTGATGGAGATGGACTCTTACGTCGGAGAGGTTCTTGACACCCTCCGTGAGGCTGGGATCGAGAACAACACCATCGTCGTTCTGACGAGCGACAACGGGCCGACCCTCGACCAGTGGCCAGACTCGGGGTACTCGCCTTTCCGGGGCGGGATAGGCACAATCTATGAAGGCGGCGTCAGGGTTCCCTGCATATTCTGGTGGCCTGGAATGATCGAGGCCGATAGGTCGTCGAACGGGATCATGTGCACCCTCGACCTCTTCACCACCCTGGTCGTCCTTGGCGGCGGCGAGATCCCCGCGGACAGGCCGATCGACGGCATAGACCAGTCGGAGTTCATCCTCGGAAGACAGGATGACTCGAACCGGGAGTGGGTGGTCTGGTACATCGGAACCGATAGCGCGGCCAACACGATTCCCGCGGCCGTCAGGTGGCATCAGTTCAAGGTCGTCACCAAGGGGTACGACTCGTTCCAGGGGCCTGAGAGCTATTACGGCCAGATCCCCGCTGTCTACAACATCGAGATGGACCCCCGTGAGGAGCACAACATCGCAGGTGAGCACGATTTCGTCATCAGCGCGTTCACCAGGATCTATCGAGGGCTTGTGGCCAGCATGGTGGAGTATCCGAATACTCCTTCGAGGGCGTATCCGATCTCGTCGGGAGCGAGCTGACGGAGACGAAAGCGTCTCCTTTCTCCCCTCCATTCTTTTTTTTGATTGAGGAGTTCCGGCCACAAGTCGCCGAGCCGGTGGTCATAGCCCTCTTCAACAACAGAGAGCTGAAGAAAGACGATTTTCTGGTGACTGAACTTGGGGTCACGATGGAGCCGTCGGCGAAGAGGAAGGTGCTTGCCGCCTATGAGCACCGCGTTGGGACCGAGGTGAGGCATCCCTTGTTCGGCTACAAGCTCTCCTATCGGAGGGTGATGGAGGTTCAGGCGAGGCTTCTCTCTCGGGTCCTCTCCGGGGAGATAGCGGAGTATCCGCCCTTCTCTCGGAGGTGATGGCCCTGACTGGGCTACATTTCTACATCGTGAGCTACGACATCATGGACGTCAAGCGGCTGAAGAAGGTTCATGAGAGGATGATGGGCTTTGGAGATCCCATCCATTATTCCGTATTCGGATGTCGGCTCACCGGCAGGGGGCGGGTGGAGCTGAAGGCAGCTCTATTGGATATCATGGAACCAGAAAAGGATCGGATCATGATCATCGACATGGGACCGGCAGAAGGATGGATGGAGGATAGGATCGAGTTTTTGGGGGTCGCACCGCTAGGTTCGCCCAGGAGGAAGTACATAATAGTATAATCATACTATTATCAATAAACGTTAATTGTTATGCTGGCGTGGTGGGGCAGGTGGCAAAAGGTTTAATAGCAGTCAAATCCACCACATACAAAAAAGGGCATCTGGGTGAATAAGCCCCTTTGATAGCTGATCAAAGGCCATTCGATCCAGACGGATGGATAACGCTATACCCATCCCAGGGCATAGCAAAGAGATAATCGATATGCATCGGTTTGATGGCTGCCCGATATCGAAAATTCTATGAAGCCGTCAAAATAACCGAGATTTTTGCGCGAACCTCCCCTCAAAAAACCCATCGATATCAGCTGGCACATTTGAAAAAATCGTCCGTGCAGTGTCTCTGCATATCGAAAACGGCAAAAAATCGGGCTATCTTCTGTATCGAATCGCAGAAGTGACGGAGGTTCGCGCAAAATAGATTTTTTTCGCTATGCATTAAGGTCGTAAAACTCTAGCTCTTACCATGACCTTCGGGTCGTGGCCCCATTGAAACTTTACCCAATCTTGTAGCTTCATTATGTCATCACTCTCTCTTACCATGACCTTCGGGTCGTGGCCCCATTGAAACCTTCGAGTTTCACGCTTTGGTTCGGATTCATGGTACTCTTACCATGACCTTCGGGTCGTGGCCCCATTGAAACCCAATTTATAAGCAGAAATAAGGACACCCATATCTTTCTTACCATGACCTTCGGGTCGTGGCCCCATTGAAACACCTTCATTCCTGGTTGTTTCTGCTTCATTTTACTCTTACCATGACCTTCGGGTCGTGGCCCCATTGAAACCGCAAATTTGTGGTATTGTTAGGCATTGCAATCTCGGCTTACCATGACCTTCGGGTCGTGGCCCCATTGAAACGTTTCTCTGTTAGTTCCTGGATGGTCTCGTTCGCCTCCTCTTACCATGACCTTCGGGTCGTGGCCCCATTGAAACGATCTTTTTCTCATCCTTGCTTGGTCCTCCGCCATCACTTACCATGACCTTCGGGTCGTGGCCCCATTGAAACATAACCAGAAGGTCGCCCAAGATAAGCGCTTTCTGGTCTTACCATGACCTTCGGGTCGTGGCCCCATTGAAACTTTGCAGTCGCAGTCGGTTCCACTTTGATCTCATCACTTACCATGACCTTCGGGTCGTGGCCCCATTGAAACGTCGTCTGCGCTATCGTATCCAAACACAAGAATTTCACTTACCATGACCTTCGGGTCGTGGCCCCATTGAAACTCGCCGGGCTTCGGCTACGTCTCGGACGACTTGTTTCCTTACCATGACCTTCGGGTCGTGGCCCCATTGAAACATACGGCAAGGGGCTTTAGGCTCGCAGCGCGACGGATACTTACCATGACCTTCGGGTCGTGGCCCCATTGAAACGATCAATTCCGCAGATAGGAATGTTTTCCTTAATGCGGTCTTACCATGACCTTCGGGTCGTGGCCCCATTGAAACTTCCCCTCGGAGACGTGATATTTCATCAATCCACCTCGCTTACCATGACCTTCGGGTCGTGGCCCCATTGAAACAGGATGGCACACATCAGAGCCATGCCTACGGATATCCAGACTTACCATGACCTTCGGGTCGTGGCCCCATTGAAACTCTCGTTGTTATTAGTCATTGAGGCTATCTCCCTCCCTCTTACCATGACCTTCGGGTCGTGGCCCCATTGAAACCTCGGCTTCCCAGATCGAAGGACCTAACCACTTGACCACTTACCATGACCTTCGGGTCGTGGCCCCATTGAAACGTTATCGGACGATTCTGTGTGTCCGTCCGGGTAAAATCTTACCATGACCTTCGGGTCGTGGCCCCATTGAAACCAGGTCTCTGCTGTATACCTTGACGGTGGCAGTCGGCGTCTTACCATGACCTTCGGGTCGTGGCCCCATTGAAACCATCCAGGTAGCCATCACATTCGAGCGTTTCGTTGGCTATCCATGGCTGAAAAGTCGTGGCCCCATTGAAATTCCATCCTTGATTCACCAGTAAGCGTTTCCACAGAATCTCCTCCTATCCATGGCTGAAAAGTCGTGCCCCCATTGAAACTGCGCCTCTCCGGTTTTGCCGCCGCTCGACGTTTTTCATTTCAAGGTCATAATGGGGATCTTCGGGATGTGCGAAGTTTAATTAACCCTGAAAAGAGAACGCCAATCGATGAGCAAGAAGGGCCCACTTCCCGGCTTTCATCTCATGGCAAAGCCCACGGGGGCGATCTGCAATCTGGGCTGCAGATACTGCTTCTTCCTCTCCAAGAAGGACCTATATCCTAAGAGCAGCTTCCGGATGTCCGACTCGCTTCTTGAGAGCTATATCCGCCAGTATACGGAGTCCCAGAAGAACCCCTCGGTCACCGTCGCCTGGCAGGGGGGAGAGCCTACCCTGATGGGGCTGGACTTTTTCCGGAGGTCCATCTCGCTCGAAGAGAAGTATCGGCGCCCGGGAATAGAATTCCAGAACACCATGCAGACCAACGGCACCCTCCTCGACGACGAATGGTGCGAGTTCTTTTGCGAGAACGGCTTTCTCATCGGCCTCTCCCTGGACGGGCCGAGGGAGCTTCACGACGCCTACCGGGTGGACAAGGCCGGAGGGCCCACCTTCGACCGGGTGATGAACGCCGCCCGCCTCCTCCGCAAGCACAAGGTCGACTTCAACATCCTGACCACGGTCCACGCCGCCAACCAGGACCACCCCCTGGAGGTCTACCGATTCCTCCGAGACGAGGTGAAGACCGACTTCATCCAGTTCATACCCATCGTTGAGAGGGAGAACTCCACGGGGTTTCAGGAGGGCGACCGCGTCACCGACCGCTCGGTGGACCCCGAGAGGTACGGCCGCTTTCTCATCGCCGTCTTCGACGAGTGGGTCAGAAGAGACGTGGGGAAGACCTTCGTCCAGATCTTCGATGTCGCCCTCGCCGCCTGGTTCGGAAGACCTTCGGGGATATGCGCCTTCTCTGAGACCTGCGGGACGGCGATGGTCGTAGAGCACAACGGCGACGTCTACTCCTGCGACCACTTCGTCGAGCCGAAGTACCTCCTCGGCAACATCAACGAGATGCCCCTCGCTCAGATCGCCGGCTCGGCAAAGCAGCGGAAGTTCGGCCGCGACAAGCTTGATACTCTGCCCGAATACTGCCGCCGGTGCGAGGTTCGATTCGTCTGCAACGGCGAATGTCCCAAGAACCGCTTCGTCAAAACGCCCGATGGAGAGCCGGGTCTCAACTATCTCTGTCCCGGCTACAGGGCGTTCTTCAAACACATCGACGGCTCGATGCGGTTCATGGCGAGCGAGCTTCTGGCCGGCCGGGCTCCTGCCAACATCATGAGCTATACGGGATCTCACGAGGGAAAGGTGGTAAGGGCGTTTTTGAAGCCGGGTCGAAACGATCCCTGCCCCTGCGGAAGCGGGCTGAAGTTCAAGAAGTGCCATGGCAGACTCGATCATCAAAGGGACGAAACTCCCGCCGAGGAGCCGCTCTCAAAGAAGATCGGCGATCGTTGCAGGAGCTTCTCGAAGCTGTTCAGGTGAAGGTCGACGTTCATCGGCTGGAAGTTGGACCCTCCCGCGGAGGACCTCATCCATAACAGCGCATTGTAGATCGATCGCCATGTTGTCTGTGGTCGATTGCCGCATGTCGTGTGATTGCCGCCTGTTGTGCGATCATTTAAATAGAATGATTGTATCTAATTATTTTTTGAGATGATATTATGCGCCCGCTTATTTTTCCCATTCTGATGGCCCTGCTCTTGATCGCTCCCGTCGCCTTCTCCTCGACCGACGACGACGATATAGCAAGAGCCGAAGAGTTCCTGCCCGCTGAAATCATACCAGCCCTCTACAACATCAGCGTCAGCCCGAACTGGATCGATGGAACCGACTCCTTCTGGTACCTCAGGACGGGTCGGGATGGAAATGAGTTCGTCCTGGTGGACGCGAAAAACGGGACGAAGATGCCCGCTTTCGATCACGCCGCCCTCGCTGAAGCCCTGGCCGATGCGTCGGGCTCTGAGGTCGACCCGTCGGACCTGCCGTTCTCTGAGATTCAAATAGATGACCCCACCGTCAGGTTCTCGGCCTTCAACAGGACCTGGGAGTGGGACAGGGGGCGGTCAGCGATCGGAGAAGCCCCTCCCGGCATGGATGCGGGCCCCGGCGAGATCCTCTCCCCCGATGGGAAGCTCGCCCTCTATGTCGAGGACGGCAACCTCTGGGTCAGGAAGATCGCCACCGGCGATAGATATCCTCTGACGGCCGACGGCTCCGCAGACTATGCTTATGCGAAGAGATCGGATACGGTATCCCATCCTGTCAGTCTGGCGAGGCTGAACGAGACCGCAAAGCCCTACGCCGTCTGGTCCCCCGACTGCCGTCGCATCGCCACCTTCAGGATGGACCAGAGGAACGTGACCGCCCTCAACCTCCTCCAGTACGCCCCCGGTAACGGCTCACGGCCCAGGGTGTGGGAGTATAAGTTCGCCATGCCCGACGACGAGACGGTGCCGATCTACGAGCCCCTGGTGGTCGACCTTCAGGAGAGGAGGACTATCCCCGTAGACTACCGGCCCCAGCCCGAGGTATCGCTGATGGACACCGAGGGTGACGTTCTGCAGATCTGGAGCGACGACGGCGAGATCCTCTACTCCCTCTACGCCGAGAGGGGCGAGAAGGCACTCCGCCTCCTGAAGACCGACCCTGAGACCGGCAAGACCGAGGAGATCCTGGAGGAAGAGGGGCCCACCTACGTGGAGGCGAACCTCGATTACGCCAGCCCTCCCAACTTCTGGCCCCTGGACAGCGGTGATATTGTCTGGTTCTCTGAGAAGAGCGGGTATGGCCACCTCTATCTCTGCGGCGAGGATGGAGAGGAGAAGAACGCCATAACCTCCGGAGATTGGGCGGTTCGGACGCTCCTGTACGTGGATGAAAATAGGTCGCAGGTCTACTTCACCGCCGGGGGGAGAGAGCCGGGGCGCGACCCCTACCGCCGCCACCTCTACAGGGCGAGGCTGGACGGAACCGACATCGAGCTTCTCACCCCCGAGGATGCAGATCACGACCTGGAGATCTCTCCGGGTGGGACGGCATTTCTGGACACCTACTCTCGGGTGGACCATCCGCCGGTGACGGTTCTCAGGGACCTGAATGGATCAGTCACCCTGAAGTTGGAGGAGGGGGACATAAATAACCTCATCGATTTGGGCTGGAAGCCTCCCGAGGTCTTCAGCGTGAAGTCGGCCGACGGCGATGCTGATCTGTACGGCCTGATAATCAAGCCCACCAGCTTCGACCCCACGATGAAGTACCCCGTGATCGAGACCGTCTATCCCGGACCCTGGACGATCGTCACCGCCAAATCGTTTCCAGGGGAGGAGACCTGGGTCAACAAGATCTTCTGGAGGGGTCAGGCCGTCGCCGAGCTGGGGTTTGTCGTCGTCACCCTGGACGGGCCGGGGACGCCCTATCGGTCCAAGGAGTTTCACGATGCCGGGTATGGGCGTCTTGGGGATGCGGGAGGACTGGCCGACCACGTCCACGCCCTACAGCAGCTGGCAGAGGAGAGGCCCTACATGGATCTGGATCGGGTGGGGATCTTCGGCCATTCCGCGGGAGGCTTCATGACCGCCCAGGCTCTTCTCACCTATCCTGATTTTTATAAGGTGGGGGTCGCCTCGTCCGGAGATTACGACAGCAGGTTTTATGCCTCCTTCTGGGGCGAGAAGTACGAGGGGCTGAAGCCCGACTACGATGAGCAGATCACCGCCCTCAAGGCTGAGAACCTGACGGGCAACCTCCTCCTGGTGACCGGAGACGTGGACGACAACGTCAACCCCTGCATGACGATGCAGCTTGTGGACGCCCTCATCGCGGCCGACAGGCCCTTCGACCTTCTGGTGATGACCAACAGGAACCACGACCTCAGCTACGACCCCTACTACATCCACCGCCTCTTCGGCTACTTCGATGAGCATCTGGCTGAGGCCTTCCAGGCCCCAGCCTAATTTTTTGGAGAGTAAACTGGCGCGATCCCAAGTCATATGCCCGAGACGGGGTCGGCCTTCATCCTGCGGTGTGTGGAGGGGGGTGGCGCTAGCGTCGAGCCGACCCCGCCCTCACTCCGTCCGGCGGCGTCTCTCCCGCACGGGCCCCCCCCTTACCCCTTAGCCGGCCCGGAGGATCTGTTGGCCCTCGTAAGGGAGATCTGAGCTGCTCTTGAGCTAGCGACAATTGGCACCTAAAAGAAAAGGTCTTCCAGGAGGATCTTGAGCCCGATCCCGATGAGGATGAGGCCGCCGACGATCTCGATTCTGTTCTCGAATATGCCGACGAAGCGGTTCCCGACGAAGACCCCGAGAAACGATAGGGCGAAGGTGACGATCCCGATGACGGCGACGGGTACGAAGATCGGGACGTCGAGGAAGGCGAAGGTGACGCCGACGGCCAGGGCGTCGATGCTGGTGGCTATGGCCAGGAGTGTCAGCAGGCGGAGGTCCAGGAGGTTTCCCGCCAACTTGGATGGCCCATCCGTCATCGACTCGAAGATCATCTTGCCGCCTATGAGGGCGAGGAGGATGAAGGCGATCCAGTGGTCGAAGCCGGTCACAAAGTCGCTGAACTCAAGCCCGCCCAGCCAGCCGATGACGGGCATCAAGGCCTGAAAGCCGCCGAAGAAGAGGGCGGCCAAAAGGGCGCCCTTCAGCCGTTTGCCTGTCAATGTCGCCCCGCCGGTCACAGAGACGGCGAAGGCGTCCATGGAGAGGCCGACGGCGATGAGAAGGATGGATATGCTGTCCATGAAAGTTCACCCTTCCCAAAAAGACGATGGTCTATAACCCTTGCCATCGGCCCTCGTGATCCCAGGATGAAGGAGGAGGACGACTTCCATCACCGTTTCTTCATCCCACGGACGACGACGAAGGAGCCGCGGCCCCACCCAGCCCGCGGGGCCTCGACCTCCGTCATCGTCTCCGGCTCGCAAGACAGCGTCTGGACGAAGGCGAGGTCGGCAAATCCGGCGGCTTCGAGGAGGGCGGCCATCTCCTCGGGGGCGAGAAAGCGGGCCTCGCCGTAAAATCCGCCTTCGTCTCCACCGCCACCACCACCCCCACCGCCTTCCTCTCCCCTCTCCCCTTTCTCCCGCTGGTACCGCCTGCCGACGGGGCTCTCCCTATCGATGAACCCGACGACGACCACCCCGCCCGGCGCGAGGACCCTTGCAGCCTCCCGAAAGGCGGCCATTTTGTCGCTGAGGAGGAAGGCGACGGTGACCATAAGAACCAGATCGAAGGCCCCGTCCCGGAAGGGCAGCCGCTCGGCGACGCCCCGGACGCAGGTGACGCCCCGCCTCCGGGCGGCCCCCATCATCGGCACCGACGGGTCGAGGCCGACGGCGATGCCGAGGGGGGCGGCGAACCGCCCCGTCCCCATCCCCACCTCCAGGCCCCGATGGAACAGGGGCAAGGAGGACTCCACGGCGGCGAGCTCCGAGAGGTAGGCGGCCTGGTTTCGCTCAAACCAGCGGTCGTAGCGGTCGACCTGGTGCTCGTAGGGGTCGGATATCGGAATCGCTCATCACCACCTCTGCATACTGATGTTCGTTCTAATTCGGGCTCGCTTTCTCACCATAATCTGATCAAGAGGCCAAAATATCTTTCCCATCGCCGCAGGCTCAAACCAAACCCACCCAAACTTTTTGTATATCTTCGAATAATCCTATTGCCAGATGAGACCCTCCCCGATCCTGGCCCTGTTTCTGCTGGCCCCGCTCCTCGCGAGCCCCGCCTTGGGCGCGCCCGCCGATGACCCCCGGCCGATCGTCCAGGCGAGCGAGATCCTGGCCAAGATCGAGCGGGGCGAGCCGGTGGAGTACGACGGCGTGATTGTCGAAGGGGATCTGGATCTGAGCGGGCTGGATCTGCAAACGAAGCAGGTTGAGAGGACTTGGGATGAAATTGTGTATTTGGGTTTGACCGAAGAGGTTAAGCTAGTCGAATCTTCGATAAGCATTAGAGACTCTGAAATTCGAGGAGACGTGAACCTCGGTAACTCCATCTTTCAAGAGCCGGTCAATTTCGAGGGCACCAATTTCACCGAAGAAGCCTGGTTTCCGGGAGCTAATTTCAGCGGCTCTGCCAGCTTCTGGAAGGCAAACTTCAGCGACTATGCCAACTTTGGGTGGGCGAAGTTTAGCGGCTTTGCCAATTTTGGGTGGGCAAACTTCAGCGACTATGCCAACTTTGGGTGGGCGGTCTTCAGCGGCTCTGCCGGCTTCAGTAGTGCGGTGTTCAACGGATCTGCTAACTTCTGTTGGGCGAACTTCAGCGGCTATGCTGAATTCAGGGAGGTCGAGTTCCACGGCGATGCCGACTTCGGGTATGCGCGGTTCAGCGGCTCTGCCAACTTTAGGTGGGCGGTCTTCAGCAGCTCTGCCAGCTTCAGTAGTGCGGTCTTCAGCGGCAGCGATGCCGACTTCGGTAGAGCGGTGTTCAGCGGCGTCCTATACCTGAGCGGCCTCGATTTCACGCGCCTGTACATCGATTGGAGGTCTATCGAAAGTCCGGTATGCGATGGAGTCACATACTCGAAGCTGGTCAAAAACTTTAAAGAACTTGAGCAATTCGAAGATGCTGATAGATGTTATTATGATTATAGGAAATGGCGGCAAGGGAGGAAGAATTGGTTTTACTGGTCCAAGTACATCGACGTCTTGGCCTTGTTGACGTGTGGATACGGAGTTCGGCCAGGTTACACACTCGCATGGAGCTTTGTGCTAATCCCTCTTTTCGGAATAGCTTTCTGGGCGGGTAATGGAATCTATAAAATCACGGCGCCACACCATATAAACGCACATGAGAACGGCGGAAGGGAATGGAGCGTTTCATCTGTATGTTGCATGCCATTCAATAAAATATTAAATATGTTGGGAAGGATGGTGGCTACTTCAAAGATTTTAAGGAGGAAATTGGGTACCTTGCTGAAGACGAGGCCAAGCACGCTCCGCCAGCTACCTGGCAGGATATGGAACGCCTCCTTCGTCACAGACCTCTCTTTCAAAGACGCCCTTTACTTCAGCATGATGGTCTTCGTATCACAGCCTCCGCACGACTGGCGGCCCAAAGAGGGCTGGAAATACGCGGTCATGCTGGAGGACGTCCTGGGCTGGCTCCTCCTCGCGCTATTCCTGGTCACCCTAGGCAACGTGATGATCAGGTAAAACGGAGAAAAGAGATGGCCTAAAAATCCCTCGAAAAAAAGCTGAGGCAGGCGTGCTTTCCCGCCCGCCTCAGAAAACCGCGTTTCGGTCTAGATCTTCTCCGTCCTGCTCGTCCTCCTCTCCCTGGCGAGCTGATCGTCCTTCCCGAGAGGGTAGCCGCCGCGGCTGTTTCTCATCAGCGCCACAGACCGGCAGGCGTCGCAGTTCTTGTCCCGGGACCTGAAGATCTCCATCGCCGCCTGGGCGATGACGGGGATCGGGATCTCCTTCTCGATGGCGTCGTGGACGAGCCAGTTAACCTCCCCGGTATCCTCGACGTGAGTCGGGACGTCGCTGAACCTCTGCTCTGCGAGGCTCTTTGCCATCAGCTCGACGAGCCAGCCACGGACGGTGGCCCCGCTCGCCCAGCTCTTGAAGATCTTCTCGAGGCTTAGGTCGAAGTCGCTCTCGCGGAGGAGGGCGACGCCCTCGCCGATCGCCTGGATCATCGCCGCCTCCACGCCGTCCTGGACGAGCTTTGTGAAGTGGCCGGATCCGGGCTCGCCGGTGTAGATGCAGGCCCCGTCGGCGGCCATGGTTGTCAGGATCGGCTCGGCGACCTCGAACCCGTTCTTATTCCCGCCGACCATGAAGCAGGGCCCCTTCCGGGCACCATCGAGCCCGCCGCTCGTCCCGCAGTCGAGGAAGAATATCCCGTGATCTTGTAGGTCCTCCTCCCTCCTCACCGAGTCGAGGTAGAAGGAGTTTCCGCCGTCGATCACCACGTCGCCTGCGTCCAGGTGGGGGACGAGCTCTTCGACGATCCTGTCCACCGTCGCCCCCGCCGGGACGGAGATGTATATCACCCGGGGCTGGTCCAGGAAGTCGACGAGGGGTTCGTACCCGTCCACCACCTTCACGCCCTTTCTCTCAAGATGAGGCTTGGCGGACCTCGACTTCCCCACCACGGCGATTCCCTTCTCCTTCGCCAGCAGCGCGAGGTTTCCGCCCATCTTTCCTAGTCCGAGGATGCCCAGCTTCATATCTTTTGATCCGCTCAACTAAATCACCACCAAATTCTCAGATTCGCTAGTCTCTATGTCGATGACTCCAGGCGTTCTATCAGGCTGTTCCATCGCTCCCTCGGGGAGCAAGACGCAAAGCAAATTGCCTCATCTCTCACCGATCGAATCCGTCCGATCGGCTTATTTTCATCGTTCTATTCGATGACAAGTAACGCTTCGGGGACGGCGGGACGCTGGACGGGAGGTGGGGGTAGAGGGGAACAGATCGCCCCAAACCCGAGATCGCCAACGCCGCCGCCACCACCGCCACTGACGCCGCCCCGAAGCCGGGATCGAAGCCGAGATCGATGCCGGGATCATTTGGCCGAGACGACCGGCTGAAGCTTCGGCGGCCGCTGCCCCAGATCCCGGTCGAGCATGTAGAGGACGCCGATCCCCTTCTCGCCGCTGACCATCTTCACCCTCTCGACGATCTCGCTGGCGTTCGCCTCCTCCTCCACCTGCTCTTTTACAAACCACTGGAGCATATTGGAGGTGGCGTGATCCTTCTCGCTCGCCGCAAGGTCGACGAGCCCGTTTATCAGCCCAGTCACCTTCTTCTCGTGGCTGTAGACCTCCTCGACGACGTCAAGAGGAGACGCCCACTCGAACTTCGGCTTATCGATGGCCAACAGCTCCGCCCTCCCGCCCCGCGAGATCACGAAGTCGTAGATCTTCATCCCGTGCATCAGCTCTTCTTGGGCCTGAACCCTCATCCAGTTCGCAAACCCCGGCAAATTCATTGCCGAGAAGTAGGCGGACATGGAGAGGTAGAGGTAGGAGGAGTAGAGCTCCCACTTTACCTGCTCGTTCAGAGCCTTCGTCATCTTCTCGCCAATCCCAGCCATCTATCATCAGCTCCCGGTTCAGCTCTCCTCGAAGGCGTCTTTTGTCGCCCCGCAGACGGGACAGGTCCAGTCATCGGGAAGATCTTCAAAAGCGGTACCTGGAGCAACCCCAGAATCGGGGTCGCCCTTCGCTGGATCGTAGACGTATCCGCAGACCGTGCAAGTGTACTTCTTCGCCATCAATCTCGCCTCATGTACCGGAATCAAAGGGACTCAAATCGATGGGGATGAGCCTCATCTCAAGGCTCAAAGCCCCCTAAAACATGTCTAATAATACAACACTGTATTCTATCTCCCGGAGTATTTAATCCTTTGGATCGGCTGGAGAGGGAAGCCTCCATCCCGAGATCCTCCAGCCTCAGATGTACCCCGAAAGGGTCCTCTTTATCGCGCCGTCGAGGTCCGTCATCTTTGGGTTGAATTTCGCAAAGTTGTCCCCGAAGGTCGTTGCCTCCTTCCTGTAGAATACGCCCAGGGGTATCGGACCGTCGGAGTTGTAGTCCCACTCCAATATTCTCTCCTGAGCCCTCGCGACGTCGGAAGGATCGTGGTCCTCGATGGGGCGACAGCTCTCGTTGTACCGATCGTACAGGTTGAAGAAGGTGGCACAGACCTGGAGGACGTCGACGAAGGAGAAGCCCCGGTGGAGGATCGCCTCCCTGAATATCTCCTTGAGAAGCTCCAACTTGCTGGAGTAGCCCCGGGCGATGAAAGACCCGCCGCTGGCAAAGACGATCTCGAGCGGGTTTATCGGCGGGACCTCAAGCCCCGACGGCGTCGACCTGCCCACAAACCCCGAAGGCGATGTGGGGGTGTACTGTCCGGTGGTGAGGCCGTAAACCCGGTTGTCGTGGATTATCGCCGTTATGTCGACGTTCCTCTTGGCGGCGAAGATCAGGTGGTCGAGCCCCTCGGCGTAGGCGTCGCCGTCACCGGCAAAGCAGATGACGGTGAGGTCGGGGTTTGCAAGCTTTATCCCCGTGGCCACGGGTATCGTCCGGCCGTGGATGGAATAGAAGCTGTTGGCGTTCACGTAGTCGACGATCTTCGCGTGGCAGCCGATCCCACCTACCAGAACGACGTTCTCGATATCCACGACCCCCTCCTCGTCCAGGTCGGCGAGGACCGGCTTTATGGCGTTCAGTATGGCGAAGTTTCCGCAGCCCGGACACCAGGTGTTGGCTGCCTTCGTCCCAAGATCCTTCGGGTTCATCTCGTCACCTCCGCTAATTTCTTTTCGAGGTCTTCGACGGAGAAGGGCCTCGCATCGTACTTCAGGATCAGGTCGTCCGCCTCAAATCCGTAAGATTTGATCAGCCGGGCGAGCTGCCCCGTGGAGTTCGTCTCGACGGAAATGATCCTCTCGACCCCCCTGAGGGCCTCTTCGAACGAAGCGACCGGGAAGGGGTTGAGGACCACCGGCTGGACGACCCGCAGGCCGAGCTTCTCCCCGACCTCGGAAGAGACCGGCTTGTTTGAGCCCCAGCAGAGAAGGGTCGTCGATGCATCTTCGGAGCCGTAAGTTCGAACTGTTGGCAACCCCTCCAGCTCTTTTTTCAGGCTCTCCTCTTTTCGGAGGGATTTGTACTGGACGGCTGTGATCTCCGAAGCGTCCTCCGTCGTGATCCCCGACTCCAGGTGGGCGTAGCCGTTCGCCTTCACCACCGCCCCGGGACGAGACGGGAAGGCGAGGGGCGATATCCCGTCATCCGTCCGGGCGTAC
>JAXGJB010000021.1:0-40758 GCA_040770465.1 Methanothrix sp. | reverse complement strand
AACCTTCATTCTTTTTCACATCCTTATAAAATCTCAACGTAATATCGCAATTCTGAGGCTCTTCTGCCTCAGCAACTAAAGGGGGAGGAGGATCCTCCGACCGTTGTGCTCGATGATCTCCACCTTTATGCCGTATGCCTCGGCTATATTCTCGGGGGTCATCACCTCAGCTGGGCTTCCGAAGGCCACCACGTTCCCTGACCCGGCTTGTTTCCCGCCCCCGCCATTCCCCTCCGGCCCCGAGTCGAGCTTCCTCATGAGGATCACCTCGTCGGAGAAGAGGAGGGCGTGGTTTGGGTCGTGAAGGGTCATCACCACGGTGAAGTCGCCCTTCCTGGCGAGGTCGGTCACCATCTTCAGGACCATCACCTGGTTTTTGAAGTCGAGGTAAGAGGTGGGCTCGTCCAGAATCAAAAACCGGGGCTCCTGGGCGAGGGCCCGGGCGATCATCGCCAGCTGCCGTTCTCCCCCGCTGATCTGGGTGTAGGGCCTCTCACTCAGGTGGCTCATCCCAACCCTCGCGAGGGACGTGCCTGCAATCTCCAGGTCGTCGTCCCCGGGCATCGAGAAGGCGTTTATGTAAGGCATCCTCCCGGTGAGGACGACGTCCATCACCGAAAAGGGAAATGAGGTGTTGTGGGTCTGCGAGACGATGCCGATGGTCTTCGCCAGCTCCTTCGGGTTCATCATGGCGACGTTCTTCCCTTCGACGGAGACGACGCCGCCGTCCGGCTTGAGTAGGCCGTTTATCACCTTGAGAAGGGTCGTCTTTCCGCAGCCGTTCGGCCCCAGGAGGGTTGTGACACTCCCCCGCTTCAGATTCAGGGTCACCTCGTCCAGCACCAGGACTCGATCGTAGAGGAGGTTGACGTCGCTGACCCTTATGCCGTCGTCCGCCGCCCGGATCAATCCCAACCACCTCCCCTCGTCGCTCGGAGGAGGTAGACGAAGAAGGGCGCTCCCAGTAGGGTGGTGATGACGCCCACGGGGACCTCGAACCCCAGAGCCGCTCTGGCGAAGTCGTCTACGAGAACCAGGAATGCGGCCCCGAAGGTCATGGACAGGGGTATCAAAGTCCTGTGATCGGGGCCGAATATCATCCGGACCATGTGGGGGACGATCAGCCCTATAAGCCCGATTATGCCGGCCACCGCCACCGCCGCCGACGCCGCCAGGGTGGAGGCGATGATGAAGATCGATTTGTAAAGCTCCGAGTTCATCCCCACAGACCGCGCCTCCTCCTCGCCGAGGGCCAGAACGTTCAGCTTCCAGCGCAACATCAAAATCAACAGACAGCCTAAGGCCACCATAGGAAACGAATGTTCGAACTTCGACCAGCAGGCGGTGGAGAGGCTTCCCATGTTCCAGTAGACGATGCTCTGAAGAGACTTCTCGTCGACGGCGAACTGGATTATGGCGAGCAGCGATCCGAAGACCGCCGATACGATCACCCCGGATAACACCAGGGAGACGACTGGGGTTTTTCCCTTGATCCGCGACATGGAATAGGCGAGGCCCACCGCCACCAGGCTGAAGATGAAGGCCCCGACCTGGACGGGGATCTCGGGAAATACCCCCAGAGAGAGGGCGGCTCCGAAGGCGGCCCCCGAGGAGACCCCAAGGATGAAGGGGCTGACCAGGGGGTTTCTGAATATCCCCTGGAAAGCGGCCCCTGAGACCGATAGGGCCATCCCCACCATCATGGCAAGAAGAATCCGGGGCAGCCTTATGTTGAAGATTATCGTATCATAGACGCTTGGGTGGTCGAAGTTCAGGTTGAATACATGAGAGGCGATGACTCTGACGGCGTCCTCGGGGGGTAATGTGTAGGTCCCGATCAGAAGAGAGATGGCGAAGGCCGGGAGGGGCGCAAGGAGAAAGACTGCCTGGAGGAGAGGCTTCTTTCTGGAGAAGAGGTGGACCCTCCGCCAGACGGCAGAGGGTCCACAGGCTCTTTCCATCGTCATTCGACCTCAGGCCGGCGCGTATCCGGGATAATGGACGGAGTAGAGGTCGACGAAGAGGTTGTCGACCTCCTCATCAAGGTTCAGGTCCGCGAACTTCTCAGGCTGAAGGTTCTTGGCTAGAAGCATCAAAGCCAGGGGGAGCCGCGGGGAATGGAAGTCGAAGACGAAGGGGTCTGAGATCTCGTAGACCCGACCGTTCTTGACGGCATCGATGTCCACCCAACCCTCAAACTCGGAGCTGTTTAGAACGTCCGAGGGGTCGAGGCTGGGGTTGTACCACATGTAGATGACGTCGGGGTTCAGCTCCACCAGGGTCTCCAGGTTCAGGGTTGGGTGCTCCATAGAGGCGGCCTCGTCGTCCCAGAGCTGCATGAGGTTGATCCCGCCCGCCATGTATATCAGGTCGTTTGCGGTGCTCTCGGTCCCGGCCGTTCCCAGGATGTCGCTCCACATCCAGTAGACCTTGGGCCTCTCCTCGTCGGGGATCGTCGCCGTGACGTCGGTGACCTTGGCGATGCTGCTGCTCATGATGTCGCTAACTTCCTGTCCCCTCTCCTCCTTGCCGATTATCCGGCCGAAGACCTCCGCCTGGGTGAGAGTGTCGTTCAGGTCGTCGACGAAGACGCCGAAGGTGGGAACGCCCAGGTTCTCCTCGATGGCGACGGTCACCTCGTCATCCCAGTCCGCCGACCAGAGGACGACCAGATCAGGGTCCGCCAGGGCGAGGGCCTCCATGTTAACCATGTCGCCCTCCCGGGAGATTCTGACCTTCTCGTCGAAGTTGGGGTCTATCGCCCGGAAGAAGGGGGCTTTCTCCTCCTCCATCCATATATCGCCGATCCCCACGATATTCTCGGCGCCGCCCACGGCGTACATGGTGTTCATGGCGTTCTCGACCAGAAATACGATCCTCTCACAGGGATAGGGTATCTCTATCGTCCTGCCCCTGTCGTCGGTCACCTGTATCGTCTCGGTGGCGTTGTCGTCCTGGGCCACTGCCGGAACGAACGCCAGCACAAGACACAGGACCATCAAAGCGGTCGCATAAACGATCTTCCTCATGTCACAACCTCCCAGAAAGGCGGACGGATGGGGTGCCCCGAATTTCGTCCAAAATTTCTGGATATATTTCCTACTTATTGTTATGATCAATCAGAAAGAGTGGATTTTACCCATAAATCTTTCGGTGAAATAGTATTTAGTAGCCATTGAATTGAATATAATGCTAATTATATCCGTTCTCCGTCGAGACGAAGTTTTCAAAGCCTCCTATTGAGAAAGGAGGCCAGGGACTCGAAGTACTCCTCCCGGTAAGGCCGCCGGAAGCTCTCTAGATACATCCTCTCCCTCAGCCTCAGATCTTCGGACTCGGCGATCTCCTGGAAGCTGTGGTCCGCCTCCGGGATTATCGCAAGCTCCACGTCGCTGTTGCCGTGTTTCTTCAATTCCAGCTCGATCATGGAGGCGTCCTCGGTGGGGACGTTCAGGTCGCAGGCTCCGTGGATTATCAGGGTCGGCTTCTTGATGTACTCAAACTGGTTTTTTGGGGCGTACTCGGGGAAGTAGCAGAGAGGATCGTGCCGGAGCCTCCAGGTTCTGCCTTTGTAGTCGAGGTCGTGTTCGACCTCGCCTCTCCTCGCCCCCTCTTCGAGGGCCGATAGGTTCAGCCCCATGACGAGGCCGAGGAGGTCGTTCTCCTCGACCCAGCGGAGGTTTCCGGGGCTCTTTCTGGCGTAATCGACGACCCTCTGATAGTTGAAGGCCATCATATCGGCGAAAAAGGGCGAAGATGTCGCCCGCCCCCAGAGAGGGGCGTGATATCAAGGAGGTGCAGGGAATTCCAACAAATAAAAGATGATCCGCCCAGGGTTAGGGGGCGGTCTTAAGAGATTGAGGGATCTCGTGCTTCGCCTGGGCTTATCCGAGGACCAGCTGCTTGTTGTAATCGAGAACCTCTGCTATGGTATTCACGCCGGGTATCGACATGGGGAAGTTGGTGAATATTACGCGCGTCGCGTTTATGCCCCTGTCCTGGAGGGCTTCCTCGATCCCCTTGCCCAGCTCGCCAGACTGCATATTCTCGATGACGTAGGCCACATCCTCATACTTTTCTGGGTTCGCAATGATATCGTCTACGACCTTGTCGGCCGTCTTGGTGCCGTTCATGGCGAACTCTGGAGCGAAGAAGTTGACGACGTTCATCCCGAGCCAGTCCTGAACCGGCTCCTTCTGCCAGAGCATGACGATCACCTTGGTCTGGTTCAGCTGCTCCCTCTCGGCGTCGGTCGGCTCCACGGCATCGAAGGTCTCGATATATTCATCATACCGCTCCTCGTAGTAGCTCTCGTTGGCGGGGTCCTCCTCGACCAGCCACCCCTTCACCTCGGCGGCGAGCAATTTGGCGGTGGTCGGCGTATTCCATCCCCTCGACGGGTCGGACACCGTCTTCCACTCTACGGTTCCAAAGTTGTTCGCTTCCATGAAATTTTCAACTGATGGCATGTTTGTGTTTTTGTCGTTGCTGTCGTTGTATGCCATGAATATGTCGGCGTCCTTGATGAAGTCCATGTTGAGCTGTACCCGATTGGGGATTATGTCGGATTGCAGGTGGGGGCAGAGGGTCGGGTCGGCGATGGATATCGCTTCAACATTATCGCCACCTATGAACGTCGCCGGATCCATGAGAACGCTGGTGGTGCAGACGATCTGTATCTTATCGGAAGCCTGATCAGCAATGGATGGAGCGATCGAGAAGATCGCAAGCATCACCAAGATCAGGCTGCAAAACCTCTTTGTATCCATGGAACCATAATAAGTATTACGATATATATAAGTTTTTTGTATTCTTCATAACGGTTAAATATATATTCATAATAACTGTAGTTATAAATAACTAGATTTTTTTATAGTTGACCCGCCTCTTGAACGACAGAATTACAGATACTGCGAAGACGACGGTGAGCAACAGTGCTACGAGAGGTGCGATGGGAAGGGTGAACTCAAAGCCAGCCCAGACGCCGAAGGCGCTCACCAAGAGGGCAACCAGAGGGGCCACGATGAACATGCTCTTCACATTGAAGCAGAACTGGCTGGCGATGGAGGCGGGAGTTACCAGCAGAACGAATATCAATAATCCGCCCACGATATTGAGGGTGAGAGATACGGATATGGCGACGATGAACAGAAGAATATAATAAATGAGCCTGACCCGGACCCCAGAGGCCTCCGCTATCTTCATGTTGAACATTATGGCAGATATCTCTTTGAAAAACACCAGAACAAATGATACGGTCAGAGCTGACACCAGGGCGAGAGCGTAAATGTCCTCTCGATAAAGGGAGACGACGTTGCCGAATAGAAGGTTGCCTGCTGAGATCCCCATCCCCATATTTTGCATGTAGGATACCAAGAATATGGCCACTGCCATCGACATTGCGAAGAGTATTCCAAGGGTGGCATCTGCTGCCATCTTGGCCTTATCGCTCACAGGTCCGATGAGGGCGGCCACCCCCACGCTGAAGAATATCGCAGCCATCTGGGCGTTGATTCCAAGATACATTCCGATGGCAGCGCCGGCAAAGGCGGCGTGGGACATGGTGAAGCCGATGGAGGAGAGGTTCATCCGGGAGATTATGACGCCGAGGATGCTGCATGCTATGGAGGCGAAGACCATCGCCTCGACCGCATGGCAGACCACGTTATTCTCGATCAGAAACCCGAGCATTTCAGTCCACCCCGCACTCTCTTCGGATGATGGGTTCGACGTCTTCCGCGGAGCATTCGTCGTCGTAGGTGATCAGGCCCTTGTTCATGACCACCAGGTGTATCCGCATGTCCGGAAGGCCGTCAAAGGCGTGAGATACCATCAGGATCGGGATCCCATTTCTGGTTATCTGTTTGAATATTCCCTGGAGGTATTCCCTGGCGTTGAAGTCGAGGTTGCTGAAGGGCTCGTCGAGCATCATCACCTCCGGCTCCTTGGCGATGTTGTGAGCGATCATCGTCTTCTGCTGCTGGCCTCCGCTCAATGTCCCTATCGTCTTTTCTGCCAGATCCTCGATCCCCACCAGCCTCATAGCTCTGTGAACCGACTCGAAATCAGGTTCTGAAGGGCGTCTCAAAAGCCCCAGCCGACCGAACCGCCCCATCATCACCACCTGCTCGACGGTGAAGGGGGTGAAGGGGTCGAAATAAAAGTTTTGAACGACGTAGCCGACCCTCCTTCTGACCTCGTTCGCCGATCGATGGAGATCCAGCCCGCATATGGTCGCTCTGCCGTTCGTGATCCTGACAAGACCGTTTATGGACTCCAGAAGCGTCGTCTTTCCCGCGCTGTTTGGCCCTCCTATCACCACGTATTCGCCAGGGTCTACAGAGAGGGAGAGACCCCTTATTACGGGTTTGTCGCCGCCCTCATAAGCGGTATAGATCTCGTCAAGCTCAATTATGCTCAATGCTGCCTCCTTGATGATGATTGGGTGAAGTAAGACGCCCGTGGCCAGCCAGATCTCCTCGTCTTCAATCCTGGTACCTATCGGCGGCGCCAGGACGGCTGAGAAGTTATAACGAGAATGGTTAAATAGATCGCCCTTGAAATGTGCATTTCGTAAGACAATTTTGGAAATGGTGATGAAGTTGCAGATGAAAACCATCGATCCAGAGAACGTCTCCCTCAGGGACCTGATCGAGCGCGGTACGGTGTTCCACGGCCATCTTGGGCCTTTTTTGGTGTTGGGGATAAGGATGGGGCTTTTGGCCCTCAAAGACCTCGGCTCTTCGGGGCACAAAGACGTCGAGGCCCTGGTAAAGACCGGGACGACTCCGCCGATCTCCTGTCTTGTGGACGGGATTCAGATCTCCACCGGCTGCACTATGGGCAAAGGCAACATCGTAACCGAGGACCTGGGCAGGGCCGAGGCGACCTTCTCCGCCGACAGAAAGTCCCTGACCCTGAAGGTGAAAGATCAGGTGATGGCGGAGATAAAGGCCGGAAAATACGTCAATCTGGAGGATTTCGCCTGGGAGGTCTCTGAGAGGCGGGATGAGGAGCTATTCGACCGGATCTGAGGATCTGATCTCGGTGGTCGCATCTACATTCAGCTCCTGCGGCAGGTTCTCAAGCTCCTTTTTTGCAGAATCTGAGAAGACGAGTTCCATAGATCGTCAGGACTCAGGCTCAAGGATCTTTTTTATCTCTTCAAATGAATGGGTCTTTGACTTTCCGGCTTCCAGCTCGCCCATCTCCGTCATGACTCCTCTATGTACCAGCATCAGCTCTTCTTCCTCAATAATCCGCTTATAAGCCATTATGGCCTGACGTATGACCTCCGTCCGATTTCCCGCGTATCCTTTCTCGATGATGCTTTTTATGGCAACCTCGTACGGAGCCCCAAGATTAACATTCATAGCTCATCATCCTATGCATATTGAATGAACATTGAAGTGCATAAGGATTGCTCATGCTGGCCGATCACGGCGCCGATAATCGACTGGAACCGCATATGGAAGCTCTCCCCCAGGCATCCCGAGAGGGACGCCCTGGAGATCGACCTCCTGGTAGGTCCTGGAGATCGGAGCGGGTCTGGATACATCGAAAGGCGTTCAAAACCGCACACACAATTCTCTTGATCTCATCGTCTTACATCTCTTCCAAAATCAAATTGTTTCGCCATCCAGAGATCGTAGAGGGACCACGTACGGCCGATCCAGATCCCTCATCACCACCGCCTCGACGCCGAAGATGGACCTGATATTCTCCTTCGTCAACAGGGAAAAGGGATCGCCCTTTGCATGAACCTTCCCGTCCTTCAGCATCACCAGGGTGTCGGAGAACCTCGCCGCCAGGTTGAGGTCGTGGATGGCCATCAGAGCGGATATCCCCGTCCTCTTGACGAGGGAGCGGATCGTCTCCATCACCTCCAGCTGGTGCTTTATGTCCAGGTTGGATGTGGGCTCGTCGAGGAGGAGGACCTCCGGCTCCTGGGCCAGGGCTCTAGCGATGAGAACCCGCTGCTTCTGGCCGCCCGAGAGCTCCGAGAAGTCCCTGAGGGCGAACTCCTCGATGGAGAGGAGCTTCATCACCTCCACGACCCGGTCGATGTCATCATCTCCGACCCGCCAGCCCATGTGGGGCTTTCTGCCCATCAGAATCGTATCGAAGACGGTGGTGGAGAGGACGCTCGTCGTCGACTGGGGGACGTAACCTATAAACCTGGCCACATCGCGCCTGCTCATGGACCCGACTTCTTCTTCGCCCAGAAGTATCGTCCCCTCGGGCCTGAGAATCCCACAGACGCATTTGATGAGGGTGGTCTTCCCGCAGCCGTTGGGGCCCACCAGGCTCAGCACCTCCGAGCCGCCGACCGCCACGTCGAAGCCGTCCAGGATCTTGGTTTTGCCATAGCTGAATTTGAGCCCCTCTATGGTGATCTTAGCGATGCACTCACCTCCTGCTTCGAGACGGGAATAACATGGCACGAGGCCTTGGACCATTTACCATCTTAAAGTTGCGACAAGATGACAATGCAATTGATCGGCAACACATATGGTGTGCGCTCATCTCCCATATGTGTCTATTCTATTTATAGTCAGAAACCTTCCTCCCTTTTGGGGGCCCGACCCCGCGTTCCCGGCCCTCTGGCGAGAAGGAGTCGGGCAATGTACGATTAGCTCGCCAGAGAGCTATCGGGGCAGGGGAGACGGTCTCCCGAAACTCCCGCAATGAGGCGACGTTCCGGCCCGGGCCCCACACTTCCTGGCTAGACGGTGACGGGAGGGTTTAGGTGAAGAAGACACCAGGGGTTTTGGGTCGGGGCCGGAAGTCGCATATCCGGTTTCACCCCATGCCGTATGAACTTATCGGCGTAATACGTGCTTTTGTAGGGCTTAATTTTTCATGTTTTTGTTACATATGGCGGGCGATGGGATTGTGCTGCTCAAGCCCACCCCCCAACTTTAGACAACGCGAGTTAGGGCCTAATCGATCGAGGAGGCGACTCCTCTCTTCAGTATGCAGTATCCAACGATCATGGAGAGGCCTCCGCAGAAGGCCAGAATTCCCATCACCTGAAGGCCAAAGGTGGGGCTTACATCAAGCCCCGCGCGGAATGCGACATTGGGGGAGACCATCAGGCCGATGCCGGTCAATAGGAGGAATAGGCCGCTCAATAACCTCCTCTCGAGCCTGGCGTCCAGAGACTTCTCCTCGGAGATCCCCTTCTCCAGCAGGCATATCCGCCTCTTGTGATCCAAGTAGTACACAAAAGCCGAAAGGGCCAGCCCTTCCGTCACAAGAATGGCCACTACCAGGTCTGTCACAATCACATCGTCCCTCAACGTTATTCATTCGCATCGGGATAGATAGCCGTTTCGCATTGATGACGATTTCCGATGGTTGTTTTATTTGATAATACTATATTAAATTAGATCAAAATATTTATTAATAAAAACGTTGATAGTCATATTTAGGAGGTATTCTATGTCGAAACCGTATACAATAAAGATCCTCTGGATCGCGGCGCTGCTCTTGGTGCCGATGGCGCCAGCCTTGGCCGAGGACGTTCGGTTGGTGATGCCCTTCTCTCCGGGCGACAGGCTCGACCCGGCCTTCGACTATTCAGGCTGGTACATGAGGCAGGCGGGGGTCTACGAGACCCTCTTCAGCTACGATGAGGAGATGAACCTCTTTCCGGAGCTGGCCACAGGGTACGATCAGGCCAGCGATACCGAGTGGATCATACACCTCAGAGAGGGAGTCGAATTCCACGACGGCACCCCCTTCAACGCCGATGCCGTGATCTATTCCATCGACCGGGTGAGGAACGATCCCGAAAACCGCTGGTACGATCAATACAGCTTCATAGACTCCATAACTGCGGTGGACGACTACACCATCGATATCAAAACCAAAGAACCGTATGCACCGACTCTCTCGGTCCTCGCCGACATCAGGTTCGCCTGCATGGCGAGTCCAGCCGCAGACGATCTGGACGCTGAGCCTGTTGGAACGGGCCCATTCAAGTTCGTGAGCTACGAGCCGGATGTAAGCCTCACTCTGGACGGGAATGAAGACTACTGGAACGGGACCGTCGAATCCGACGGCGCGATCGTTTACTACATATCCCAACCCGAGACCAGGGCTCTGATGCTCGAAGGGGACGAGGTTGACATCGCCTGGGCCATACCCGCCCAGTGGTACGATGCGATCGAGGACAGTTCAGCCACAAAGGTCGTATCAAAGGACTCCATGCGAACTTACTTCATGTTCGTGAACACGGCCAAGCCGCCCCTTGACAGGGTGGAAGTAAGACAGGCGATAAGTTACGCCATCGACCGCCAGGAGCTGGTGGACACCGCCCTGGAGGGTGTGGCCGGCACCCCTGCCAAGGGCTTCTGGCCTTCAAACTACCCGTGGTCTGCAAACGACGACCTGGAAGGGTACCCCTACGATCAGGACAGGGCAAAGGAGCTGTTGGAGGATGCGGGCCTCACCTGGGACGGAGAGGCGTGGCTCTACGATGGTGAGCCCTTCGAGCTCTCCATAATCACCTACACCAGCAGGCCTGCAAACAAGCCCTCGGCGGAGATGATCGCAGCCCAGCTGGAGAGGATCGGAATAACGACGACGGTGGAGACCCTCGAAGCTGCCGCCTTAAGATCTGCCATGAGCGAGGGGAACTACGACCTCTGCCTCTACGCCTACGGAGTTGCAACCAACGGAGATCCCGACTACTTCGTAACTCAGCAGTTCCTCTCAACGGGCACTGAGGCTGGCTATACCCGGTACTCGGGAATCGACGACCTCATCGAGGAGGGAAGAACAACCCTCAACCAGGACGACCGGGAGGAGATCTACACCGAGATCCAGGAACAGGTCCTGGAAGACTGCCCGGAGATCTTCCTCTTCTACGATAAGATGCTGGTGGGGATCAACGAACGGGTCGAAGGCTTCGAGATATTCCCCAGCGAGATGCCTGTCCTGACCGAAGACGTCTACATAGCCTGATACCAAAAATCGAAGCAAAACGGCAGAAAACGAGCCGTTTCGCTTCTATTCTATTTTCGCAGCCGTTTTATGTTCATCCCACCGTTTTAACAATTTGATCCATATTCGTATTCGTTTATACAATAGAGTCTTATTAAGCCAAAAGTTTTATCAATAAAACGATAATATAGAGAATAAACGTAGTAATAATGGCTATGCCCATTATCTATTATCTTACGTCGACTCGACTCATCGGTTCGGATCATGTCGATTTCGTGATATTGAGGAGAGGAAAGCGATCGAAAGATGGTGATGGCATTCATGGAAGCGAAAGAGACCATTTCAAAGTACTGGGATTGGAGAAGCCAGACCTACACCAACGGCATCCGCGGATTCGATGATGAGGAGAAGGCGGTCTGGAAGAGAGAGCTCCGACCCGCCCTCGACGGCAATGGGGGCTTGAAGGCTCTGGACGTGGGGACAGGTCCCGGCTTTCTCGCATTGATCCTGGCGGAGATGGGCCATGCGGTGACTGGAGTGGACATCTCGACGGGGATGATCGAAAAGGCCATAGGCAACGCCAGGATGATGGACATTGCGGCGGACTTTCGTTGTGCCGACGCTGAGAGGCTCCCCTTCGAGGATGAGAGCTTCGATATTCTCGTGAACAGGCACCTCCTCTGGACCCTTCCAGACCCAAAGGGGGCGGTGGAGGAGTGGGCAAGGGTCTTGAGGCCGAAGGGGAGGGTCCTAGCCATCGACGGCGCGTGGTTCGACCCATCACCCAACGTCCGCCTCCGAAAAGGTCTGTCAAAGGCGATAACCCTCATCGCCGAGAGAAGACTGCCGTCGTTCTATTCGGTCTTCGGCGAATATTATGATCCCATACGAAGTGAGCTTCCCCTCTACGGCGACTCAAAACCGAAGAAGATATGCTCCATCTTCGAAGAGGCCGGGCTCTCCAACGTCTCGTTCCGATATCTGCAGGAGGTTTTGCAGTTTCAGAACGCCCGCGGCCCGATCTCATACAGAATCGCCCATAAGGACCCCACATTTCTCGTAATGGGTGAAAAGGCTTAAGACCCGTCGGCTTTTTCATTGATCCGGAATTATGAGAAACGCGTCGATGTTTGCGAATCCGAGAACGAAGACGATAGCTATCGAGAGGCCGGAATGCTGGGTTACATAATCAAGAGGATCCTTCTGATCATCCCCGCCCTCCTATTCGTCTCCGTAATCAGCTTCTCTACGGCGTATCTCGCCCCCGGCGACCCCGCAGAAATCCTTCTGATGAGCCCTGAAGGAAGCCCGAGTCAGGAGGCGATCGACGCCTACAGGGTCAGGATGGGGCTCGATCAGCCGATCTACGTCCAGTACCTCCGATGGCTCGAAAAGGTCGTTCACGGTGACCTTGGATACTCCTACATGTCGGAGCAGCCGGTGGCAGACGCCATCATGAACAGCTTCAGGGCAACGCTGAAGCTCTCCGTCGTGAGCATGATCGTATCCATCGTCATCTCCATCCCCCTCGGCATTCTGGCGGCGATAAAGCACAACACCATAATAGACGACCTCTGTCGGCTGGGGGCCCTCATCGGCGTATCCATCCCCAACTTCTGGCAGGCGTTCCTCCTGATCCTCCTCTTCGCCGTCTATCTCAACTGGCTTCCGGTGGCTGGATATGGAGGCGGCGACCTCGAACATATGATCCTGCCCGCCATCACCCTGGGAACCAGCTCCGCCGCCGTAACCACCAGGCTGATGAGATCGAGCCTACTGGAGGCGTTGAGCCAGGATTATATAATAACCGCCAGAGCGAAGGGGCTTCCCGAGCGGGTCGTAATCGGAAAGCACGCGCTTAAAAATGCGCTGATCCCGGTGGTGACGATGCTGGGGCTCAGTCTCGGATTTCTTCTGAACGGCGCCGTCGTGACCGAGTGGATATTCGGCTGGCCCGGGATCGGCGATCTGGTGGTGGACTCCATTTACAAGCGGGACTACACCATGATCCAGGGGTCGATCCTCTTCATCGCGGTCATCTTTGTAACATTGAACCTGATCGTGGACATATCTTACACCTATCTAAATCCGAGGATACGTTATGAGGTCGTGGATTAAAAACAGGAATATAATTATCGGATTATGTATCATTTCGGTCTTGGTATTCGTTGCCGTCTTCGCGCCTCAGGTCGCCCCCCACGATCCGACGGAGGTCAACTCAAAGGTCAGGCTCCAGCCGCCGTCGAAGGAGTACCCCTTTGGCACGGATCATCTGGGCCGCTGCATATTCAGCAGGATCGTATTTGGGGCCCGGGTATCTCTATTTGTCGGCGTCGCCGTGGTAAGCGGCTCGCTACTTATCGGGATCGTCTTCGGCACCGTCTCGGGCTACTTTGGCGGCATTGCCGACGACATTATCATGCGGCTCGTCGACGGGTTTCTCGCCATCCCCAGCATGTTCCTCGCTTTAGCCCTTGCCGGAACCCTCGGCCCAGGGCTCTTCAACCTGATGATGGCTCTCATAGCCGTGGAGTGGACGAGCTACGCGAGGGTGGCGAGAGGCTCGATCCTCTCGGTGAAGGAGCTGGAATTTGTCCAGGCGGCGAAGGGGCTTGGCGCAAGCGACCAATACATCCTGCTCCACCACGTCCTGCCGAACATCATATCCCCGGTGATCGTCATCGCGACTCTCGGGATCGGCTACGCCATCCTCGCCGCGGCGGGTTTGAGCTTTCTTGGGTTCGGGGTCCAGCCCCCCACTCCGGAGTGGGGATCGATGCTCGACGACGGCCGCCTATTCATGAGAAAGGCGCCCTACATAATGATCTTCCCCGGCCTTGCCATAATGATCACAGTCCTCGCCTTCAACTTCATCGGCGACGGCCTGCGAGACGAAATGGACCCGAGGTTCAGAAAGGAGATACCCCATTGAGGAGGATATTTGGGCAGGCTTGATATCTCCGATCTGAGGGTCCTCTTTCCCACCGACGACGGCCTCGTGAGGCCAACAAACGGCGTCTCCCTCAAGATCGAGGGGGGGGAGAACCTGGGGCTGATCGGAGAGAGCGGGAGCGGAAAGACGGTGCTGGCTATGGCGATCCTCCGGCTCCTCCCCAAGGATGCGGTGGTGGATGGGAAGGTCATGTTCAACGGTCGGGACCTCCTATCCCTGGAGGAGGACGAGATGAGGCGGATCAGAGGAAAGGAGATCGTCATGATCCTCCAGAATCCGACCAACTCCCTCAACCCCGCCCTCACCGTAGGAAGCCAGATCGAAGAGGTCCTCCGGCTCCATGACGGCCTCGACAAACGGTCCGCAAGAAGGCGGGTCGTCGAGCTTCTGAGGATGGTCAAGATCAGAGACGCTCCGAGAAGGGCGAAAGAATATCCTCACCAGTTCAGCGGGGGGATGAAAGAGAGGGCGATGATCGCCATGGCCCTGGCGGCGGACCCCTCTTTGATCATCGCCGACGAGCCAACAAAGGGGCTTGACACCACCGTCAAACGGGAGATTTTGAGGCTGTTGACGGAGGTGACGGAGAAGAAGTCGATGATCTTTATAACCCACGATCTGGCATCGGCGGCCGAGATCTGCCAGCGGATCGCAGTGATGTACGCGGGAGAGCTTCTGGAGGTCGCCAGGACCGAGGAGCTGATGAACGATCCACTCCACCCCTATTCGAAGGGGTTTCTCGGCGCTCTACCTTCGAGGGGGCTTGAGCCGATAAGGGGCAACGGCCCCTCATTGATCGACCTTCCCACCGGATGCAAGTTTCATCCGAGGTGCGACTATGCGACCGAGGTCTGCATGAGGAAGCATCCACCCATGATCGAAAAAGAGAACGGGCGGCAGGTGAGGTGTTTTCTTTATGCTTGAGGTGATCGGCCTTGAGAAGCGGTTTTCATCCGGCGGGATGCTGAAGAAAAAGTACGTCAAGGCCGTAGACCGGGTATCCTTCCGGATCGATCGGGGCGAGACCTTCGGCCTGGTGGGGGAGAGCGGGTGCGGAAAGACGACCACAGGAAAGCTGACCCTCCGACTGATCGAGCCGACCTCCGGCAGGATCGTCTTCGACGGGATCGATATAACGAGACTGAAGACGAAAGAGATGAGAAAGATCAGGCCTCGGATGCAGATGATCTTCCAGGACCCGGACGCCTCCTTGGACCCTCGAATGAAGATCGAGAGATGCATCGCAGAGCCCCTGAGGCTCAGAGGGGGTCTCGGGAAGGGAGAGATCGAAGGCAGGGTCGCGGATCTGATCGAGACCGTCGGGCTGAACCCCGAACACGCTCACCGCTATCCTTACCAGATGAGCGGCGGCCAGAACCAGAGGGTGGTTCTGGCAAGGGCTCTTGCTTCAAACCCCGATCTCATCGTGGCGGACGAGCCGACCTCGGGCCTCGACGTCTCCGTCCAGGCTCAAATTCTGAAGCTGATGAAAGAGCTCAAAGAAGACCTGGAGCTCACCACCATGTTCATCACCCACGATCTTGAAGTCGTCGAATACATGAGCGACAGGATGGCGGTGATGTACCGGGGCAAGATCCTGGAGATGGGTGAGACGGAAGATATCTTCAGCCGTCCGATGCATCCGTACTCGAAGCTCCTGATCTCCCCCGAGCCGAAGGAGGCTGCTGAGCTGAAGGATGGCCGGAGCCCGGAAGAAGGAGACGCAAACGGCGGAGACGGAAACCTCCAGGGATGCGTCTTCCGTCCTCGATGCCCCATCGCCGAAGAGGTCTGCATCAAAAAGCAGCCCGAGATGGTCGAGGTGGAGAGAGATCACCAAGTCCTATGTCACCTCGTCTGACCTCGATCTTCCCTGAGATAATATCGCCTTCTACCTACCCCTCTGCCTCGCCCCAAAGTAAACCCAGGCAGCCAAAAGCACGACGAGCAGAGCCGCAAGTCCCCGGTTCATGAGGGACGAGTCCCCTTCTCGGGCCTGCTGGCTATCTTGAGCCGCTTCGGTGGAGAGATCCCCGGCAGCCCTCCCCACCACAACGCCTGAGACGATCTCCAGCTCCACCAGATCCCTCTCCCCCCCGGCGTAGATCCTGGTGACGGTCAGGTTCGGGCCATCGCCCCTCTCGTTGTAGGCGAAGCTCTCCCCAGCCACGAGGATCGAAGACTTGAGGGGGCCCCGATCGTCCCGAAGCTCCAGCCAGACGACGCCCGCTCCCGCGCTCGCCCCCGGCTCGACGTCCATCACCACCAGGGTCAGGTTCTCGGCGAAGGTGATCCTCTCTCGCGTCGACATGAGGACATCGGCGCCGCTCGCAGTCTGGATAACTAAGAGAACTGAGATCAAGAGATACGCTATGCGGCTCATTTCGACTTATCCCATTAGTTCTGCGCCTACTCCGAGGCTCCGACCTCCGGACACCGGCTGAGTTCCGGGGGCATTGGGCCGGATCACTTTACGCCGGGAAAGGATTTATTAGTTATTAATCCCATCTGGTTAATACAAATATATAAAAACGTAACATTGGTGAGATTTATGGTCGATGATGTAGGGATTCTCGTTCTGGGACACGGCAGCACCAAACCGTACAACAAAGAGATGGTGGAAAAATGCGCAAAGATGATCGGCGACCTCCACGGCGGACCCGTAAGGATCGCCTTTTTGAACATGGACGAGCCGAACATCGCCGCGGGGCTTGAGAGCTTCTCTGGGACGAAGGTCAAGACGATCGTCGCCCTTCCCATCTTCCTCGCCCACGGCGTCCACACCATGGAAGACATCCCCAACGAGCTCTCTGTGGACCCGGCACTTCGGAGGGGCAAGTGCAGGCTGAACGGAAGCGAGGTGGAGATCAGGTGTGCAGAGCCCCTGGGCGTGGACGAGTGCATCGCCGCTCTTGCCTACCGGAGAGCTACGGAAGCTCTGAAGTAGCCCCGAAAGTTGCGGTCCTCGACACCATCCACGGCGCCGGGCTGATCGCCGAGAGGATGAGGGCGAGGGGGATCGAGGCTGCCGCCCTTGAGGTCTACCACAACACCCAGGACGTCTCAGCCTTCGACCTCATCGTCGCCCCGGTCCACCTCTCGCCCGAGAACCCCGCCCTAAAAGAGGCAAACAGGCTTGGAAAAGAGGTAGTCACCCACCACCGGGCCGTCGGCGACCTTCTGGCCGGCGAACGGAACTTTCGGGCCTTCGAGGTGACGGGGACGAGAGGCAAGACCACCACCGCCCTGATCCTTGCCCGGATCCTCTCCACCGGGAGGACCGTTGCGTCCCACACCACCCGGGGGATCGAGGTATGGAAAGATGGAAGAAGCAAGCTCGTCCGGTCGGGGCTCAGCATCACCCCCGCCAACGTGATCCTGGCCTTCGATGCCGCCAGAGAGGCCCGTGCCGACGATCTTGTATCCGAGGTCTCCCTGGGGGGGACGGGAGTTGCCGACTTCGGGGTCCTGACGAGCTTTTCCGGCGACTACAGGATCGCAGGTGAGACCCTCTGGGCCAGCACCGCCAAGCTCCAGATGGTCTCGCTCTCAAAGCGGGGCTCAAAGCTCGTGGCTGGCGAGGATGCTAGAATATCCGCCGACGTCACCTTCGGCCCCGGACAGAGGGGCTCGGTCTGGTCTGCGGGCCGGGAGATTCTGGCGAGCGGCGAGAGGGCGACCCTCCATCTCGGCGAGGGCTTCGACCTCGACAGCTACTCTGCCGCCATCTCCGGGGCTGCGGCAGCCGCCCTGGCGGCGGGCCTCGATCTTGAGGAGATCTCCTCCGCCCTTGAGGGCTTCGATGGGCTCGGTGGCAGGATGAAGGAGACGCGGACGGATGGAGTCCTGGTGATCGACAACTCCAACTCCGGCCTTCGGGCCTCTGGGGTGGAGGCGGCCCTCGACCGCGCCGGAGGCGACGGCAGCCTCACCCTCGTCGTCGGCGAGGAGGCGGAGACGGTCTGCGAGGGGATGGACGTCCCGGCCCTGATCGATCTCCTCTCTCGCCGCCGTCGGGAAATCGACCGTCTCGTCCTGGTGGGGGAGAGGCTGGCGCCCTTTGCCACCGGCCTCTCGGCAGAGCTCGCCCCCGACCTCGACTCTGGCCTCTCCATGGCGAAGGCAGCCTCGGCGAGGGGCGACAGGATAATTTCATGCGTTAAATGTTTCAGGTGATTTTCATGATGGCAAGCGAAGTTCAGATACTGCACCCGAGGCCCAGCTCCATCGTTGCAGCCCTTTACACCCTGAGAGACCTGGGCGTCGACGTCGTCATAATGCACGGGCCCAGCGGCTGCTGCTTCAAGCACGCCCGCCTCCTGGAGGAGGACGGGGTCAGAACCCTCACCACCGCCCTCGACGAGGCAGGCTTCGTCTTCGGCGGGCAGGAGCAGCTCACAAGGCTCATCCGGAGGGCGAGGGAGCTATTCGATCCGAAGCTGATCGGCGTGGTGGGGACATGCAGCAGCATGATCATCGGAGAAGACCTCCACCAGTCCGTCGTCGACGCCGAGGTCGACGTCCCCGTCATCGAGGTGGAGGTTCACGCCGGGTACCGGGACAACACCAGGGGGGTGATCATCACCCTGGAGGCTGCCCTGGAGAAGGGGATCATCGACCTCGCGGAGTTCGAACGGCAGAAGTTCCTCCTGGAGAAGGCGACGGAGGTTGAGAGGCTCCACGGGGCCGCGAGCCAGGAGTACCTCGCCCCCGAGAGGGGCGAGCTCAAGTACAGGGCCGCTGAGCGGCTCCTGGAGCTGATGGCTGAGGGGAAGAGGGGGATAAACATCCTCAACGCCAAGAAGGAGACGGCGTACATGTTCGCCGACATCAACGCCGCCGTCGCCCAGGTGGCCAAGGCCCGCGGAGCCGAGGTCAAAACCCTCGCAAACCTCGACGAGAATAAGGGGCTGGCCAAGGTGAGAAAGGACGCAAAGAACATCCTTTCGGGGCTTGAGGAGAGGGGCGTTGTGATCGACAAGATCATCGGCGGCCTCGACGAGTATCCCATCGCGGGAGATGAGGTGGCGAGCTGGCTCGCTGGCCAGGAGGGGTACGACTTCGCCGTAATCTCCGGCGTACCCCACGCGATACCCATCGACGCGCTCAGGGGCATGGAGATCTTCTCCATCACCAACGGCCCCCGCCAGGTCCGGCCCCTCAGAGAACTCGGCCATCAGCACGTGATGGTGGAGATCGACCTCCACCCCAAGACGATGGGCGTATCGAGCATCGTCGAGTCGGAGTTCGGAGCCACCTTGCGGGGTCTGAACGAGGTGGGATAAAAGAGGGGACGAAGTGGATGGGGTCCCGACGCCCCATCTCTATTTTTTTCCGGATGCCTGCTTAGACAGCCAGCGCCCGCCTAGAGCGCCTTGGGCAGCTCGGTGAGGAAGACGTAGATGACGAAACCCATCATCCCGATCAGGGCTATCCCCAGCATGGCGATCTTGGAGATCATAAAAAACTCCTCGCGGGTGGGCTTTCTCGCCAGCTTCAGCACCCTGACGTAATCCCTGTAATCCAGCTTCGGGACTGTGATGTTCACGTTCATGTCGCCCAGCTTATCAGCCAGCTCGCTCTTGCGGCCGTTGGCTTTGTTTTTGCGGGTCGTAACCTTCTCTTCTGACATTCAGGTGGCGAAGGGGGCTTCCTGGTGAAAAAGATTTCGATCAATATGCCGCCTCAGCATCCCAAATCCGATAAGCTCCAATTCACCAAGGCGTAGGTCGGCGGACGAAGCCTCGTACTCCTAGACCTGCCACTATCTCCCGCACCCACCTGACCAGGCCTCCGCCTTTATCATCGGATTTGCCCTTCTGCGACGAGGGCAACGCTTGAACCCGCAAAACTTCACGACCCGCAAAACTTCACGGCAGGAAGGTCCCAGACGGCTGAAGGGTTACGCCGTCAGTCCGACCAGGCGAGACGGTCTGCTATCGCACAGGCCACATCTTTGGTGGAGAAGCTCCCGCCCAAATCAGGAGTTCTGACCCCCTTGGCCAGCGCCCAAGTCACCGCCTCCTCGATCATCCTCGCCTTCCCCGAATCGCCGAACCACTCCAGCATCATGGCGGCGGACCTGATTGCTCCGATGGGGTTTGCGATCCCCCGTCCCGCGATGTCGGGGGCTGAGCCGTGGATCGGCTCAAAGAGGGCATACCTGTCGCCGAGGTTCGCGCTGGCGCAGAGGCCCAGGCCCCCGACGACACCGGCCGCCACGTCGCTGAGGATGTCTCCGAAGAGGTTCGTCGTTACGATGACGTCAAACCTCTTTGGGTTTACGACCAGGTTGTAGCCCGCGGCGTCGACGAGCATATCCTCGAAGGGGACGTCCCACCTGGAGGCCGTCTCCCTGCAGATCCGCAAGAATAGGTTGTCGCTCTTGAGGACGTTGGACTTGTGGACGATGGTGAGACGCTCCCTCTTAGAGGCGATGGCGCAGGCCCTCTCGGCGATCCGAAGAGAGCCCCGGGTGGTTACCACCCTCAACGTCGTCGCCTCCTCTTCATCCAGCTTCTCCACCCCCGAGTACATACCCTCGGTGTTCTCCCGGACGATAACAAAGTCAAGCCCCGCGGCGGAGAAGGGCCTGATGTTGGCGTAGAGGTCCAGCCCCTTCCTCAAGGCCAGAAGGACGCTACTGTAGTCTGGGTCCGGCGGAGTCGTTATGGCGCCGAAGAGGACGCAGTGGCAGCCCTTGATCGTTTCCAGGTCCTCATCGGCCATCGCTTTTCCCGTCCTCTTCCACCGGCCGTACCCCAGCTCCACGGGGACGAACTCCAGGTCGGCGCCCGCCGCCGCGAGGACGGTCAGAGCGCCGTCGATCACCTCCGGCCCAACTCCGTCCCCCTTGACGAGAGCTACCCTCTTTTCAGCTCTTCTGCCAGACATCTTATAGCCTCCGCGATCTTCGGGGCACCGTCCCCCCAGTGGACGACGACCCCCAGATGGCCCCCGGACCTTCTGATCCCCCTCCTCTCCGACTTGCAGCACCTGGTGATGAAGGGCCCCTTCGGTGCAAGCTCATTATTGGAGAGAGGGCAGGTGTTCAGAAATCTGTTCACCTTTCCGGGGTACATATCCCTGAAGACCTCCCTGGAGACCTCGCAGCCGACGATCAGGGGGTCGTCGACGTCGACATGATCTCTATCCAGAGACCTGCCCAGCCCCGAGGCGGTGCATGGGAAGTAGACGTCTTCGCCGTTGAACCTGCTGAGGTCCAGGACCCTCTCCTTGAACTTCAAAGTCAGGTCTCCCAGGACTCCGGCCTCCACCAGCTTCTCGATGACGCTCGCCAGCCACGACGGTCGCGGCGGGACGACGTCCAGGATCTCGATCTCGGTTATGGCGGAGGGGTCGGGATCGTGGACGAAGGTGATGTGCTCGTCAGGGCCCCGAAAGATCACCGTCTTCACCCTCCCCTCGCAGAGGGAGCTTGCAAGCTCTATGAGCATCGCCCGGTTCCTGGTGTCCACCGTCTCAGGGTAGACCAGGATTGTGCCCCCGCTGGCGATCGGCTCCATCGACTTCACCGGTCTCATAAATCCCCTACCGGGCTTTGCCTCCACCGCGTAGATGGTGGTTTCGTCCCCGAAGTGGATCAGAAACCTGGTGGAGAAGTAGATGGGGTCTCCGGGCCTCGCCTCGCCGGCCGCCCCCACGTACTTGTAGTCCTCAGGGAAGATCAAAGCGCTCCTTCCTTCTCCTTTCTCCGATGGGGGACAAGCCCTCCGTCCTGGAGGATCTCAAGGAGGAAGTCTGGAAGCTTCGTCCCAGAGAAGGTCCTGCCACCGACGGTCACCGTCCCATCCGAGAGGTTCACCTCCACCTCGTCCCCCTGCCTACAGACCACGTCTGCCTCCACCACCGGGAGGCCGACATTGATGGCGTTCCGGTAGAATATCCGCGCAAAGGACTTTGCCACAACGCAAGAGACCCCCGCCTCCCGGAGGGCCAGAGGCGCCTGCTCCCGGGATGAGCCGCAGCCGAAGTTCTTGCCGGCGACGATGACGTCCCCCGGCCTCACCTTCTCTGCAAACTCCGGGTCCAGCCCCTCCATGGCGTGGCATGCCAGCTCCTTTACGTCCTTGGTCCTGAGGTAGGGGCCGGGGATTATGACGTCGGTGTCCACATCGTCCCCATAGACCCATGCCTTTCCCCTGATCATGAGCGGAAGTTCTACCTGCAACGGTATATGGCTTTCCTCTGGATGGAAGAAATAGTCGAGTTGAAAAAATGTAACGGCCCCGCCCTCGTTCGAGGCCGCGGGGCAAAGGCCTCCCTCGGTTCAGCTCAGATCATTCAGCTCAGATCCGCGCAGGTCAGGTCGCCCGAATAGCTTCCGACATACTCGAACTCCCAGTTGGGCGGGCTCCACAGCCCGCAGGCTGTGGACTCGCACTCCGAAGGCTCGCCGACCTCGACCGTCGAGCTCGCCCGGATCGGCTGAACAACGGGACCGTCGACGGATCTGGCGTCGACCAATACTGAGTTGACGAACCTTCCGGGATGCTGGACCGATACCCGATAGGGGATCGTAACCGTCTCAAAAGGTCCTATATCGATCAGGTTCCAGGTGATGGTGCTGCCGTTGTAAGATGCGAAGGGGACCATGCTGTCGAGCAGAACCATCCCCTCGGGGAGATGATCGGTCACAGTCGCCGCCCGGGTGACGTTGTCGTTGTTCTTGATATCGATCCTGTACCAGACAACGTCAGGGTCAGCGTCGTCGACCTCCGCCGTCTTCGTGGCCGAGACCGGCTCGTCGAGACAGCAGCTGAGCCAGTTCAGCTCGAGCGCGCTGAAGTTCGAGGCGCAGACCCAAACGTCGCCGTAACCGCCGCAGACCTCGACTCTATTAACCAGCTCAGACGGATAGTACTTCGCCACGTCAAGCTTCAGAGTGATCGTCGCCACGTCGCCTATCGCAAGGTGCGTCAGAGTCCAGTTGGCGCTCGTCTCAGTCAACTCAGTCGGTCGGAGCGACGACGGCTCATCGAAGACCGCTCCCGGCGGGAAGAAGTCTTTAACGTATATCGGTCCCAGGGCGGCGTTCCCGTCGTTCTCGATTGTTATGGTGTAGGTCGCTATGTACTTCGTCTTGCTGCAGTTTCCAGCATCACAATCTTCCTTCTCCTCGGCGATGCCGTCGAGGGTCTTGGTGACGTTCAGGTGCGGCCGGTCGTACTTAGCCGTCCCGGTGAACATCACACGCCGCTCGACCGAGTAGTCTCCGGAGTAAGACTCATCGAAGTCGACCTCGTCCTTGAGGATCGCTCGGTACCGAGCTTGCCCGGAGAAGTTCGCCAACGTGTCCATCTCGTTCAGGCCCTTGGCCACCGTCTCCTTGTCGAGCTCCGTTATCGAGGTGTACTCCTCGCCGATGAAGCTCGTCTCTGGCACCTTGGAATACATCCCCTCCTTCCACTTCATCGAGCTGTTGATCGAGACGTCATCAGTGAGGGACTGGTTCATCGGCGAGTTGACGACGCTGATGTCTTTGGCGATGTAGCTCGTGTAGGTCTCGATCAGCTCCTCGGAGTCGTAGCTGCCCGCGCCCGACTCGTAGGACCTCTGGCTGTCGCCGACCCGTTTATCGACGACGACGAGGCCCGAGCCTGAGGCGGCCTTCTCAGAGGTGACGGCCGACCCGTACTCGTCGACCTTCTCCACAACCTTGAAGCTGCCTGTATAGTCCTCGGTCGCCTCGAATAGCGGTGTCGTCTGGCGGGGCGAGGTGTTCGTCGGAAGCTTCAAGAAACCTATGTGGCCCCGGCCGTCGAACTCGCTCTCGACCGCCATAACCGACTCGTTCTCGTCGAGGAAGATCCTCGACTCACGGTCCAGCCATGCGGCGTCGTGGTAGGTCTCGGACATAGAGGCCCCTGTGACGTAGTTCTTCGCCCGAGCCTTCTTGACCCAGGCCGAGTCGTAGGAGACGGTCCGGTTGTTGTACAAAGTCAGGGTCGTGGGATTGTAGCCGGCTGAGACGTCCTCCTCCCACTCGATCGACTTGTTCTCGGTGTAGACGTCGACCTTCTCTTCGCTGTCGTAGCGGCCGCTTCCGTACTCGCGGGTCTCAAGCTCGGTGCCCATATCGGCTCCAACAGTCACGCAGATGCAAGACGAGATGGGGTCGACGTTCCAGTCGCTGGTGGCGTAGGCGCAGTTCTTGATCAGGTACTCTTCGAAGGTCGTGCTGTAGTCGTTGGCGACGTTGACGAAACCTTCGCCGCTGACTCCTTGTTCCATCCCGAACTCGAAGTCCTGACGTTCGGGAACTTTGATCCTGATCGTTATCACGGCGTATTCGCCTGCCGGGATCGAGGCGAAGTGCCATTTGCCGTCGGGGCCGGGAGCCGGTGACATCGAGAGGATCTCGACGTACCTGTTGAAGATGTCCCAGACGGTGACGTTTCCGACCGAAGCTCCGCCGCCGTTATAGACGCGGATGGTGTAGGTGACCTCGTCGCACTCTTTTACCTCATACTTGTCGGCCGTCTTCACTATGGTGAGGTTCCTCTGGTCGTTGACGAAGTCCACGTTATGGTTGGGTGCTGTCACGTTGTAATGGCAGCCGTCCGGAGGATTGATCGGCGTCCAGTTGCCGTTCAGACCTTCAAGATCTTCACATACCTTGTATCCGATGCCGGGATTGAGGTTGCAGATCTCCCAGAAACCGTTCACGTCGGTGGTGTCATTCGGCTCGCCGGCGGTGAGTTTCCCATCGTTGTTCCGGTCGATGAATATCGTCCAGTTATCGAGGGGACTTCCGTAGTAGTCGAACTTGTGGCCGTCGATGCAGTATTTGATCGTCGTGATGGTCACATTATCTTCCGCTTCAAGATCGTTGCCGCACGGATCGGTGCCGTTGACCGTGGCGTTGTTGACGATCTCGCCGGCGGTGAGGTCGGCGTCGGTGACGTGGTAGTCGAACGTGCGGGTCTCCATCTCACCGGGTTCCAGAGGATCGGGTATTACCCAGAAGAGGGGCACGAGATCGTCCACGATGTGCACCCCGGTCAGGTTCACGTTACCCGTGTTTGTGACGTTGATCGTATACCTGATCGTGTCATTCGTGGTGACGGGGCCCGAGGTGTTCGCGGTCTTGTCGATGATCAGAGACGAGCTGTAGGTCGTCATGACACTCCAGGTCCCGTTGACCAGAGTCCTGACAGGATCGCCGCAGTGGTCGATGCCCGCTGCATCGGCGGTGTTGTTAACCCAGCCGCGGCAGACGTCGTTATCAGTCACAACGTAGGTCTTGGGAGTGACGTTTCTGCACTCGCCTGGATCGAGGTCGCCTATCTGGAACGGGTCGCCTGAAAGAAGGCTGTCGTTGACCTTCACGTTCTCGACGGTGACGCTGCCAGTGTTGCAGACACGGATGTAGTACTCGATGGTGTGGCCGACTCCCACCGGACCTGTTGTGTTCCCAGTCTTGGTGATGTTCAGAGACGAGCTGTAGGTCGTCCTCACGTTCCAGGTAGCGTTTGCCGTGGTCTCAACAGGATCGCCGCAGTGGTCGTCGCCCGCAGCATTGGCCGTGTTGTTAACCCAGCCCCGGCAGACGTCGTCTTCGGTCACAACGTAGGTCTTGGGAGTGACGTTTCTGCACTGGCCTGGTGCGAGGGTGCCTATCGGGAACGGATCGCCCGATAGAAGGCTGTCGTTGACAGTCACGTTGTAGACCGTGACGTTCCCCGTGTTGCAGACCCGGATGTAGTACTCGATGGTGTGGTCGGCTCCCACCGGACCTGTTGTGTTCCCAGTCTTGGTGATGTTCAGAGACGAGTCGTAGGTCGTCCTCACGTTCCAGGTCCCGTTGGCAGTGGTCTCAACAGGATCGCCGCAGTGGTCGTCGCCTGAAGCATCGGCGGTGTTGTTGACCCAGCCCCGGCAGACGTCGTTTTCAGTGACAACGTAGGTCTTGGGAGTGACGTTTCTGCACTGGCCTGGTGTTAGCGTTCCTATCGGGAACGGGTCGCCTGAGAGCAGGCTGTCGTTCACCGTCACGTTGTAGACCGTGACGTTGCCCGTATTGCAGACCCGGATGTAGTACTCGATGGTGTGGTCGACTCCCACCGGACCTGAGGTGTTCGCCGTCTTGGTGATGTTGATCGAAGAGTTGTACCGAGTGCTGACGTTCCAGGTCCCGTTGGCCGTGGTCTCCACTGGATCGCCGCAGTGGTCGTCGCCTGCAGCGTTGGCCGTGTTGTTGACCCAGCCCCGGCAGACGTCGTCTTCAGTCACCCGGTGGATCGGGTTAGGTGTGACGTTACTGCACTGGCCGGGTGCGAGGGTGCCTATCGGGAACGGATCTCCCGAGAGGAGGCTGTCGTTCACCGTCACGTTGTAGACCGTGACGTTGCCGGTGTTGCAGACCTGGATGTAGTACTCGATATCGTAATCGAGACCAACAGGGCCTGACGTGTCGGCAGTCTTGGTGATGTTGATCGAAGAGTTGTACCGGGTGCTGACGTTCCAGGTCCCGTTGGCCGTGGTCTCAACAGGATCGCCGCAGTGGTCGTCGCCTGCAGCGTTGGCGGTGTTGTTGACCCAGCCGCGGCAGACGTCGTCTTCGGTCACCCGGTGGGTCGGGTTAGGTGTGACGTTTCTGCACTGGCCTGGTGAGAGGGTGCCTATCGGGAACGGGTCGCCTGAGAGGAGGCTGTCGTTCACCGTCACGTTGTAGACCGTGACGTTGCCGGTGTTACAGACCTGGATGTAGTACTCGATATCGTAATCGAGACCAACCGGACCTGAAGTGTCGGCAGTCTTGGTGATGTTGATCGAAGAGTTGTACCGGGTGCTGACGTTCCAGGTGGCGTTATCGGTCGTTCTGACAGGATCGCCGCAGTGGTCGTCGCCTGCAGCGTTGGCGGTGTTGTTGACCCAGCCGCGGCAGACGTCGTCTTCGGTCACCCGGTGGATCGGGTTAGGTGTGACGTTTCTGCACTGGCCTGGCGAGAGGGTGCCTATCGGGAACGGATCTCCCGAGAGGAGGCTGTCGTTCACCGTCACGTTGTAGACCGTGACGTTCCCGGTGTTGCAGACCTGGATGTAGTACTCGATATCGTAATCGAGACCAACAGGTCCCGACGTGTCGGCAGTCTTGGTGATGGCGATCGAAGAGTTGTACCGAGTGCTGACGTTCCAGGTCCCGTTGGCCGTGGTCTCAACAGGATCGCCGCAGTGGTCGTCGCCTGCAGCGTTGGCGGTGTTGTTAACCCAGCCCCGGCAGACGTCGTCTTCAGTCACCCGGTGGATCGGGTTAGGTGTGACGTTACTGCACTGGCCTGGTGTCAGCGTTCCTATCGGGAACGGATCGCCTGAGAGGAGGCTGTCGTTCACCGTCACGTTGTAGACCGTGACGTTACCGGTGTTGCAGACCTGGATGTAGTACTCGATATCGTAATCGACTCCAACAGGGCCCGAGGTGTCGGCCGTCTTGGTGATGTTGATCGAAGAGTTGTACCGGGTGCTGACGTTCCATGTGGCGTTAGCGTCAGTCTCGACCGGGTCACCGCAGTGGTCGTCGCCTGATGCGTTGGCGGTGTTGTTGACCCAGCCGCGGCAGACGTCGTCTTCGGTCACTCGGTGGGTCGGGTTAGGTGTGACGTTTCTGCACTGGCCTGGTGTCAGCGTTCCTATCGGGAACGGGTCGCCCGATAGAAGGCTGTCATTCACCGTCACGTTGTAGACCGTGACGTTGCCGGTGTTGCAGACCTGGATGTAGTACTCGATATCGTAATCGAGGCCAACAGGGCCCGAGGTGTCGGCCGTCTTGGTGATGTTGATCGAGGAGTTGTACCGGGTGCTGACGTTCCAGGTCCCGTTGGCAGTGGTCTCAACAGGATCGCCGCAGTGGTCGTCGCCTGATGCGTTGGCGGTGTTGTTGACCCAGCCACGGCAGACGTCGTCTTCGGTCACCCGGTGGGTCGGGTTAGGTGTGACGTTTCTGCACTGGCCGGGTGCCAGGGTGCCTATCGGGAACGGGTCGCCCGAGAGGAGGCTGTCGTTCACCGTCACGTTGTAGACCGTGACGTTGCCGGTGTTACAGACCTGGATGTAGTACTCGATATCGTAATCGACTCCAACAGGGCCCGAGGTGTCGGCCGTCTTGGTGATGTTGATCGACGAGTTGTACCGGGTGCTCACGTTCCAGGTGGCGTTATCGGTCGTTCTGACAGGATCGCCACAGTAGTCGTCGCCTGAAGCGTTGGCAGTGTTGTTGACCCAGCCGCGGCAGACGTCGTCTTCGGTCACAACGTAGGTCTTGGGAGTGACATTTCTGCAATCGCCTGGATCGAGGGTTCCTATCCAGAACGGGTCGCCTGAGAGCAGGCTGTCGTTGACCGTGATGTTGTAGACGGTGACGTTCCCCGTGTTGCAGACCCGGATGTAGTACTCGATGGTGTGGTTGACTCCCACCGGACCTGAGGTGTTCCCCGTCTTGGTGATGTTGATCGAGGAGTTGTACCGCGTGCTCACGTTCCAGGTGGTGTTGGCCTGAGCACTGACAGGATCGCCGCAAAAGTCCTCGCCTGATGCGTTGGCGGTGTTGTTAACCCAGCCACGGCAGGCGTCATCTTCGGTTACAACGTAGGTCTTGGGAGTGACATTTCTGCAATCGCCTGGATCGAGGTCCCCTATATCGAACGGATCGCCCGAGAGCAGGCTGTCGTTGACCGTGATGTTGTAGACGGTGACGTTCCCCGTGTTGCAGACCCGGATGTAATATTCGATGGTGTGGTTGATTCCGACAGGACCTGAGGTGTTCGCCGTCTTGGTGATGTTGATCGAGGAGTTGTAGCTCGTGCTCACGTTCCAGGTGGCGTTCCTATCGGTCTCGATGACGGAACCGCAGACGTCCTCACCGGTCGCGTTGGCGGTGTTGTTGATCCAGCCGCGACAGACGTCGTCCTCGGTCACCGTGTAGTTCAGGCTGACGGAGACGTTACTGCAATTGTTCGGGTTTATCGTCCCTATGAAGAACGGGCTTCCAGAAAGGAGGCTGTCGTATACGGTGACGTTGTAGACGGTAACGGTGGTGGGGTTACAGACCTCGATCTCGTACTCGATGACGTCGCCGACGCCGGCGGGGCCGGTGGTGTTCCCCGTCTTGGTGATGTTCAGCTTATCATCATCGTAGGTGTACTTGACGCACATCTCGGAAAAGGCATAAACCACATAATCCGTAGCTTTTGCCCCGGTGTCGTTGTCAACTATAAAATTAAAAGTCGCGATCGGGAAGGTCTTCGTCTCTCCATCGAACGTCGCCGTGAACGCCGACAGGTTGGCACAGTCGGTGTAGCTGATGGAGACGTTGGTGAAGTTTCGACCCGTAAAGTTGAAGCCGTCGGGTGGCTTAAAAGAATATAGCGGACCAACATAAGCCGAAACGCTATGGTTGCTGACGTTATAGAAGTCCACCCCCAGATACGAGCCGCTGGGCATGTTGACGCCGAGGCCGTAGTCCAATGTGATCATGACAGTCTTGGGGGCATCGTTCCGGTTTTGATACTTTATAAAGTGGGTCGAGTTCATGCTGAGGTTGACATCGACCTGGACCAGGGTCCCCAAATCGGGGTCGAAGAGGTCAACGACGTGATTTTGTGCGGGAGTATAAGTGAGAGTTTTGTTCAGGGTCACGCTGCAGTCGACCTCTTCCCTCAGCACTGCCGACGACTGCCCCACCAACAGCAGGAGGAGCAAAATCGCGAAAAGCAATCTTGTCAGATTCATTGCAAATCACCACCGGATTCAGGAACGTCTGTAACACGAACATCTGTAACACGAACATGATATATGGAGGCCCAGGAATCGCCTGATGCTCCCTTTATACATCTTGAATATTTATTATCAGAATGATATGTGGCCTCCGAGGGGGCCTCCACGTCGGATCGATCCGAGAGGCCGGCATCCGACCTCCGGGACCTCGACCCCCGAACGAATTCATGACCCGGCGCACCGACCGTGATGGAACCGCAAAGATGCCAAACCCCGCCCACTCTATCCGGGACGGATGAGGGATCGAGATCGAAGTCGATATCGGGATATGTCGAGGGAACTGCTCTCATCATATGGACCCCCCTGACGCCGATGCCATCGTCGTAGAGGCGTTGTAAGTGTACTTGACGCAAAGGCGGCTGTCCGCAGAGGTGAGGACGGAAAAGGCCCTGTTGCCCCGGTCGTCGCATTTGACGATGCTTTCTGTGGATATGGACAGCTCCATCGTATCGTCATCTTCCCCCGATGTGAAGGCCTTCAGATCTTCATCATCGGTGAAGCTGATGGTGGCCCAGGTGAAAGCCGTCTGCTCGTAATCGAAACCCTCGGGAGGGGCGAAGGTGAGGGGGTTGGTGCCGTTATAAGCCGAGACGTTGTGAAGAACGAGATCGGTATAGTTTGTACCGAGATCCGACCCGTCGGGCATCTGCACGAAAAGGTTCAGATCCGTGGTGGTATTGACGTCCTTGGCGTAAGAGTCCCGGTTGTGGTAGCTGATGCTCTCTGACCAGTTGACGCTGAGGTTGACGTCGACCCGGACGAGGTCTCCCAGATCCGGATCGAATAGATCAATTACATGGATCTGAGGGGGGTCGAAATTGAGGGTCCTCTCGGAGACGTAGCTGCAGTCCTCATACGCCATCGAAGCCGCTGATGGGCCGGCGATCGTTGCGAGAGCAAAAAGCAAGAGCAGTGAAATTCTATGAGTCATCATCAAACACCCGCCTCTCCGGAGAAATGGGGCTCGTATGTGCAGGTCACGCAGACCTGAGGCTCTGCCGAGCCTGAAGCCGTGAATATGTGGCTGCCGATCAACATTAACATAAAATTACATGAATTCATATTTTGTCTGCCGCCTTGATTACTATTTTGATATCCTGGGGAGAGATACAGCCCAAGCTGGTGAATCCACGTCTCCAAGCTTCTGTATACTGCCAGACGGATGGCACTTGAATTATAAGATGAGATGGACCGCGAAATAGACCGTCTCCCTCCCTCGACTATTTCTATTAACTTATTTGGGAGAGATTGGCTATATGTACCTTTCTACTGAAAGATAGGGGTGCTCGCCGATGTCAGAATTAATTATAATCTAATGCTTTAATAGTCATTTTATTGATACTTAGTATATAAAAATATGAATATTTGATATAAGCATATCGATAACGAGACTGTTACAAGACCGGATATTTTCCAAAAAACAAAAATTAAAATTAATATTTTTCTTATTTAATTGTAAATCCGGCGTCGTGACGGCCTATTGTTTATAAATCTGAGAGCTGATCAGATTCAATTGTATTTGACACTACATAAAATTATGATTGAATGATAATATGGTTGAACCCTTTTTTGATGGTATCATCTCTTGAGGTCGATCCCAGGTTGTGAGGCTCTTCGTCATCTCATCCTACGTTGGCTCAGATGGACAGAAGATCCCCCCCATTCCGGGATGAAATTTTTCAGGACAGCACCACCAGGATGCGCGGTGGGGGGTTGAGTCTAAGGCGGGAGGAGGGCGACATAGAGGGCGGTGATGGACCTGGCTCTGATAGGCGGCCCATCGTTGCCTTTCAAGTTTTGCTGTGGAAGTCTTATGAGGTTCTCCGGAACTATGATCTACCTTGGCAGTCATTGCCCCCGATGAGATCCAAAACGACCAGCAGTGGATCTGTGATGAAGACGTTCCAGAGCGGACCATCCCGATAGATGATGCATCTTTTTCTATCCAGAGACCCTGCGCCCGAGGAAAGAGATCTCGGGAAGTTCTGATTTTGACGGGATTTGGATGAAATATGTAAAGGCCCCGCCCTCGTTCGAGGCCGCGGGGCAGAATCCTCCCTCGGTTCAGCTCAGATCATTCAGCTCAGATCCGCGCAGGTCAAGTCGCCCGAATAGCTTCCGACGTACTCGAACTCCCAGTTGGGCGGGCTCCACAGCCCGCAGGCTGTGGACTCGCACTCCGAAGGCTCGCCGACCTCGACCGTCGAGCTCGCCCGGATCGGCTGAACAACGGGACCGTCGACAGATCTGGCGTCGACCAATACGGAGTTGACGAACCTTCCGGGATGCTGGGCGCTGACACGATAGGGGATCGTCACCGTCTCAAACGGCCCGATATCGATCAGGTTCCAGGTGATGGTGCTGCCGTTGTAAGATGCGAAGGGGACCATGCTGTCGAGCAGAACCATCCCCTCGGGGAGGTGATCGGTCACAGTCGCCGCACGGGTGACGTTGTCACGGTTCATGATGTCGATCCTGTACCAGACAACGTCAGGGTCAGCGTCGTCGACCTCCGCCGTCTTCGTCACCGAGACCGGATCGTCAAGACAGCAGCTGAGCCAGTTCAACTCGATAGAGCTGAAGTTCGAGGCGCAGACCCAACCATCGCCGTACCCGCCGCAGACCTCGACCCTGTTGGTCAGCTCCTCGGGGTAGTACTTCGTCACGTCAAGCCGGAGGGTGATCGTCGCCACGTCGCCTATCGCAAGGTGCGTCAGAGTCCAGTTGGTGCTCGTCTCCGTCAACTCAGTCGGTCGGAGCGACGACGGCTCATCGAAGACCGCTCCCGGCGGGAAGAGGTCTCTCACGTATATCGGGCCGAGTGCTGTGTTCCCGTCGTTCTCGATTGATATGGTGTAAGTCGCAACCGTTCTCTTCTTCACCTCGCCCGGCAGATGGGTCTCGTTGTAACCCCACGGCTCCGTCTCCTCGACGATCCCGTCCAACGTCTTGGTGACGTTCAGGTGGGGCCGGTCGTACTTAGCAGTCCCGATGAACATCACCCGCCGCTCGACCGAGTAGTCTCCGGAGTAAGCCTCATCAATGTCGACCTCGTCCTTCAGGATCGCTCGGTACCTCGCCTGCCCGGAGAAGTTCGCCAACGTGTCCATCTCGTTCAAGCCCCTGGCCACCGTCTCCTTGTCAAGCTCCGTTATCGATGTGTACTCCTCGCCGATGAAGCTCGTCTCTGGTACCTTCGAATAGATCCCCTCCTTCCACTTCATCGAGCTGTTGATCGAGACGTCGCCCGTTAGGCTCTGGTTCATCGGCGAGTTGACGACGCTGATGTCTTTGGCGATGTAGCTCGTGTAGGTCTCGATCAGCTCCTCAGAGTCGTAGCTGCCCGCACCCGACTCGTAGCTCCTCTGGCTCTCGCCGACCCTCTTATCGACGACCACCAGCCCCGAACCCGACGCGGCCTTCTCAGAGGTGACGGCCGACCCGTACTCGTCGATCTTCTCCACCACCTTGAAGCTCCCGGTGTAGTCCTCGGTCGCCTCGAAGAGGGGGGTCGTCTGGCGAGGCGAGGTGTTCGTCGGCAGTTTGAGGAAACCGATGTGGCCCCGGCCGTCGAACTCGCTCTCGACCGCCATAACCGACTCGTTCTCGTCGAGGAAGATCCTCGACTCACGGTCGAGCCATGCGGCGTCGTGGTAGGTCTCGGACATAGAGGCCCCTGTGACGTAGTTCTTCGCCCGAGCCTTCTTGACCCAGGCCGAGTCGTAGGAGACGGTCCGGTTGTTGTACAAAGTCAGGGTCGTGGGATTGTAGCCGGCTGAGACGTCCTCCTCCCACTCGATCGACTTGTTCTCGGTGTAGACGTCGACCTTCTCTTCGCTGTCGTAGCGGCCGCTTCCGTACTCGCGGGTCTCAAGCTCGGTGCCCATATCGGCTCCAACAGTCACGCAGATGCAAGACGAGATGGGGTCGACGTTCCAGTCGCTGGTGGCGTAGGCGCAGTTCTTGATCAGGTACTCTTCGAAGGTCGTGCTGTAGTCGTTGGCGACGTTGACGAAACCTTCGCCGCTGACGCCCTGTTCCATCCCGAACTCGAAGTCCTGACGTTCGGGCACTTTGATCCTGATCGTTATCACGGCGCATTCGCCTGCCGGGATCGAGGCGAAGTGCCACTTGTCGTCGGGGCCGGGAGCCGGTGACATCGAGAGGATCTCGACGTACCTGTTGAAGATGTCCCAGACGGTGACGTTTCCGACCGAAGCTCCGCCGCCGTTACAGACACGGATGGTGTAGTTCACCAGTTCACACTCCTGGACTTCGTATTTGTCAGCCTCCTTGGTGATGGTGAGGTTGTTCCTCGGGTCGTTGATGAAGTCCAGGGCCGCTCCACCGCAGGGAAGGAGGGTGACGTTCTGGCAGATGGGCGTCACGTTCGTCCACCCCGACTGGGGGACTTCGCAGACGGTGTAGTCGCCGGGAACAAGGCCGCAGAACCAGTACCTGCCGTCAGCGTCGGTCTTCTTCTCGTCGAGCTTTCCTCCTGTGGCGTTCTTGAGGACCATCGTCCAGCCTTCAAGGCCTTTGTTGTTTGTGAAGTCGAGCTTGCGCCCAAATATGCAGCCCGGCGGATCGTTGGTGAAGTTCTGGTCCGAGACGTTGATCACTCCGAGAGGGACGTCGATGCATCTCTCGCTGACGTTCGTCCACCCAGCCGGGAGGTCTTCGCAGACGGTGTAGTTGCCTGGACTGAGGCCGGTGAAGGCGTACCACCCGTCGGCGTCGGTCGTGGCGTTCTTTATCCAGTCACCCGTTTCGTTGTAAAGGGAGACCGTCCAGCCTGGAATCGTACCGCCGGTGCAGTTGTTGATCTTGTACCCTGAAATGCAGAGGTCGTAAGGCTCGTTGGTGAAGTTGTAGTCGTCGGTATCGTTGGCTCGGACCGTTACCTGCTGACAGCCGCCGGCCGGGTCCACGGGCTTCCACCCGGCCTTGAGGACCTCAGTGAGGTTGACATTGCTTCCCACCACCAGGTCACAGATCCGCCAGCGTCCGTTGGCATCGGTGACGTTGTACGGTTCGCCTGGGTCCAGGGTCCCGCTGTTGTTATAATCGACGAAGATCGTCCAGCCCTCGAGCCCCTTGCCGAAGGTGTCGAGCTTGTAGCCGCCGATGCAGGTAAGGTGGGGCTGGTTCTCGAAGTCGACGATCGCATTATTGCAGATGAGGGTCACATCTTCGCAAGCGTCGGTGACGTTGATGTAGCCGAGCCGAGCCGTCTCGCAGACTCTGTAGCTGCCGGGGACAAGGCCGCAGAACGAGTAGTATCCGGTGGCGTTGGTCAGGTTCCAGTCCAGCAGCTTTCCACCGGCGTCGTACAGGGTGATATTCCAGTCAGAGAGGTCGGCTCCGGCATGGTTGATGATCTTGTGGCCCGATATGCAGAGGAGAGGCTCGTTCTCGAAGTCGATGCCAGTCACGTTAACGCAGCCGTTGAGGGGCACATCTCTGCAAGTGTCGCTGACGTTGGTGTAGCCGTTCTTGACCTCCTCGCAGACTCTGTAGTCGCCTCGTTTGAGGCCGCAGAACTTATAGTACCCGGTGGCGTCGGTCAGGTTCCAGTCCAGCAGCTTTCCACCGGCGTCGTACAGGGTTATATTCCAGCCAGATCGATCGGCATTGGGGCAGTTGACGATGATCTTGTGGCCTGAGATGCAGAGGAGGGGATCGTTCTCGAAGTCGATGCCGGTCACGTTAACGCAGCCGTTGAGGGTCACGTTTTTGCAAGTGTCGCTGACGTTGGTGTAGCCGTTCTTGACCTCCTCGCAGACTCTGTAGCTGCCTCGTTTGAGGCCGCAGAACTCGTAGTACCCGGTGGCGTCGGTCAGGTTCCAGTCCAGCAGCCTTCCACCGGCGTCGTACAGGGTGATATTCCAACCCGAGAGGTCGGCCTGGACGCAGTGGATGATCTTGTGGCCTGAGATGCAGAGGAGGGGATCGTTCTCGAAGTCAATGCCGGTCTCGTTATCGTGCAGACCGACTTTGACGCAGGAGTCGGTGACGTTGGTGTAGTCGGGCCTGGCCGTCTCGCAGACTATGTAGTCGCCAGGATCGAGGCCGCAGAACTCGTAGTACCCGGTGGTGTTGGTCAGGGTCCAGTTCAGAAGCGTGGTTCCACTTGCGTCGTACAGGGTGATATTCCAGCCTGAGAGGTCGGCCTGGAAGCAGTTGATGACCTTTTTGCCCGAGATGCAGAATTTGTTCACGTCGAGTGTAACGTTGGCCTCCACCGGCCCCACAGCTCCGCTGCAAGGATCGGTTCCGTTGGCCGTGGCGTTGTTGACGATGAAGCCCCTGGTGACGTCTTGCAACTTGACCTGGTATTGGATTATATAGTTATAACTCTCGCCGGGCACAAGCTTGATCATCGGCCAGCCCGAGGGTCTCAAGAGATCGTCAACAACTTTGACCCCGGTCAGGTCGACGTCTCCTGTGTTGGTGACGTTGATCGTATACGTGATGATATCGCCGTATGAGACAGGTCCCGAGGTGTTCGCCGTCTTGGTGATGTTCATCGAGGCGTTGTAGCTCGTGCTCACGTTCCAGGTGGCGTTCTTATCGGTCTCGATTACGGAGCCGCAGACGTCCTCACCGGTCGCGTTGGCGGTGTTGTTGATCCAGCCGCGACAGACGTCGTCCTCGGTCACCGTGTAGTTCAGGGAGGCGGTGACGTTCCTGCAGTCTGTCGGAGCAAGCGTCCCCAGGAAGAACGGGCTTCCAGAAAGGAGGCTGTCGTATACGTTGACGTTGTAGACGGTGATGGTTGTGGGGTTGCAGACCTCGATCTCATACTTGATCTCTTCTCCGAATTTGGCGGGGCCCGAGGTGTTCCCCGTCTTGGTGATCTTCAGCTTCTCATCATCATAGGTGTACTTGACGCACATCTCTGATAGGGCATAAACCACATAATCCTCAATTCTGGCGCTGGTGTCGTTGCTGACTACAAAATTAAAGGTCGCGATCGGGAAGGTCTTCGTCTCACCATTGAACGTCGCCGTGAATGCCGACAGGTTGGCACAGTCGGTGTAGCTGATGGAGACGTTGGTGAAGTTCTGACCCGTAAAGTTGAAGCCGTCGGGTGGCTTAAAAGTGTATTCCGGATTAGTAAGAGCCAAAACGCTATGGGTGCTGACGTTATAGAAGTCCACCCCCAGAACCGACCCGCTGGGCATGGTGATGCCGAGGCCGTAGTCCAATGTGATCATGACATTCTTGGGGGCATTGTTCTGGTTTTGATACTTTATAAAGTAGGTCGAGTCCATGCTGAGGTTGACATCGACCTGGACGAGGGTCCCCAGATCGGGGTCGAAGAGGTCAACTACGTGATTCTGTGCGGGAGTATAAACGAGCGTTTCGTTCTGGGATACGCTGCAGTCGACCACTTCCCTCAGCGCTGCCGACGACTGCCCCACCAACAGCAGGAGGAGCAAAATCGCGAGAAACAATCTTGTCAGATTCATCGCAAATCACCACCGGATTCAGGAACGTCTGTAACACGAACGTCAGTAACACGAACATGAGATATGGTGGCCCAGGAATCGCCTGATGCCCCCGTTATACATCTTGAATATTTATCATCATAATGTGGTGAGGCCTCCGAAGGGGCCTCCGCGTTGGATCGATCCGAGAAGCCGGCCTCCGACCTCCGGGACCTCAACCACAGAATGAATTCACGACCCGGGGCACCGACCGGGATGGACCCGCAAAGATGCCGAACCCCGCCCGCACTATCCGGGACGGATGAGGGATCGAGATCGAAGTCGGTATCGGGATATGCCGAAGGAACTGCACTCATCATATGGACCCCCCTGACGCCGATGCCATCGTCGTAGAGGCGTTGTAAGTGTACGTGACGCAAAGGCGGCTGTCCGCAGAGGTGAGGACGGAAAAGGCTCTGTTACCCCGGTCGTCGCATTTGACGATGCTCTCTGTGGATATGGATAGCTCCATCGTATCGTCATCTTCCCCCGATGTGAAGGCCTTCAGATCTTCATCATCGGTGAAGCTGATGGTGGCCCAGGTGAAAGCCGTCTGCTCGTAATCGAAACCCTCGGGAGGGGCGAAGGTGAGGGGGTTGGTGCCGTTATAAGCCGAGACGTTGTGAAGAACGAGATCGGTATAGTTTGTACCGAGATCCGACCCGTCGGGCATCTGCACGAAAAGGTTCAGATCCGTGGTGGTATTGACGTCCTTGGCGTAAGAGTCCCGGTTGTGGTAGCTGATGCTCTCTGACCAGTTGACGCTGAGGTTGACGTCGACCCGGACGAGGTCTCCCAGATCCGGATCGAATAGATCAATTACATGGATCTGAGGGGGGTCGAAATTGAGGGTCCTCTCGGAGACGTAGCTGCAGTCCTCATACGCCATCGAAGCCGCTGATGGGCCGGCGATCGTTGCGAGAGCAAAAAGCAAGAGCAGTGAAATTCTATGAGTCATCATCAAACACCCGCCTCTCCGGAGAAATGGGGCTCGTATGTGCAGGTCACGCAGACCTGAGGCTCTGCCGAGCCTGAAGCCGTGAATATGTGGCTGCCGATCAACATTAACATAAAATTACATGAATTCATATTTTGTCTGCCGCCTTGATTACTATTTTGATCTCCTGGGGTGAGAGAGCGCCCAAGCTGGCAGATGCCCGTCTCCAAGCTTCTGGAGACTGCCAGACGGATGGCAGTCGAATAATAAGATGAGATGGACCGCGAAATAGACCGTCTCCCTCCCTCAACAATCTCTATTAACTTGTTTGGGAGATATTGGCTATATGTACCTTTCTGCTGAAAGATGTAGGTGCACGTCGATTTCAAGATTAATTATAGTATAATGATTTGATATTCGTTTTATAACAGTCCGTAGGTAGAAATATAGGAATTCGATATAAGCATATCGATAATGAGGCAGTTTCAAGACCTTGCCATTCTGAAAAACAAAAATTTAAAATTAATATTTTTCTTTTTAATCTTTAAATCTGCGTCGAGCTGGCCGATTGTTTATAAATCTGAGATACGATCCGATTCTATTTGTATTTAATACTATATAAAATTATGATTAAATTGTATCTTTTTTGAATCTGTCCTTTATGGCATCATCCCTTGGAATTGGTCCAAGGTCGTGAGACTCTTCACCGTCTTATCCTACATTGGCTCAGATGGACAGAAGATCCCTCCATTCCGGGATGAAATTCTTCCGGACAGCATCCCCGGGATGCGCGGAAGGTGGTTGAGTCTAAGGCGGGAGGAGGAGGAGGACATAGAGAGCGGTTTGGACCTGGCTCAGATAGGCGACCCATCGTTGCCTTTCAAGTTTTGCGGTGGAAGTTTTATGAGGTTCTCCGGAACTATGATCTCCCTTGGCAGTCATTGCCCCCGATGAGATCCAAAACGACCAGCAGTGGATCTGTGATGAAGACGTTCCAGAGCGGACCATCCCGATAGATGATGCATCTTTTTCTATCCAGAGACCCTGCGCCCGAGGAAAGAGATCTCGGGAAGTTCTGATTTTGACGGGATTTGGATGAAATATGTAAAGGCCCCGCCCTCGTTCGAGGCCGCGGGGCAGAATCCTCCCTCGGTTCAGCTCAGATCATTCAGCTCAGATCCGCGCAGGTCAAGTCGCCCGAATAGCTTCCGACGTACTCGAACTCCCAGTTGGGCGGGCTCCACAGCCCGCAGGCTGTGGACTCGCACTCCGAAGGCTCGCCGACCTCGACCGTCGAGCTCGCCCGGATCGGCTGAACAACGGGACCGTCGACAGATCTGGCGTCGACCAATACGGAGTTGACGAACCTTCCGGGATGCTGGGCGCTGACACGATAGGGGATCGTCACCGTCTCAAACGGCCCGATATCGATCAGGTTCCAGGTGATGGTGCTGCCGTTGTAAGATGCGAAGGGGACCATGCTGTCGAGCAGAACCATCCCCTCGGGGAGATGATCGGTCACAGTCGCCGCACGGGTGACGTTGTCGCGGTTCATGATATCGATCCTGTACCAGACAACGTCAGGGTCAGCGTCGTCGACCTCCGCCGTCTTCGTCGCCGAGACCGGCTCGTCAAGACAGCAGCTGAGCCAGTTCAGCTCGAGCGCGCTGAAGTTCGAGGCGCAGACCCAACCGTCGCCGTAACCGCCGCAGACCTCGACTCTATTAACCAGCTCCTCGGGGTAGTACTTCGCCACGTCAAGCTTCAGAGTGATCGTCGCCACGTCGCCTATCGCAAGGTGGGTCAGAGTCCAGTTGGCGCTCGTCTCCGTCAACTCAGTCGGTCGGAGCGACGACGGCTCATCGAAGACCGCACCCGGCGGGAAGAAGTCCTTCACCTCGATCGGGCCCAGAGCGGCGTTCCCGTCGTTCTCGATTGTTATGGTGTAGGTCGCTATGTACTTCGTCTTGCTGCAGTTTCCTGCATCACAATCTTCCTTCTCCTCGGAGATGCCGTCGAGGGTCTTGGTGACGTTCAGGTGGGGACGGTCGTACTTAGCCGTCCCGGAGAACATCACACGCCGCTCGACCGAGTAGTCTCCGGAGTAAGCCTCATCGAAGTCGACCTCGTCCTTGAGGATCGCTCGGTACCTCGCGTTCCCTGAGAAGTTCGCCAACGTGTCCATCTCGTTCAGGCCCTTGGCCACCGTCTCCTTGTCCATCTCCGTTATCGAGGTGTACTCCTCGCCGATGAAGCTCGTCTCTGGCACCTTCGAGTACATACCCTCCTTCCACTTCATCGAGCTGTTGATCGAGACGTCGCCCGTTAGGCTCTGGTTCATCGGCGAGTTGACGACGCTGATGTCTTTGGCGATGTAGTTGGTGTAGGTCTCGATCAGCTCCTCAGAGTCGTAGCTGCCCGCACCCGACTCGTAGCTCCTCTGGCTGTCGCCGACCCGTTTATCGACGACGACGAGGCCCGAGCCTGAGGCGGCCTTCTCAGATGTGACGGCCGACCCGTACTCGTCGACCTTCTCCACAACCTTGAAGCTCCCGGTGTAGTCCTCGGTAGCCTCGAAGAGGGGGGTCGTCTGGCGAGGCGAGGTGTTCGTCGGCAGCTTCAAGAAACCT
>JAXGJB010000020.1:0-44424 GCA_040770465.1 Methanothrix sp. | reverse complement strand
CCAAAAGTTCAATCTCCTTCATGCTAACAATCTCCCTGGATAATAACTTACCATCTACTGATATAAAAGATTAATTTTCAAAGATCGAACGGGGTTTACGCTCGCCGATCAGAACGCCGCATCCGGGGAGATCAGGTTAAAATACGGTGGACGACAAAAGTCGGTTCATCCGCCCTTGGAGGAGATCGGTTTTGACGAGACCTCTGGTGCTCGGAAACGGCAGGATTCTGATCTGCGAGGATGAGAGGGGGACGATCAGGGACGTCTACTTCCCCGCCGTCGGCCTTGAGAACCACGGCTATTCCGTCAGGTCGGGGATCTGCGACCTGGATGGGGCTGGCCGATGCAGCTGGTTTGAGGGCTGGAGCCCCCAGCAGAGGTACAAGTCGAGCTTTCGCGCAGAGTTTTTGAGGGGATCTCAACCCCTGGCGAACGATCCCGTGCCCGATGAAGAGGGCTTTCTTCACGGCCTCATATCGAACATCGGGGAGACGGTCTTTTTCGATCCCGCCATGGGGATAAAGGTCACCCTCACCGACGCAGTCCATCCCTCCTCCAACGTCTTCTCCAGGATCTTCGAGGTGGAGAACGCCTCCCCGGCGAAGAGGAACATGAGGCTCTTTTCCAACCAGAACTACAGGCTTCTCGAGAGCAAGATAGGCGAGACCGCGGTGGTGGACCGGGACGTCCTGATCCACTACAAGCGCGATCGGTACATCCTCCACGGGAGCCGACCGAAGTTCGACCAGTTTGCAGCGGGGACCGCCGAGTGGCGGGGGCTCGAAGGAACCTGGAGGGAGATCATGGATGGGAGGGACCTCAGCGGAAACCCCGTCGCCCATGGGTCGGTGGACTCGACCCTGGGCTGGACGATATCGGGGCTTCTGCCGGGAGAGGCGAGGCGGGTCCACCTCTGGATCGTCTTCGGAAAGAGCTATAAGAGCGTGATGAGATCCCACCAGCGAGTCAAGAAGGGTGAGGGGGCGAAGATCTACAAGACCGTCTTCAACTTCTGGAACTCCTTTCTCGAACGGATCTGTGTCCTTCCCGAGGCGACGCTGATGGACCGGCTCCCCGAGAGGGTCCGCGAGATCTTCTATCGGAGCCTGATCGCCACCGTGGCCCACATGGACGTGAACGGATCAGTGATCGCCTCTTCCGACTCCGAGATCCGGCAGTTCGGAGCCGATCTCTATTCCTACTGCTGGCCTCGGGACGCATCCTGGGCGGCCATCGCCCTCGACCGGGCGCGCTACCACCATCTCAGCTGCGAGGTCTTCGGATTCTTCGCGAGGACGATCACCGATCGGGGCTACTTCCTCCACAAGTACACCCCGGCCGGGGATTTCGGGTCCACCTGGCACCCGGTGCCCATGATCCAGATCGACGAGACGGGGCTGCCCCTATTCGCCCTATACTTCAACTGGCTCTCTGCGAAAAACGTCTGGACCGCCGGGAGGTACTTCGGGTCGATCGTCTCCCCAGCCGCGGGCTGGCTCCTCCGGACCCTGGACGACTCCGGCCTCCCCCCACCGAGCTTCGACCTCTGGGAGGAGAGGAAGGGGGCCTTCACCTACAGCGCATGCGCCGTTTATGCCGGCCTTTCGGGGGCGGCGGAGCTGGCCCTCGCCCTCGGTGATGATGACCACTACGACGCCTGGGCGGCGGGAGCCGAGCGGGTCCGGTCGGCGATCATCGACCTGCTTTACGACGATCGGCTCGGACGGTTTCGGCGGGCGGTCGGCGACCCGGCCATCGACTCGTCCCTCTTCGCGGTCTGGTGGTTTGGGGTTCTCTCCGCCGATGATCCGCGGGTCGCAAGGACGATGGTGGCGGTGGAGCGGGAGCTGTCGAGGCCGTCGGGGGGCGTGGCCCGGTACGAAGGCGACGAGTACGGCGGCCGGATGAACAGCTGGATCATCTGCACGTTGTGGCTCGCCTCGTGGCACGCGGCGGTGGGGAATTTCGAGAGGGCCCTCGACCTCATAGGGTGGTGCGCGGACCACGCCCATCCCACCACGGGCCTTTTGCCGGAACAGGTGGCCGACGACGGCAGCCCGAGGTCGGTTCTGCCCCTCACCTGGTCCCACGCCGCCTTCGTCCTGGCGGTGCTGGAGTATCTTGCGGCCCTCGGTGGGGGCGAGAGAAGGAGCGGACTCGATCCGACCGGCTGAAACAAAAATCGCCGTTGAAACAGAACTCGTCGATCAGGCCGGATCCTCATCCTCGGTCTCGATCCTCTCTTCGAGCCTGGATTTGAGGTGATCGATGAGCCGATCGACCTCTTCGGATCGGGGGAGGAACTCTCGGGTCGTATCGAGGTAGCCCCTATCTCTGACCGCCACCAGGGCGGGCCGATAGTTTATGTCAAAGATCCAGCTCGCCTGGAGGAGCTTGAAGTCGTTGAGCCGTTTTACGCCGGAGAGCTTCACGATCTCTCCAGCCATGATGTCGCGACGGACCGCCTCGCTGATCCCCGGCTCGTCGGGTAGGTCCAGCTCCAGAGCCGCGTTCCGATACCCTTCCGTCTCGCGCCTCCGGTAGTAGTCGAGGAGGACGGCCCAGATGTCCAGCTTATCGGCGTCTCGGAGGAGCTTCGAGAAGAAGAGGCAACGGTCCGACTCCTCCTCCGGGAGGCTGGCCCGGTTGTGGTACCTTATCGCCTTGAGGATGAGCTCCCGCTCCGATGGGTCGAGAGGATCGAGGACCCGGTTATCCAGGAGGACCTCGACGGAGAGGGCGGCGTGGTCGCAGGATCGGCGGTCCGAGAAGGTCCCGTAGGTGGCGTACTGGGGGAAGCGGCCGAGGTCGTGAAATAAGGCCATCGCCTCCGCGAGGCGGAGGTCCTCGTCGGCGAGGCCGAGCGCCAGGCCGATCTCGCGGATCTCCCGGCGTACGCGGCGGGTGTGCTCCTCCTTCAGAAGGATGTTTCTGTCTTTTTCGGGATCGCCGGACTTGAAGGCCTTCACGTAATCGCGAAACCAGCTGGCTAGATCTTCTAATGTCTCTTCATCCATCCGAAATCCGATGATGCCCGGTGGTTCTAATCTCTTTTCGTCGGTTTAATTCGAACTATATAGATAAAAAAGAGATGAGCGGAGATTCTCGACGAGCAATCGAGATACGCCGCTTTTGATATTACGAGGCTATGCTATTATTAAATGGGCCATCGCTGGATGCAAAGTATAACCAGGCTGTGGGGGCTACACCGTGCATCCTAGTCTCCCAAATACCATTTCCCTTGAAGTCATCCGGAGACCCGGGCATGGAACCATTTAGCTCCTGTTGAGAGATCAACTCCTGCAGGAAGTAGTTGCTCCCATCTCCTCCGGCCACTATGTATTGTCCTGTACCCTCGTTCAAGACCGACCACGGGCCTGCCTGTTCACTCAATCCAACTACTTCCCCATCTTTAGACGATACGGTGAGGACCTCCCTGGCATAGCTCAGAGCTCTCAGAGCCGTCTCTTTTTCACCTATCGCTTTTAAGAAAGATGCCCCCCAGGTTTGAACATCAAGGACGGGTTTAGGATCGTCTTTGCCAGACATGAACCGGCCCAATTCTTCGTCCCAGTAGGAGTCCAGCAGGCACACTCTGAGCCAATCAGCTCCATCATCTCGCCCTGCAGCCTTCAATGCCCACCATGCATCCATGATTCCCTCAGCAGGCGCTCCTAATAGACAGCCGTTGCTCGAATTTATCTGCCCTTCTATCCAGTCTGCTCCGTTTTCCATGGCGATTGTGGCGTTGGGATCAGCTCCACCAAGCTCTTGATAACGATCCAATGCATAGACAGTCCAGGCGATATCTCCAATCCACTTATTATCGCTGATATTTCTCATATCAGAGGGGTTATATGTCTTATACCAGGAGCCATCTTCATTTTGCAGCCGGAACAACGATCCGACCAGCTTATCTGCATTTACCCACATCCCTTCTTGGCTAAAGACGATGAGAGCTAGAGCTTGATCATATAGGTGAGCCTTTGAAACGGGTTCCTCCTCCCAGGACGTCAAAAGTCCCGTCGGTTGTTGCTGAGAGGCAAGCCACTCGGCCGCAGCTCTGGACGCAGCTTCGTTTGCTTCGACCTTTTCGAAATCCGATGGTATAACCCTTGAGCCGATATTGAGCACGCTTATGCACTCAATAGTGATATTGCCGTTCTCGCCGGTATCATCAGGATCGGTATCGGATTTATTATTGTAGTTCTTGACCGAAATGAGGATCTGTTCTACATTTTTAAGATCTGGTCCTCCGCCGGAGTTGCTTTTGAGGGATCTGAATGGTATGATCAGATGACCCGGCCAATCTTTCTGGGTGATATGATTATACACAATTTGCGCAAGTGTGCGATTTCCGTTGTCATCTGCAACCGAAGGCAATAAAACCTCTAAAGAGTTAGCAGAAGAGTCATCTCCGGTCCAATTTATACGCATATGATCGTAGGCTGAAAGATCTAGAGGTGGATTGAATTCACAAATTACCTGGACCCAGCAATCGGGAGTCTCACCTAAATCGTATTGAAGCTGTAATGCCGGACCCCTCTCCCCTCTTGAAACAGCCAGGGATCTATACATACCAGAGCAGTTGCTTTCATTTGCATTTGCAAGGCTGCAATTGCACCATCCATCATCAAGCTCATAATTCAAATTCTGACCTTCATGAATCGGATCGCGATCTGTAAAATCAACGATCATAAGTTCCGAGCTGAGACGGGAATTCTCATAGGTCAGCCCCTCATTCTGGGACAAGACAGGAGAGATCAGAATCAAAGCTATCGCTGTTGATAGAATCAGTTTGTTCTCTATTTTATTCAATTGCAACATCTCCTAAATTGCACTAGCTGTAGGTGGAATTATTCTACCAAAGTCTTTACTTCTTGAGACAGAATAAGCCTTCAAAAAAGAAATTCCATATCCTCACACCTCGAAGGGGACGATGTAGACGCCGTCCTCCCGCTTCTGCCCCTTCACCAGCTCGCAGTGCCTCAGGATCGCGAACTGGTTTTCAAGCTCCTCGGCAGGGAGGTCGAACTCTTCTGCGATCTCCGCCCTCGTGGCCCCGCCTCGCGAGACGATGAAATCGTAGAGCTTTTTCTGGATCTCGGTCAGCCCCTCGGCGCCGACGAGCCCCGCCTTCTCCCTCAGGATCTTCTTGGACCGGACGGCCCAGGGGTCGCAGGCCTTGATCTTTGAGTGGGCGCTGATGTAGCAGTTCTCGCAGATCCGGCTCCCGCCCTCCTCGATCAGGTCTTCGGCCGGAAACTCGCGGCCGCAGCGATCGCACGTCTGCATCTCTTCATTCTCTTCTCCCATTTTGATCCACCTCGTCTCAAACTTCAATCGTCCGTCAATCCCCTCAAAAGCGCCTCGTACCTTTCCCTGATCCTCTCGACGATGTCCATATCGTAGGGCTGGTGGGTCGGGACCTGGATCTCGGCAGCCAGCTCTTTGTAATCGGGGGCTGCTGTGATCCCGTTCTCGCCCGTCGGAACGCCCAGGTCCAGGGCGATCTCCTCGATCATCGGCGAGAGGGGCTTGATCGGCCGGGAGCCTCTCGCCCTCTCCCTATAATCCTCGATAAGAGCGTCTATCTCCGCCAGAAGTGCCTCGGTCTTCTCGTGATCAAACCGCCCCGCCTTCTCAGCGATCAGGTTGATGCTCTCTTTCAGCTGGGTGAAGGTCCGGACGGACGCCCCGATAAGCTCGCCTGAAAAGTGCTCTTTCGCCCGATCCTCATAGCCTGGGGCGATGACCAACAGGTCAAGCCTCTTCATCAGTTGGATGTCGTTTTTGTAGGGGTTGTAAGGATTTACGACCGCAAACTCAAGGCCCATCCTCTCGGCGAGGCTCCTGTACATGGGGGTGACACCGAGCCTCTTTCTCTCTTTCAAAACCCTCTTGACGAAGTCGGGATCGTCGAAGTCGAGGCCGAAGTACTCGGCGAAGTTCTTGGTGGTGGTGATGATCTTCGTCCTCCCCTCCTTCTCGGCCTGGATGAGGCCGAGATCCTCCAGCTCCTTGACGTGGCCGTAGCTCTTGTTCCCCCGGAGCCTCGCAAGCTCGCTCTGGGCTATCGGCTGGTTGTAGGCGATGATGGCAAGGGTCCGCAGGAGCGGGGCCTCCAGCTCCCTGGGGCCGACCTTGCTCACCCGGTCGGCGACGGAGGATCGGACCTGCATCACGAACCGGTCCTCAAACTCCCTAACCTCGATCCCGCCCCCCCTCTCGGAGTACTCCCGGACCAGCCCCTCGGCCAGAGCCCTGACGGTCCTGGCTGGAAGGTCGGTCAGCTCCGCGATCTCCCCGATCGAGAGGGGCCTTCCGGCTGCGAAGAGGGCGGCCTCCACCACCGCCGCCAGGTCCTCGTCCTCAGATGACAAATCAGATACACCTCACGCCGACGGTTCCCCCTTCCCGTCGGGGTGCCTGCGTATAAATAGCTCGCCGAAGAGGGATTCCTGCTCAAGCCAGATCTCCCTCCTGCCGGCCATGAACAGAACCGAGACGTAGTTCAAAATGTCGCCCTCGCCGACGTCGGAGAAGGAGACCCGATCCGCGGTCCCGAGCATCTCGAAGATCTTCCCCCGAAGAGAGCGGATCCGGTCCTCGATCCCCTCCTCGTGGGCCCGCTCCATCGCCTCCTCCACCGTCGGCTCGGGCCTCTCCCTCGTCCTTACGACCTTCCTCTCGGCGACGTTCTCCGCCCTCTTCAGCTCCGCTATCAGCTCGTCGAGGGTGACGGGCCGTCTCGTCTTTCTCCTGATCGGCGGAGCCGGGAGACCTTCGACGGTCCGCCTCCTGAAGACGGGCTCGTCGTCGAACTCGTCGAAGAGGTCGTCCTCGGGCTCCTCGCCCCCCTCCTCGATGGAGTCGGACTTCATCCTGAGGAGGATGCTGGCGTAAAGGAGGGTTCTTCCCAGGGCCGGAAGGTCTCGGTCCCCCATCGCCTCGATCCTCTCCAGAAACTTCTCGGTCACCTGGGCGAGGTCCACGTCCCAGGGGTCGATCTCCCCCTTCCTCGCGAGATCCAGGAGGACCTGAACGGGGTCGGGCTCCAGGCCGAAGGGCTCGGGAAGGTCCGGGACCTCGAGGACGGAACTCAGTTGAGACACACCCCCGTTACGGTGGAAATGTTGTTCTCCTGCATCGTCACCCCGACGACGTACTTCGCTTCCTGGATCATCGGCTTTCGTAAGGAAACGACGATGAACTGGGCCATCTCGGCGATCCCCTTGATCAGCTTTGCCACCCTCTCGACGTTCGCCCCGTCCAGGAACATGTCGATCTCGTCCAGGGCGTAGAAGGGAGCGGGCCGAAACCTCTGGATGGCGAAGATGAACGAGAGGGCGGTTAGGCTCTTCTCGCCTCCGGACATCGCCTCCAGCCGGTGGAAGGCCTTCCTGGCGGGCCGAGCCCTGATCGTCATCCCGCCGGCGAGGGGGTCCTCATCGTTCTCCAGGACCAGCTCCCCCTCGCCGTCGGAGAGGCGATGGAAGGTATCCCTGAAGTTCTCGTTGATCCCGTCGAAGGCGGCTATGAAGGCCTCCCGCTTCATCTCCTCGTACCGGTCGAGCTTCGCCAGGAGGTCTTCTCGCTCCCTCGATAGGGTCTCACGCCGGTCGCGGAGGGTCTCACGCCGGTCGAAGACCCGGTCGTACTCCTCGATCGCCAGCATGTTCACCGGCTCCAGCTCCTGCATCGACCGCTCCAGGGCGCTGATCTTCCGGATTATCGTCTGGCTCTTGGGCGGCTCCTCGGAGAGGTCGATCCCGCAAGCTTCGATCTCGGACCTCAGGTCGTCGGCCGCGGACCTCATCTCCCGGGCCGCCCCCTCGGCTGCCGCGATCCGGGCCCGGACCCGGTCCAGCTCCCGGTCGATGGTGTCGACCTCCCGGCTCTTGGCCATGGTCCTGTCGAGGAGCCGGCTTCTCTCGCCCTTCAGGTCGGATAGCTCCTCCTCGATCTCCCTCTCCTTTTTGGCCAGCTCACTTAGGGCGAGCTTCGCCTCTCTTATCCTCTCGGCAGCCGCGTTCTTCTTCTCCATCGCCGCCCTCTTCTTTCCTTCCCGCGCCTCTTTTCTTGTGGAAAGCTCCGCCTTTCGAGCAAGTGAACTCTCAAGCCTCAGCCGATCGCCGGTGATCTCGGACTCGATCTCGGAGACCCGCCTCTCTAGCCCCCGGATCTCAGACTCCAGGCCGTCGGCGAGGGCTGAAAGCTCAGGGATCTCCGAGCCCGCAAGATCCCTCTCCAGTGCCCCGACCCGCTCCTCGCAGCCTCTGGACTCAGACTCCCCCCCACGGATATCCCGCTCGAGGGAGTCGAGCTTCTCTCTCACCTCGGCCGCCTCGGCCTTCATCTCGGCGAGCCTCTTCTCCCGGTCCTCGATCGACCGTTCGAGCCTGAGCTTCTGGCCGTCGATCTCCTCGGCCCGGATCTCGATCCGCGAGACCTCCCGGGAGAGATCTTCCATCTCCCTCCGGACGGTGGATACCTCGCCTTCGACCCGATCGAGCCTCTCGATGAGGGCCTCCCTCTCGGCCTGGGCCGCCACCACCCTTCTATTCGCCTCCTCCAGCTTCTGCCTCTCGTCGGCGGCGAACTTGAGCCTGGACTTGAAGGAGCCCCCGGTCATGGCTCCCCCCTTCTCCACCAGGTCGCCGTCCAGGGTCACCATCCGATACCGGCCCATCATCCTCCTGGCAGTCTCCAGGTCACGCACCACCAGGGTGTCCCTGAAGACGTGCCAGAAGGCGGGGAGGAAACGGGGGTCGAACCCGACGAGGTTGAGGGCGTAGTCGACGACCCCGGCCTCGTTCGGCGGAGCCGGGGGCCTTCCCGAGGCCATCTTGTTGAGGGGGAGGAAGGTGGCCCGTCCCGCCTTCGACCTCTTCAAAAACTCGATGGCACGGGCCGCGTCCCCGTCGGTCTCGGCGACGATGCTCTGAAGCCTCGCCCCGGCCGCCACCTCCAGGGCGGTGGCGTGGACCTCGCCGACCTCGCCGAGCTCGGCTATCGTGCCGAATAGGCCGGCGAGCTGTCCACGACTGATGGCCGACCTTATCGCCTCCACGGCCCTGCTGTAGCCCGACCCCTCCCCGGACCTCAAACTAGCCTCTGCCCTCGCCTTCTCCATCTGGAGCTTCTGGAGCCGCTCGTCGACCCCGGCCATCTCCCGCCTTATCGATATCCGCGCGGAGTCTAGGTCGTCTCTCTCCTCTTCGAGGGCGGAGATCCGGTCCTCAAGGCCACCACGATCCCGAACTATCCTTTCCATCTCCCGGCCCAGGCCCCCAATCGTCTCCTTCGCCTCGGAGATCTCGACGGCCGCCTCCTCCCCCTCGATCGACCTCCTCCGAGCGGCGTCGAGGTGGCGGTCTCTCTCCCGCATCAGGTCTGCCACCCTCGACTTGGCATCCTCCCACTCCTTCTTGACGATGGAAAGCTGGTCACGCAGCTCGGCATACCTTGCGTCGGCTTTTGCGATCTTCTCCCGATAGCCGTCGAGGGTCTCTTCCCTCTCCTCGATCTCGGCGAGGATGCTCGCCTTGCGGATGGAGCCGTCCCTGACCTTCGATGTTAGGGATTCCAACTCCCGGCCGAGCCGGTCGGCCTCCAGGTAGTCGGACCTCTGCTCGGCCTCCATCTCGGCGATCTCGACGTCGGCCATCTCGATTCTGTTCTCCTCGGCCTCGATCGAGCCCTTCTTCTCCACCATCTGCCGTTTGACCTCGATCTGCTCGTCCTCGCCCTTGTAGGTGATCTCGGCCGCGAGCTTTTTCAGCTCCTCTTCCAGGAGGGAGAGATCCGCCCGCTCCTGGTCGAGGCTTCCTGATAGCTCTTCGTCTCTCGTCCGGAGGGCTTCGCTCTCCCGCTCCAGCTCTGAGAGTTCTGATTCCGCCTCTTTCAATTTCGCCAGGAGCAAGAAAGCTTCCTGGCGGCGTTTCTCCTCCCGCTGAGCCTGGTAGGCGAGGGCTCTATCCCTCTCCTCCGAGAGCCTTGCGAGCTGAGATTCGACCTCCTCCAGGATCACGTCGCCCCGGTCGATCCTCTCCCTCACCACCTCCAGCTCCTCCAGGGCCTTCTTCTTCTTCTCGTCGAACTCGGCGACCCCGGCGATCTCGTCGATGATCCTCCTCCGGTCAAGGGGAGACATCTCGATTATCCTTGTGACGTCCCCCTGCATCACCACGTTGTAACCCTCGGGGGTGATCCCGGCTCGGGAGAGGTGGTCGTGGATCTCCGTCTGGGTGCATGGGTTGCCGTTAAAATAGTAGATGCTCTGGTACTTGTTTTTTGTAAGCCTGACCTTCCTTGATATCTCGACGACGTCTTCGTCCACCGGGACGGTCCTCTCGGCGTTGTCGAACTTGACGGTAACCTCGGTGAAGTCGGGGTTTTTGCCGTTGTCTCCCCGGTATATTAGGTCGGGAAGCCTCTCGGCCCTCATCGCCCTGCTGGACGAGAGGGATAATGCGAAGAGAAGAGCGTCGACGACGTTGGACTTGCCGCTCCCGTTGGGACCGGTGATGGCGATGAAGTCGTTTTTGAGGGGTATCACTACCTTCCTGCCAAAGGACTTGAAGTTCCTGAGCTCTATCTCCTTGATGTACAAACCTCGACCACCCGTTGCTACTCCATCCCAGGCAGGGAGAGCTCATAAAGCTCCCGGCCCGGCGATCTCGGGGCGTGTCCATCCCCAAGAACCCCCTGGTCGATCCCTAACTGCTCTAACCGGGAAATTCTTTGTATCTCCTCATTAAAATACCTATTCAATCCCATATATCTTATTTTCCCCGGGTTTCGGCGGCATCCGGGTCCTTCCCCTTCCAACATTCCGCCTTCGCCCTGTCGCGTCGAAGATGGATTGATTAATTAATGAGGACCAACAACGGTCCTCCTGAGGCTTGATTCTTGCTGGAGTTTTTGACCTTCGCCGTGAGCCTGGTCGCCCTCTACTACGGGGCGAAGTCGATCACCGACAGCGCCGTCCACTTTGCCAAGGTCCTGGGGGTATCGGAGTTCGTCATCGGGGCGACGGTCGTCGCCTTTGGGACGGCCCTTCCCGAGTTCTCAACCTCCATCGTGGCGATGCTCGTCGACGGGGGGAGGCCCGAGATCGCCGCCGGAAACGCTCTCGGGTCGATCCTGGCCAACACCGGCCTCGCCCTCGGAGCTGCGGCGATGTTCTACGGGATATACATCGACCGGAAGATCCTGGAGACGGATCTCTCATTTCTCCTCGCCTCAATGCTGGCGGCCTACGTGGTCTTTCTGGACTACAGGATAACCTGGATCGAGGGCTTATTTCTCATCGCCATCTACCTCTCCTTCATCCGTCACGAGGTCTCAGAGCACCGGAAGGGCGAGTCGAAGGGGGGCGAGAAGCTCGTCCCAAGATACCTCGGGCTCTTCTTCCTCGGGATCGTTCTCCTCTCGGTCGGCGCGAACTACATGATCGAGGCGATCCGGACGATCTCCGCCACTCTGGGTTTGTCGGAGGCGGTGGTGGCGGTGATCCTTCTCGCGGTGGGGACGTCGCTACCCGAGATCAGCACCGCCATCGTCGCCGCCAAGAACGGCCGGGGCGACATCGCCATGGGGGACGTCCTGGGGGCGAACGCCTTCAACGCCCTGATAATCCTCGGATCGGCATCCCTGGTTGGGGAGCTGGCCGTCGACGAGGCATTCGTCTCCGTCACCCTACCCGTGGTGGTGCTGATCAGCCTCCTCCTCGGGTTCATGGTACTGGGAAATCGGATCACCAGGTTTGAGGGGAGCATGCTGGTGGCGATATACTTCCTGGAGATCATCGCGATCCTGACGATCCTGTGAAAATAGAAAGAAGCGAGGGCTGGTCAGAGGACGGTCGAGGAAGAGGGATGATCGAAGGGATAGATCGGATCTGAGAGAGTGGCCTGATCTCAGGGATTGGTCGGATCTGAGGTAGATTCGAACGGCGGTTCGAGATGGAGATGGCAAAAATTTGATGAGGGCCTGATCCCGGGCCGGCAACGATCAGCCCGATATTATCTTCTGGATCAGAGCCATAATACCAGGCTTTCCGCCTTGGCCAGAGACCGACGGCGGGGTCGGCATGCAGGCGCCGAGGGAGCCGAAGATCTCCTTTTCGAACCGGTCGGTGATCTCGTCGAAGATCCTCTTGTAGGCGACGCAGTGGGGATCGACGCCAAGAAGCTCGCCGCCGGAGGGGGCTATGGCGTTGTAGGGACATCCGCCCCGGCAGTATCGGAGGTGTCGGCAGCCTTTGCACTCGGCGTCCACCCGCTTCTTGAACTCCTGCATCCTCTTTCCGGCCTCTGATCCTTTGAGGGCTTCCTGGCTGGGGCGGTCCCGGACGTGGCCCATCACCCATTCCGGCATCCCAACGAACCGGTAGCAGGGGTAGATGCTCCCGTCGGGGCCCACGGCGAAGGTGTCGTCCATGCAGTCGACGTAGGTGCAGACCGTCCCCCGGCCGGTGAAGACGCATCGGCAGAGGTCGTTGATGTTCCTGATCTCGATTTTGTCCATGTTCTCCAGGTACTTGTCCAGGAGGTAGACCAGGAGGTCGCCGTACTTCTCGGGGGCGAGGGCCCACTTATCGGGGTCGTCGCTCTTCAGAGAGGGGAGGGCGGGATGGAGCTTGAGGGTGAGGCCGTTCTCCAAAAAGAAGTTGAATATCTCCTCCTTGAAATCGATCGAGTAGGAGGTGAAGGTGCAGATGAACTGGACGGATAGGCCGTGGTCTTTTGCGATCTTGTAGCCGGCCATCGTCTTGTCGAAGTAGCCCTCGGACCTCTGGAGGTCGTTCAGCTCCTTTGGGCCGTCGAGGCTTGAGCCGATGGGGATCTGGTACTCCGCCAGAACGTCGGCCAGCTCCGGGGTCATCTTCCATAGGTTGGTCTGGAGGGCAAAGGCGATCTTCATGGGCCGGAGGCCTTCGGTGATCAGGGCCAGAGCCTGTCGATAAAAGTCGGCTCCGGCGAGGAGCGGCTCGCCGCCGTGGAAAGTGAAGGTGACGGGGTCGTCCCGGAAAACCTTGAGCCATTCGACGATCTCTTTCACCGTCTCGATGGTCATTATGGGGGACTTTTCGTCGGAACTCCAGCAGTAGCTGCAGCTGGAGGGACAGCCCAAAGTCGGGATGATCATCACGTGAAAAGGCCTTTTCTGAGCCACGGTATTTCTGGTCTATTTCAAGGTACTAATAGTTTTCCGGATCGTGGTTTTTCTCGCCAGCAAATGTGGACAAGCTCTTGGATCTTTTGTCAAGCCATATTTAGGGGAGGGCTTCCGGTCAGCGCCTCTCGCCCCCCAAAGATAAAATACTGATAAGATAAAAGGATAGTCAGAATGAAGGCGATCGAGATCGTAATAAGAGGACCCAAAGTCATTGAAGTGGGCTACAGAGCGTTCCTTTTAGTTAACGCCATGACCATGGGGATTGGAAAGGTATTCGCTTTCAACGTCGACGAGAGCATTGTGGTTCGGGTCGGTGGAGCTGAAGATAAAATCGATCGGTACCTCGACTTCGTGAAATCTGCATTTCCTCTCCACGCTCAAGTCGATAAAATAGAGGTGAAGGAGTTTGAAGGAGAGGTAACGGAAGCTGTGGTCTTCATGCAGTTCCTGCAGTTTGAACAGATAAACAAGGCCATACCCGCCATTATAAGCATAGATAAGAAGCAGGATATAATGATCAGCAAGCAGGAAAAAACCCTGACCGTTCTGGAAGGTGTTAGAGAAGACACTTCCATCATCAGAAAGGATGTATCCTCCATCAAAAATGACGTATCCACCCTGGCAAGGCAGACGACCCTCGAAGATCTCGAAAAGAAGTACGAGCTGCTGAGCCAGGAAGTGGCCGAAATCAAGGAGAACATCTCCGAGATCAAGGCAGCTTAAGGACAGAGATAAAGCCTTTTTTGGCCGAAGGGGGAGACGTAACCTCTGGTCGTCCTGGCAACGCCCTAACCCCACCCCTGAATAGAGGCTTCCGGCCATAAGGCTATGTCTCGATCTGCCCGGTGGGAGGATTCACGGTCGCTTGTCCCCGGTGGGAGGAGGGCCATGACGAATAGTTTTCCGGGTCGTGGTTTTTATTTCGGCTGGATCGCTTGCTAGCGATGCAGCGGGTATTGCGGAGGGCGTCGCCCAACCTTTGGTCGAGAGGAAGAACTACCCTATACCCTAAAGAGAGGGACTTTCTATAGCCCTAGAATCTAAGCAGAAAAATCCCATACCAGCTGGGCTGGTTTACAGCAGCCTCAAGATCAGCAATATTCTTCCAGCCTCCCACGATTGAAATCGTGGGCATCCTGCTGATCTGCCGTGAAGACTGCTTACGGGGTAAATTACTTGAAGCTTCAATCAATAGGAACTATGGTTATGGGCGAAAGTGGAGAGGCTTGGATTAGAGAGGATAAATATCCAGATCCCAACAACAGGAGAAGTCTTCTCGGACGTGCAGACAGCCCAATCCTGATTGAGATTCTGATCGATGCTCTCAAGGATGAGGATCCCAGAGTGCGGTCGAAAGCCGCCTGGGACCTCGGAGAGAATGGAGACGAAAGGGCCGTAGATTTCATCGTCGAAGCTCTGTTGGACGAGGATCCAAGCGTTCGAAGGTGTGCTGCCTGGGGTCTTGGGAGCGCGGGCGATCTAAGGGCTACAAGCCCCCTCATCCAGGCTCTGGATGACAAGAGCTGGCGGGTCAGGTCCGCCGCGGCTCAGGCCCTCGGCGAGATTGGGGACCCCAGGGCGACAGATTCGCTGATAAAGGTCATTCTTGATGATGAGGATCCAACTGTCCGGGTTGGTGCTCTCTGGGCTCTCGGCGAGATCGGAGACCCGAAAGCTGCGGATCATCTCGTCCGAGCATTGGATGATGAGTCGTCCCGCTGTCGATCTGTTGCAGCCGAGTCCCTCCAAAAGTTGGGGGCGCAAAATCACGGCCGTATACGAAGAAAGGCCCCGAAATTTCTTGGCTGGCTGGGGCGGTGATTGGATTGGCTAGAACCGGATATCCGATTAAGGTCGTCATTCTGGGTTTCGTCGCGATCCTCTTTTCCGGAGCGATCGGTTCAGGATCCACGATCTCGGTTGCTCCTGGCGAGACGATCCAATCGGCGATAGATGCCGCCGCCGAAGGGGATACGGTCTCGGTTCAAAGCGGTGTATATCAAGAAAACTTGATGGTCAACAAGCAGCTCACCCTCAAAGGCGAGGAAACAGGAGGCTTAAAGCCCGTAATCGACGCTGGTGGCGACGGATCTGCCATATCAGTAAACTCCGACCGAGTCACGGTCCAGGGTCTTGTAGCTATTAACGCTAGGATCGGGATCGATGTCCAATCCAGCAATAACGTAATTATCGGCAACGACGTTCGCGACAGCTGGACCGGGATCGCTATCCGTTCTTCTGGCGGCAACGTCCTTAAGGACAACGTGGTTCAAGATAGCTGGCGCGGCATATATCTCAAGAACTCCTCAAAAAACGTCATATCTGGGAACGCCATCAGAGATAACCGATGGTCTGGAGTCGTCCTCGAATCGTCGAAGAACAACACTATCATGGATAATCTTATCAGTGGCAACTATCAGGACTTCGAGCTGATAAATTCTGAAGAAAACACGTTCCTTGATAACGAGCTGGCCGAAAACGACCAAGACCATGAACCATCTTCAGATGGTAAGACAGAGGATCTCACGGATATCGTGAAAGAGCCTTCTGAAGATGGAGAAAAAGCTACAGAACCTATGGCGGTCGGGACCTACGATCCGGTCGGATCCTATGAAGGAGCCAGAAACGATACGGCTTCGGATATGGAAGCTCCTATATCCGATCTCGATCGTGAGGGTCAAGCCGTCCAAGACGAGAGTGATATCGGCAAGCTAATCCAAGAAGAAGTAGAAGAAGCCTCCGACATCGAGGACGATGGATCAGTTGCCCAGATCCAAGCCTCAGAAAAGTTGACTGCTACACCAACCCTCGAGCCAGAACCGGAATTGATGACCTACCCCGCTGAAACCTATGTTGAAGAAAAGCCCATCTCCGCAACCCATGAAGAGGCCGGTTCAGAGGCGGAGCCGGCCGATGAGTCTTTTGCCGATGTCTTCGAAGAGAAGGTTTCAACCGCGGTCCCAGAAGAGGCGCCCCTCGATGGAATGGCCATAGAACCTCTCGGCAATGATACTAGAGTCGTCGTCTCAATAAATGGCACAGAATCTCCGATAAGAAGTGGCAGTTCAGGAGGTTGGTGGAAATACGAGATCATCAAGTCTTTTCGCAAGATGATGGGGGAAGAGACCGCCGACCCAGAAGCGGAGCTTAACTTGACGGAGATGGTGGAGGCGGAGCTTGAAGGTCTCGAACTCGGGACGATATCATTCTACTCGCCGAAGGATATGACCGTTGGCGTCTCTGAGACGGTTGATGCGGCCGTCGCAAAGGGCTTCCAGGAGGAGCTGCTTTCAAGGCTCAGAGGTCGTGGGGTGTCGGAACAAGAGATCGCGAAACTCAACGCGTCATTGAGGTCCGACCTCGTAGGCGAGAACTTCCGGATCATCCCATTAGATATTGATGCGGAGTCAGATGGTATAGCACGATGGTCCTGGGATGTAACACCGCTCAAGAGCGGACTATATGATTTGAAACTGACCGTCGCCGTGGTGGCGGTGCTACCCGATGGCACCGAAGTCCAAAAGGAATACCCAGCCATCGAAAGGAGGACCAGCGTAGACCTATCTTTGAAGCACATCGTCCTTTACATCGTCGATCGGGTAAGCGACTTCAATGAGGTGTGATCAGGCTTCAGGAGGGAGGGAGAGGCCGTCCGAGTTCTGTAATCTGCTCAAAGGCCGGAGTCCTTATCTACTATGCCGACCCTAACCCAGTCGGCAAGTATTATCGGTTATTAATTCTTATTGATATTTATATAAATATGTCTTCAGTCCCATGCTATCTTTTGCTAGTGATGTTCTAATTCAATATCACTTTGCTTTTATCATAAATCATATTTTCCTAATGTTTTTTTCTTTAAAAGATCGATCATTTTAAATATCATTGGCCATTCTACTTCAGAGTCAATATCTGTTAGAAATAGGTCGACTGATTTGGGAGGGATTTTCCTGACAGGTCAATGTGATCACGTAAGCTGCGGGACCAAAGAGAAGGTCTGGATGACCCATTATTATGAGGGGCGCGAATGCGGCCTCAAACCCCATCCATTCTGCACCGAATGCGGTCTCGTAAAGAACCTCTCTTCAGAGAAGCCGAGAAGCGTCGGTTTTTACGTAAACATCATCACCTCTTTGAAGGAGGATTTCAAGCTGGCCCAGGCCCAGATCCGGCTGATGGCTCTTGATATGAAAAAATACGAAATAGATGATGTCTACGGCATGGATCGCCACCAGCAGGAAGAGCTTTTCGTCAAAATTGTTCAGAAGTACGCCAGGGTCCCCGACTGGGCGCTGCGGAGGTTCTTCTAGCCATAATTGGATGCCTCCAGCGCTGATTTGATGACCGATGATAGGAGGCCTGGAAGGCTAAAATCTGATTCCTAGCTAAGAAAAAATTAGTGATCATATAAATAGCCCACCGGGATTTCTTGGAGAAGGGATGAAATGTGCGGGATATTTGGATATATAGAGTCCGAAAAGGCTTCGCCTATACTCTCGAGGGTCGAAGAACCTCGAGTACCGGGGGCAGGATTCCATGGGGATCGCAACCGTCTCGAACCGGGTTGAGATCAGAAAAGGTGTGTGCAAGATCGACGATATAGAAGTGAGGCTCCGGCTGGAAGAGGCTGATTGAAAGGTGGCATCGGTTCTCAAGCGACACCGATTCTGAGGTGATAGCTCACCTCATCGAGGACATATCTCTCCAGCATAGGCTCCATGCAGGATACTACGTTGTCCTGAACTGCGTCGTCCTGGAACGGGTCCTCATTTGAGAATGCCTGCGTCGAAGCATTCAAAGAGCTCAGGGGAAGTTTTGCGATCCCAGCTGTCCACCAGAGCGAGGAGGAGATCGTGGCCGTCCGGAAGGACTCGCCACTGGTGGTTGGGCTATCAGATCGGGGAACATTCTTTGCTTCCGACGTCGCGCCCTTCCTCGACTGGACCAAGGACGGCGTCTACCTCGATAACGGAGACCTAGTGGCGGCGGATAGGAACGGCGTCAAGTTCTCCAACCTCGATCTGGACGAGGTCAGCCGACCGGTGAGCACCATAGGATGATGGGACCTAGAGGAGGCGAAGACGGGGAGCTTCGACTATTTCATTTCATGCTGAAGGAGATCACAGAGCAGGCCGAGACTATCCAGAGAGCCTGCGTCCAGGATATGGCTGTAGTCGAGAGGATAGTCCGAGATGGTGAGGTCCGAGTTTGGGGTCTTCTTCATCGCCTGCGGGTCGAGCTATCACGCCTGTCTCACCGGAAGCTACCTATTCCGACTTATCGCCAACGAGCTTAGCCATTGCTCTTAATCTCCGCGATTGCAGCTTTGATCTCGGCGATCTCCCGGCTGAGCTGCTCGTACTTCTCCTCCAGGCTGCCGCTCTTGAGAGTAGATATGATCTCCGCCCTCTCGCGGCGTGCCTCATATCGAGCAGCTGAGACCTCTTCCTTTATGACTCCTATCTCGGAGGTGTCCTCTTTGATATTTTTGAGAATAGATATTGTAGTCTCTTGTTTATCGAGCATCTGGTCCTGCTTATCGAGCATCTGGTCCTGCTTATCGAGCATCTGGTCCTGCTTATCGAGCATCTGGTCCTGCTTATCGAGCATCTGGTCCTGCTTATCGAGCATCTGGTCCTGCTTATCGAGCATCTTTTCCTGGGTCGTTTGGATTCGCAAGATGGCGGGGATGCCCTTGTTGAGCTGCTGGACCTGGAAATCGATCCCGATCGGCAGCCTCTGCTTCGCACCTGTCGACCTCGGGACGGCAGAACTGATAGCTGGCCACCGCTCTTCCGCAAACGGGGGGGTGGGCGCCGCCCTCGTGGGGAGCCAGCCCGGCCGCCCGGAGAACCCTGGGCGCATGGATCGGGACTTTGCGCCTTCGCTCCTGGATCAGGACCGTACACCCTCGCCCTCAGATCGAAACGCATTTGAGCTGTGGCGCAGAACCACTGGAATCGAGAGGACGGTCGTCCTTTCGAGGATTTCGGGCGTCCAAGAGAACTGGTGAGATATCACACAGATTTTTTATAGAAAAGCTTACAAAAGGAAACCTGTCGGCTATTCGGGTTTTATATAGATCATAGCTTAAGTTTCACGAATTAGGGTCTTCGTATGAATCCCATCTGTAAAAAATGCTCGTCAAACGTAAACGCTTCCTGTATTCCTAAATCTCTCATTATCACAAAGCTTACGCAGTCTGTGAAACTGAAGGTCTTATCATCGTATTTCTCAAAAAGATCGAGTGCTTTCTCCTCAACTTCCTCGGAGATACATAGAATCTTCACAATCTGGCTATTTCTCATTTTCTTTGAGAGACTGATAGAGGCAGAGATGCTCAAACGTCTCCGAATTAGCGGCAGCGTTTCGTCTAAAATATAGGATGTGGTGATGAACTCGTAGCTTCCTGGGAGAAGAACTTTATCCCGAAAGCGAATAGCGTCCTCGTGATGGTTATCCGATTCATCCTCAAGAGCCAAGAAAGCTCCTGTATCGATGAAGATGCTTTTGGACATTATCCCTCATTATCCCTCATTATCACATTCATAGAGATACTCATCATGAGCTTCCGCAAGGTCCCCTAGGCCCGAACGACCGGCTTTTCCTATTTGAAAGAAAGGATCCTTCATATACGCTTTTTTCTGCTCGAGGTAAGCTTGTATGGCCTCAGTCAGGGTCTCTTCGAGCTTTGTTCCTCGAGATCTCGCCAGCTGTTCAAATTCCTGGTAAGTGGCTTTATCAATCTCCACCGTAACGCTCTCACCCATGCTACACCACTCCCATTTTATAACACCATTTTTGCCTTCTTCAGCTCATCTTCGATCGCAGTCCGCCCTCTGAGCAATCCCCACCATTCAAAGCAATCTTGAGCATCACCGAGCTCACCATGCTCATATGCCCTCAGAAACTCGTTTGAATCCATCCCGTATTTACGCTCAAAATCTGTGATCTCGTCATCTGTTAGCTTTTTGTTCATCTCCAAGAGTCCGATCTCCCTCTGCAAGGACCTGCGAATGATGGGATCCACTTCTTCAGAGGCGATTGAGCTCATTGAGATACTAAGGGGCGCCGAATCAATATAAGAGTTCTGGAGAGGGCACTTCATCCCATGAGCTCTGTCCCGGCGATCAAGCCGTCATCCGTGACTGCGGCTCGGGATAGGAGCCGATCTTCATGGGGGCTCTCGACTCGCCCCCCTGGGCCCGCGTCCTGCCCATCAAGATGCACTACCTGCTTGGTATGGCGCCACCTCCCCGGCGCGTCACCCGACGCCTGAAGATGCCACCTCCCCCTTATCCTGCCGTGGACGAGAAGACTTATATCAAAATAAGACCTAGAACTCCTCCTATGGAGCGGTTTGTGATCTCCGTCTCGGGGAGGGTCCAGAAGGTCGGCTACAGGTCGAAGGTCATAGCCATGGCCCAGGAGATGGGGATCACCGGGTGGGTTGGAAACCTCCCCGACGGGAGGGTGAAGGTAGTTGCCGAGGGAGATGCTGCGGCCCTGGACAGGTTCGCCTCCGCCCTGAAGGTCAAGAACGCCCTCATTGACGTCTCCGATGTCGAGGTGGTGCGGTCTATCGCAACCGGCGAGTTCTACGACTTCTCGAAGCACGTAGATAGGGGGGAGACAGACGCGAGGCTCGACAGGTCTGCCGAGCTCCTCAAAGAGCTGATAGACGTCATCAGGTCCGGGTTTTCCGATCTAGGGCAGAAGATGGACAGGATGCTCGACAAGCAAGATCAGATGCTCGACAAGCAGGATGAGACTATAGAGGCGATTAAGGGGATCGATTCCAAGATGGACAGGATGCTCGACAAGCAGGACCAGATGCTCGACAAGCAGGACGAGGCTACGGGAGAGGTCCGGGGGCTTCGGACCGACCTGAAAGAGAGCCTCGACGTCCGCCTCAGCCGGATGGAGGCGGACCTCAGCGATGTGAAGTCGGCCCTGAGGGAGAAGGGGATCCTCTGAGGGCTGGGGTAAAAGCTCTTTTCATATTCGATCCCGATCGGCCGCCTCGGCCTCGCGCCTTTCGACCACGGGATGGCAGAACAGATAGCAGGTCACCGCTCTTCCGCAAAAAGGGAGCCGCCGCCCTCGGGGGAGCCGGCCCGGCCGCCCAGTGGGCCCTGAGCGCCTGGATCGGGACTCTACACACTCACCCTTGGGCGGAGCCATCCGGGCCGAATTGATCCCATGATAGGAGGCGCGGGTGGGATTCAAGAGATCTTCTGCCATTCTTGCGACTTTCAAGATGTTCTATCCTCGTCAGTCGTGGACGGTATTGCGCCTCGCATGTCAGGATGTCAGTCCAAGGGCTTTCAGCGGAGAGATATAATCAGCTTTATCAGGTAATAGCTTCATTTCTCTGTTGAGGTGACGCGGGTATACCAACTTCCAGCCTTGACCGCCGCTCAGGTGATCCCACGGGCTCGGCAGCATTTCGAACGCGATGGTTCCTATGAAAACTATCATCTTCATCCAACATGCGTCGGATCGTCTGAAAGAGAGGGGCATATCGCCAGAGGCTGTCGAAGAGACGATCGGAAATCCGGACCATCTCGATTTTGAAGACGAAAGGCGGAGAGTCGCGCAGAAGCTGATGGGTGGAAAGTTGTTAAGGGTTATATATGAAGATGAGAAAGATGCTATTGTTGTAATAAGCGCATATAGCACCTCAAAAATTCAGAAATATTTGAGATGATCTTGATGAAGATTTCGTATGATCCAAAATATGATGTTCTATATCTAAACTTCTCGGAGAACAAGATAGTTGATACCATCGAGGTGGATCGTGGCGTCTTGATCGATCATGGCGAGAAGGGCGAGATGGTAGGAATCGAGATCATCAATGCCTCAAAGCTGATAAGATCGAAGCCTCTTCAAGAGATCATTATAAAAATAGAGGAAGAGGCGGAGGCCTGAACTCGGTTTGTTCGGCGTTCCGGGGATATTTGCTCCCGGTCCCGTCGAGCGGAGGATCTCTGATTGATGCAAAAAATCAAGATGATCCCCGCCATCACCCCTTGATGAGTCCCGCGCCAAGATGGCGCCGACTCCGACCGCCGAGCTCAAGCTAACCATTGCCCTTAATCTCTGCGATGGCGGCCTTGATCTCAGCGATCTCCCGGCTGAGCTGCTCGTACTTCTCCTCCAGGCTGCCGCTCTTGAGGGTAGATATGATCTCCTCCCTCTCGCGGCGTGCCTCATATCGAGCAGCTGAGACCTCTTCCTTTATGGCTCCTATCTCGGAGGTATCCTCTTTGATATTTTTGAGGATAGATATTGTAGTGTCCTGCTTTTCCAGCATCTTCTTTCCTATGGCCACGTTCTCCCTGCCAAGCGCCAGGTTCTCCTCGCCGATCTCTATGCTTCTGTAAAGCAGCCACGCCGATACGTCGAAACGCTCCACCAGCTCCTCCTGCCAATCTCCTCTCAGGATCTGGAAGTAGGGGAACTCGCCGGTGGCCTTTTCCCAACTGACTTCCAGATCCCGTACCCGGATCGGCCCTCTCGCCACCTTCAGGCCTGCTATGAATTCCTTCAGAGCCTCCTCCTCCCCTTCGGCCACGATCCTGACGTCGTAGGGCTTCTGGTTCTCGACCGTCCCCGAGAGACCTAGGTCCTGGGCAATCGTTTCGACCAGGTCCCGGAAGCCGACCCGCTGGACCTGTCCAGAAGCGATGATCTCGACTCGTTGCATATCTCACCAATAGTAGACTCTTCTGCCATGTGAGGATGTTGGTCGGAGCCCTTCCGCCTTTTCCAGCCTTTCTGATGGCAGATCGGCTCTGATCTGTTACGAGCCGGTACTGTGAGAAAAAATAGATTTTCTATGGGCTCGCCTTCGGTTTCAGCCAATCGTCGCCTTATAGCGTTCGATCCGCTAGAGGTTGAGGAGGCCATCGCTGACGATCTGGACCATGAGCGACTGGCTATAGTCCGTCGTGGAAACGATCCTGCCGTCGTAGTCTTCGATGGTCACATTGGATACCCTGGCGTCGTCGGGCCTCATCGACGCGACCAACTCTCGGAACGCGGCGATCTGGTCATCGTCCCCCTCCGCCATGACGGATACAACCTCCGATCCGCAGTCGATTCTGTTGTAGGCGGCAAACCTCTCGATCCCCAGCTCCAGGGCGAGGTCGAGGAGGAAGACCCGATAGCCGACGTCGTGGACCTTTTCTCCTGTAATCCTGGCTTTGAGCTTCATCTCATCCAGAAGAGGGATTTTCTGTTGATTTATAAATTCTGGAGATGGATCGGGTCGCAGGGCGCGGGCGGACGGGACGGCGGGGACGTCGTGGGATGGAGACCCAGGACGCCTCGGATTTTTGCGGAGATGACGATGGCGGGCACCCGAAGCCCGCGCACCGGGCGGCGCCCCCCGGCCTCTGGCGGTCCGGCCGCCTCTCCTCCCGCTACGCCGCCAACGCGCTGTTGCCACGCCGGCCCACCGCATCTCCGGCTGGGAGTCGGAGATATTCTCTGCTCTTGCTGTCAGTATGGCAGTCAAAAAGTGAGACGATGGCCACGTTGGGCAGTATGCGGCTCATCTCGTTAAATCTTCATCAAGGTCCGTCAATAGTATGACCGACGGCGTTGGACCCCTTCTTTCAGCCACACTCTTCCAGAACTTCTTATCGGCTGTGATGAAGTCAAAGCCAATCTCCTCCGCCAAAGCGAGATATACTGCATCATAACAGGTTACATCGAGGATCTTTGCCAGATCGACGGCCTTTGCCAGAAGAGAATATGTTGGTGTAATGATCACGATTCCGATATCAAATAACGTCTGAATGGCTTCCTTGATCTCTTTGGCGGTGAAGCTTGGATGATATCTCAAAGCATTGGCCACCTCCATCAACAGGAGATCCGGAACCACTATCTCACGTTCTCCTCTGTAGAACTCCTCCCGGAGCCTGAGAGCCTGGGAAGTCCCTTCCTCGTCCAAAAACCATTTCAAGATCACTGAGGCATCAAGTACGTTCATCGAGCCTCGCGCCACTTCCTGATCTCCGAGACGCTATCCCATCCTGCTGTGGCCTGGTGACCTCTCCTGATCGCATCCTGTTTATCCATAGCAGATCTTTTTTTATCCGTCTCCCGCAACCTCGCTCCAGACAAATAGATGATGCGTCTTTCGATCAGGGTCATATGGTCATACTCGCTTTGTGCCTTATTCACAGAAAGACCGCCTCCTTTTATGACATCTCCCCCTCCGCCGTAACGGATACCAACTCCGATCCACCATTTATTTTGCTCTTGGCGGCAAACCTCTCGATCCCCAGCAAGGAGCGAAGTCGAGGAGGAAGACCCGATATCCTACGTCTTGGACCTTTTCTCCTTTAAATCCTCGCTTCGCGGCTATCATCCCATTCAGAAGAGAGGTTTTCCGTTGATTTATAAATTCTGGTGATTGATCGGGAGCGTCGGGAGTGATGGGGGTGGGGATGGCGGCGCCCAGCAATCCAGCCACCGGCCGACCCGCCCTCGACGTCCGCCTCTGCCGGATGGAGGCGGGACTGCGGCGAGGGTGATGTCGGCCCTGAGGGAGAAGGGGATCCTCTGAGGGCTGGGGTATAAGCTCTTTTTATATTCGATCCCGACCGGTGGCCTCTGCTTGCCTCTTGTCGACCTCGGGACGGCAGAACTGATAGCTGGCCACCGCTCTTCCGCAAAAAGGGGGCCGCCGCCTTCCTCCGCCGCCGCCCTCGTGGGAGCCGGTCCGGACGCCCGGAGAACCCCGGGCGCTGGATCGGGATTACACCTTCGCGCTTCGATCAGGACGGCACACCTTCGCCTGTATCTGGACAATACGCCCTCGGGCCTGGATCAGGACTTTACGCCTTCGCTCCTGGATCAGGACTCCACACCTTCACCTTTGGATCTGAACTATACACCCTCGCGCTTCGATCAGGACTATACACCTTCACCTTTGGATCGAAACGTATTTGAGTTGTGGCCCAGAACCACTGCCATCGAGAGGGCGGTCGTCCTTCCGAGGGGCGGAGCCATCCGGGCCGAATTGATCCCATGATAGGAGGCGCGGGTGGGATTCGAGAGATGTTCTGCCATTCTTGCGACGTTCAAGATGTTCTATCCTCGTCAGTCTTGGACGGTATTGCGCCTCGCATGTCAGGATGTCGGTCGAAGGGCTTTCAGCGGGGATCTATAATCAGCTTTATCAGGTAATAGCTCCATTTCTCTGTTGAGGTGACGTGGGTTGGTTGAATATCTGGTCTCTTTGAAGATTGAAAAGTTGGAAGAGGGCATGTATCTTGCGACCAGCGACGATCTGCAGGGACTGGTGGCCCAGGGACGGACGATATCCGATACCGTCGAGATAGCTCAGGACGTGGCTCGAAATCTCATCGAATCGATCTTTGAGCACGGAGATCCTCTGCCCGATGGGATAGCTCCAGCGACAAAGCCCTTCAAGAACCTTGTATGAGTATGAGTTCTACTCTGACCTGCATAAGATCCTTAATTGAACGGGACCAGTTCCTCATATCAAATCACGCCAGAGCTAGGATGTTTCAGAGGAATATATCAACCGAGGACATGCGGAAAATGGTCGTTGATGGAGAGGTGATTGAAGAATATGCAGATGATCACCCTCGTCCCTCCCATTTGATCTTAGGGTTTTCGGAACATATTCCATTTCATCTTGTGGTAGCAGAGTGCGAAGACCACGCCAGAATAATCACAATATATATGCCTGACGAAGAAAAATGGATAAATTACAAGAAAAGAAGACTCTGATCAATATGATCCCAGATAAATGCAGCCTCTGCGGTGGGAAGCTTCTCAAGGGCAAGACGGAGTTCTTGGTCAAGGTGGAGGGTGAGATCATCTCCATCAAGGAAGTCCCTGCCTATATCTGTGATGATTGCGGCGAGGCCTATTTCACCCCCGAGGTATCAAGGAAGATTGACGTGATCATGAAGAAGTTCCATCAGGGAAAGCTCCTGGCCAGGCCAATCCCCGCGGGCGAGGTGGAGCTCACCATTTGACAGGAGATATTAATCTTGGAAAAGAGAGAGGTGGATGGGTTGGCATGGGCGCTTTTATAAAAGTCCAGAGAAGTTCTGGCCATCGGCAGAGAGGAGCTGGAAGATCTGGAAGAGATACGTTATAAGGTATGGATGGAAGAGAAGAAGGGATTAAGCTTTGCGGATTTCAATTCGGTGAGGTAGGATATGTTCGAAGATAGGATAGTCATCGATCCCGAAGTGAGGCACGGAAAGCCGATCATAAGAGGGACCAGGGTTCCCGTAGATCTGATTCTGGGAGCTCTTGCCGGTGGGATGGACCCGGCAGAAATAGCGTCCGAGTACGATATAGAAAAGGAGGATATACTGGCCTCCCTGGGATATGCGGCGAAGATCGTAGCTTTGGAAGAGATCGGCGCCTATGCCTGATCCAAAATTCCTCCTCGACGCAGATATGCCCCGATCGACGGGAGAGTTGATCAGATCTCTGGGTTACGATATCGAGGACGTCAGAGATATTGGTATGAGGGCAGCAAAGGATCAGGATATCATCGATTATGCCATCAAAACAAAGAGGATCATAGTGACAAGAGACACCGATTTTGGAGAGGTGCTCAGGTATCCCGATCATCCTGGGGCTATAGTTCTCAGGTTCCCCAATATGTTCACGGCGAAGGAACTGAACCGAGAATTGAAGAACTTCCTGAATTCTATCGAGAAAGGCAAGTTGACAAAGGCTATAGTGATCGTGGAATTGGGGCGGTACAGGAGAAGGCCGATTTGATTCGCTGATGCTCGACTGAGCTTCTGTCCCAGCGATCAAGCCGTCCTTCGTGACTTCGGTCCAGGATCGGAAGGCAGTCTTATGGCTCCAATTTTAGTGATGGATCGGGGCGGTCTTATATCCTAGGTTTTGTATATTCTCTGCTCTTGCTGCCAGTATGGCAGTCAAAAAGTGAGACGATGGTCACGTTGGGCAGTATGCGACTCATCTCGGGGAATCTTCATCAAGGTCCGTCAATAGTATGACCGATGGCGTTGGCCCCTCTCTTTCAGCCACACTATTCCAGAACTTCTTATCGGCCGTGATGAACTCAAAGCCAATCTCCTCCGCCAAAGCGAGATATACGGCATCATAACAGGTTACATCGAGGGTCTTTGCCAGATCGACGGCCTTTGCCAGAAGAGAATATGTTGGTGTAATGATCACGATTCCGATATCAAATAACGTCTGAATGGCTTCCTTGATCTCTTTGGCGGTGAAGCTTGGATTATATTTCAAAGCATTGGCCACCTCCATCAACAGGAGATCCGGAAACCACTATCTCACGTTCTCATCTGTAGAACTCCTCCCGGAGCCTGAGGGCCTGGGAAGTCCCTTCCTCGTCCAAAAACCATTTCAGGATCACCGAGGCGTCAAGTACGTTCATCGAGCCTCGCGCCACTTCCTGATCTGTGAGACGCTATCCCATCCTGCTGTGGCCTGGTGACCTCTCCTGATCGCATCCTGCCTCTCCATAGCAGATCTCTTTTTGTCCGTCTCCCGCAACCTCGCTCCAGACAAATAGATGATGCGTCTCTCGATCAGGGTCATATGGTCATACTCGCTTTGTGCCTTATTCACAGAAAGACCGCCTCCTTTATGGAATCTTCCTTTTCCGCCGGAATACAACCTCCTATCCACCATTTATTTTGCCCTTGGCGGTAAACTCTCGATCCCCAGCTCCAGGGCGAGGTCGAGGAGTAGGGCCCGATATCCGACGTCTTGGACTTTATCTCTCTTAATCCTGGCTTCGCGGCTATCATCCCATCCAGAAGAGAGGTTTTCCATTGATTTATAAATTCTGGTGATTGATCGGGAGCGTCGGGAGTGATGGGGGTGGGAATGGCGGCGCCCCAGCAATCCCGCCACCGGCCTTTCCGCCCTCGACAGTCCGCCCCCGCCGGATGGAGGCGGGACCGCGGCGAGGGTGTTGTCGGCCCTGAGGGAGAAGGGGATCCTCTGAGGGCTGGGGCATAGGCTCTTTTTTATAATCGATCTCGACCGGCGGCCTCTGCTCACCGCCTTTCGACATCGGGACGGCGGAACCGATAGCTTCCACCGCTCTTTCCGCAAACGGGGGCCGCCGCCTTCCTCCGCCGCCGCCCTCGGGGGAGCCGGGCCGGCCGCCTCCCGCTCCCTGGCCCTCTCTCCTTCTCCCCTCTCCCCGAATCTTCTCACTCCCAACCGTCTGCTCCGCCACCACCTTCCCCGGCACGTCACCCGACGCTAGAAGATACCTCCTCCCCCTTCTCCTGCCGGGGACGAGAAGACTTATATCAAAATAAGCCCCAGACCTCCATCTATGGAGCGGTTTGTGATCTTAGTCTCGGGGCGGGTCCAGAAGGTCGGCTACAGGTCCAAGGTCATAGCCCTGGCCCGGGATATGGGGATCACCGGGTGGGTTGGAAACCTCCCCGACGGGAGGGTGCAGGTCGTCGCCGAGGGAGATGCTGCGGCTCTGGACCGGTTCGCCTCCGCCCTTAAGGTCAAAAACGCCCTCATCGACGTATACGATGTCGAGGTGGAGCGGCAAGATGCCAGCGGCGAGTTCAAGGCCTTCTCAAAGCTCGTCGATGAGCTGGAGACGGACGCGAGGCTCGACAGGTCCGCCGAGCTCCTCAAAGAGCTGATAGACGTCACCAGGTTCGGGTTTTCCGATCTGGGGCAGAAGATGGACCGGATGCTCGACAAGCAGGATCAGATGCTCGACAAGCAGGATCAGATGCTCGACAAGCAGGATATAATGATCGACAAGCAGGACGAGACCATAATGGCGATCAAGGGGATCGATTCCAAGATGGACCGGATGCTCGATAAGCAGGACCAGATGCTCGACAAGCAGGATCAGATGCTCGACAAGCAGGATCAGATGCTCGACAAGCAGGATCAGATGCTCGACAAGCAGGATCAGATGCTCGACAAGCAGGACGAGACGACGGGAGAGGTCCGGGGGCTTCGGACCGACATGAAGGGCAACATCGATATGCGGCTTGAGCGGATCGAGACGGCCCTGAAGGAGAAGGGGATCATCTGAGTGGCTGGAGTATAAGCTCTTTTTATCATCGATCCCGACCGGCGGCCTCGGCCTCGCTTCTTTCGACCTCGGGAAGGCGGAACCGATAGCTGGCCACCGCTCTTCCGCAAAAAGGGGGGCCGTCTTATTCGGGGGCCGCCGCCTTCCTCCGCCGCCGCCCTCGGGGGAGCCGACCCGGCCGCCTGGAGGACCCCGGGCGCCTGGATCGGGATTACACCTTCGCGCTTCGATCGGGACTATACAACCTCTCGCTTGGATCAGGACTCCGCACCTTCACCCTCGGATCTTAACTATACACCTTTGCGCGGACTCCGCACCTTCACCCTCGGATCTGAACTATACACCTTTGCGCTTGGATCAGGACCGCTCCTTCACCTTCGGATCTGAACTTTACACCCTTGCGCTTGAATCAGGACTCCACACCCTCGCTTCTGGATCGGGACCGTACACCCTCGCCCTCGGATCGAAACGTATTTGAGCTGTGGCGCAGAACCACTGCCATCGAGAGGGCGGTCGTCCTTCCGAGGGGCGGAGCCATCCGGGCCGAATTGATCCCATGATAGGAGGCGCGGGTGGTCATTCGGGGGGCGGTCTGCGGCCCCTGTGACAGTTCTCAAAATATTCTATTCTTCTGGGGGCCAATCGGAGGGCGTGCGCCCGATCCCTTCGGGATCGGGTTGTATGCGGGGATAGATAGACCGCGTAGGATGTTGCCCGGGGGCGGAAGTTGGAGCGATATCGCGGTATTTGAGGCCATGGCGCGTTATTCTTACTTAAGAGGGCATCGGATCACGAAAACCCCGACCTTCAGGTCGGGTTAGACGCACGTAGATTGATATACATATTATTATGATGGAGAAATATATTGTCCGATAATAATGCCAGCTTCAGAAGTTTTGCAGATCAACTTCCTAGGAACCTTCTGGCAAATATCATCTTCTTTTTAGCAAATGTCGTCATTGGACTACTCCTGGTTCCTTACTTCGTATCCAAGCTCGGGGTCGCGGCCTACGGGCTCATCCCCCTGGCGACCTCTATAACTGGATACGTGGCGATCGTCGTCCAGTCTCTAAATATCGCAGTCTCCAGATTCCTCACCGTAGATCTCCAGAGAGAGGATTATACAGCTGCGAACCGCACATTCAACACCGCCTTATTCGGCCTATCTGCAGTCATCCTCCTAATGGTACCGATAGTAATCGTCGTTGCCTGGTTTGTCCCCTCAATCTTCCACGTACCAGCCGAGCAGGAGACTGGAGCGGTCCTCCTCTTCCTCGGAGTCTGTGCCGCCTTTCTGATCCGCTCATGGGCTGCGAACTTCGCCGTCCAGCTCTTCGCCTATAACCGACTCGACCTCCAGAACCTCGTAAACCTCACGAACCTCGTCGTCCAGACAGGCCTGATCGTCCTCTCCTTCACCCTCTTCGGCCCTGACCTAGCCCTCATCGGCGGAGCTCACCTTGTCGGAGCAATGGCGGCATCAGGGGTTTCGGTCGTCCTTGCCAGGAAGATCTGCCCCCATCTCAGAATATCGATTCACGCCTTCGATCGCACAAGGGTTAAAGATCTCTGCGGGATGGGGTGGTGGGTTACAGTCAACCAGATAGGTGCCCTGCTCTTTCTATCGATCGACCTAATCGTCGTCAATCTTCTCTTTGGCGCGACTCCTGCGGGAAGGTATGCCATCGCCCTCCAATGGGTAATCCTCCTCCGGGCTGTCGCGGGACTGCTTTCAGGAGTCCTGACGCCGACGATCCTTTCCTACTACGCCCGAGATCAGACCGATTCCCTGATCCGGATCACAAAGAGCGCCGTCAAGCTTATGGGGCTTGCCATGGCCCTCCCTATCGGGGTTATCTGCGGATTTGCCCCACAACTCCTCACCGTCTGGGTCGGCGAGGAGTTCTCTAATCTCTCTCCCCTCATGTTGCTCCTGATCTTTCATTTGTCAGTTAATCTTGCGGTTTTGCCCCTCTTCTCGATCAATGTGGCCTATAACCGTATTCGAGTGCCGGGAGTTTTAACCCTCGTGATGGGCATCGGAAATATCTCCCTCGCCGTTGCCCTGCCGCTTTTGACCGGTTGGGGATACTACGGCGTCGCTGCTGCGGGAGCGATCGTCCTCACAATAAAGAACGCTCTTTTCACTCCCTGGTATGCGGCAAAGATCTTGGGGATTGAAGTTCACACTTTTACCCGATCGATGCTCTCCGGAGTCTTGGCTGCAATTCTTATCTTTATCTTAGCTACAATCTTTGCTTCTTTCATGCCTGGCATAACCCTTCTTGCGGAGCTTGTAGTCGCATTCGTGTTCATAACCCTTGCATACCTTGCATCGGTGTGGTCGTTCGGCCTAAACGGATTTGAGCGCGGGCTCTTCAAATCCTACCTTCCTTCAAAGATCAGGAGATTTTTCTCATGAAGCGGACTGTAATTACAGAGATCGTAGAAAATGACCTCTGCATCGGTTGCGGTTTCTGCGCCGCCCTCTGCCCTGAAGAAGTCCTTGAGATGGCATGGAATCGGTACGGCGAGTATAACCCAACAGAAGTGGCTTCATGCTCCGCGGAATGCGGCCTCTGCCTGAAGATCTGCCCATTTGCAGACCATGACGAGGACGAGGACACGATCGGTAAGTCGCTTTATGGGGACGTGCCTGGGATCAGCCATCATCCAGAGGCTGGATACCATCTCGCCACCTATGTGGGCTATGCAGACGAGTACCGCCCGATCAGCGCCTCGGGGGGGGTGGCGACCTGGCTTCTGGAGAAGCTGCTCGCAGAGGGTGTAGTCGATCACGTGGTATGCGTCGCCCCCACCGGCGATCCTGAGAGGCTCTTCAACTTCGTTGTCTTTGACACCCCCGAAAGCGTGAGGGCCGGAGCTGGCTCTGCCTACTACCCGGTGGAGATGTCGGAGGTCACCAGGCATATCCTCGAAACGCCTGGGCGTTATGCAGTGATCGGCCTTCCCTGCTTCATCAAGGCGATCCGGTTGGCGCAGCAGAAGAATCCAAAGCTGAGAGAGCGCGTCGTCGTCACCGTCGGCCTCGTCTGCGGGCAGCTGAAGAGCCGTCACTTCACCGAGTATATCGCTTCTCTCGCAGGTCTACCGGGAAAGGTGAAGGTGGTCCGATATCGCGGAAAGAGACAGGATCAGCCAGCAAATAATTTTTACTTTGCTTTCACCTCCACGGATGGAGATGAGCGGAGGATCTTCTTTAACGAAGGGATCGCCGAGGCCTGGACGAACCGATGGTTTACCCCCAGAGCCTGCAACTACTGCGACGACGTCTTTGCCGAGTGCGCTGATGTCGCATTCATGGATGCGTGGCTTTCTGAGTATTCGCGAGATAGTCGCGGGACGAGCATTGTGCTGGTGAGATCGCCACAGGTCCAGGAGGTGATCGCCCACGGGGAAGATATATCTCTTGACCAAATTCCCATCGCGAAGGTGGTGGAGAGTCAGAGAGGAGTTATTGCTGTCAAACGTCAGCATCTGGCATACCGGCTTTATCTCAATCAGAATGGGGAGCAGAAGGTGCCGAAGAAGCGAGTGGCTGTGGTTCCAGGGATAGCAAGAGATCCTTTTTTAAGGCGTGAGGTCTTTATGAAGGATCAAATGTTGGCGAGAAGTAGGAATGCCTGGGTTGAAGGCTTCCCGGATGCAGAAAGTCTCCGGGATTTAATGCAGCCGGATATGAAGAAGCTCGCGAGCAGCAGACACATAAAAGGGATTTTAACATACCCTGTGAGGGCTCTTCTGGATATTAAAAAGAGATCTGGGGGCATTTAAACATGAATGAGGATAGAACGCTGTTCATCCTAGCAGGAAATGGTCCATACGAGAATAGAGGATGCGAGGCGATTGTGCGGGGAACGACGAAGATACTGAGGAAGTATTTCGTGGATCCTCAATTTGTATGCCTAACTAACTTCTCTTCTAAAGAACAGTATGAAAAGCAGAGCCTTCAGGAGATTGATGATGCGATTTACCACCTTCCTTTTTGGCGCCTTCGAAAAAGAGACGCTATTCAGAACTTCTGGAAACCTGAGACATGGTCATATATATATCGGCTATTCTTTAACCAAAAAGCATTAAGATACCAAATATATAGCAATATGCTTCCGTATCTCGACAAAGCGTCTGCAGTTCTATCAGTTGGCGGGGACAACTACTCACTAGATTATGGTGTTCCTACCTTCTTCACTGATTTAGACGATTTCGTTCTCGAAAGGGAAAGGCCTCTTGCCATTTGGGGCGCCTCTATCGGTCCTTTTGATAAAATTCCTGAATACGAGGAATACATAAGCCAACACCTTAAAAAAATCACAGCAATCTTCGCCAGAGAATCCTTGACGGTCAATTACCTCAAAGGAATTAACATAGCTGAAAATGTCTACCATATTTCAGATCCAGCATTCCTTATGGATCCGGAAAAACCAGATAATATCGAGAACATTCTTTCAATTGATGAAGAAACAATAGGTATTAACCTAAGTCCATTAATGGCAAAATATGTCACTAATGGCGATCTTGAAGCATGGGCGAAGAGGGCTGGAACAATTATCAGAGATGTGGCACAAAAAACTGAAATGCCCATATGCATGATACCTCATGTAACAATTCCATACTCAAACGACTACGTGTTTATGCAACATGCCCTTTCTTTCGTCCATAAAAAAAATTGCAAAATAACCCTTGTCCCGCCCGAGTATAATGCTGCAGAGACAAAGTGGATAATTAGCAAAATGGTCCTATTTGCGGGGGCAAGGACACACTCGACGATCGCTGCTCTCTCATCGGGGGTGCCTACTTTAAGCTTCGCTTATAGCATCAAGGCACAGGGAATCAACCGGGATCTATTTGGCCACACAGATTATTGCCTAGAGCCATCGAATCTAAATATAGAATCGGTTTCCGATCGAATAGAATCCATGTTGAATGATAGCAATACAATCAAAAAAGAACTATCAAAACAGATCCCCCAGACACAGAAAGCTGGACATAATGCCGGAATAATGCTGAGACAGATCATCGGAGATGACTGAAATGCAAGATACTCCAGCGGTCTCTATCGTCATCCCCCTCTACAACATGGAACCCTATATTGGGCGAGCGCTTAACTCAGTTCTCGCCCAGACAATTCAAGACTTCGAGGTGATTGTGGTAGATGATGGCTCTACAGATCAAGGAGCGAAGGTTGTAGGGGGGTTTTATGACCATCGGATACATCTTATCCAGCAACCGAACCAAGGTGTTTCTGCAGCGAGAAACAGAGGGATCAAAGAATCTCAATCCGATCTAATTGCGTTTCTAGACGCAGATGATGAATGGTTACCAGGATTCCTCGATACGATATTACGGCTAAGGGCATCGTATCCCGATGCTGGTCTCTATGGCACAGCATATCAGATACATTACCCGAGCGGCTCCATAGTAAAGAAAATTTACGATAAGAACAATGGAGACAGGCTTTTTTCATCGTATTTTAAAGCGATAGTCGACTTTTCTGGATCAGGCAACCTTGCTTTCCCCTTCAATTCATCTTCTTTTGCTGCTCGTAAAGATGCTCTTACTGATGTAGGTGGTTATCTAATCAACTTAAAAGTTAATGAAGATGTAATGCTTTGGGGAAAAATTGCACTTAAGTATCATGCAGCTTACAGTCCAATTGTTTGTTCAACAATTCACCAATTCCCCTTAAAAAGATTATATCATACAACCGTTTATTCAGTTAGTCCATTTCCTTATTACATCTCTAGTATTTCTGACGATGAACTTTTAAGAAGGGATGACGTAGAGGACTTAATGAAGTTTTGTGAACTGTGTATTCTTTCGCTCGCATTATTTAACACCTTTCATGGCCATGGTGCAAGAGGAAGGTCATTATTATCATCCGTGACGTCTCCCTGTTACCGTAGAAATAAATGTAAGATCCATATATTATCTTATACACCATTTTATATGATAAAGTTAATTTTAAGAAGTATAAGGATGCTCTCCTTTGCAAAACTTAAATTTCAAAACTATCGAAGATTTCGAAAAACCTAATTAATAGCAAAGTTAAACGCCCCCACCTAAACATATACATAATTATAAATACAAATAACTAGACTTACATTTTTGTGAAGGAGGAAATAGAAACGGAAATTATAAATCTCGATGTCGAGAAGATCGACTTCGATGATAAAGAGCTACTTAAGAGGCTATTCCTACTGCTTCTCAATCGAATAGAGTTGCAGGCTCAGCAGATCCAGCTTTTGAGTCAAACAGCGCACCCCGCTGCAAGCAGCGGGGCATGTTCGCGCCGGTCATAAGCTATTCGAATTCTAACAATTCATCTGCTTATAGCCTTCCTTCTCTTCGGGGGTTCCTTGTGTCTCAACATATATTGCTGATTGCGTCTACCGTCATCTTTCTCGGCTCAACAATTTACGCGATCGCAACAATCCTTAAGACGTTTTCTTGACCATCCCAACCGCAGCAAGCTGCTGGTATTCATTTTAAAATAAGACGGCGTAATATAATATTTTATTGAGCTTGTTCGTAATGGGGAATCCCTTCGCGACTAAGTCTTCTCCTAACCACTTGCTTATCGGCATAATCAGCTTATTTTCCATATTTCTGACGCTCCAGAACCATACAATTTATCATTTATTGAAATCCTGTCCAAATACCTAATAAAATCCTGCTCTTCATTCGGCCTGGGTCCAATAAGCTTTCCATCTGCAATATTGTACTTGCGTAAATAAATATATCCGTTTAAATTAGTATCACGTTCAAAATAGCGCACTATATTATATGTAGAATAAATAGAAATAAGACCTTGACTGACAACCCGAGAATGTCCGCTGAAATCAGCATAAACATTCGACTCAGGTTCAATTTTCTTACCTAACCATTTTGCAGATAAGGTTTCTTGATCATATATATAAAATGAATCAAATGCATCTACATCTGTATTGAATATAATAGATCTTGGATCACCTAAAATCTGATAAGTTACACCTGTAATTGACATAAAAAAAGTTATAAGAACAAAAAGCACCATTAAGTGTCCTCTCTTGGGAAAATGAAGAACCTCAGCGATAGTTATGCCACCGATAACAAAAAATATTGATAAAACGACCATCGTCTGAAAGAAAGTCCTTTGCATACTGTAACCTTTCAAGACAAAGGGCAAAGCTATTGATATCACTAACAGGGCTGAGCAGATAACAGAGGCAGTGAAGAACTCCACATCTAATCTTCTATAGAATAAGCTAGAATAGAACCCTTTGTTCAAGGCATCATCATGCGCTACACACTTACAATACCTAGCTAATGTGGTCAACACACCGATAGCTATAAAGGCAATAGCTAGCCAAACAAAAATAAATTCGATTCTTCGAGCTATACCCTCAGATTCTAGATGTTGTCCAAAAATTGCTTGGACCTCATCATCCCTCGATTCTATAACGAAAAGATTTTGTAGCGATAATAGAGATTGTTCTATGAATTTAACTCCGTAATCAAAAGCCGCCCCCGTAATTTGGCTATACCATAAGAAGATAGCTATAAATATAATTACTAGCATCCCAGAGGTAAAATGAGGTCTCAATAACGAACAAGAAAGTTCGTAAGTTATCTTTAAGGAGTTCGAATGTCCATTTAAATGATTTTTATAATTAATCGGACTTTTTCCGGATAAGCACACCCAGCGGATGATCCGCATTCCTAACAACATGCTAAGCAATAAGATAAAGAATATATAAGCCGTAGAGTAATGAGAAACAATGCAAGATAAGGCAAAAATTATAAATAACAGTCTTTTTCTTATATCATCCACCTCGTCGCTAAATAATACCATTAAAGCCAAGGCAAAGAATAGAACCGCTAACCTGGAGCGAGGGCCTGCTGCTGTCCACAAAAAACTGTTTTGTGACATGAAAAAAACTGAGGCCAAGAACGCATAACTGCCTTCCATGTACTTGTTAGATATTACATATATTACTAAAGGACTTACCGAGAATAAAATTGGATATAATATTTTAAAGGTGTGCTCTGGATCGATTCCGAGAAATGATTGATAAACTGCAGGAAGGATAGAGATGCTTAAGCAAGCGTCTAGGGGCCTATTATGGATTACACTCCAATGTCCAATTTGAACAGTTTGTTGAAATATATAATATTCGGCATGAACATCTACACCAATTAAATGATTTGAACGAAGCGGCAGGAGTAACACCAGTGAAATACTTATCAAATATATAAGAGGGGCATAAACCCGTTCAGGTACTCGTTCATGATTCAGTGATATAAATATTACATAGGCGACAATCAGTAAATGCAACACAATGAGCAGGGCATTGTTATCCTTGGTGTTCATAATATATATGCCGAGGATCCCAGCAAAAGGGAAAAAAGCTGGAAGGAGTAGATAAATTTTCTCTCTTGCGCCGATATGGAAATCAAATATATTAGTAAAATAGTTAGAATTTCCTCTCCAAAAGACTGTCAATATTAGAACTAGAATAATAATATTAAATGAGATCACGAGAGAGTTTGTAGATAAAGGCGCCTTATACCCGAATAGTGGATATAGATAATTTATTAATAGGCCTGAAAAAATTATAAGAGATATGCTCAATCCCCAAGATAATATAAAACTCACTACAGATCTAACTTTTCCTAAATTTAATATGCTTAGAATTAAAGCTCCTGGTATAATTGAGTAGAAAATTATCCCGAATACTAATCGTAATACAAGAATATCTAGAAATATAAATATATTACTTAATACTAATAATAATAATAATAAAGTTAATAATAAAAAATTATTTTTTTTTATACCCTTATTTGAATGCATGATTTTAAATCTCCCCTATAATAGGCGCCTGCCGAATTCATTATACATTCTATTCGGTAAAATTTTTTTTGCGTTTCGCCCGATATTTATTACATTTGCACGTAATGAAAATAAGTAGTTATTATTAACTATATATAGGCAATACTCCTGATCAAATCTGGCTCCGAATTTGCGTTTTATATTATGATGGATTTCAGACTTATCTGAGGACGTAGGTCCTAGGCTGACATAATGATATCTCATCGAATGAGCATATTTGATAGTCTCCCATCTTAATTTATAATATATTTTATATCTGCTTGACATCTCCTTATCGAGAGCGACTCCCGCCATGTACATAGTTTTTTTCTGCCTATAAATGAAATTTAATCCTGCACCTATACATTTATCATCGTTTCCGATCAGAGTGATACTAAAATTGCTTGGATATAGCAAATTATAGATATTTTCTAAATATTTTAAATTAAACGGGGTTCCTCCATTTCCCCAATTATTGCAGTACAAATTATAAAATATTTCTAACTCATGCATGTCAGTACCATTAGTCGTCTTAAATCCATCGTGATCGAATCTGTTAATGTACTTCCTTTGCTTATGTTCAAATACATTATTCCAAATATAATCGACTGGCGTCTCACAAAGGTCCAAGATCATTGTTCCACTGGCATCATCAACTTTCGAATCATTAGTTCTCAAGTATTCACAGGCTTCTAAATCTGAAAGCCTCATTTTTGTGTATGCAATTCCTTTATTAGCACCTAACTCGATCAAGTAATTAACCAAAACCTTTGCGGCATCTTTTTTGTATTCCTCCTTGAACAAAGGCCCACCAAGGTCAGAGTCAGGTAACGAGTCCAACACTTTAAACGGCCATAATTTTTTTGTTATAAAGAATGGGCACACTCCTACTAGTTGGCCACTCGAATCTCTGATGCATAAATACGAACTTTGATAAGGAAATGATCTTTCTATAACATCTCTCCATTTTATTGTATGGAAAAATGTTCCATCCGGTGAATCTGCAACAAAGTTGTCCCATTCAATCTCATCATCTAGTGGTTCGACAATCATTTGATTTCACCTGTATATTGAGCTATCTTATGATGTGTTCCCTTACCCTTTTAACAAAAAATATTCTTTTTAATGTAATGTATTTTATAGGTTCGAAACCAAATCGTTCAAATGACGTTATTGAAGCGATATTGTAAACTCTTATAAGCACCAAAGCTTTTTTATAATTTTCAGACTTTAGATAACGTAATACATTCTCATTCAGCTTCTTGCCAACCCCAGATCTCCTAAATTCCTTGACTACTACTAGATCGTATATCAAAGCCTCATCATCATTAAATATTAGCTCCATCTCAAATGCTTCCTCATATTTAGATTTACGAAAATATAACCAACAATAGCCCAAAATAGTATCATCCATCTTGGCTATCAAACCAACATCGCCAGAGACCAATCTTTCTAATGCTTCATTATGCGTTGAAGGATCGTCTCTAGATGCCAACTTGATTCCCTGATATTTTCCTGATTTTATTTCATCTATAGAAACTAGGTTCACGTCAATATATGTTTCTGTTATCACCTCAGGTATTTCGATATTTAAATATCTCTCATAAACAATGCCATTCTCGTATTTCAGACCAACTCTAGCTAGTAAATTTTTTGCAGCTGAGATGTAACTTGTGCGAAATAATCGCTTTAGCTTAACATTCAAGTCAAAATTATTCCTCGTTTCCCCTACCCCCTATATGGATATACTATGTTTCTTCTTTGGCATCTCATCTTTTTATTTGATAACAATTAGCAGCAGCGCATCAATCAATTGAGACCTAATCTGATATAATTCGATAATCTCCATATGATATGGATTTCATATCTCCCCATAGGCCAGATAGCATAACTTTAGACTTGCTGAACTCTTCTTCAATACCGATTCTACTAAGCTCATACAAGGAATCATTAGGGCTTATAAGGCAACTGGGTGAAATGGAAACTGCAGATTCAAAGCCGCTCGTCCTTACCAATTCAGCGATATCTGGGCTAAAGTCGCCATGTGGATAAGAAAATGCGTTCACCCGATGGCCAATATTCTTCTCAATATCCATCTTCGATTGAATTATCTCCATTTTAGCTTGATCGAATGGCAAAGTTGTTAGAATGGGATGATTAACCGTGTGGGCTCCAAATGAGATTCCATCGCAGCTCATTTCCTTGATCTCATCCCAGGATAAAATTAGCTCTCCACCTAAATCATCAGGGATCGCCTCACCAGTAATTATAAGCAAATTATTTATAAAGAGATCTTTTTCTTCTTTGGACAGCTTCTTCAATCCTTCAATTAATTTCGATTTAGTGCGATATTTCTCTTTTTTGGATCGTAGAGAAAATGATCCGTATTCGCCCAGGTTTAGCTCATCTAAACTTGTATGTTGGACAATATAACTTACTTTATCCCACCAGAAGAGATTACCTGTTCCAATGTGGCCCGTGGTGAGGAAAATGGTTGCTGGAATATTATATTTTCTCAAGATAGGGTATGCATATCGATAATTGTCTTTATATCCATCGTCAAAAGTAATCACAACGGCTTTTTTTGGGAAAGGTTCTCCCTGCACAATATATTCTATTAACAGTTTTAAAGAGATAATTTCATAATTCAAACTGAAATATCTCATTTGTGTTTCAAAGCTTTGGGGGCTCAAAGGCCTAAGAGACCAGGGATCTATTTTTGGAGATACCCGATGATACATTAGTATGGCAACCTGCGATTTTGTAATCTCCCTTCTGACATAGCCATAAGCATCTAAAAAGCGAGGTTTATCTATCACAGCTGCAAGCAAAGCTTTCACATCCAAAACATCACCTCATATACAGGGAATAGAGAAGAGCCTTAAGTTTTATACCTTCATAGAAATTTTGATTTCACATAATTTATAAACATTAATCTATATTCCCTAAGACGTTCTCTCCAGAAATAGTCTCTTATTTCTTCATCGGCTATTTTATTATTTCTTTTAAATATAGACGTTGAATACCCGTACAAATATGCGATGCTTATATAATATGGTTTTTTGAATATAAAATAAACAAAATTAAGAGCGACTAACGCTGGATGTTTATTTAAGTAATAGGACATATATCCATTTATTTTATAACCCTTCCATAATCCTTCTGCACTACTTGTATATCTGGTTTGGATGCAAACAATATCCTTGAATTGTCTTATCTTCCAACCTCGTAATAACGCTTTTACATTAGATATAGTATCTGGAGACACTTCAATAATATACCCATTTGTATCAAAGAAACACTCTTTTCTCCAGAGACGTCCAGTCCCAACTGGTAGATTCTCATTAAATCGTTCCCACTTAAGCTTATTATCTTTATAATAATAAATCCCGCCGCTGGCGATGCCAAGCGCGGAGTCATTTTTAAATTCATTCAGAAGTTGCTCAAAATAATTTCTAACCAGTACTGTGTCTGCATCGAGAAGTCCTATATATTCATAATGTATATTATATTCTTCACAGCATTTTAGAGCACAATCGAATCCTTGCTTACATACATACGAATAATGATATTTTATGTCTCGATCATGTAAAGGTAGGGTCAGAACTTTTATCCATCCATATCTATTCGTCAAACTATTAATTATTTCAGGCGTTTTATCAGTACTGCCGTCGTCAACAATAACCCATAATTCTGGCCTCATAGTTTGCTTAACCACAGAACCTGCTACTTCATATAAATATGCTTCTTCGTCCTTTACAGGTGTTATCAATACATACATATAATTTCATCCTACAAGAGGATTTTCATGTGCAACAACTCGTTATAGTCCCAGAGGGATAGTAGCCCCATGCCAAAGCCGGCCAAGACCAGGCCTGTAAGAGTGAATTAGTAGAGCGCCTTCGTAGCTCCATATGCTTGCCCTCTGAATTGTAGACATTAGACATCTCAGCCTCCACTTATCTTTCAGATAGCTTTAATTCAATTTCTTTCAAATAAGAATGCATATTCATTATCAATTTGGCTCTATTCGAATTAGTAAAATTTTGTGTAGGTAAGCAGGCGTTACTAATAGCATATCTAAGATCTTTTATATCGTAAATTACCTTAATATGACCCATCCGACCCATTTCCGAAGCTATTTCAAGTTGATGGTCATCTATATGCTCCCCGTATTTCTTCATTCTAGGCACAATTATCAACGGCTTGTGAAACCGCAGCGCAGTAATTATCGATCCTATTCCAGCGTGGCTTATGATAATTCGTGAGGAAGAACAACAATCGTTGAATTCTTGATCCTGCAAAAATCTAAAATACTTAGCATTTCTAGGTGCTTTATTGCCATTTCCTATTTGAATTATAATTTCTTCATCGATTGTAGAAGCAATTTCATCTAATTCGTCGATTAATCTATCAAACTCAAATAAAGATGCTTCGGAACCCATGATTGCTAGTATCACAAAACCTTCCCCCAATACTTAGCACGTCTATATTTGTCTAAAAGACCTTCCCACTGAACCAAAAAGACATCGGAGATATGATAGCATAACTTTCCAGTCAAGGAAATATCATTAACTCTGGTTAGTGTCTCTAGATAGACTATCTTCGAACCCATGAGTTTTCCTATGTATGATACTACGAGTGTAGCTTCGGCTCCGCATCCTATTATAACGTTTGGCTTTTCCTTCAATAAAACTCTTAGACATGAAGGGATGAGAAAAATATTATGTACAACTAAAGATAATATGTATAAATTCCTATAAATATTATGATCATTTGACTTGATGGCTTTTGGTTCATTATTTATAAAATAGGTTTTAACTCTATTAGACAATTTACTTGTCGTTTCAGACCTAGCAGTTATAAGAAATATATCGTACTCTTCTAATGCACCAAAAATACTCGATAATTCATCCAGATGTCCCCCGGTCGAACAGGATAAGCATATCTTCATATATTCCACCTATTGACAGAAAACACCGATTAATTCTTCCAGATGCTCACTGGATGACGCCCCTATAACAGAATGCTTAACATTCTCGAATGATTTTATGTAATTATAGGAATCTTTAACGGAAAAAGCACCCCCACCCAGAAGATTCATTGCTATTATGTTTCCCTTATAAGAATTTACGTCCTTTTCAACAACGTCCTTGGAAGGATTCATATCAAATCCTTTAACGTTGAGAGGTGTCATAACCAACGATTGGCCAAAACCCCATTCTTCGAAGCAGGACTTAAATAAACTAAAGTTAAGAGTTACAAATCCATAGTCGAGATCTAGATCGTCCCTGACATATTCCATATATTCAGAAAACGCTATTGGAACGCGAAGAGATAGAAGCAAATCGGTACTTACATTATGCAGTAGCAAAGCTTTAATATTCACATCAAGAAATGGAGAAACCTCCAATTGCAGAGCCGATTTAGCCAAAGTGGTGTAATCTCTCTTTGCAACACCTAGCATATTCTTTATAGCAATAGATGATAAGGACTTTACACCACTTCTACGAACCATCTCTAAGATCAATCCGGACAAACCTTTTTCACTCATCTCGCTTACGTAACCTTGGATATTGGGTACCTGTAGATAGAAGTCCATATCAAATGTTTGATTCTTCTTATAAATATTAATGAAATCAAGCATTTTCGGATGTGTTTCTATAATCATATTCTTGAAGCCCACGTTGGATGCCATTTCTACAATTTTATATATATTCTCTGCATCATAAAACTTTCTTTGAAGCTCCATACTTCTATCCTCAGAAGTATGGCTCACCCCGATGAACTGATTATGACCAAGAATCAATTCCATCTTATCCCTCATAATCAACTTGCTTGGTATTTCCATTAGCTATCGATGAATAGATATGGTCGATGACACTATTTGTCTTAGCTGCTTCAGTAAAATCGCATCTTGTTGGTGTATTTTGCATTATGCATTCGATCAAATGAGAATCTTCCAGCGTATATTCCGGCCCAGCAATATTAATATATACATCCTTCTTTAAATCTTGTTTGTAAAAGGTATTCCACCCCCTCCTCAAACCATCGACATTCAATTCTGAATAGACTGTAATGTACTTCTCCGTTACTTCAATTGACCCCTCATCCAATTGAATCTTAATTTTTAATTCAGGCAATCTGTAATTCCTGATCGACCAGGAAACCTGCAGCGATCCAAATACATCATTTTTAAAAAGCAAGTTCGTTGATACATAATCCTCGACGTACTTATTAAATATGGGCTTTGAAAATGCGCTGATTGAACGGATATCACCTAGTAAGTAATGAA
>JAXGJB010000019.1:0-46172 GCA_040770465.1 Methanothrix sp. | reverse complement strand
TCGGTCGATCCCCACCTCTCTTCGGACGCAGTCGGCTACGAGGACGGAGAGGGCCTGGGCGGTCCCCCCGGCGCTCCGGATGGGCCCGGCATAGTAGACCTTGAGGTACTCGGTCCCATCGTCGTTTTTTCCCAGGTCCACCTTGGCGATCCCCTCGATGGGGGCGGCCACCACACCCTCCGTCAGGAGGGCGACGGAGGTCCGGATGGCGCCGTCGATCGCCTCGATCTTCGTCGAGAAGTTCCCGATCCTCCCCTCGGCGAAGTCGCGGCCGATGGCGAGAGCCGCCTCCTCCCGGCTCATCCCCTCGTCCTCCAGCTCCCGGACCCGTCGTGCGATACCCTCGATCCCGATCAGCTTCTCGACCCTCTCGGCGAGGTCGACTGCCGTCGGCACCTCCACCGAGAGGCTGGGGTCTTTTCCCTGACTTCGGGCATTGCCCGCGATCTCCATCGCGCGGGCCAGCCCCGATTCGAGAACCTCGAAGTACTCGGCGGTCTTCAATCGCCGTCACTCCAGAGGAAGAGGTCCGTTGTTGGGTCGTGGGTTCTGGTCGGCGGCCGGCCACAAAGCTCCTGGATGCAAACCTCGGCCGCAAAGACCGTCCCGCTCGACAGGTGGCCTCCCCTGACGTTCCCATCGGAGTCCGCCAGGGTCGCATGGGCGTGAAGGAAGGGCTTTCCGTCTCTGATGGAGATGTTTCCGACTAGGCTTGATATCTCAACGGGACCGGCGATCTCGATCGGCCTGTACTCGTGGGCCTCCTGGTCGTAGTAGCCGATCTCAGCCCTCTTCAGCGCCCCTATGGCGGCGACGGCGCCGACCTCGACGCCAAGAGATTCAGCCAGGGCTGTGATGGAGGCGACGATCTCAGAATCGTGATCGAGGCTAGAGAGAAAGAGCCTTCCAGGCCTGAGTTCCTGAACCAGAGACAAAACCTACCCCTTCCTGTTTTATTCGAAATAAGCTCTCTACGTTGAAAAAGGATACGGTAAACTAACCGAATTGACCTAGATAAATCGGTTATCGTGAATAATTATTCAAAAATTTTATATAGGGCAGATTTTGTTATATGCAACTCGAATGATATGAACGATAATTTAGGCCCTTGGCCAAAAAAAGGAAATCAATTAATACTTCGGGAGCGCTGAGGGTCGCGAATACCCCGTCCTTTAGGGTGGGGTGGGCCGCACTTAATTTGATAAAGATACCGAAACATTCTTGGTGGTTGAGTACAGTCCCATTCTCCGAGGGTGACCAAGATGGAACTTAAGTTGATATTGTTCCTACTGATATTAGTGGATCTTCTGCCATTATCGTCCTCGGCCCCAGATGAAATTAGTGAGATCTTCACCAATATAACAGCAATAAAAATGTATTTATATTCAATGATTGATAATATTAAAACGAACGCTAATATTCTAATACAGGCACTCACAATATTAATAATTATTTTTATATTTTTATATGAACGCAAAAGTACGAATATGATCGAAGAGAAGATAAAGTCAATAGAGGAAGTCGTAGGGAAGCCGGGAGAAGCCTTCAATAGGAAGGTAGCAGCATTTGGCGGGCCTGCGGTTAAGGGCGTTCCAGAGATGCGGGATGATGGTGAGGCAGTTACACCATGGATGGACCAATTTGGTCGGTTCATTACGGCTGGTTACGACCTATCTTCGGGATCAATACGCTGCATAATGGAAAACTACCCGCTATGTCCGATGGCCCCCGAATTTTCCGCCCTGACAGAGCCGGGCAGCACGGCTTCGATAGACGTGAGCTTTTATCGAGACTTAGTGGTTAAGGTTATTTTGAGTGCTATTCAAACAAATGCAGTCTGGAAAGTCGAATGGAGCCCGGATGGGGATAACTGGGACGACTTGAAAGACGTTGATGGGTACACTTTGGTAACAGAAAACGCTGATAAGACCGCGATCAAACGATATCGGTTAACTAATGAGGGAGTTAATGGAGCTGCTGCGAATTATATTAGAGTAACCTTCGTATCAGAAGATCCTTCTCCAAGTACTGCGGTTCTTACTGCGACAGCATACGCAACGGGTGCCAGGTGATGCTGTATCATTATTCATTCAAAGTTATGCTGTTTAACTAACCACTTTTGTACCCCTTTGTACCCTCTCCTCCGGGCGAGCCTCTTCATCTCCCGCATCACCCCGGAGCCGTACTGCATCGCCTTCTTCTCGCGATAGGCGACCTCGGCCGGCATGTGACAAGCCGCCACCTCCCGGAGCGGCCTCTTTCGGACGCCGTCCCTGACCTTATCCTCGGGCGGGATCGCCATGGCCTTCTTCACCACCCGGACGTCCAGATAGGGTAGCGAGAAGCGAGCGCCGAAGAGGCCGGCCACCGCCTGGTCCCTCGCCGCCTGGAGGGATAGGCCCAGAAAGTCCCGCTTTAGATCCTCGCCGAGGGTCGTCGTCTCCAGGTACCGGGCGTACCCGCCGAATAGCTCGTCGGCGCCCTGGCCCGCGAGAATCCTCTCGTATCCGTGATCGCCAGCCCACTCCGCCACGAAGTAGAGGGTGGCGGCGATGGAGGCGTCGACGGGGTTTGTGCTGGGAATGACGGGAAGAACGGCGGCGAGGGCCTCTTCGATCCTTCCGGGGTCGATCAATGCCTCCTCCAGATCAAGGTCGAGGGCGTCGGCGACCGACCTCGCCCTCACCGGGTCGCCGGACCCCTCGACCCCCACCACGACGCACTCCCTTCTTGCTATGGCCGCCACCAGGGCCGAGTCTACGCCGCCGGAGAGGGCGACGACCCCCTCATCGCTCCGGAGCCGGACGGCCGTCTCGATGGCCGAGGCGAGGCCCATTGCGGGCGGCCGCGGATCGACGGAGCCGACGACCTCACCATTGCAGACGATCGATCCCGCAGGACAGTCGCCGGGGATGATCCCGAAGTGGTCTCGGGCAGAGCAATCGTCCCAGGAAAGGAAGAACTCTCCCCCGAAGCCGGAGGCTCTTGCGGGGTCCTCTTCGAGGAGCGCCTCGACCTCGGACTCGCTCTGCCTTTTTCCGTCAACCTCGATCCAGCCCCGCAGGTTCAAGCCTCTGACCATAGACTCTGCATTTCTACGCTGGCCGGTTATAAGATTGCGCTTGCGCTTTCGGGATATGCCTGGTGGACATCGTCGATCTCCATATTGAAGTACTTCGAATATATCTCTTCATGGACGGCCCTGGGATCCAGATCTTCGAAGAGATCTGGGTGGAACCACTTGGCGTAGTAGAGCATGTTCACAACTTCAGCAAGGCCGCTTGCCATGCTTATGTCCACGACATAGACATTTCCGCTCTTCACGGCGTCGATCTGGTCAAACCCGGGAAGGCTCATGATCTCCTCCCTCACAAGCTCCATCGCCTCGAGGGTGGGTGTCGCACCCTCGTATTGAGATGACGGCATCGAGTAGATTATCATCTCGGGGTTGCTGTCTATCACCCACTCTATATCGACGTGGGGAACCTTCCCCTCCAGATCCGCTGCAATGTTATCTCCCCCCGCCTCGACGATCCTCTCGTGGCCAGTGGATTCAGAGCTGGCGGTCCAGTCGAAATGGCCCATCGACATGAAGTAGACCTTTGGCCTCTCTTCTTCCGGAATCCCGGCGGTCCTGTTGAGAACAAGATCATAGTACCCGCCGACGCGTTCATTCATCTCCCGGGCAGCGTCCACCCTGTCCAAGATGAGCCCCAGATCTTCGATCATCGGCATCAGGGTGTCTATATGAAGCACCCGGTACCTGAGGACGGGGATCCCGTAGCTTTCCAGCTGCTCCTCGTACTCTTCGGGAAATAGGCTTCCAGTCTTTGCTATAACGAGATCCGGGTCCAGCTCCAGGATCCTCTCTACGTCCGCCTCGCGGCCCGACTGCCCGACTCTCTCCTTCTCCGACAGGGCCGGAGGCATGGTGCAGTCCTCAGATAAGGCCACCAGTCGATCCGATTCACCAAGGGCGAATATCACCTCCGCCGCGGCGGGGGTTAAGCATACGATCTTTTCAGGGCAGCGGGGAACTGTAACCTCGTCTCCCCCCTCATCGGTGACGGTCACCGTCTGGTTCGAGTCGTCCTGAGCAAAGGAAGGTGCGGTCAGGATCGCCAGGGCGAGGAAGATGAATAGGACTTTGACTTTCAGCACATTGAACACAACCATCAATTTCATTTGTTTTAATCAAAATTCAGTTGTCTCAATTGAGTTAAATATGTTTTGGATAAATCAAATTTACTTGTTTAACTCTGGCTTCGGAAGCCTGGCCCGGTTAAAATGAAGGCGGGCGGAGCGGCCATCGATCTGCCGCCCCGGCCGATTATGGTTATATCGAGAGCCTGTAGGTGACCCCTGATAGGAACGTCCCCCGCTCGGAGAAGGTCTGGCCCCCGGAGGAGATCTCCAGGGTGTGGTACTGGTCTCCGGCGACGTCCAGGCTGTATGTCCCATCGAGGGGATCGCCTCCCGAGCCGTCGCCTCCGGCGTAGGAGCCGTCGACGAAGACGCTGTAGCCCGTAAGCCAGCTCGAGCTGAAGATAACCCTCGCAGATCCGACCGGCGGCCACGGGGAAGGCCCGGTCCCAGGTCCCGATGATGGGGGCCAGCCGCCGCTTGCAACGTCCACGATGACGGCGTTGCTCGGCTGGTTGTTCGCTGCGAAGATCAGAACGTGCCGCCCGACTTCGTCCGCCTCGAAGTTGATCCTGCTGTAACCCTGATAGAAGTAGTAGGACCTGCTGAGGAGCCTTCCGTCAGGATATATCTCGTAGAAGTCGGCCCTCCCCCCGGCGGGGGCGTAGACGAGGAGCGAGAGGTACGACCCCAGGGGACAGACCACCCGCTGGGTCCAGCTCGAGGCCCCCATGATCCAGAGGGAGTTCGTCCCAGAATAGGTCGATCGATAGGCGTAATAGGAGACGGTCCTGTCGCCGAAGCTGACTGATGTGGGCTCTATACCCGACGGGTTGTAGGCCATCACCTCGCCGGTGGTGGCCGGCTCCTCCATCGCGAAGAAGTCGGAGAAAGCGGAAGCGTCCTCCGAGCTGTAGGCGAAGCCCTCCGAAGAGTCGATGGAGGACCCGATCGGCGTTCCGAAGACGAGAACGACTAGCAGCAGTAGACAGAAGATACATCCAGAGGATCTCATGACGAATACCTCGCTTATTCATATCTGCCCGAAGGTACAAAAATTTTTGGTTCGGGCTCCGGCCCGACCTTGATCGGTCGAGAGGACCTCGTGGGGTCGTCACCAACTCCTGGTCGTCCCGCCTCTCCCCCTGCAAAGTTTGATCAAGGTTGACTGCTAAAATACGTCGCGATATGAAACCGGCATCATCATCATGAATCCTCTCTATTTAAATCGGAGGTTATCGCCTTGATCGCAACCGAGCACATCGACTTTCAGACCAGAGGAAACGGCGAGATGACCGACCTGACCGCAAAGGTGGCCGCCGCCCTCGATAGGTCGGAGATGGAGGCAGGGGTCGTCGTCGTATTCGCCTCCGGCGCCACCGGTGCCGTCACCACCATCGAGTACGAGCCGGGCCTCGTCGAGGACATGCAGGGCGCCCTCGAGAGAATAGCGCCTCATGAGATCGAGTACGCCCACAACAAGAGGTGGGGCGACGGCAACGGCCACTCCCACATCCGGGCATCGGTGATCGGCCCAAGCCTCACCGTCCCCTTTGCAAACGGGAAGCTCCTCCTCGGCACCTGGCAGCAGATCGTCTTTTTAGACCTGGACAATAGGCCCCGGTACCGGAGGGTCGTCGTCCAGATCATGGGAGAATGAAATCGTCGGCGTGCCCACGGGTCAAAGATAGCGATAAGTGAAGGGGCGATTCACCGGCCGAAGGCGAGCAGGATCAGAAGGATGACAAACCTCACGAGGACGCTCATCCCAGTGGAGAAGAGGACGATCCCAACCCCGAGCCTCGGCCCGAATAGCCCCACGTAGCGGGGAAGAAGGCTTCTTGCGGCGAAGAGGGGTAGCATGAACATGCTTCCCAGCATCAGAACGATCATCGCCTGGACGGGCGAGATCCCGTTGCTTGCGATCATCGGTCCGAGAAGGGATATCCCGACGATGGGGCTAGCAACGTAGGTGGTCAGGGGGACGATGCTCTCCGGCGGGATCCCGAATATCTCCGCCAGAGGCAGGACGCTGAAGAGATCGAATGCCCCCCGATCCCTCAGGGCGAAGACGATTGAGGTCATGGCGATGTAGATGGCTGCGATCTTGAAAAAGAGCCTCTTCTCCCTCTGAAATGACCTCATCACCGCCTCTTTGAGCGATACCTTCTCCTGCTCTACCCTCTCCGGGACCCTGCAGCTTTTCTCGTCGAGAAAGAGCCTGCTTGCGATCACCACCACCGAGATCTTGAAGAGGGCGGTGACGATGAAGACCAGGGCGTAAAACCCCCCCACCACAAGGCCGAGGGCCGGAAGGACGATGGGGATCTGATAGGTGAAAAGCTCCCTCAAGTAGACGGGGATGCTGTTCATGATGGCGCAGAGCGCCACCTCCTTCTCGTTCAGGCACCCCTCGTCCCGGAACCTCGCCACCATCCCGTTGGCCGCCACCGCCGACCCCAGGGACAACACGAAGGCCGAGGCGCAGGCGTCCGGAAGCCTGGTGAAGGAGAAGATGGGCCTTGCAATCCTGGATATCCCCTGGAGCAGACCCATCTCCATCAGGACGCCGGCTCCGAAGAGGCCGATCCCTATCATGGCGAGGATCGGCGCTGCAAACTCCACCGCCTGCAGGAGGAGATCGATCATCGAATGGGAGTAGCCGTCCCGATAGATCAACGTATTCCAGGACTCTCGCGGATCATACTCTGATCTCGGCAGAGACTTTTTCAATATATGAAAACCTACTTATGTCTTGAAATGCCTAATAAATAGGGACTGACCTCTGGAGAGGATCTCAGACCGTCGAATGGCCAACGATTCGACGAGAAGTTTGGAGGATTCATAGATGATTGGAGGATTCATAGATGAAACGTTTGCCGCTGGATAGGCTCGGCGCGCGGTCGAGGAAGAACGCGCCGGAGGTGATCGACTTCGACATTCTTCTCCCCTGGGTCTACGCCAGGGACGAAAATCGGCTCTTCGTCAAGATAATTCACGAGAATGACCAGTTCATTCAGGATATACAGCCGATGAAGTTCGAGATGGAGCAGTCCGAGGACCCCGATTATGGCGCCCTCTGGTCCGCAGAGGTCGAGATTGATCCAGACTTTCCGGACCGCCATCCCGACTCTCACTGGGGAGAGGACGGGAGGTACGTCTATCGATACTGCCTTGAAAGTCCTCGAACCGATCCCATCGACTGGATCATCGACCCCTTCGCCCGGGAGTTTGGGGTCGGAAAGCTCTCAGCCATCACCAAGGGGTACGACAGGGACTACCAGCATGTATGGGACGGTCGTGAGGTGGAGTGGAAGACCCCGCCCCTCGACGAGCTGGTGATCTACGAGCTGATGATAAACGAGTTTGGAGGGTCCATCAACGACTCCATAAAAAGGCTCGACTACCTCCGGGACCTGGGCATAAACTGCATCGAGGTTATGCCCGTCTCCAACGTCTCCAACACCGTAGACTGGGGATTTTTGCCAATCGGCTACTTCGGGGTCGACGAGAGGTTCGGCAAAAGGTGCCACATGCAGGAGTTCATCGACGCCGCCCACCAGAGGGGGATCGCCGTGATCCTGGACGTAGTCTACGGCCATGCAAGCGACCTCTTCGCCTACAGCTACCTCTACGACAGGCTCAGGTACAACGAAAACCCCTTCATGGGCCCCTTCGCAAAAGACTACTTCGGCAGGAGCACCGACTTCAACCGGGATCTGACCCAGGACTTCTTCTTCACCGTCAACCACCACTGGCTCGACGTATACCACGTCGACGGGTTCAGGTACGACTGCGTCCCCAACTACTGGGACGGTCCGTTAGGGAGGGGCTACGCCTCCCTCGTCTACGAGACCTACCAGATGGTCAAATCGAAGATGGGATCTTCCGACCACTGGCAGAGGTTCTTCGATGGCGACTCCGTCAACATAATCCAGTGCGCAGAGCAGCTGGAGGGACCGAGGGAGATCCTCCGCGAGACCTACAGCAACTGCACCTGGCAGAACGAGACTCTCGACGCCGTCAATCATGTCTCCCGGGAAGAGTTCGACTGGCTGACGGCCCTCGGCTTCAGGCTCGGCCTCATGGACTATCCAGTCGAGGTCGAGGCCAACGGCGAGACGATCAAGAAGACCGCATTCCAGTACCTGGAGAACCACGACCACCCCCGCCTCGTCTGCAGCTTCGGCACCCTTCCCGACGGGCTGGACCTCGCCGCAAATGAGCTTCGAAAGAGGAACGAAGACCTCTTCAAACAATGGGAGGAGGACATTATGGTCTTGAAGGACGGAAACCGGGACCTCTGGTACAAGGTCCAGCCCTACCTGATCGGGATCTTCGCCGCCAAAGGGATTCCGATGCTCTGGCAGGGTCAGGAGTTCGGTGAGAACTACTTCATCCCCGAGAAGGGGATGGGCAGAGTGGTGATGTTCAGGCCGGTCCGGTGGGACTACTTCTACGATCCCGCGGGAAAGAGGATGGTCTCCTTGGTCAGAAGACTGATCAAGATGCGCCGGTCTTCCCAGTTCCAGCGCGGCGGCCACATGTTCTACAACGATCCAGGCCGCTACCAGTCCAAGGGCGTCCTGGTCTTCTCGAGGGAGGACGAACGATCCTTCAGCCTTGTGGCCCTCAACTTCACAGATTCGGATCGGACGGTCGAGTTTCAGTTCCCCTTCAGCGGAGACTATCGAGAGGAGCTTCACGGTCTGGACAACCTGGAAGACGTCGTCGCCGGGGCATGGAGATCCTTTGATCTTCCCAGCAACTACGGGAGGATCTGGACCGTCGGGGTTTGACGGCGCAAAAGAGCGGGGGCAAAAATGATGGGCGAAGGGCGGTCCGTTGGCGGCGAGCCGCCCTTCAGGGAACGCTTTGGGGAGAATTTAAATATGTAAAACTCCACCAAGTAAGAGGGATTTAATCGGAGAGAATATTATGATAGTTGTGATATCTGACGTCCATCTGGCAGAAAAGCCGAAGGATGAAAAGGTCGAAAGGGACGACCGGGAGTTCCTCGACTTCCTCCACCACGTAAAAGGCGACCTCCTATCTGAAGGTGGTGATCTTGTCATCCTGGGAGATCTGATCGATTTCTGGAGGCGCGACTTCGCTCTTGCGCTGATGGAGATGGAAGAGGCGGTATCGATCATCACAAGCTTCAACGACGATGTCAGAGTCCATTACGTCGTAGGAAATCACGACTTCTACATGCTGAGGCTGAAAGAGAAGTTGGCCGACGACTTCCCATTCAAGAACGTAGCAGAGCAGGTGAGGCTGGAAGACGGCGGCAGGAAGTTCTTCTTCACTCACGGCTACCAGCTGGAGGTCCTCGCAAACCCCTACTATAAGTCTCTGACAGCTTACAAGTGTTTTGCCGAGAACCTGTGTCTTGCGGGAGACGATACGGGGAGCGCCGCCAGCGACCTCTGGGATATGATCCAGAACTCAAAATCGATACTTGAGAAGCTCCAGAGGGTTCCGTCAGATCTGAAAGGGGCCTTCGAGTCGATGATGGCGGGCCCCGACGATAGGCTCTTCGGCAGACACAAAGTCTCCCTCACCATAGACAACCTGGCAAAATCCGGCTCCAGAACCGTATATCTCGGGATGGAGAAGGACGAGTATCTCGTCTTTGGCCACACTCACATGCCCTTCATAGACGAGGAGCACAGGGCTGCAAACGTAGGTTCCTGGAAGAAGAGCCCATGTAACGATTACCAGTACATGGTGATCAAAGACGGAATGGTGGAACCGAAGGTCTGGAGATGAGGATCGGGATTCTGGAGAGTATCTGACGGAATCTCGGCCGTGGTTTGCGAAAAGCACGAGAATCCTCGGCCGAATCGGATTTTTGGCCACAACCTCTTTTTATCGGAGGAGCCCGAGCAGTTCTTTCTTTGGATTGTGCGCATCATTTTAGCAATATTTATATGCTATACAGTAGAAAGGTAAATCTAAAACAGAGGGGAGTAATACGAATTGATGTGGGGTGAGTTATGATGGGATATCTTCATTTTGGCAGAGCGGCCTTGATGATGCTGGTTTTGGTTCTGGTGGCCTCCTCGGCATCCTGGGCCAGCGACGATATGCAGTATGGATCAAAGGTTGAGTGGAACGATGTTGATTTGGGGGGAGCGCTGAGCCCCTTTTACATCGCCCCTGATTTCGCCTTCTGGGATGCCGACGACGACCATGTTCTGGATGCTGATGAGGTGGTCTACATAAACATAAATCCCGATGACGATGTGGTGAGCGAAAATGACGTCCGGCTGACGAAATTCAGCGACCTTCCAGCGGGGTCTCAGGTGGGCAAAGCCGACAACGATATCGGACAGCAATTGACCAAGTTCGGGACCGCCACCAACCCCAGAGCAGAGCTCCGTTTCTTTGATGCTGGGGGGGACTGGGCCTACGACCTGGAGGACCCTGTATATCTCAACGTGGTCCCAGGCGAGATAAAATCCAACGACGTCAGGATCACCAATTATACCGGTTTCCCGGCTGGAAGCAGAGTAAGCGACATCAATCCGGATAATGGCCTGAAGACCTCGACCCTTCCAGGTATGCTCAGCTTCTTCAACAAGAACGGGAATATCAACAACGGGGGATATGCCATATACGATAAAGGGGATGTGGTTTATATGGATACCCAGTACCCATTCTACATGGTGACCATAAACGACGTCAGGATGTCCATTTGAACTTCCATCGACCCCCGCCATTCTTCAAAGGATAGGGGGTCGAACACTGTTTTATTACTTCGGGGGCGCAGAGGTCACGAATACCTCGACCTTTAGGTCGGAATGGAGAAAACCTTAGCCAGTTTTTCTGTTCGTTTAGATCGGTAAAACGTCTGTGACTATCCAGAGGAAATCGACGGCGTTCTCATTCATGCAGATCGAGGAAATCTGGGCAACGAAGACTCGCCGAGTTCTGAAATCCGGATATCCGGGCGTGCGGCCCGAAGCAATATCCCGTCCTTTACGGCGGGGTGGCCGCAGGCAATTTAATTCAAGGGGCGGACACAGTTTGTTTTCATCTAAAACCCGTCGTCAGCGTCTTATATCTCCACCATCTTCCTAAATCCCAAAAAAGTACTTATAAGATTACGATAGACTGTAAAGCCTGAATGAAGAATGAAGGGGGTTAATTTGATGGGAATGAAGAAAGCTTGTATGATCACAGCACTGGTTATGGCCCTGAGCCTCAACGGTAGTTTGGGGCAGTTCGGATCCAAGGTAATGGCCGGGGACGCCGACGTGGGACGTTTTCTCGTGGATTTTCCGTTGACGCTGAATCCAGACTTCGGTTACTGGGATATCGGAAATCCCGGTATCTACGATGACGAGGACGTCATATATCTGGACATGGATGGGGACAACCTCATCGAAGCCAACGACATACGGCTCACCGACTATTACTCGTATCTTGCGGGGACCAAAGTCACGTCCGCAGACAACGACATAAACAAGCCCCTGGAAGATCTGCCTGGTCAGCTGGCTGGCATTTATTACGCAGACCACTATGGCAGCCAGGGTTACGACTTGGCGGATCCGGTTTATCTACTGGTGACGAACTCTGCCCCAGTAGGTGCCAGGACCACCACCAACGATGTCCGGCTGGTTCGCGTTGGAGGTCTTGCACCTGGAACAAAGGTCCTCGATTACCATCCAGACAACGATGATCCGGTTATTCCGATGATAGTTCCATTATCTGCGGCCGGACCGATGGCCACTCTGAGGTTCTTCAACGGCAACGGAAACGTTGATGGGATGGGTGTGCCAATTTATGACTACAGCGACGACGTATACATAGACCTCTCTCTGCCAAGCGTTCTGATGGGTGGTTATCCTTTCGGGTTTGTGGTTCCAAACAACGTGCGACTCACCGCATGAGACTCTGTCGTAATGTCTTAAGATATCAGGAGGGGAGAATGAAGAGGCCAATTACGGCCTGCATCTTTGCGGGCTTAATCTTGACCCTTGGCTTAGTAGGGATGGGAGATGACGAGTTCGGGTTCAGGGTGACAAACAGCAGCAGTGAGGCCAACATCATCGTGGAGGATTTCGCCGATAACCTTCCGTCTTCAAAGCCGTTCGTGCAGACTCCGGTACAGATGGGGTACTGGGACATGATGGGGTCCAACCTGAATATCTTCGACGAGGGTGACGTTCTCTATCTTCACATCGGCGAAGTCCTGACTGGGACCGAAGTCGGTGTAAACGACATAAGGCTCACAAATTCGACCTTCGGTCCGCCGGGCTCTAAGGTGAAGGCAGGCGACGGCGACCTTGAAATGGATCTAACGCAATTTCCGCGAGGGCTGCCGCGGATCGTCTTCACTGATGAGCTGGTTGGGATTACTGGCCAGTTTGACATCAACGACTCGGTCTACATAAAGACCGCTTCTCCGGTCGGGATTTTGGGGACTGGAGATGTCAGGCTCAGCTCCATCCACGGAGATCCGGCCACCTTTGTTCAGGAGGGAGCATCAGATTACGGCCTGGTCTGTTCAGTACTGCATCCGGGTCCGAGCTTTGACGTCTGGTATCCTGGAGCCAGGGGTAAGCTCAGGTTCTTCAACGAAAACGGGAACTTATATATCGATCCGGGGGCTCCCGTGAAGACTCAGTCGAGCCCGCCGATCTACGACGAGCCCGATGACGTATATTTTGACCTGTCGAGCCCCTCTGCCTACCCCAGAAGCATCGGCTACATAACGCCAAACGCCATCCGCCTCAGCATTTAGAGCGCCATCGCCATCTGGCGCTCTACATTTTTACGTCTCACTTCGCCTCTTCAGCCACTCCTCAGCCTCAGCATCTCAATCCATCTTCAGGAAGGAAGATTAGTCTGGCTAGAAGGCTGATGGGATATGGGATGTAAATTGGCCTTTGCCAGACGAAATATTGTCGGAGCACTGGAGGTGCCAACCTGGAAAACTTCGGCAGACAGAGTTATATTTTATGAGCACGTCATGACATGAAGAGTGAGCCATCCGGTTTGAGGAGGGCGATTGGAACCTCAGGACCCTCGAAAAGTCGGCGGATCGTTATGGTTAAGGAGACGAGAGGAGCGTTGGTCTATTTGAGAGACGAGAGCTTGAGGCTGACGAAATTCGCATTTCTCCTCCTCATAGCCTCAGCCTCGGCGCAGTTTGAGTTCGGGTCGATTGAGCATCCAGGAAGCCCGGAGAAGACTCTGATAGTCGAGGACTTCACCTCAGTTCCGGAGGGCGAGCAGCTCCCGGTGAAGGTGATGTATCTCGATGTGGGGGGCGTCAGAGGGATTTACGATGTTGAGGACCCCCTCTACCTTCACGTAGGCCAGGGTCCCGTAAAGATCGCGGACATAAGGCTCACAAACTCCACCTACGGCCGGGTGGGGTCCAGGGTCGGTCCTACCGACGAGGACCTCGGCCTCGACCTTTGGGCCTTCAGCCCCCCCTACCCGAGGCTCGTATACGGAGACTTTGGGGACGTCGCAGGCGCCTACGACCGAAACGACTCGGTGTACGTCAAGTCGGTCCCCCCGATCTCCAAGGTGGCGGTCGGCGACGTAAGGCTCACCTGGGCATACGGTCTTCCTCCGGGAACGATGGTAAACAGCTCAGATCCCGATCGGGGAGCGGGGGTCGGCCTCCTCCATCCCGGCCCCGACTTCGCAGTCTGGTCTCCCCTCGCTCGCGGTCAGGTCAGGTTCTACAACGCGAACGGGAACGTCTTCGAGGATCAGCTGAGCCTTCCCGTCTATGACGCTTCAGACAGGGTATACTTTGACGTGTCGATCCCGTCGGATCCACCGCGGCTCTTCGGGTACGTAGCCGTACCTCCAGGCACCGGTGCGATCGGAGATTTTGTGTGGTGGGATCTGAACGAGAATGGCATTCAGGACGACGGAAATGATTCGGGAATTCCCGGCGTGGAGGTCTTACTTTTCGATTCGGGGGGCAGACTGATCGAAACCTGCGAAACCGATGGCAATGGTAGTTACCTTTTCGATGGGCTATACTCTGGCTATTTCTATGTATGTGTGGACATTTCAACCCTCCCAGAACGGGACGATGGGACTCAATGGTGGCCGACGGAGCCGAACGTAGGCAGCAACGATTCTATAGATAGCGACGGCATTCTTGTGAATGGGAATGATCGGCTCGGTCGCCTGGTGATGTCAGAGAGCTATTTGGGAGAGCGGTCTTAAGCGCTATGAATATGACGACAACGCAAAGATTAATAAAACAAGAAGTGAACATGAAAATTTAATCTGGAAGCTAGGGTACGAGGAGGATGAGGATGAAGCGCATTTATCTCTTATTGGCCGCAGCGGTGCTCTGCCTTGGCGCGGAGACGGTATTTGCCCAGCAGCTTGGTGGAGCCGTTAATGCTACTGCTATTGTTGATGGCGCAGATAACTTTACAATTGACTTTGGGTTTTATGTGCGGCCAATTCAAACTTTCTCGATAGGTGATTGGGTCTGGGAGGACTCAAACAAGAATGGGATTCAGGACGATGGCGAGCTGGGAATTCCTGGCGTGCGAGTTGAACTCTGGCAAGGAGATGAGCCTATCAGCACCACCACCACAAATGATAGTCAAGATAGGAAAAAGGGAAACTACATATTTGATGGACTTACCAATGGTACTTATGAAGTAAAGATACCAATGGATCAGCCAGCGTTGAAGGATATGATTAATACGACACCCAATGCCGGGGCAGACGATATAGATAGTGATGGTATACCAGCACCGTAGTTGAGGAAAGACTCTAATGGATATGGGTGATGAATTTTGATGGGTTGGCCTGTGCTTAACCCATCATCACTCGCAACTCAAGAGTACAAGTCCTTGACGTGAGGTCCAAATTTGCGCAATGCTATTTCGTCAATTTGCAGGATGGCTGCCAATGGCATGTAGATGCGTCACAGCTGTGATGACGACAATCCTGCTGGTCGCTTTTCCTGCTTTTTCCCAGCCTTCAGGCTCAAACGAATTGGGCATGAATTCTAATATCTCAACTAATGTCACTATCAATGGAGAGGATATCGATATAGCCGATTTCGGATTTATTATTCCTAACGGCACCATTAGTGGATGTGTTTGGAATGACACTCCACCGAATAATATAATTGAAGAAGGGGATGGCATCATGGAAAGTGGTGAAGAAGGACTTAAGGGGGTTAACGTTTCACTTTATGATGGCGAAACTGAAACACTCCTCTTTAGCATCTACTCCAACGATACGGGCCACTACTTATTTGAAGTACCTTACGGTAGATACACCGTAAAAACAGGAGAAGGTCCCAATTATCAATACAGTTATGAAAATAAACGTATTATTAAGATACCTCCAGATAGTTGTAATTGGTGGCCGACTAAAATTATAGATGAAGATGCTGAGATATATAGCAAAAATCATAACGGAGTATTGGTTGTTCTAAGTAAAGATATCCCGAAAAATACAACCATAAACTTCGGATATGTGAGAGAATGTTGAGAATAGGTTTATGGTAAGCCATTAAAATGGATGGGTAACTCGCATGAAATCAAAATACTATACGATTATTAGCGCGATCTACCTCTTAATTCTTATGCTTGGAGCGCCTCTCGCAGCGGCTTATATGAATATAACATTACATGAAATTTTTCTACCTTTGATCTGTGAGGGATCTTCAAGTACTGTTATTCTTGTCGTGGAAGGCATGGGAGATCCGATACCGTTAGACGTGGTTTTCGCGATCGATTACTCAGGTAGCATTAACGATAGTGATAGAACTAATGGGCGACTTGAAGCTACGAAAAAATTCATCAATTATCTAGATCCCGCTAGGGATAGAGCCGGGCTGATCTGCTGGAATGAAACAATAATTGATTCAAGATCAGTCGATTTAACAAATAATTTTAATGATATAATCTCTAAACTAGATGCAGACATATCCGGAGTAGGCGTCCTTCCAAGCGGAGACACTAATTTCGATACTGCGCTAAATGCGTCCATCAATATGTTCGAAAAAGATAATGGCAATAATAAGAAATGCATCATATTCCTGTCAGATGGCTTGCCTGAACCTATCGATCGCTACATTCCAACCATTGATCCGGAATCTCAGGCAAACCGAGCCAAAGAAGAAGGAATAGAGATATGGACTGTGGGATTCTCTATAGATGAGAAAGGAGAAATCATTCTCAAAGAAATAGCAAATATAACTGACGGATTATATTATCCTGCAATTAATTTAACTGTGGAAGATGTCTTTGTCAATATTTACAGAAATATGACGAGATTAGCTGGCGAAGATGTTACGATTAGATACCTTACCCCATCGAATCTCTCATACTCAATCCAGGATTTCGACATTGAGGGAAATAATAAAGAATTCACATGGAAACCTATGGTGGAAGACTCCAGCGGTCCGAGAAACTATTTCTACATTGGAGAAAAATGGATTAAGACATTCAAGGTAAGCTCCGAAAATCATGGAATTTTCACCCTTGGAGTGCCTGATTCTAAAATGAGCTATACAGTGCAAAACGTAACTGGAAACAATATAAAAATTGAAGAACCAATAGAAGAGAAAATGTTATTGGTCGTACCATGCGAGGAGAACCAGAGTTGTAATATCACAAAAGTTAAATACATTTATTTTGGAGACAGCTATAATATTACTGGCACAAATTTAATCTTCGGAAATGGATCTATTTACTACAACTGCACCCCATCCCCCGGCCCCGATGGAGAGCCCTCTAAGAAGATCGTCTGCGAATGCTCAAGCGCCACCTGCCCCGAATGCGCCTCAGCCCCGTCCGACGACGCCTCAAAGGTCAACAACATAAACATCGTCCAGAACGCCATCTTCGGCTCGACCCCCTATTGGAACGGCACCGACGAGCCCACCGGCGTGATCAACCTCACCGTCTCGAGGCCCGATGCGGCGATCGACGCTCTCCTCGCCTTCGATGTCTCCGGGAGCATGAGGCTTCCCTACGAGGGGATGGACGCGGAGGACCGGGCTGCCTTCGCGGAGGCGAACTTCAGCAACGTCTCGATCATCGGCTGGGACGAAGACGGCGCCGGGGGCGCGGGCTCGGGCGCAGATCTGCTGATGGTCCCGCCGCGGCCCTTGATGGAGAGCCGCGAGGATGTCCTCGCCGCCATCGCGAACCTCTCCGGACTCTGCGGCGAGAGCGACCAGACGGTCTACGCGGCAGGGCTCCGGGGGGTCCTGGAGGTCGATGACGACTTCGGCGACCATTTCAGCGGAGATGGTAAGATCGTCCTCTTCATCACCGGCCCCGACGAGTTCCGGCCCGGCGAGAACCTCAGCGACCTGGCAACCGAGCTTAAGCGGAGGGGTTACGCGATATACCCCATCGGCGTCGCGATCAACGAGATCGAGTCGCCCCTCATGTACGACAACCTGAGCAATTTGGCGAACATGACGGGCGGCCGGTTCTACCACGTCGGCGGTCTCGACTCTGTCACCCTCAAGGATGTCCTCCGAAATGTGTCGGCTCACGCTTCGAGCGGGGGCGCTCCCAAGGACATAGTCGTAATCGAGACCCTTCCCGCCGACCTGGTGGTGAAGGAGACGGTTCCTGCCGGCGCTGACGTCAACATGGCGAAGAACCCCGACGGAACCTCCACCCTCACCTGGATCGCGAGGGGCGTGAGAGCGGGGGAGTCGAGGAGCCTGAAGATCCTCGCCGCCGTCAACGAGGCGCAGGCCTCCGATGGGATCGGCGCTACCGGCTGGCCGGGTTGGGTTAATATAACGGCTACGGGTGATGGTGTTGCCGGGGTCAACGTCATCAACATGAGGACGGAGGAAGGTGACGTGGTGATGGGAGGGATATCATGAGGCTAAAGTTTATGCTGGGGATCGAGATTGCCCTGTTTTTGATCATGCTAGTGGCGAATGGTCAGGGTGATCCATCATTTAGTTCTGATGATAAAGCAATCGTTTTGGTGATAGATAATTCGGATAGTATGGATGAGTCGGATCCAGAATTCAATCGTACAGAAATAGCGAAATGTTACGTGAAACAGATGGACAGCCGTAAGGACAAAATTGGGCTGGTATATTACCTTCATAATGCCGCTCCTCATAAAGTGGAACTAACCTCTGACTCAGATTTTGAAAAGGTATATCTGGAATTAGACTATATCAAAGAACATTCTACAGTTGAAAACGATACAACTATTAAAGACCTAATTGGATTATCAAATAAATTGTTTGATAAAGCTAACCAAAATGATAAAAAGATTATTGTAGTTTTCTCTGATGGTAAACAAGGTTACCCCTACAATTACGAAATTAACAAAAACATTACGATAATTACGATAGGCTTTGGTAATGATTCCAAGTATCTTAAAAATCTTAAATATTTATCTGATGACCATGGCGGAAATTTTTTCAGCGATTCTGAGGCTAGAGCTATATTCTGTTTAGAAAATACTTTTAAATTGGGTGATTATGTCTGGAACGACTTGAACGGCAACGGCATCCAGGACTTGGGAGAACCTGGAGTCTATAACGTCACCGTACACCTCTACGACTCGACCGAATCGTCGAACAAGACTACTTCGACGAATAAAGCAGGCAACTACATCTTCACTGGCCTGGTCCCAGGCAACTATTCGGTCGGTTTCGATCTTCCGACCGGCTACAGTTTCAGCCCCGAGAACCAGGGCTACGACGACGGTCTTGACAGCGACGCCAACCAGTCGACAAGGATGACTAATCTGATCATCCTGGAACCTGGCGATATGAACATGTCTATCGATTGCGGTATCTTCAGCATTCCTGGATCGATCGGAGATCTTGTATGGAACGACACGAACGGCGACGGGATTCAGGACCCTGACGAGTCTGGAGTTTCAGGGGTAGAGGTAAAGCTGCTGAACGATACCGATTCCGAGCTCAACTCCACATCAACCGACATCAACGGTAGCTACCTGTTCACGAACCTTCAAAGCGGTGAATACCGCGTCAAGTTCGAGTTGCTGTCAGGGTTCTGGTTCAGCCCGATGGATCAGACCGATGACGAGAACGACAGCGACGCGGACTCAACTGGTATGACAGATCCGATCATCATCGGACCTGGCGATAGGAACTCGTCTGTCGATTGCGGTATAGTCCCCATTCCACCTGGATCGATCGGTGACCTCGTCTGGCTCGACTCCAATGGTAACGGGATCCAGGACCCAGGAGAGGATGGTGCAGCTGGTATCGAAGTAAAGCTGACCGACGCGATCGGGACCGAGCAGGATAACATAACGACCAACGGTACCGGCTACTACGAATTCACAAACCTCTCAAGCGGTGAATACCGCGTCAAGTTCGAGTTGCTGTCAGGGTTCTGGTTCAGCCCGATGGATCAGACCGATGACGAGAACGACAGCGACGCGAACTCAACTGGTATGACAGATCCGGTCATCATCGGAGCTGGCGATAGAAACATGTCCGTCGATTGCGGTATCGTCCCCATTCCTCCTGGGTCTATCGGAGACTTCGTCTGGAACGACTCGAACGGCAACGGGGTCCAGGACCCTGGCGAGTCTGGAGTTTCAGGGGTAGAGGTAAAGCTCCTGAACGATACCGATTCCGAGGTCAATTCGACATCAACCGACGTCAACGGTAGCTACCTGTTCACGAACCTCCGAAGTGGCAAGTACCGTGTCAAGTTCTTGTTGCCTTCGGATTTCACGTTCAGCCCGATGGACAAGACCGATGACGAGAACGACAGCGACGCGAACCAGTCTACCGGGATTACAGGTCCGATTTACCTCGTATCAGGTGATACGAACCTGTCTGTGGACTGCGGGATCTACGGTCTGGGGTCAATTGGAGACCTGGTCTGGAAAGACTCGAACGGCGATGGTATACAGGGTTTGGACGGGAATGGTGTTCCCGGCATTTTGGTCAGTCTGATCAACGAGACCGGGTCTGAGACCACATTGACCGACGATTCAGGTCGCTACCTGTTCACGAACCTCTCAATCGGAGAATACCGCATCAAGTTTGAACATCCTCCTGGATTCGAGTTCAGCCCTCAGGATCAAGGTTCCGATGACAAAATTGACAGCGACGCGAACTCAACTGGTATGACAGATCCGATCATCATCGGACCTGGCGATAGAAACAAATCCATAGATTGTGGTATTAAGAATGTAGCTCCACCGAACAACACCACAGTTCTCGTCTTCGCCTTCGACACCTCCGGCAGCATGAAAAAGTACTATCGTCTAGCTGAAAACGAGAGCGCAGATATCGTCTCGGGATGGTCCGCCTTCGAAAACGCCACCGTCGCGATTGTGAGCTGGGACCACGAGAGCGAGCTACTCTTCGGTCCTGCCCCCCTGCAAGGGAACGAAGACCGGCTCGCTGAGATCCTGGATAACCTCTCCGAAAAGTGCATCGAGACGGATCTCACCAGCTACGACCAGGGGCTCAACGGCACCCTTGCGGCGTTGCACGATCCTGCAACTGTGCCCCCCAACTCGTCGAAGATAATAATCTTCCTGACGGGGTACAGCGAGTTCGAGCCGGGGGAGAAGCTGGACGATTACATATCCGAGGCGAACGAATCGGGATGCAAGATCTTCACAATAGGGATCGGGATCAACGAGAGCTTCGAAGCGTCACAAAATCAGTATCATAACCTCACGAAGATCTCAGAGGCGACCGGCGGCAATTTCTCTTCCGTCGCGGCTTTCAGCTCTGGAGATCTCAACCAGACCATGAAAAATATCTCCCGCGAGCTGGAGGGCGAACTCGCGTATAATCTCGCGTTTGCAGAGTCGGAGCCCTGATAGAGGATCTCGATCCTCTTTCGCCCTCCTCATTTTTCGATCGATTCAAATACCTCCGGCCCCCACCTGATGAGCGATGCGACTTTTGGGCGCCGACGAGGCGGGGAAGGGGCCGGTGATCGGCTCGATGTTCGTCGCCGGGGTGGTGATCGACGAGGACCGGCTCTTCGACCTGGCAGCCATGGGGGTGAAAGACTCCAAGCTCCTCACACCCGCCAGAAGAGAGCTCCTAGCCGCGAGGATCGAGAAGATCACCCTCGACAAATACGTCCTGGAGGTGAAGCCGGAGGTGATCGACGAGCTCCGCCAGCTCATGACCATGAACGAGATCATGGTCAGGAGCTTTTCGAAGGTGGTGGAGAAGCTCTCCGCGGACAGGGCGATCCTGGACGCCGCCGACGTCAACCCAGGCAGGTTCGCCCGGCGGGTTAAGGAGGGGAGCGGGACCGGCATGGAGGTCATCGCCGAGCATCGGGCCGACAGAAATTACCCCGTGGTGGCCGCGGCATCGATCCTCGCCAAGGTGAATAGAGACAGATCTGTCCGGGAGATCGAGGCGGCGATCGGAGAAGAGATCGGGAGCGGTTACCCCTCAGACCCCGCAACCATTCGCTTTCTCGAATCCTGGGTGAAAGAACATGGGGATCTTCCTCCCTTCGCAAGGCAGAGCTGGAAGACGGCAGAACGGATAAAAGCTGGGCTTAAAAGTCGAGTTTAAAAACCGGGTATAAAGCCGGGCTCAAAGCTAGATTTATATAGACTTCCCGTGGTTGTAAGATGACGAGGGATAAGATTTGGATATCGAGGACACGCTGCTCATGATTCCGGGGCCGGTCAAGGTCCCCCAGAGGGTGCTCCGGGCCATGTCAAAGCCGATGATCAGCCACAGAAGCGCCGACTTCGAGAAGATCTACGAGGACTGCAGGTCGCGGCTGAAGGAGCTCTTCGACACGAAGAACGACGCCGCCGTCCTGAGCGGCAGCGGAACCGCCGGCATGGAGGCGGCCGTTGGCGGCATCATCGGAAAAGAGGATAAGATCGTCACCATCACCAACGGCAAGTTCGGCGAGAGGTTCACTGAACTCGGCGACCGCTACGGGACCGCCGTCCCCCTGGACTTCGCCTGGGGAACTCCCTTCGACCTGGAAAAGATAAAGTCCGCCCTCGAAGACGGCGCAAAAGCCATAGCCATGGTCCACAACGAGACCTCCGTCGGGATCGTCAACCCAGCCAGGGAGGTCGGAAAGCTCGCCCGGAAATACGACGCCATATTCATCGTGGACGGTATATCCTCCGTCGGCGGAAACGAGTTTCTCACCGATGAGTGGGGGATCGACATCGCCATCACCGGATCTCAGAAGTGCCTTGCAGTCCCCCCGGGGCTCGCCATGGTGGCAGTCAGCAAGAGGGCAGAAGAGATGCTGGAGAAGGGCAAGGGCAGCTACTACACCGACTTAAAAGCTCACCTGGACAAGGCGAAGAAGAACCAGACCCCTTACACTCCCGCAGTATCCCTATTCTTCGCTCTCCAGGAGGCGCTGATCATCGCCGCAGAGGAGGGCTTTGCCGAGAGGCGGGCCCGGATGGCTAGGCTCGCCAAGGGAGTGAGAGAAGCAGCATCTGCCCTCGGGATCGAGCTATTCCCCCAGGTCAACGAGCACTCATCCTACTCCAACACCGTCACCGCCATGAAGATGCCCGACGGAATCACCGACGGCCAGCTTCGGGGAGGAATGAGAAAGCGCGGCGTCGTCGTCTCCGGCGGCCAGTCGGGACTGAAGGGCAAGATATTCAGGATCGGGACCATGGGCGCCTGTACCGAGTCCGACGTTCTCAGAACCATTCAGACCCTGGAGCTGGTCCTGGAGAAAGAAGGCGTGATTTCCAGCCTGGGAACCGGAGTCGAGGCGGCGAGCAAGGCGATCGACGGGTGAACCCCCGCCAATTTTTTGGCCGGCTGCTGTCTCTTGTCAGTTCATCCGTTAACTTTTAATAGAGACGTATCTAACCTCCCACAGGTAATTTCTGAGAAGATCGCATAGATCAAGGTGGGTGATGAGAGCTTGATACTTCCAAAATCTGCGCTCCTGGTTTTCGTCGCAGCTACGCTAGTTATTGCTCCTGCTTTTGGCCAGACGGAAGCCTCGATGAGCTTCCAGCAGGTCAGCACTGCAAATATGCCCTATAACGTCAACCAGCCCATAGTCTACAAAGTCCACCTGACAAATGCGATGAACAGCCCCATGCGTTATGTGGTTGATCTGGAGGCGGGGCCTGACTACACCGATTATTCCGCCTCAAAAAAATACACCTCTGACGTCAGCCTCACCGCCCACTCATCTCAAGTCGTCAGCTTCGACGTCAACTTCAGGTCTCCGGAGATGAGCCGAGGAGCATTCGGCGAATGGGCTACCGACGATAACGACACCAGCATCTGGGAGAAGAGCTGGTACAGGGTCCTGATAACTCCCCTTGTCGGCGACCCTGTGGCCCTGGAGAGCTATGACGGCGAGCCCAGCCTCATCAAGATGATCACCGTCTACAAGAACGCCGAGGTCTCGCCGAGGACGGGCACCGACGAGACCCTTCACAGCTATCGGATCGACGTCTTCTCAAGCGCCGATGACGTCGTCTCTCTCCAGGTGGCTCCGGAGGCGATCGGCCCCTGGAAGGACTGCGGCAGCAAAAACTACACCAACATCGGAGCCTGGCAGACTCTGAGGTGGGACAACGTCTCCCTCGACTTCGACTTCATCAAAGCCCACTACAGGTTCGTGGGAAGAAAGCAGACGGAGAGCTTCGAAGGCCCCTTCTGGCCGGTAGATTACGAATACGAAAATGCCACCGTCTACCCTCTTGACGGCTTTTCTGGATCGCCCTTCACCTATTCCCTCGATTTTAAGGGCTCAAAGAACCTGGACGTAGGCCTGAACATCTGGGACATAGATCAAAACCAGTTCAAGCTTGTCGAGAAGAAGAGGTACGAAAACGCCACTTTCTGGCAGAGGATGGAATGGACCGGCGTCATGCCGAGCGAGACGATCGGTTCAGAGGGGACATCCTCATACTACTTCAGCTTCTACTACCCCGGATCCGAGAGCCCCCTCGGCACCAGCCGGGAGGAGGAGGGGAAGGTCTACCTGGGACCCGAGATCGTCCTGATAAAGTATGAGAACGCCACCGTATCTCCCGAAAGGGGGAGCACCGTTGCCAGGTATACTTACTCTGTGGATGTAAGTACGGCTCTTCCCATCTGCGACATCGAGCTTCAGACCAGCGAGCCGGGCTCTGGCATATGGAGGTCCCAGGGGATCACCACCTACAACGGCGACCCTCAGATCAGCTGGAAGGACATATCCTTCGACGGTGACGTCGCCGGAAACGTCAGCTTCAGGTTCATCAGAGTGGCTTCTCCACCCACCATTTACCAGGGGCCAAACATATTCAAGGAGTTAATCCGTGGAAGAGTTCTGCCCGACAACGGATCTATCGGGTCCTGGGACGCGAGCTTCCATCCGGCGGGGGAGAGGCTGGCTCGGACGCCTTACATCTATTCGGTGGAGGTAGACTCCATCGAGAGCACCGAGCCGTTGGTGGTGAAGCTTGAGGTTTACGATCCGGTCCGCAAGACCTGGATGGAGGCGGGAAACCCCCAGAGCTACAACTTTTCAGAGGGTTCTCTCAACTTCACCTTGGACGAGCTGCCCTTCGCCGAGCCCTTCTTGGGCGAGTCCAGGTTCAGGTTCCTCTCCGGCACGAGGTTCCTGGACGGCGAGGAAGGTTTCAGCGGTCCCGAGATTCTGGTCAACTTCAGAAATAAGACATGGAACGTGACTTACGACAAAGCGAAAGAGGAGTACGTCTATACTTACGGCGTGGAGGTCCGGTCATCCCTCTCCAGCCTCGCTGTCGATCTGGTCACCACCATGGACCGGACGGCGTGGACCCTCGCAGACGATCCGAAGGTCTACGCCTCAGATACCGCCGAGTGGAGAAGGCTTGAGTGGAAGGGATATCCGTATTGTCTGGAAGTGGACTTCGTGCCGGTCGGGATTTGATATGAAGAGATTAGCGGCGTGCATGATCGTGGTTTGTCTCCTACTCCCCCTGGCGGCTCAGGCCGCCGGGGTGAGCCCCTCGCCCCCCAAATCGACGCCGTCGTCCAGTGGGGATAGCAGCAGTGGGACCACCAAGAGCGGCGGCAAGAAGATAGTCAAACTGGAGCTGGAAGATCTGATCGGCAACCTTGAGAAATGGTCGCAAGACGACCCCGATCAGTACGAGTACCTCAAAAAGCTCCTCTACATACCCTTCGTCCCGCCCAAGAATTACTCCGCTCCTACGGTCCTGATATGGTACCCCAACTCCACGGAGAATGCCAAGATCACTCGAAACGAGAAGCTCGATATATACGCCTGGGTGAAGAACGAGAATCCCATCGAGGTCAGGTCGGACGTCTACCTCTACCTGGAGGCGAAGGGTCCGGGCCAGGAGAACTTCACCAGGATCGGATCTCAGAGGGTGATCCTCGCGAATGAGTACTCATCGAAGTCCAACTCCACCACCCGGGACTGGTCTGGATTGACCCCGTTCCTCGATTCGAGGGAGGTGGGAAATGCCACCTTCCGCATCTGGTTCAACGACATGCACAGCACCTACTGCACCGACACCATGTACAGCGAGCCTTTTCATCAAAACAATTTCTTCAGCGTTCTCGAACTTGATCTGGTCAATAGCCCCCCGAAAGTGGATGAGGAGAGCGTCAGTGTAGAACCTTCTAGGGCCCGGTACAACGATCCGATCCGTTACGAGGCCCGGTTTGCGGATTCCGACGGAGATCTGATCAACGTGACCCTCCACCTCCTCGACGATCAGAACAAGGAGATTGTAAACTACACTCAAGAGGTGCCTTCCGGCACTAACGTAACCTTCGCTGCCACCGAGTACGGCCTCTTCGGTGAGAGGGATGCAGGAAAGAACTTCTCTTACATGTACACCTACGGAGACGGCCTGGACAGCAACAGGACGGAGATATATCTCGGGCCGAGCATTCTGCCGAGCCCCAAGATCTTCGTCTCGGACCCCAATGTTGAGGCCGCAGACGAGAACAGGTACTGGTGGCAGAACTACAGGTTCAGCCTGAAGGTTAAGAATCCGGATGTGAGCAACCTGAAGATCGACCTCTACACCAGCACGCCGTCCCATCCCAACATGTATCAGAAAACTAAGACCATCAACGCCTCCGATGAGGTGCAGGACGTCATCTTCGATCTTCAGCCCTTCGACGTCTCCGACGCCGACGAGAGCTTCAGCTATTACTTCAGGTACTCGGAGACAGACCAGAACTCTCGGGAGGAGATGGGCGGGACCTCAGGAGGGAAGATCAACCCCAAGATCGTGAAGTATCCGATATACTCGATGGTGACGGTAGTCAACATCCTCGCCGTCCTGCTGGCGGCGCTGGCATGTGGCGTCGTGATAGAGAGGAGGTTTTACCGATGATGAGATTGGAGTTGCTCCTCTTAGGGCTTATTCTGGCCATCCTGGGCCTTGCTATGGTGATTCATAAGACCTGCCTGGACAGAATTTATCACCGGGTTCGGAAGACCACCGATGGTAACTTTGAGATGGAAGAGCTGAAGAAACATTTAGAGCTTCCTCAGGGGTCCAACTTCAATACGATGATGCTGCTATCGTGGCTCCTTTTTTTCGTCGGCATGGCCTATCTATTCTTCCAGACGCCTGCGATCTTTCAGAACTGGAATTATTTCCAGCTGCCTCGAATAGCCTCCGCTTGGTATGGAATGATCATCTTCGGTTGGGGGGTTATGGGCCTGACTTTTATTCCGGCTGTTGTCATACCTGAGATATATAAATATTATATAATTCATGGGACGATCAAGAAGATGATGACCTTTCTCGCGCCGCTCCTGCTGACGATCTCCATCCTCCTCTCGTTATATCTGGGCGCAATATACCCCAGGACCGACGATATGATCTGGTACTGCGGATATTTTGCCCTGCTGGCGCCCTTGATCCTCCTCCTCAGTCCGGTCTTCCTTAGCATCAAGGGAGGTGTAAGATGAAGCCCATGATAGTGGGGATAGGTGGGGCCGGGGGCAACATTCTCAAGCAGTTCCTGCAAAGCCAGGACGTCTCCTTGCCCGTCGGCTCCTTTGGAGAACACCTTGCCTTCGGGAACGCCAAGGGGGTGTGGCTGGAGTCGGCCACTCAAGACGTCCAAGACCAGAATTTCTATGGCGATCTGGAGAATGGTGAATACCCGGGCTGCCTAATCTGCCATAAAATAATCCCCGATGATTCCCCCTTAAGAAAATGGATAACGGACAAGTACGGGCTCGATCTGAAGGCCCAGGGGTATGATCGTCGGGCTGAGTACTTGAAGGGCATCTTCGAGGTCTTCGACCTGGAAGAGATAAAGAAAAAATCTCGGAAGGAATTCAATGGAGAGGATTATCCCCTTCCTGGGTACATGTGGAAGTGCGGTATCAGACCCTACACGGTGCTTGGCCTGGGTCTGGAGTCCCCATCATACAAAGGGATCAAATCAGGATCCGCAGGTGATGAAGAGGCAGAAAGTGCAGGTATCCTGGGAGGCATCCTCAGCACCCTGAAGTCGATCAGGGTGCCCTTAAAAAACTCGAATGGCGATTCGTTAAGTAGGTACGTATCCAAGTCTAAAAATCTCTGCGATTCAATTCTCTTCGTCGCATCCTTAGGCGGTGGCACTGGAACTGGTTTCATCAACCCCATCACCGCCTACGTCCGTCAGGTGGAGAAGCAGAAGGCCTTTCCAATCTTAGCTTTAGGGATACTGACGGAGACGGGAAAGGAATCCCGCAAAACCGGTGAGGGGCAGAGGAACCTGGGAGCGACCATAGCCATGTATGATCTGCTCACCAAGCCCGCAGGAGAGGGCATCGATTCCCTCATCGTCGTAGACAACGAGATCCTCAAAGTAAAGCATAACGGTGACTTCAAATCTATCGACAAAGACATCTACTCCTGCCTGAGGCCCCTGCTGGACATCAGAAATTATCCAGGGGCAAAGCTCCAAGACGACGCTCCGGCCTTGAGGAGGGTGTTCCTGGATGCGGATCAGGACGACAGACTCACCTGGGAGGATGGTACCAGTTTTCTGCCGACACCCATTCTCGTTCCATGCTATCACCACCATGCTGGTGCTCGGGATGGAGAGCGGTCCCTGGTGGAACATGCCCTCCAGGAGGGGTCCCGCTTCTTCCCCTGCGTCCCAGATAGGGCCGATCGAGCCTTCGTATTCACAAGAGGATTCGTACGGGAGGATAAGATCAAGGAGGCGATAGACGACCTCACCGATCACAAGATCACCAAAATCGAGGTCTATCGCAAGCTCGGCAACGGTGGTTCTGAAGACATCCTCATCCTTCTGCGTAACCCCTATGGAGGTGTGGCCGGGGAGCATTTGAAGGAGGGAACACTGGAGTCCAGAATATATGGGATTGTGGAGTCGGCCATAGAATACATCGACAGCCAAGAGATGAATATCATCGACGCCAAGGGTTATACTCCATTTACTAAAGAGAGCCTGCGAAACTACTTCTACGGTCCTGGGGGCATGCGTGGAGAGCTGGCCAAGGCCAAAGACAGGATCGTCGAAGGAAAAATGCCAATATTTCTGAACCTGCACCCCCCCAGCATCTTCTCCAAAGAGAGCTTGACGGATGCGGAGGCGAGCGAGGTTGAGATGCTGGTGCAAAGGGAGATCAGTAGGCTTTTGGGTACGCCTGAGTTCGATCAAAGGGTGAGGGAGATCATCAAAGGGAATTAGCCGTATTTGGCATTCAAGTATTTTTCAATATTTATTGGGTAGGAGGCCTAAATCTGTCGAGATGGTGGATCGTCCTTGCAGCTGTAGTTATCCTGATCGGAGCTCGCACCCTCTTTTTCAGCGACGGCGGACGGGACGGACTTCACGGTGATGAATTATCCGGAGGGATACCCGACCCCTACTATCTGGAGCTTAAGCACGCCGACGTCCAGAACCCCGACGACGTGATCAGGTACTCCAGCTCCATCAGGAGTTACGCTTCAGACCTGGACGTCTTCGAGAGGGCCGCCTTCTACGAGTGGTACTTCAATAGCCGCGGATTTGACGTCTACTTTGCCTACGCCGAGAACTTCTCAGATCGAGGTTTCGATCACCTCTGGCTTTTGGTGAAGAACGAGAAGGGCGAGGTGATCGAGGTCGACCCCTCCTTCTCGGAGGTCGGAGGATCGTCGATGGTGCCCCTGGACCCCGAATACACCAGGTACGACCAGGAGTTTGAGGGGATCGCCGCCGCTTCACGCGCCCTCGGCGCAGAAAGGCTGGCCTGGTGGAATGACGATAAGGCCCTGGGGGTTCTGAACGAGAACGTCCTCCTGGCGGAGAAGGAGAGGGCCCAGAGGATGGCTGAGGGATAGAGATCGGCCCCTAACGTCCGACAGAACCGGCGCTGTCTGAGGCCTTTCTTTTGGTCTCCGATAGAATTTGCGAGAACGGATTTCGAGACGCAGAGAGTTCATCACCGATTGTATTCCGATTCAGAGAGGAATTCACATCCAATATAATTGGTCGACGAAATCGCTAATAGGCGGCTCGATAGATATTTATGCCATCAGCCTGAAGGAGAGGTACGCCTAGACGATGAACCTGAATGGATCAGGTTCTCGGAAAGGCTGGAAGCTCCCTGGGGGTTGTGAGCTTCTGCCGGAATATCCGGTTAGATCGAAGAAAGACCGCCTTTCAGGGCTTGATGGGCTCGATGAGAGGGGTCATGAGAATCATCCGATCTAGCCATAGCTCTCAGGGACGAGCTATGCAGCTATCGGGCCGCTCTTTTTTGCGGCCAGCGATGGCAGCATATTAGAGGGTAACAGTGAACGGAGTGGGAACTGAATGAAGAGAGAACTGGCTATATTGCTGGTAATCGGGATTGCCCTGGTGGGCATGGCTGGCGCTGCCAACTATATGTACGAGAAATCCAACATAAAGGGCGTCGGCTACAAGAACACCGAGATTATCATTCAGACTCAGCCCGGCCTTAACGGAAATAAGCTGGTCGAGAAAGAGTCTGGAAGCGGAAACGTCATTACATCGATGACCGAGATCGAGGCCGAGAGGGACCCCTATGGACCCTGGTGCCCCGGGACCGAGTGTGGATCCCCCTATCAATGTGGTGGATCTAGTCCCTGCACTGTCGATAGTTTCGATCCCGGCAGCGGCTGCGTCGATTACATCAACTTCAACAAGGAGACCGAGCTGGAGTACATGCCTGTCAGCTATCAGACCGGCACCTACGACCAGAAGTGGATCGAGAAGCTCTGCGTCCAGAACTACTACATCGGAGCCACCGTCGTCGAGATGTACACCCACGCCGAGCACCTCCAGAAGAACACCGAGGTGAAGACGAGGAGGGACTGCAGCACTTGGGATTCGACGAACTGTGGCGCAGACGGATGCTATGGCTGCGGTAACTGCACCGGCGCCCTTGAGGCGAACTTCAACTCCAACGTCATCGGTGTCGCCCATATCGGCTGGCTCTCCAAGGACGTCAGCACGAACTGCAAGGGGAGACACTATGAGTGGGGCCGATCCGTTGAGGACCTGACGGGCGTCTTCTCCATCGAGAAGTTCATCCAGCTCTGGGGCAACGGCACCTGCGGCGAAGTCCAGGTAGACTGGCTACCCTGCATCTAAATTCGAAATTATCTGGCTGCCCCGAAAGCCTAATCGGGGCGGTCCCCACCTCTTTTGAAAATAAGAATTTATGAACTCTCGGGATTATCCATATTCCCGGCAAGATGAAGAAGATAACCATACGCTTTTCGAGATTATCAAGGGGCCTTATAAACAGGATCGAAACTTACCGACCCATTGACCCTCTCCAGAGAGGTCTCCTCCGACTACATAGAATCTCATAACCGGGAATCAGAAGAACGGCTAGTTTTTTTATTAGAAGAGTGCTCCGGTGGGGATTTGAACCCCAGTCGCGGGAGTGAGAGTCCCGCATGATTGGCCGAGCTACACTACCGGAGCGCAATTGAGTGGCCCCTTGTTGGCGTTCTACCATTTAACCCTTTTGCCCCGCCCGATCCCTGCTCGGGCATATCTCTCTCAGGACGCACTCTTTACAGGAGGGGGATCTAGCCCTGCAGACGGCCCGACCGTGCCGAATGAGGTTGACGTGAAACGAGCAGTACTTATCTTTTGGAGTGATCCTCTCCAGGATCCTCTCCGCCTCATCTATGCTAGCCCCTTCGGGAACGAATCCGAGCCTTCGGGAAAGCCTGTTGACATGAGTGTCTACGGGGATGAAGGGCATGTTGAAGGCGAAGAGGAGGACCACCGCCGCGGTCTTCGGCCCGACCCCGGGCAGGGCGACGAGGATATCCCGCGCCTTCTCGGGGTCTCTGCCCCTAAGAAACTCCAGGTCTATGACCCCTGCCTTGCTCCCTGCCTCGCTGGCCTGCTCGTTTTCATCCTTTCCAGCTCGCCCCTTTTCCATCGCCTTAATTCTCTCGAGGGCCTCTTTGATCCTCCCGGTCTTGATGTTGGCGAGTCCCCCACAGCGGATCTGGCCTGCGACCTCCTCGTCGGGGGCGTCCAGGAGGGCCTGGTAGTCGGGGTACCTTCTCTTGAGGTTCTCGAAGGCCCGGTGGGTGTTCGCCGAGGTGGTGTTCTGGGATAAGATCGTCTGGACGAGTTGGTCGACGGGACCAAGCCCCCGGCTCCTGGGGAGGCCGTAGACCCCCTCCAGCAGATCTATGCACCGTTTTGCGCGATCGAGGTTCTCGGCGGCGGGTTTTGCGGAGACATCTCCGTCGTCATCTGTCGCTGCCATCTCCAGAACCCTGCCCTTCGATAGATCAATAACTTGACGCTGGAGCTTTCGGGTCTCTCAAGGGCGGAGGTGGGCAGAGGGGAAGTGGGCAGAGGGGAGGAAGGCGGTTAGAGAGGTGGTGGATAGAGAGGTGGTAGGTAGAGGGGAGGGAGGTGGGTAGAGGCGAGCAGAAGAAGGCGAGAGAGGGCGGTGGCGGGCAGCGAAGGGACGAATCGATCGATCGTCCCAGTGCTGCTCTACGGAAAAATTATTAGCCGAAGGAGGCGATGGATAGGGTAATGGACTATGGATATCTGAGCCTGGAGGCCATCGCCTTCAGCGACCTCTACCCCTTCCTCATCTCGATATTGATCGGAGCCCTCATCGGTACCGAGAGGGAGCGCGACCTTCTGGAGAAGAAGAAACGAGGGGTAGCGGGGCTACGGACCTTCATACTGATAACGCTTCTGGGCACCCTCTCCGCCCATCTGGCGGCGGAGTTTGGAAGGACGTTCATGGTGGCGGCCTTCGCCAGCTTCGTCCTCATGGTGACGGTGGGGTACGCCGCCAGTGCGACGAACCTGGGACGGCTCGATTTCACCTCGGAGGTGGCGGCGGTCGTCGCCTTCATCCTCGGAGTCCTCTGCTACTCCCCCAAGACCGTCATGCTCGCCATCGCTCTTGCCATCCTGGAGACGATGATTCTGGCCGTAAAGAAGACCGCCCACCGGTACGTCGAGATCATCAGAGAGGACGAGCTCCTCGACACATTGAAGATGGGGACGATCGCCCTGGTGATCCTCCCCCTCCTCCCCAACGAGACCCTGGACCCCTTCGGGGTCCTCAACCCGCGGAACATCTGGCTGATGGTGGTCCTTGTAAGCCTGATAGGCTACGTCGGCTACGTTATGATCAGGATCTTCGGGACCGATAAGGGGCTCTCCATCACCGGAGCCCTGGGGGGGCTTGTCTCCAGCACCGCCGTAGCCACCACCATGGCGGCGGAGGCGAAGGCCCATCGTGAGGTGATCCCCTCGGCGGTCTTCGCCACCACCATCGCCAGCTGCACAATGTTCCCCCGGATCCTCCTGGAGGTGTTCGTGGTGAACAGACAGCTCTTCTTCTCCCTTCTGATCCCGCTGGCCAGCATGACCGTCGTCGGCGTCCTCATGGCATTGACACTTCATAAAGAGAGGGAGACGATCGAGACGAGCGTCAACCTCTCCGACCCCTTTCGGCTTTCGCCGGCACTCAAGTTCGGGGCCTTCTTCGCCGTCGTCCTCCTGGTATCAAAGGTCGCCAGCATCTACTTCGGCGAGGCCGGAACGTATGTTGCAAGCCTGGTGGCCGGGCTTGCCGACGTCGACGCCATAACCTTATCTCTGGCAACCCTGGCCAAGACCCCAGCGATGGACGGGGGTGTGGCGGCAGCCGGGATAACCCTCGCCGCCATGACCAACACCCTGGTGAAGCTTCTTATAACCTTCATCCTGGGGTCGAGAGAGTTTGGGTCTCGGGTAGCCATGATATTCCTCCCCATGATCGCCGTGGGGCTTTTGGCGATCTTTTTATTTTGAACCTTCTATTTTAGAAAATAGATAGAATAAGTGATGCCGCGTCCTTTCTCAGGACGCGGTATCGGCTTTAATCTCCGATCTTCACATTCAGCCGAAGATCTTCCGAACAGCCGTCGAGAGAATGGGTCCCGCCCTGTCGATCACTTTAGCTTCGTATATCCAGAGCTCTTCTTTGGCGAGGTTTCCTTCAACCATGATCGCCATTCCCTCATCCTTGGAGAGGTCGATCTTGTGCTTCTCTATCGCCGCCTCGTCCTGAAGGCTCGGCTTGATCAGCTGGGTCATGCTCACGGTGCAGCAGTGCTCTTTCGGCTCCAGTATCCTGAACCTGCCGTCTTCAACCAGTCCCAAAAACTCAGTCATCTATTTCACCTCCATGATATTCCTAGGACGCTTATACATTTATAATTTTTGCATCTAATCCATAAAACGGGATCGATGGAAGATGATCGAAGTTCAAGATCGGCTTTTCTAGATGAATAGAGCGATTTTTTGCGTTGATGGTGGGTGGTGTTGGCAGTTGATAGTTATTGAGTCGCAGCTGGCCATAGAAGGCCGATCATAGTTCAGCCGACCCGAGGCTTCGAAAGTACCCGCTGATGAGGCAGGCGCCGTCCTCGGGGCCGATCGCCTCGAACCGGTCGCAGGGCGTCCCCTTATAGCACGGCAGGTCGTGGATGGTGCAGACGGCGACCTCTCCCAGATACGCAAGGTGAGGACACCTCCGGCCCGCAGGCTTTGCGATCATCGAGTCTTGGTCTGCAGGGTCGACGGTCCCGTCCGGCCTTATCGACCTCGGGTTGATTATCATCACGTCCAGTTTCGTGCAGCATAAGCCGCATCTTTCGCAGATCATGATCGAGCCCGGATCAATCTGACCCATATAATATCAACTCATCCCCTCGGGTGGAGATGGGTTTGTCATAGTCCCAGATCAAAATCCCGAAACCTGACTCTGTTGAAACTATAGATGACCATGCTGCTATCAATAGTATAAAGATAACTTTTATACGAGCCGGTCGCCGATCCCTTCTCGGAGGAGGAATTTCGCTCCGGCAGGATGGATAGCCCAACTCTCGATTGGCAGCACCTCAACTTGCGGGTCTGGGATGGACATGGCCCCGACCCGGATGGCCCCTTGAACTTGTAGCCTCCATCACCAAAGGGCGAAACCTGAATCAGACGGCACCACCTCCTCCCTCACAACTCTTTCCCCAAGCCAAACTCTGAAGGTGAACCCCGCAGCAATCAGCGGGGCGCATTCTCTGATTATTCACATTGATACTTAATGCGGTCGCTCATGTTTTCAGATCCCCACGCGCAGAGCTGGTCGAGGATCGGCATCAGGGATTTTCCCGTTTCCGTGAGCGAATACTCCACTTTAGGCGGGACCTGCGCGTAAACCTTTCTGATAATAAGGCCGTCTTCCTCAAGCTGGCGGAGCTGTTTTGTGAGCATCCTTTGGGTGATCCTGGGATGTAGCCTGTTCAGTAACTGGCTAAAACGCAGCGTCTCATCATTCAGCGCATATATGATCAGCGGTTTCCATTTGCCTCCGATCACATCTAGAGTCGCGTCGATTGGCCAATCGTACTTGTATTCCTCAGGAGTTGTGTCCATTAGTATCAATCCTGTAAGTATGGGACATTTTTGTATGTACAACCTATTTATACCTTACGTGTTCGATGATGTGATATGAGTTTTAACATGTATGTACCTACCAGGATCTTATTTGGTGCAGGCGAATTAAACAATCTGCACAGCCAGAAGATGCCTGGCAAGAAAGCGATGATTGTTATTTCGAGAGGGAAATCCGCAAGATCATACGGTTATCTTGCAAGAACAGAAGAGCAGCTGAAACTTGCAGGAATAGATACCGTGGTGTTTGACAAAGTTGAACCCAATCCATTGAAATCGACGGTTATGGCAGGCGGTTCCTTTGCAAAAGAAAATGGCTGTGATTTTATCGTCGCTTTAGGTGGTGGAAGCTGCATAGATGCGGCAAAGGCGATTGCCGTTATGGCCACCAACAATGGGGATTATTGGGATTATGTGTTTGGTGGTACAGGAAAAGGTATGGCGATGGAACATAAACCACTGCCGCTTATAGCCATCACAACAACGGCAGGAACAGGTTCCGAAACCGATCCCTGGGCGGTTGTGACGCATGAAGAAAATCATGAAAAAATCGGGCTTGGTAACGACGACATGTTTCCTGTTCTGGCAATTGTTGATCCGGAGCTCATGACGTCCGTACCGCCGAAATTTACTGCGTATCAGGGATTTGATGCCTTATTCCATAGTGTAGAAGGCTATGTTTCGAAAGGTGTCAACCTCATGAGCGATATGTATGCCATCACAGCGATTGAGGCCGTAAGTCGAAATCTTGCAAGAGCAGTGAAAGACGGAAAGGACATCGACGCACGCGAGAAGGTTGCATTCGGCAATACCCTCTCTGGCGTGGTTGAAAGTGTTGGACTTTGTACGAGCCAACATTCTTTAGAGCATGCCATGTCAGCGTTCCATCAGGAACTTCCGCACGGTGCGGGCCTGATCATGATTAGCAAAGCGTATTTCACTCATCTCATTGATAAGCATGTATGTGATGACAGATTCGTTCAGATGGCAAAGGCCATGGGGATGGAAGATGCCACAGAGCCGATGGACTTCATCAAGATGCTGGCGAAATTACAGGAAGATTGCGGTGTTGCCGACCTCAAAATGTCCGATTACGGCATAAAGCCGGAAGAATTTGAAACCATGGCAAAGAATGCCAAGGATACGATGGGCTTTTTGTTTACGTGTGACAGAAGCGAAATCAGCGTCGAGGAATCTGCTGCGATTTACAGAGAATCTTATAAATAAAAAGGAGGATCTGATATGGATTGCCAAGACGATTTGAGTGAAAGCGCGATCTTTCCGAAAGGCCAAAAAGTCGCGGATGAGCATTTCATAGGGACGGCGTGGGTTGAAATGCTGGTAACTGATAATGAATATAATTGTCCTGTGTATAATGTAACATTTGAACCCGGGGCAAGGAATAACTGGCATGTGCATCCGGGCGGACAAATCCTGTTAGTTACAGGAGGAAGTGGATATTATCAGGAAGAAAGAAAACCAGCAAGATCGCTTAAGCCAGGAGATGTCGTAAAGATCCCTCCAAATGTCAAGCATTGGCACGGTGCCGCGAAGGAGAGCTGGTTCGTGCACTTGGGAATCACTGCGAATCCCCAGGCGGGGGATTCCGTGTGGTTCGAACCCGTGACCGATGAAGAATACGATATGATATGCTCAAAGGAAGGTTGACTCAAGGTCGGCTCATGGGAAAGACTGTGACACATAAGGATGAAATGATGAAAGATGTTCTCGTAGTAATTGGTGCGGGTTCTATCGGGGTGGCGATCGCTCGCCGTGTAGGCGTCGGAAAACATGTGCTTCTGGCAGACGTAAAACCGGAAAATGCAAAAACCGCTGCTGAAGCCATGCTGGATGCAGGGTATGAAGTGAGCACGGCTACTGCGGATATTTCATCACGTGAGTCGATTCACGCTCTGGTCGAAAGGGCAACGAGAATCGGGAATGTCACGGGAATCACTGAGGCAGCGCGAAATATGCCCGCTGCTCTGCTGTGAATTGAATCCCAGCAACTTGACTGAGCTGCAGGATGCAGGCCATCCGATGAAAACGACCGTTCACTGTGAGCGCCGTTCAAGCCAGCTTGCTTTTGACCTTCTCGTAGAAGCCACCCTCCCGGGCCTTGACGAACCGCGCGGGCTTCTCGGCCCTGCTGATGGTGATGTGATCTCGCTTTGAGATGGTGGCGACGTTCTGACCGTCGATGACCACGAGGGCCTCCTTCTCGGGGAGATCCAGGTCGACTTTTATGACCGATTCCGCCGGGAGGACCCAGGGACGGGCCGAGAGCTTGAAGGGGGCCATGGGGACGAGGACGATGGCGTCGACCCTGGGGTCGACGATGGGACCTCCGGCGGACATGGCGTAGGCGGTGGAGCCGGTGGAGGTGGCGAAGAGGAGGCCGTCGGCCCTGAGGCTCTCAAGAAGCGAGTCGTCGACGGTGATCTCAAACTCCAGCATCTTGGCTGGGCTCGCCGATAGGAGGGCGATCTCGTTTGTTGCTGGTGGGAGCGGAACGCCGTTGAGGCGGGTCGAAAGGCGGCTTCGCTCCATCACCTCGAAGCCGAAGAGGACCCGCTCCAGGGTCTTTACGGCGTCCTTCGGCTCCACGTCCACGAGGAAGCCGAGGGTGCCCATGTTGATCCCCAGGATCGGCCTTGGGTCTTCCATCCTCCGGATCGTCCTGAGGATCGTACCGTCCCCTCCGACGGAGACGATCAGGTCGGCGTCCATCTCCTCGATCCGGGCCTCAGGAAGGCCGAGCTTCTTCGCCGTCTCCGGCTCGATGACGATCTCGGCCCTCGACCGGAACCTCTCCACGAGGTTTCGGACCATCTTGATCGACTCAGGGTCCCCCCGGGAGACGAACCCTATTCTAACTTCGACCACCCCCTATGAGGTCGAGGATCTCGCGATGGAAGAGGCCGTTTGAAGCCAGAAACTCGGACTTCTGCCACATGTCTCCGTTGAACCGTATCCTTTCGCCCCGGCCGTCGGTGACGACCCCGCCCGCCTCCTGGATGATGAGGCTGCCGGCGGCGACGTCCACGAGCCTGAGACCTCCCCGGAGGTCGACGAAGGCGTCGAGCCTTCCAGCGGCGACGAAGCAGAGCTCAAGGGATGTGGACCCGAGGGTCCTGATACGCCGGACGACGTCGCCGAGGTCGACTATCCGGCTTGTGTTGGGGCGGAGGGTGTAGGCCGAGACGCTGAAGGTCTCAAGGGTCGGGGTGGTCGAGACGGCGATGCGGGATCTGGTGCCGCCGAACTCGGTCCAGGCGCCTCTTTTCCTCTCTGCGTAGAACTTGACGGCGTGGGCGAGGTCGAAGACGTAGCCGAAGGAGCAGGAGTCACCGCTGATGTAGATCGATACCGAGTAGAAGGGGATGCCGCAGATGGCGTTGAAGGTGCCGTCGAGGGGGTCGAGGTGGAGGAAGTATCTCGGGTTTTCTCCGATCTCCTTTCTTCCCAGCTCCTCGGAGAGGATGGCAAAATCGACGCCCGACCTCTCAAGGACGTCGATCACCGCATCCTCGGCCCGGCCGTCGATGCTTTTGGTGGGGGTGCCGTCGGCGCCCATCTGCATCACCGTGCCGCTGGCGGGGTCGCCCACCATCTTGGTTATCGATTTTGATACCGCCTCGGCGGCGGAGTCGCAGATCGCAAGAAGCCTCTTGCCCTCCTCGGATAGCTCCATCTCGGCCTGTCGGTTCATCGATGGATAGAACGACTAGATCTCTTATAAAAGTCGCCCTCATTGAAGTCATATTTAAGTCGGGTGTTAAGTCGGGTTGATGGCGGACCGATGGCAGTTATCATTTCTGATCGACGTTAGATTTAAACGTGATATAATGCATCACGTTATCACGTTGCAGATGAAACGGGTTATCATATCTCGCGTGTCATATGATATCACGCATCATATGTACAAGATTGTGCAATAATGCAATACATTTGGCGGAGGAAGGTTATTTGTTCGGATTGCCCTTTGAGACGACGTTCTTGGTCATCGCCGCGCCGGCGTTGATCGCCCTGGTGCTCCTCTTTTGGGCGCTCAGGTGGTGAAGGAGTTGGAGTTCAACTTCGAGATGGCGGCGATAGTCGCCGTTTATTTCCTGGGGCTGATGGCCGTCGGGGCCTGGGCCTCAAAGAAGGTGAAGACCTCCGAAGACTACATCCTGGCGGGCCGAAACCTCGGTTTCTGGGTATTCACGATCCTGATCGTCGCCTGCATCTGCAGCGGGATGACGATCCTGGGGACGAGCGGCCTCGGGTACGTGACGGGTTGGCCGACGATCTGGGAGCAGGTCTTCGTCCCCCTCAGCGCTGCGGTCTGCATCCTCCTCTTCGGGACGAAGCTTCATGCCGTGGGGAGGGAGCGGGGGTACTTCACGGTCCAGGACTACTTCTCGGACCGGTTCTACAGCAAGAACGGGATCCGGGGGCTCTCGGCGGTGACAGGGATTCTGGTATCTCTCATCTACATGGTGGGCCAGTACGTCGCCATCAGCATGGTCCTCAGCTGGCTCTTCGGGATCTCCTACCAAACTGCCCTGATCATCTCGGCCCTGATAGTGACCGCCTACGTGATCATGGGAGGGCTTTACGCCGTGGCATGGAACAACCTGATCCAGGGCATGATGTTGATCCTCGGAGTTTTAATCGTCGCCCCTGCGGTGATCCAATCCGCTGGGGGGCTGACCCACATCAACACCGTCCTCGCAGGGATAGACCCGAACTTCGTCCAGCCCTGGTATCCCAACTGGTACCCCAGTGCCGAAGGGCCCTACGCCCCATATGCCTTTGCAACCCCGATATTTCTGGTCTCGTTCTTCTTCCTTCTGGCCTTCGGCCTCGCGAGCGCCCCTCACGTCATAAACAACGTATTTGCGGCCCGGGACAACAAGTACTTCAGGTGGGCGCCTCTTGCGGCCTTCTCGATATACGTCGTCGTGATGTACCTGATCAAGATCTCTGGGTTTGCTGGGAGGGTGATGACCACCCAGGGACAGATCATCCTCCCAACGGGGGTAACAAATCCACAGGATTACGCCTTCATCCTGGGGGCTGAGTACGCCTTTCCCAGCATCATCAGCGTATTCATTGGGGTAATAGTACTCGCCGCGGTGATGTCCACCACAGACCGGCTGATGCTCACCATCGGGACCTACTTCGGGTGGGACATCTACAAGAGGTTCCTCCGGCCCGACGCCCGAGACTCGACGGTCACCTTCGTCAGCAGGGCCGCCGTCGCCACCGCTGCCCTTCTGACCCTGGCCATGGCCTGGTCCAACCCGCCCGAGCTTCTGGCATGGCTGATATGGATGGGGATCGGGTTGATGCTCGCCTGCTACGTGGCGCCGCTCTTTGCGGGGCTGTACTGGCGGCGGGCGACGAGAGAGGGGGCCATCTTCGCGATGGGGCTGGGCCTTTTGAGCGCCGGGTTTGCTGGATACTGGCACCAGTTCGTCCACCCGCTTCCCGTTTACTTCAGCCTCTACGGGTTCGCGGTATCGATTCTGGCGATGGTGGTCGTCAGCCTTCTGACATCGAAGCCCTCTGACGAGGTCCTGGAGAACACGATGACGGGGCTGTACATCCGGAGAAAGTAGGCTTTTGGCGAGGCCGCGCGGGCGGCCTTGAGCCTTAAGCGATAGAATCTAATATGACGAGGGATAAGGGATGGGCCGGAGGGCCCGTGGTCTAGGTGGTTATGACATCGCCCTTACACGGCGGGGATCACGCGTTCGAATCGCGTCGGGCCCATCAGTCCCTCGTTTTCATCTTTCTCTTTTCCTTTTCTGACCCCTTTCGTCTCCCGGCCCTTTGCCACCCGTTCTCTCGACAGATTTATCGGGTCCGGGGGCAGACCGAAGTTCGATCCCGATGGAGAAAGCGACCCGCCCCTTCAATAGCCGACCCTTCAACAACCGAAACCTCTTCTCAAACCACTATCTCGAAAACCAGATCAGGGCCTCCCCCGAGTGGGGGCGGTCGGATCACGAGGCGGCCTTCGAGAAGATCAGGAGGATATACGAGAGGGAGAGCGCCTTCGTCGAAGGCCTTTCCGAGTCGCAGCTGGAGGATCGGCTCTTTCGGAGCCTATTCGCCGTGATCCTGCCCGACTACGAGGTCCAGGGGGCGACGAAGTCCCGGGAGTTTCCGGACTACGCCTTCTTCCCCGACCGGGAGGCGCGGGACCGGGCTCAGGCGAGAAAGGACACCGAGTCCTTCTTTTTGGGGGCTTTTGCCGTCGGAGAGGTGAAGAGGTGGGACGCCTCCCTGGACCGGTTCGGGAGGGATCGGCAGGACAAGAGGCGTAACCCGTCGTTTCAGATCTGGCTCTACCTCCACGAGACGGAGCCCGCCTGGGGTATCCTCTCCAACGGCCAGAAGTGGCGGCTTTACCGGCAGGAGAGGCCGCTGGACGTCTACTACGAGGTGGATCTCGCGGCGATTTTGGAGGCCAGGGACGTTGAGTCCTTTCGGTACTTTTACTACTTCTTCCGGCAGGAGGCGTTTCTCCCAAACGAAAAGGGGGCGGTCTTCCTTGACGAGGTTCTCCGGGGGTCGGCGAACTACGCCCGAGAGATCGGAGAGAACCTGAAGGAGAACGTCTACCGGGCGATGAAGAAGGTGGCTGAAGGTTTCATAGCCTGGCGGGAGAACGATCTCGACCCGACCGACCCGGAGACGAGGGCGCGGGTTCAGAGGAATACCATGATCCTCCTCTACCGGTTCCTCTTCCTCCTCTACGCCGAGGGAAAGGAGCTCCTCGACCTGAGAGACGAGGTTTACGCCGGCTCTTACAGCTTCGATCGGATCAAAAAGGAGGTGGCGGTCCGCCTCGACGGTCCCGCCGTCCAGGGATTTCTGCCGATCAAGAGGTCGCTATTGTCCGACCTCTCAGACCTCTTTCGGCTGATCGACCAGGGGAGCAAGAATCTGGGGATCGATGAGCTGATCAGCGTTCCCGCCTACAACGGCGGCCTCTTCGACCCCGAGAAGCACCCGGACCTTGCGAGGTGGACGATAGGCGACTCGTACCTCGCCGAGGCGATCGACCTCCTCTCCCGGTCTGAGGCGGGGGCGGGCGGCGCAGTAGACGGTGAGGCCGGAGGCAAAGGGAGCGGCAGGGCGAAAGGCGCCGCCGGAGGAGCTTTCAGAGGCGATGGAAACGGCGGCGCCAACGGCGGGAAGGGGTTTGTCGACTACTCGACCCTGGAGATCAGACACCTTGGCTCGATCTACGAGGGGCTTCTGGAGTACAGGCTTGAGGTGGCCGATGGAGATCTCGTCGTCTCCGGCGGGAAGGACCGGCGGTGGGTCCCCCTGGACGAGTTCAACCAGGGCAAGAAGAAAGAGAAGTCCTTCGAGGAGTTCGGGGAGTTTGAGAGGGCGAGGGCCGGCGACCTATACCTCACAACCGATCGGGGCGAGAGGAAGGCGACCGGCTCCTACTACACCCCCGACTACATAGTCGACTACATCGTGGAGAAGACGGTGGGGCCGGTCGTCGAGGAGAGGTGGAAGGAGGCGCTCCTCGAAAACCGGAGCCTGATCGACGCCACCCTCTCTGTGAAGGTCCTGGACCCGGCGATGGGGTCGGGCCACTTCCTCGTCGGAGCCGTCGAGTTTCTGGCGGGAAGGCTGATGCGGGCCGCCGAGAGCGACATCGAGTGGGGGCTGGTGGAAGACCGGGGTCAGTTCACCAGCGAGTGGGCGAAGAGGGAGGCGGTCTCCCACTCGATCTACGGCGTCGACCTGAACGACCTGGCAGTCGAGCTGGCGAAGGTCTCACTGTGGCTCATCACCATCGCCAAGGACAAGCCCCTCAGCTTCCTCGACCATCGGCTGAAGCAGGGAAACAGCCTCGTCGGCGCCCGCCTCTCGGACCTTATCCACTACCCCGGCGAGAAGGCCACCGCGATAGCGCCCGATCAGGTGACCCTCCCCTCATTCGTCTCGCCCCGTTTTCTCCAGCACCTGATCGGGAAGATCAGGGAGCTGGAGGAGATCGGGGACGACTCCCTCTCCGAGATCAAGAGGAAGGAGGAGGTCTTCGAGGAGTTCCGAAACCTTCCCGAGTACACCAAGGCAAGAGCGATCGCAAACGTCCACACCGCCGTCTACTTCGGAAACGAGGTGGAGGCGCGGGCGACGCCCTCGGGGACGAAGGGACCCGACCAGGTCTACCACGACCTCTTCTGGGCGGTGGGCGGCGACGAGGCCGAGTGGCGGAGGAAGACCTCGCCCGCCTGGTTTTCTGAGGCGCAGAGGATCGCCGGGGAGAGGAGCTTCTTTCACTGGCAGCTGGAGTTTCCCGAGGTCTTCTTTGCGGGCGGCGAGGGCAAGAAGAATCCCGGCTGGGATGCGGTTGTGGGAAATCCGCCCTACGTCCGGCAGGAGGGGCTGGGGGAGTTCAAGGGCTTTTTCGAGGTGAGGTACCGGGTTTATCACGGAGTTGCCGACCTTTACGTCTACTTCGTGGAGCAGGGGGTCTCCCTCATCCAGAAGGACGGCTTCTTCTCCTACATCCTCGCGAACAAGTGGATGAGGGCGAACTACGGCTCGCCCCTCCGGACCTGGATGAAGGAGCGGTGCATCGACGAGATCGTGGACTTCGGAGACCTGCCGGTCTTCCCGGAAGCGACGACCTACCCCTGCATCCTCCGCCTCTGCGGCGGCCCGGCAAAGCCGAGCTTCAAAGCGGCGGAGGTCGAGGCCCTCGACTTTGGGCGGCTGAAGGATTACGTCGAGGAGAACGCTTACTCCGTCAGCCTTTCGGGGCTCGACGACTCCGGCTGGTCTCTCGTCGACGAATCGGTCCAGAGGCTTTTGGAGAAGCTACGCCGGGCGGGGACGCCCCTGGGCGAGTACGTCGGGGGCAAGATCTACCGAGGGGTTCTCACTGGCCTCAACGAGGCCTTCGTGATCGACGAGGAGACCCGCGCCCGTCTGATCCGAGAAGACCCGAAGAGCATGGAGCTGATCAAGCCCTTCCTCGCCGGGCGGGATATCAAGAGATACGAGCCGCCTGAAGCTGATCGGTATCTGATTTTGATTCCGAACGGCTGGACAAATTCTCACCGATCAGAAATTGATGATCCTTGGAGCTATTTTGAAAAACGCTATCCAGCAGTTTCAGCCCATCTAGCGCAGTTCTCTGTGGCCGCCCAAAAACGGTACGATAAGGGCGAATACTGGTGGGAGCTGCGGGCGTGTGATTACTACGACGTGTTTGAAAAGCCAAAAATATTCTGGCCAGAAATAGCCGGAAGTGCAAGGTTTACGTTCGATTCAAATGGACTCTACTCAAACAACAAAGCTTACGCAATTCCTGAACAAAGTTATTATCTGCTAGCGGTACTTAATTCGTCTTTGATCAGACTTTTTATCCATAATTCATGCACTGATCTTCAAGGAGACAGTTTTAATTTTTCTGCAATTTTCATTGAAAAAACACCCATCCGTCGCATCTCCTTCTCCACCCCCGAGGACGAGCGCCGCCGAATGGCGGAGGAGCTGAAAGGGCTCTGCGCCGCAGGCCAGTTTGAAAAAGTCATGGAAGTGGTTGACGGTTGCCTGCCGAAAGATGACGCTGGCGAGCTCGTGGCCGAGGGCGAGCGGTCCGACGTAGTCCACGACCTGCTCTCGCACCTCGCCGAAGAGATGATCCGGATGAACAAAGAGAAGCAGGAGGAGATCCGGGGCTTCCTCGCGTGGCTTGAGGAGTTCATGGGCGCGAAGGTCGATGGACTCTCGAACAAGACGAAGGTTCAGGCCTACTACGAGATCGAGTTCAGCGAGCTTCTAGGGGTTCTGAAGAAGAACAAGAGGAAGCTCGGCGTCGATCCAAACCGCCGGGCCTTCTCCGAGGATCTGCGGCGGGAATATTCGGCGTCGATGGAGAAGCTCGCGCCGCTCATCGCGCGTATCGGGGAGACCGACCGGCTCATCGATGCGATCGTGTACCGGCTCTACGGCCTCACCGAGGCGGAGGTCGCCATCGTCGAGGCGAGCCTTTCGTGATCTCCGAGTCTGGTGGCGGAGCCGGCGTCTTCCTCTGGCACCACCGGGGGCTGCGCCGCCCGGCGCATTCGCGCCGGGCGGTCGGACGACGGGATTGAGAAGGGTGGATGGGCGCGTGGGCGGGGGCGGTCGTCAGATCTGCCCCGCCGAAATGCGACATGCGGACGGCTTCAGGAAGTATAAATATAATCAGATACATAGGGCGTCGGCGATGAAGATTGAGGAGACCCTGAAGTCCCGCCGGGAGGAGATCCTCGCCATAGCCGAGAAATACGGGGTCCGAAACGTCCGGATATTCGGCTCCGTCGCCCGCGGCGAGGCCGACGAGGAGAGCGACCTCGACTTTCTTGTGGAGCCGATGCCGGGATTCACCCTCCTCAAAAGCTCGGCCATGACCCGAGAGCTAGAGGGTCTCCTCGGCCGCCGGGTCGACGTGGTGAGCGAACGGAGCCTCAGGGAGCGGATTCGGGACCGGGTCTTGAATGAGGCCGTCCCCCTTTGAGGTCCGACCGGGAGCTTCTCCTCGACACGACAAATATCGACCTTCCGGTTCTGAAGGCCAATGTCGGGAAGATCCTCAAAGATATCCACTGCCAGGATAGCGTTTGAGATCCGTTTTATATTTATAATCTGTAAATTTCAGAGAACTTTCGATTGATCTCTCCCTTCAAATCGTCGGTGATCTCCCCCAGCTCGCCGTAGATTAGCGACTTTTCTATCGTAGTGATCTTGTCGAGCTTTATGACCGAGGAGGTCTTTAGCCCCGTCTCATTGAAGGACGGGCTATGGGCGTTTATGAAGACCTCGGATTCATCGGCAAAATTGGGGACCTTTGAAGATATGAACGCCACAGTGGCGTCCCTTTTTCCAACGTGAAGAACCAGTGCGGGCCTTATCTTCGTCTCCGTCATGTTCGTGAAGGGAAAAGGAACGAGAACGATCTTACCCTTCTGGACCTGGCCCCTCAAAATCGTGCACCTTCAGGCGTTAACTTCGGTCATTTATATTTGACCTTCAAGTCTTTCAACGTATAGATGTCCGGCTCAGCTTCGAGAAATTCGGCCATAGAGGCCTCAGCCAGCTTCATTATCCCCCGAACCTCCTCCCA
>JAXGJB010000018.1:0-46287 GCA_040770465.1 Methanothrix sp. | reverse complement strand
GAGATCGGCGAAAACGCCTTCATGTAATTTATCAGCGCATCAAGATCCGAGATGCCGCAGACCCGATCGACCCCCTCGCTGAAGGTGGTGAAACCGTCTCCTCCTTCCGCCAGGAATGCGTTCGCCGCCACCCTGTAGGTCCCCTCGGGATCTATGGGGACTCCATCGATCCTTATGCCGGAGATATCGACTTTGTCTCCTGCGGGGGCGGACCTGCTCCAGGCGTAGGTGAAGTTGCTGGATACCTGGAGGATCCGGTTCTGTCCCTCGGCTGGGTTGTCGAACTGCTCCTCGAGGACCGAGTCGATCTCTTCCCCAGTCAGGGTCAGGATGATCAGGCTGTTGTCGAAGGGTTGGACGTTGAAGGCCTCCTGATAAGTCACCTCGCCCGGCTGCTCCTCTCCGGCGATATCGTCGAAGATGATGTCTGTCCGGATCCCGCCGGGGTTCATGAAGGCCACAACCGCGCCGCTGCCCCCGGCCTCGTCATCTCCCTCGACATTACCATCCTCCTCGGCTTCGCTACCGTCCGTTTCGTTGCCGCAGGTGGCCCAGAGCTGGGCATCGGCGATCAGATCGCCCAGGGCCGACTCGCCCGACTCCGATGAGTCCCTCGTTATGTCGGCGGTCACCCACCCGACCACCTCGTTGGTCAATGGTCCCAGGAGGGTCTCATACTTATCCAGAAGCTGAGTTATGGCCGGGTCCTTGGGGACGTCTCTTGTCACCGCCACGTTCTTCGCCCTCACCTCGACGACGTCCCTGGTCGTCGGGCTGATGACGAGATCGATGTCGGTTATGAACTTGCCCTGGGACCCGGCCTGGGTCACAACCCTTCCGTCGACGGTCGATATGTAGGCCTGGTGGCTGTGTCCGGTGATGAACAGGTCGACCTCATCGCGGGTCCGGTTGATGATATCCTCCAGCGGCTCGCACGGCTGCATCCCCTCGTTCGGAAGTCCCGACGCAAGCGCCCCGTTGTGGATGAGGACCACCATCGTCTCGACCCCTTCCTCTTTTAGATCCTCTACACAGGCATTGATGGCGTCGGCCTCATCGATGAACCTGAGCCCAGCCACTCCCGAGGGGACCACCACCGCCGGGGTCGCGCTCAGGGAGATGCCGATGAAGGCCACCGGAACGCCGCTGATTTTCCTGACGGCGTAGGGGGGAAAGATCGTCTCTCCAGTCGTCTCGTTGACGACGTTGGCGGCGAGGTATCTGTAGCCAGCCCCCACGAACCGATCTGTGTCCTGGCAGCCGGTCTCCTGATGGCAGCAGCCGTACTGGGTCCGGAATAGCTCAGCAGCCCCCTCATCGAACTCGTGGTTTCCGACGGCGGAGTAGTCGAACCCCATCATCGAGAGGGCCTCGATCGTCGGCTCGTCGTGGAATAGGGCGGAGAGGAGGGGGCTTGCCCCGATGTTGTCTCCGGCCGAGACGAGGATCGTCTCGGGGTTTGTGGCCGAAAGCCCCTTCAGGGCGGTTGCCAGATACTCGGCGCCTCCCGCCGCCACCGTGACGGGCTGGCAATCGCTGTCGCGGCCGACGGTCACCGTCCCCGAGGGCGGTTCGAGCGCGCCGTGAAGATCGTTTATGGCCAGGATCTGGACCTCCAGGGTCTCATTCTCCAGCAGGGCCGGAGAGGACAAGGCGAGGCCCGCCGTTGCAAGACATAACAGAACCGATAAACAAAGATCGGCAAAGATGGATCTCGGGATTCCATACCTGAGTTTGCTGGTTGTTGGGTTCAAAGCAACTCCTCAGACTCTCCAAAGTATTCTCCGTAGATATATCTTTGTATCTTTTTGATTTTTATCCTATTGATTGAATCTTTTTGATTTTTATCCTATTGATTGTATCTTTTTGATTTGTCTCTTTTTGATAAAATTCCGATCCGGCATGAAGGAGAGGGAGGAAGGGAGAAAAAGAGAAAGGCGTATATATTCCCCATCTCTTCAAAGAGCGGCCCTGAGGATGCACCTCCTGGACCCAAGCCAAAATAGAGAACTTTCCCATGCTCGAGACAGTGATCTCATCCCAGACCATCTTCTCTGCCGGAGACCTTCCGCTATTAGTTCTGGCGGCGGTCCTCGTCGCCATCGCCACGCGACAGCTCTTGCGGACGAGGGTGATGATCTGGCAGATCATGTTCGCGGGGGCCGCGGCCGTCATCATCGCGGGCTCGATCTCTCCCGCCCAGGCTCTGGGGGCGATCAACATGGATGTGATGCTATTTCTCGCCGGGATGTTCGTCGTCGGGGTGGCCCTGGAGGAGAGCGGATACCTCGCCAGCCTCGCCAGCCGGATCTTAAGGCGGGCGAAGAACGTCGACCAGCTCGTCCTCGCGATCCTCTTTGGGACGGGAGCTTTCTCAGCGCTGCTGATGAACGACACCCTGGCCATCGCGGGAACCCCCCTACTCATCCACTTCTCACGGAAATACGAGATATCGCCCCGGCTCCTCCTCCTCTCCCTCGCCTTTGGGGTGACCACAGGAAGCGTCGCAAGCCCCATAGGAAACCCCCAGAACCTGCTCATAGCCCTGGCCGACGGCATCCCCAACCCCTTCGTCACCTTCTTCTGGTACCTCGCCATCCCCACCGCCGTCAACCTCCTCCTCGCCTTCGGAGTTCTGAGGCTCTTCTTCGGCGAGGAGTTCGGTTGCCGTCCCCTCAACCACATCCAGGATTCTGTCTCGGATCCGAAGCTTGCCCGCCTCTCGAAGATCTCCCTGGCCGTGGTGGTGGCTCTGATCGGTCTCAAGATCGCATCCGTCTCCCTCGGCCTCGGATCCCCGTTCGGCCTTACGGCTATAGCCCTCCTCGCGGCTCTTCCCATCCTCGTCTTCAGCCACCGGAGGGTCGAGCTGGTGAGGAAGACGGACTGGAGGACCCTCGTCTTCTTCGCCTCGATGTTCGTCCTGATGGAGAGCGTCTGGAATACGGGCCGTTTCCAGGGGGCGTTGAACGGCTCGGGCCTCGATGCCGCCTCGATTCCCGTGATCCTTCTGACGAGCGCTCTCGCAAGCCAGCTCATATCGAACGTCCCCTTCGTCGCCCTCTACCTCCCCCTCCTCTCCCACCTCGGCTCCTCGGTGGAGGGGATGATGGCTCTCGCGGCCGGGTCCACCATCGCCGGAAACCTCACCATCATCGGGGCGGCGAGCAACGTCATCATCGTCCAGAACGGCGAGATGAGGGGGACTGCCATCACCTTCTCCGACTTTGTTAAGGTGGGGGCTCCCCTCACCGCCGCAAACCTCATCGTCTACTGGTTCTTCCTAGCCGTCATCTGATCCCCTCGCCGACGGGAAAAACCCGACATGTATTTAGGGCGAGAAAGAGGAGTCCATCGGGGAACGCGGGCTTTGCTATCGCGAACCGAGATATCGCCAGAAGATCATTCCCGGAGCGCTTCCGGGGATTCGGAAAGATGCCGAACGAATTAAGCAGAATGAGTTGATGCTGAATGAAGCTGAGATCCTGCATAAAGAAGTATAAGACCGACACCCATCGGGCCTTCTCTCCAGAGGAGACCCTCGATCGGATAGCGCCCAAGATGGAGCTTGCAGGGATAACCAGGGTGGCAGACATCACCAACCTGGACAGGATCGGGATCCCGGTCTTCTCCAGCATCAGGCCCGCCGCAGATAAGGGGGCGATCTCCGTCTACAACGGGAAGGGAGCCACCCCTGCCGAGGCGAGGGTCTCGGCGATGATGGAGGGGATCGAGCGGTACTCGGCGGAGGTCCACGACAGGGAGGTTCTGGTGGAGAGCTACTCAAAGCTGAAGGCCGATATGAACGCCGTCGATCCGCGAGACCTCGCCCCGCCCCAGGAATCGAATCCCGATATGGCGATCCCCTGGGTTTCCGGCTTCGATCTGATCCGAAAGGAGGAGGTGATGGTCCCGGCAAGCGGAGTCTTCCACCCGCTTCCGATGAACTATCCTCAGCTCTTTCGGACGAACACCAACGGCCTCGCCTCCGGGAACGTCCTTGAGGAGGCGGTCTTCCACGGCCTCTCGGAGGTGATCGAGAGGGACGCCTGGTCCCTGGTTGAGGCGGTGAAGAGGACCGGCCCCCTGGTCACCGATGTCGAGGACGGCCTCGCGGCGGGGCTGATCGAGAAGTTCGCCTCGGCCGAGGTGGAGGTCAGGATCAAGGACATCACCAGCGACGTCGGCGTCCCCACCATAGCCGCGGCCTCCGACGATCTTCAGCTGAAAGACCCCGCCCTCCTCACCATCGGGATGGGGACCCACACCAGCGCCGAGGTCGCCGTCCTCCGAGCCCTGACGGAGGTCGCCCAGTCCAGGCTGACCCAGATCCACGGGGCGAGAGAGGACACGACGACTGCAGACTTCCGAAGACAGATCGGATACGAGAGGACGAAGAGGCTGAACCGGCACTGGTTTGAGGATATTGGGACCAAATCCTTCGGCGAGATCGAGTCTCAGGACAGCGAGGACTTCCTGGACGACATCAACCTCATGCTCAGAAGGCTCGAAGCCTCTGGCATGGACAGAGCGATCGTCGTAGACCTCACCAGGGAAGAGATCGGCGTCCCCGTGGTGAGGGTGATGGTCCCTGGCCTCGAGCAGAGCGCCGTGGACCCGGACCGAAGAGGGCAGCGGTGGAGAGATGGGGTCAAGAGAAATCGTCGTCTTTATCGGGCCTAGCCTCGATAGGGCCACGGCCGAAGCGATCCTCCCCGCCGAGTATCGCCCCCCCGCCAGGAGGGGAGACGTCTATAGGGCCGCAAAAGAGGGCGCGAGGGTGATCGGGCTCATCGACGGCGTCTTCTTCCAGGATAGCGCCGTCGCCCACAAGGAGGTTCTCAGTGTCCTGGAGATGGGGGTCGCGGTGGTGGGAGCCTCCAGCATGGGGGCTCTGCGGGCCGCAGAGCTGTACCCCTTCGGGATGGAAGGGGTCGGCGAGATCTTCCGCCAGTATCGAGACTGCGACCTCATCTCCGACGACGAGGTGGCTCTCATCTTCGATCCCGTAAACTATGCGCCGTTGTCCGAACCCCTGGTGAACATAAGGGAGAACGTCAGGGCCGCCCTGGAGACGGGGGCGATCGACCCCGACGCGGCCGGGAAGATCCTCGATGCGGCCTCGTCCCTCTACTTTCCAAAACGAAGCTACGACCGGATCCTGGTGGAGGCGAAGGGCCTCGACGAGCCTCAGCGGGAGGGGTTCAAAAAGTTTCTTCGAGATGAGAAGAGGGATCTGAAGAGGGAGGACGCCATCAGGGCCCTGGAGCGGATTAAGGAGATGGCGGAGCGATCATGATCATCAAACTCAAAGCCTTCGCGCGGTTCAGAGACCTTCTGGGCGGAGAGACGGAGCTAGACCTTCCAGACAGCTCCACAGTCCTCGACCTTCTGAATCTGGTAGCTTCGCGGTCCGGAGACCTGAGTTACCAGATATTCGACGGTTCAGGAAAGGTGAGAGAGGACGTGAACGTGATGGTCAACGGCAGGCACTTCGAGTCTCTTGAGGGCAGCAAGACGCCCCTCTCGGCGGGAGACGAGGTGGCCCTCTTCCCGGCGGTGGTGGGGGGCTGATCGCCCAGATCTTCGCGTTTTGAACATACGAGGCTGAGATGCTAGATTCTTCAGAAGTTGCCAGGTACGACCGGCAGATCAGGCTCTTCGGGACCGAGGGGCAGAAGAAGATAAAGGAGGCGACGGCCCTCGTCGTCGGGGCCGGAGGCCTCGGGTCGTCGGTCTCCGCCTATCTCGCCGTTGCTGGCATCGGCCGGATCATCGTCGTCGACGGCGACGCGGTCGAGCTTAGCAACCTCAACCGACAGATCCTCCACTGGACGGAGGATATCGGCCGCCACAAGGCCGTCTCGGCGGCCAAGACGATTCGGGGCCTCAACCCCGAGGTGGAGGTTGAGGCGGTCTGTGCCTTCGCCAATGATGATAACCTCGCAGACCTGGTCGGCGATGCGGACGTGGTGGTGGACGCCCTGGACAGTTTTTCTGCAAGACACCTCCTCAACAGGGCGGCCCTTGAGGCGAAGGTCCCCCTCTTTCACGGGGCCGTATCCGGCTTCGACGGCCAGGCCACCACCATCATCCCAAAAGAGACACCGTGCCTCCGCTGCATCTTCCCCCGCTCGCCGCCGAAGGTGACGAGCCCCGCCCTGGGCGCCACCTGCGGGGTCATCGGCTCGATCCAGGTCACAGAAGTGATAAAGTGGCTGACGGGTGAGGGCGAGCTTCTCTGCGGAAGGCTCCTACTCTGGGACGGCTTGCAGGCCCGCTGCGACCTGATCCCCGTCGAGAGAAACCCCGGCTGCCCCGACTGCGGGAGTGAAGAGATTTAAGTAGATACGCGGCGAAGGAAGTAACATGGAACGTTCTGGTGATGCAGCCTCGGAGGCTCGGTCGGGGAAGAGAAGGTCCCTCATCCTTCTCGGCTGTCCCGAGGTTCCGGTCCAGACCAGCATCGCCCTCTACCTCGCCTTCAGGCTGAGGGAGAGGGGGGACGAGGTGGTGGTGGCGGGGACGGGCGCCGCCCTCAAGCTGACGAAGCTTGCAGACCCTCAGGGCCACTACCTCGGCGAGACGATGAACATCGACCGGTGCATAGCGATGATCTCGGAGGGAAAGACCGACTTCGACGAATGCTTCGCCTTCGCCCACAGCGACGCCGGCATAACCTACGCCGGCACCATCAGCTACATCTCCAGGTCCGAGCTATTCCTTCTGATCTTCGGTCGGGGCGCCGAAGAGCTGGAGAAGACGGTCGAGTTCGACTGCAGAAAGCTGGCCGCAAAGGCGGTCCACGACCCGATGCCGCTGAAGAAGCTGATAGACGAGGTGATCTGATTGGGCTGTATCGAGGAGATGAAGTACGAGATCCTCCTCTCCCAGTGCTCATTCAAAGATGCGAGGGAGTACATAAAAAAGAACTGCAAGGAGACCGTCGAGGTACCGCCGGGATATCGGATCTTCAACGTCCACCTCATCGGGGTCCCTCCGCTCCTCGTCGGAATCGATGGAGATAAGGTGATCTTCCCCTACACCAAGCCCTGCTACGGGACCTTCGTTTTGAGGATAGAAGGAGATGAGGAGATCCCCAAGCTGAGGGCCAAGAGATGAGGGTTCTGGTGAGAGCCTTCGCGAAGTTCAGGGAGATGGCTGGGGAGGAGTCTGCCATCGACCTCGAAGAGGGCTCCACCCTTTGCGACCTTCTGGAGGCGGTCGCTCGCGCCAACCCCGAGATCGGAGACGACCTATTCACCCCCGAAGGGGGCATCGGCGACGGTGTGACGATACTGCTGAACCGGAAGGGGATCGACCTCTCCAATCCGGGAAAGACGGTCCTGGAGGAGGGGGACGAGGTGGCGCTTCTTCCGCCCTTCTCCGGCGGTTGAACCTCGACCTTGAATACTCGCTCGAATCTCGCTAAAATCTCTTGAACCTGGAGGGTTGAGCTTTGATCGACATCACCGAGGAAGAGTTCTCCATCGAAGACGTTGTGGCAAGGGCCAAAAGATCGGAGGCGGGAGCCGTCGTCTCCTTCCTTGGGACCGTCAGAGACGACGGGATTTTGGGGATGGAGGTGGAGGCCTATCGGGATGTAGCCGTTGGAGAACTGGAGAAGATCCGGGACGAGGCGACGGAGATGTTCGGCCTTTTATCCGTCGAGGTGATCCACAGGGTCGGTCCTTTATCCGTGGGTGAAGGGATCGTCCTCATCGTCTGCACCGCAGCCCACAGGCAGGCGGCATTTCGAGGCTGCGAGTACATCATCGAGGGGATCAAGATGCGAGTCCCCATATGGAAGAAGGAGATCCGGGCAGAAGGCGGACGGTGGGTCTGAGGTCTGGCAAAATCGGGTTCTGAGCGGCTCAGACGAGGGCCCGGCTCATACTATGGGAACGAGCCTGAGGTCTCCCCTCTCGTCCTGGACCATGTAGAAGGGCTCGGTCCTGGGTATCAGGCCGTAGATGCAGAGACCGCCGTTCAGCTCCTTGATGACGAAGTAGGTGTCTGCTACGTGGGAGGTCATCCTGATGCTCTTCTGGCCGGACTTGACGACAACGACGTTGACGTCGCTCGTCTCCTTCCACTTCTGGAACATGCGGCTTGAGGCGCTGAGCATCTTCTCGTAGCCGAAGGCGAACTCCATCGAGTCGAGGCCCAGGATGGTGAGGATCGGCCGGCCCGTCCTCTCTCTAAGGCTGTCCCAGTGTTTGAAGAGGGTCTGGTACCACTTGTCCCTGTCGCCTCCCGGCTCCAGGAGCATCACGTTTGAGGGGACGAAGATATCCCTTCGGGCGAGCTGGTAGCCGATGCTCGGAACTATGTGGACCGCCCTCCCGTTCTTGACTGTGTTTGAGGCGAGGGCCGTCAGCACCTGGTAGTACCTCTTGCCGACCCCGTGGTCGATCTCCAGGACGTTGCAGGACCCAAACTCAAGCCCTCCGGTGATCCTGTCGAAGTCGCTTATCCCCGTGGAGATGGAGCCCTCGGTGGGGTCGGATATCCTGTCGACGTCGGATAAAATTCTGATCTGGGGGCTGGCATTTTCTATTGATGGCTCGAAGTAACGGAACCTTCCGTCGTGGAGGGTGCAGGTGTAGATCTTCTGATCGATCTCTACGCCCCTCAGCTTGTCAAGCCTGATCTCTCGCGCGTACCTGGTCGTCATCCCTTCGGGCCGGTTCTCGGCTGACAGGGGGGCGGCCATCCTGACGTTCTCGAGGGTTACGACGCCGTCGACGATGTAGTCGAGGGGGAGAAGGTCTGCCGACTCGCTGACGAATATGAGGTGGATTCCCATGTCCCGGGCGAACTCGCAGATGTTCTGCTCGAGGCTGTGCTGGGCTCCGCCGAGGATGTGGGATGTATAGTTTATGACGGCGTCCCAGCTGTCGATGACGATCATGGGGTCGTCCATGTCGTCGGCCTGGTCCAGGAAGGTCTTGAAGAAGTCGAGGACCGTCTCGTAGCTGGACCCCTCCCGCTCCACGTTCTTTAGGCTTTCAAGGAGCATCTTCTGGGTGGCGTTGACGACGTTGCTTTTTGGGATGATCTCCCCGATCCAGGGGAACATGGCGTAGACCCGGTGGGGGTTGACCCTGGTGGAGATGTACATGCCGTTATTCCTCTTGCAGACGGAGCTCATGATCTCCAGGGCTAGGGTAGTCTTTCCGGTGCCCGGAGTCCCCTTGACCAGGAGGGTCTGCCCCTCTTCAACCCCGAAGAAGTCGTGGATCTCAGACGGTATGCGCATAGTTTGCATCCACCATGTTCAATCACAATTGATATGACGTATCTTATATAAGGCTAATTTAGGGGCCGGAGGATGGCGGTCATGGTCTTCGAGGAGCTGATAGTAATGTCTTCGATGTTTTTGGAGAGGGATCAGATCGAATAGGAGCTACGGCCTCTCCGGCTGACGGATCCATTTTTTCATAATGCTCTCAAGGGCACCAACCTTCTCAGGTTTCACCTTGAAGGAGAAGGAGACGATCACGTCGTCGGATAGATCCTCAAGCTGGGCTATGACTGAAAAGTTGAGGGGGTGCATCTCGACGGCTTCACCTCTGCCGACGGCGGCACAAACCTCCTTCAGACCGGCGAGATCGGCTCTCGATAGATCTTCTCTCGATTCTCCTAACTCTTCGGGCTTTCTGGCGCTCCTCCAGAGCTTGGAGGGGCCGACCTCGACGAATTCGCATTTGCCTTCGGACTTGAGAACTGAAAGGTACTTTATGGCCGTGGTCTTGCTGACCCCCGCCTGCTTTGCCACGTCGACGGTGGTCAGGCCAACCTCGGAATCCTCTATAGCCTTCAGAATTCGCTCTTCGTAAGATGCCATCTTTTGGTCAGCCTCTGCCTCTTCAACCTCTTCCTCTTCAACCTTCCTTTGGGCACGGCTCGCTCAATCGGCAAACCTGCTAACTTTCCCAATTAATGTTCATGTTCGCCCTTTTCGTATATAAGCCTCGTGTTGAGGGTGCGAATTTCAAGAAACGCTCCGGCGGTCAAAAGCATTTAAACCATCGAGTTCCATGGGATGGTGATGACCGGCGAACATCCAGGCAATTCGGATGATGACCGCTCTGGCGAAGGCGGCAGAGGCGCCGAGGGGGCAATAGAAGCAAAGAGAGCCGATGGAGCCGAAGGATCAAAAGATGCCGGTGGTGCTAATGGTTCCCATAGCAAAGGAGGCCAGCCTTGCGATCCGGATGCCTGGCCGCCCATCCGGGGGGATTATCGGCTCGGCGACCTCGAGTCGCGGATCGCGGTGGTGACCCTTGCGAGCAGCCTTGCGGCGCGGGGCGCGGCGATCTCGGGCCCCTGCAAGACCGAGAACCTGGGGGTCGAGAAGGTCGTCGCAAACATCATCGCAAACTCCAACCTCCGTTTCCTCCTGGTCTGCGGCGAGGAGTCGAAGGGCCACCTTCCCGGCGACTCCATCATCGCCCTCCACAAAAACGGGATCGACAAAGACGGCAGGATCGTAGGGTCGAGGGGGGCGATCCCCTTCATCGAGAACCTGTCGGCGGAGGCGATCGATCGGTTCCAGCGGCAGGTGGAGGTGATCGACCGGATCGGCCTCGTCGACGAGGTCGAGATCGAGGAGATCGTCCGGGAACGCCGATCCCTCTCCGAGCCCTTCCCCGAGCCGCCGATGGTGGTGGTGAAGCGGAGGGCGAGGCGGGCGATGGAGGAGGCCTCCGCCGGAGACGCCGTCTTCGGCGAAGGGGTGATCCTCGACGCATCGGCGTGGCTCGTGGCGGAGAAGGTGGGGTCTGGTTCTGTTCAATCTGAATCGTAGCTGGCCATAGGCGGGAAGAACGTCTTTTTGCGGCGGTGAGGCCCTCCGGACCGCCAAAGAAGTTTTTATAATATGGAAATCGATATGGGCCCGAGGCGAAGGCAGGGCCGGATTCAGGTTGAGGATATTCAAGCCGGAGACCTGCTCAAAGAGCCGGGTCGCTCGTCCCAGGAGGCGGAATCTGGATGGCTGAAAACAGGTTTACCGATGGCATCTTCCTGATGCACACGGACAGGTTCGATGAGGCGGTGGAGTTCTTCAAGAGCTTCGTCGAGGCGGACCCCTCTGACGTCGAGGCGTGGTACAAGCTGGCGGTGGCGTACCTGGGGGCGGGCAGGCTCGACGAGGGAAGGGCCTCCGCCGAGCGGGCTGTGGAGCTCGCGCCCGACGACCCCGACTATCTGGACCTCCTGGGCGGTATATCCTCCCTCAAAAACGACGACGAGGGAGCCCTGGAGTGCTTCGAGAGGGCGATCAAGGCCAAGCCCGACCACGCCCGGGGCTGGATCTCAAAGATAATGACCCTTCGGAACCTCGACCGGATCGAGGAGGCGAAGGATGCCTATCGGCAGGGCGCGGGCGTGGCCCCGACCCTCAAGGACCCCGAGGAGTGGAACGACCTCGCGGGGGCGATCTTCGACCGGGGGGACTACGTGGCCACCGTCGACTTTCTCGACTTCCTCCTGGAGCTTGAGCCCGAGGAGCCGAGCTTCAAGTTCAACAAGCTCGGCCCCCTCTCGAAGCTGAAGAGGTACGACGCCGTCGCCGACCTCGCCGGGGAGCTGGTGGAGGCGATGCCCGACTTCGTCCCCGGCTGGATGGTGAGGGGGATCGCCCTCATCGGCCTTGAGAGGTACGAGGAGGCGGTCGAGTCCTTCGACAGGGCGATCCTCCTGGACCCCACCAGCAATGAAGCCCGGGAGATGAGGGAGAGGACTCGCGAGTACCTGGAAGAGGGAAAGAAGGGCTGAGGCGCCGATTTTTTTTGGTGATGACCTCGCCGCCTCACTTCCAAGCGGTTTACCTTATCAGATAGGTCTTACTGATGGCGGTGATCAGGAGGGCCAAGAAAACGTATCCTAGGAACCGCTCCACCACCACCATGATGATGAGGACCTTATTCTTTTCAGCTCTATACTCGATGGTGGGGTAAAGGAAGGAAACGAAGCCCGAGGTAAATGTCACGATAATGAAGCTGAAGAGGAACGGATCGATGAAGGAGATCTCACCTCTCTTAAAGACGGTCTTTATCTCGGCGGCTTCTGACTTGCTGCCTCCTGTTGTTTCATCAGTGGAATTTTCTACGTGTTCCTCCCTGATGTACTTCTTGATGTTTCCGAAGTAGCTGAAGACCAGTCCAAAGCCTATGATTAAGGATACGATCCAACCCCCAATTCTAAGCGGCTTCATACCATATCCGTATAGGATCCATTCGAGAGTGTCTTTTATCTTCTCGAAAGAGAACGGCTCGCTCATTCTAAGTTTGTTCCTGTACTCGTAGTAGCAGTTGTTCGAATCCTCGAACCATCCAAGGTTCACATAGTTTCTCATAAGGGCGAGGTAGGCATCGTCGTCGGAGACGCATAACTGATGCCCGTCTACAGATTCCCAGGGAAGAAAGAGCCGGATAAATCCTGTTCGAGTCAAATCTAGGTCGCTGCCGAAGGTTGAATTTTCGAAGTAGGCATTGCCGCTGAACTGGGTTTCACGGAAGTCTGCACTGCCGTTGAAAGTGGCATCTATGAAATAGGCGCGATCACCAAACCGGGCATATGTGATGCTAGCGTTTCTTTCGAATGTGGAATCGGTAAACGTGACAGGCTCTTTGAACACCGCTCCGTAGAATTTGGCATCTCCACCCGAGAACGTCACATTCGAGAAGCTAGCAAATTGGTAGTAGTCATATCCGCCCGAGAACTCGGCAAGCGAGAAGATGGCATCCCCACCTGAGAACACCGCGTCCGAGAAGTCAGCAAATCCGCCTGAGAACTCCGCATACGAGAAGAAGGCATCCCCACCTGAAAAGTTGGCTTCCGAGAAGAAAGCATATCCACCCGAAAACTTGGATCCTGTGAAGTCGGCATCCCCACCCGAGAACTCCGCTCTGTAGAAGAAAGCATCTCCGCCTGAAAACTCCGCATTTGAGAAATCGGCACATCCACCCGAGAATAAAGCATTATCGAAGAACGTATTCCCGCCCGAGAATTTCACACCCCGGAAGTCCGCAAACGAGAAACTGTAGATATCTCCACCCGAGGGATCGACATCCGAGAAGAAAGTATCTCCACCCAAAAATTTCGACCCGTGGAAATCGGCAAACGGGTACTCGGCATCTCCACCCGTGAACTTCGCTCCCGAGAACTCTGCAACACCTCCAGAGAACTCTGCTCCGTAAAACAAGGCATATTCGCCCGAGAACTCGGCCCCCGAGAATTTGGCACCTTCTCTAAAATTAGATCCAGAAAAATAGGCGGCTCCGGTGAAGTCAGTGTTTTCGAAATTGACTTGCTCCTGGAAGATGTTGTTGCCCAAAGCCACATTCCCACGAATTTCAGAGTTGTTGATGTTTATCCGAGACTCGATCACCTTCACTTCCTCAGCTAGACCCCACCACTGGATTTCAGACTCAGTTCTCTCGACGTATTCCGAGGGCAATTTCAGCTCGCTCAGATCGAGATCCCCCTCGACGATCACTCCGTCGTAATTTACCGGCTCGCCCCGCTCGATCTTCGCTAGAATCTCGCTCGCCTGAACAACCTTCCGGTAGTCGGGCGCGCACTCGGCCATGCTCGTAAGAAGAAGCGCAGCCAGCGCCAGGGCAAGGATCGAAGCCGGTCTCGTCGAATTTCCCTCCGACGCATACTCTTGCACTGATCTGCAAAAAAGATTTGGTTGTACATCTTTTCCATCGGCAGCGTCGGCTTGATAGTCGATAGGCAAGGACGAGGCAAAAAGTACTTCCTCTCATGAAATTCAGCTATCTAGATAGACTCATGATGAAATCAAGTCAAATCCCGGACGCTGCCCCAGCCCCCCAGTTTCACCTCGCCTCCGACTTCGAGCCGAAGGGCTCCCAGCCCGAGGCGATCGATAAGCTAGTATCGGGCCTTGAATCCGGCCAGCGCCTCCAGACCCTCCTCGGGGTCACCGGCTCCGGCAAGACCTACACCGTCGCCAAGGTCATCGACGCCGTCAAGAAGCCGACGCTGGTCATCGCCCACAACAAGACCCTGGCGGCCCAGCTCTATAACGAGTTCCAGGAGTTCTTCCCTGAGAACAGGGTCGAGTACTTCGTCTCCTACTACGACTACTACCAGCCCGAGTCCTACATCCCCGCCAAAGACCAGTACATCGAGAAGGACGCCACCATCAACCCCAAGATCGAGCAGATGCGGCTCGCGGCGACGGCGTCCCTGATGTCGCGGGACGACGTCATCGTCGTCGCCTCGGTATCCTGCATCTACGGTCTGGGAAACCCCGAGAACTTCCTCAAGATGGGCTTTGAGCTGAAGGTCGGCGACCGCATCTCCCGGCGGGAGATCCTGGAGCGGCTCGTCTCGATCCAGTACGAGAGAAACGAGATGGAGCTCGCGCCGGGCCGGTTCCGGGTGAAGGGGGAGACGATCGACCTCGTTCCCGGCTACTTCAACAACATCGTACGAATCGAGCTCTTCGGCGACGAGGTGGACAGGATCAGCGAGATCGACCGGCAGACCGGCGCCCGTCGCGAGGAGATGCGGTACTTCTACGTCTACCCCGCCCGCCACTACGTCATCCCCGAGGAGGAGCAGAAAGGGGCCATCACCTCGATCCTGGCGGAGCTGGATGAGAGGCTGCCGGAGCTTGAGATGCTCGAAGCCCACCGGCTCCGGCAGAGGACGCTTTACGACATCGAGATGATTGAGGAGACCGGAAGCTGCAAGGGGATCGAGAACTACTCCCGCCATTTCGACGGCCGAAGGCCGGGCGAGCCCCCCTACTGCCTCCTCGACTACTTCCCCGACGACTTCCTCCTGGTCATCGACGAGAGCCACCAGACGATCCCCCAGCTTCGGGCGATGTACAGGGGCGACCGCTCCCGGAAAAAGAGCCTCGTCGACTACGGCTTCAGGCTTCCCAGCGCCTACGACAACCGGCCCCTGCGGTTCGAGGAGTTCGAGCGGTTCATGAGAAACGTCATCTTCGTCTCGGCGACCCCCGGCCCCTACGAGCTGGAGCGGTCCGCCTCGGTAGTCGAGCAGATCATCCGTCCGACGGGCCTCCTCGACCCCGTCGTCGAGATCAGGCCTGTGGAGGGGCAGGTCCGGGACGTGATGCTTGAGATAGAACGGGTCGTCGAGGTTGGCGACCGGGCCCTGGTGACGACGCTGACAAAGAAGCTCGCCGAGGAGCTGACCGACTATCTAGCCAAAAACGGGATCCGAGCCCGCTACCTCCACTCCGAGATCCAGACGATCGAGAGGACCGAGATCATCCGGGAGCTCCGCCTCGGAAAGTTCGACGTCCTCGTCGGGATCAACCTCCTCCGGGAGGGGCTGGACATCCCCGAGGTCGGCTTCATCGGGATTCTGGACGCGGACAAGGAGGGCTTCCTCAGGGACGAGCGGAGCCTCATCCAGACGATCGGCCGGGCGTCGAGGAACGCCAACTCCCGGGTCGTCCTCTATGCCGACCGGATGACCGACTCGGTCCGGGGCGCGGTCAGAAAGACCGAGGAGAGGCGGGCCCTGCAGATGAGGTACAACTCCGAGCACGGGATCGTCCCCCAGACGATAATAAAGCCGATCCGGGAGAAGGTCGTCGAGATCACCGACACCCGGCACATACCGAAGTCCGACATCCCGAACGTGGTGATCGAGCTGGAGGCGGAGATGAAAGCGGCGGCTGACGCCCTGGACTTCGAGCGGGCGATCATGCTTCGGGACACGATCAAGAAGCTGGAGAAAGAGATGAAAGTTGTTTGAAGGGGCGACCCCCGAGTATTATCAGGATCGCCGCCTTTCCCAAATTCCTGATTCACGAAATTATTTCAGCTCGTACAGGATCTTCATCGCCTTGGTGAAGGGGGGCATCCCCGAGGTGAGAAGGACGACCCTCAGGACGTCGACGATCTCGTCTCTTGTGACGCCGAACTCCTTCATGGCGCTCATCATCTGCTTCTTCGTCGCCCGCTCATCCGACGCGGCAGCGTTGATCCCCAGGGCGATCAGCTTCTGGGTCCTGTAGTCGAGGACCTTTCCCGTATACGCCGCCTCGTTTATTCCGACGATGGCCTCGTAAAGGTCCGGGTAATCCTTCTTGACGTGGGCCATACCTTCACCGAAAAATACCTCTTCTTTCATTTTAGAGCCTCCTGCATAATCTCCGCTCTCTTATATTTTATAGCTTTCTCAGTCGATCTTACTTTGATCGAGATCACCCCGTTGGGGCGACGAGGAAGCTGGCGAGGATCGATTCGTTTAAAGGAAGCGGAGCCGCCGAGAAAAGGAGATTACGGCGACGAAAGCCCGCCGCCGTTTGTCATCAAAGTTATACGCAGGTGTCCAGAAGCCTGCCGCCTTTGCTCTTCTTGCCCTTCTTGCTGCCGCCACCCCTCTCTTCACCAGGATGTATCGGCTCGACCTCTGCAACTTCTTCCTCTTTTTTCTTTTCTTCCGCCATTTAAATCACTCCAGATACCAACTCCGCTGTAATCGTTTATTAAACTTTCCTGTACTGTAATCCAGGGCATAATCCGTAATCTCCGACTTTATAAACTAGAAGTTCTGCACTTGATAGCGAAACGAGATCTTTGAGGTTGCCGAAGAATGCCAAATATATTATTCGAGCAAAAACCAACAACTACAGCACCATATGCCAGAAATCCAGGATGAAAGCGATCGAATATCCTGTGAAAGCGCATTCCGTGCATGGGATGAAAGATCGCGACCATCTGCCCATCGAATGACTCATGGAAATTCGAAGTTCGCACTCCCCATCCATCAAGTTGATTTTATATTCTCTCGATGGATCGAAACATATTTCTTATAATCGCGAAGAACATCAGGTAGAAGGGGAATTCGATGAGGCCAGAATATGTCGTTTATCTTGCAATGCTTCTTATCCTGCTGCCGGTGGTAGCCACCGCCTCGCCGGAGGAGGCCAGAGGCATCGTAGTCGGCGTGATCGACGGGAATACCTTCGACATCAGGATCGAGAAGACAGATCCCAGGATAATCCAGGACGTCGAGAGGGTGACCCTGGCGGACCTGGAGGTTCCCGAGGAAGTCTCCGGCCAGCCGATGAACTTCTCGACTCGCGGATCGCTGATCGAGCTGACGAATGAATCGTTGAGCGAATTGATGGGGTTGACGAATCAATCCATCGATCGGTCGATCAACGAGTCGAATAACGAATCGATCAACGAATCGATCAACGAGTCGATCAACGAATCGACCAACGAATCGATCAACGAATCGATCAACGAATCGATCAACGAATCGATCAACGAGCCAGTCAACGAGACGATCAACGAGCCAGTCAACGAGTCGATCAACGAGTCGGTCAACGAGACGATCAACGAATCGACGAATGAATCTATGAGCGAGATAATCAACGAATCAGCGGGCGATGCTTACAACGAAGCTCCTTCCGCAAAGGATCTCGCCGTGGCTATCCTTCTGAACAAGACGGTATGGCTGGACATCGACGACAGATCCGAAGGCGGTCGTAACTCTGACGGCGAGCTGGTGGCCATCCTATACCTATCCGGCCTCGATGGCAGGCCCGTCATCTCTCCGTCCTTCAACAGGATGCTGGTGGACTACAACATCGCAGAGCTGAACGACTCCCTCGATAACGAGTTCGACCCTGCGGATTGGTGGCCGGCCATGGAGAACGAATCGTCGGAGGATGTCAGCGGAGCTGACGATTCTGGGACTGAGGGAACCGGCCTCAACGTCGACATAAACCCTGCCAAGCCCAACGTTGACGTAAACATCGGTCGGCTGAACATCGACGTAAACCCCGCAAAGCCCAATGTGAACGTGAGCCTCTCCGGGCTGAAGATAGACGTCAATCCGACCAGCCCCACTATCGACGTGGACCCCAGCAAATCCGCGATCGACGTCGATTCATCCGGATCCGACGAAACGAAGACGGGCGCCGAGGATGCGGTGAGCTACTATGATGTGACGACCGCCGCAGAAGAGGCCAGCGCTTTGCCTCCCGCCAATGGCAGCGAGCCTCTCATCCTGGAGAACTCCTCGGCTCCGATCACTCTGATCAACCCCGCGGGCGTCATCACCGTAATAAACTCCACCGGACAGGTTACCCTCATCGACCCAGCCTTGCCGGTGAAGGTGGTCAACACATCGGATGCCTCGCCTTCGACCAACGTCACCGAGGCATAGCCTCGCGGCAAAGAGTCTCGCGGCAAAGATCTTCGGGCGGGGCTGGGGCGAGACAGGCTGGAGAGCATGGCGCAGGCCTCAAAGCGATGGGGATGATCTGATGCATACCGACTGGAGGCCAGGCGCCCCTCCAACGGCATCAGTAATTCCCGCCCCAGTGTCGAACTTCGTGATATACGTCGGTTCAGAACGATCTGACCCGTCCTCCGGCTTCTGATCCTCAGTCTTCGGCGAGGTCGGTCTTCGAGAAGACTTTTATCCTCTATCGACGACTTTCCTGACATGGCATCCCTTTCGGGAGAGGTGGGAGGAATCCGGATGGATAACCCGGTGATCCTTGCGGCGGGGATTCTGGGGACCACGGGAGCCTCCCTCAGAAGAGCGGCCCTGGCCGGTGCCGGCGGGGTTGTTACCAAGTCGGTGGGGGTCGTCCCCAGGGACGGGCACCGGGGGCCCACCGTGGTCCAGGTGGAGGGAGGGCTGCTGAACGCCATGGGGCTTCCAAACCCCTCATACCGGAACTTTCAGGAGGAGATCGATATCGGACGTGGGGGTGGGGCTCCGGTGGTGGCCAGCATCTTCGGCTCCGGCCCCCGGGAGTTCGTGGAAGTGGCAGAAGGCCTTGACACCGACGGATTCGAGCTTAACCTCAGCTGCCCTCACGCCGAGAGATACGGCTCCGAGATCGGATGCGAGGCCTGCAACGTCGAAGAGATCACCCGGGCGGTGAAGGAGTGCGCCGACGTCCCGATCTGGGTGAAGCTCACCCCCAACATCGCCGACGTCGTCAGCCTGGGGCTGGCCGCCCAGCGCGGGGGCGCCGACGGTGTGGTGGCGATAAACACCCTCAGGGCGATGGCCATAGATGTGGAGTCCGGCCGTCCGATCCTGGGAAACCGGTTCGGAGGCCTCTCGGGCCCGGCGATCAAGCCGGTGGCGATAAGGTGCGTCTACGACCTCGCCTCGGCCCTGGATATCCCGGTGATCGGCGTCGGTGGCGTCTCCAACTGGATGGACGCCGCAGAGATGATCATGGCGGGAGCCGCAGGGGTCCAGGTGGGGACAGCCCTCGGCAGCGCCGAAGGCTACGGGATATTCAGGTCCATCACCGAGGGGCTCTCGGCATATCTCGACCGGAAAAAAATGGCGCTGGAAGAGCTGGTGGGTTTTGCGAGGCGGTTCTCATGAGGCCGAAGAACGCCCGGATCGTCGAGATCGTGCCGGAGACCCCAAGCGTCAGGACCATCCGGTTCGACCTCGCCCTCGACCCGGTCCCCGGCCAGTACGTGATGATCTGGGTGCGGGGGGTCGACGAGGTCCCCATGAGCATCTCCTACAGAAACGGGATCACCGTCCAGCTGGTGGGCGAGGCGACGAGTGCGATCTTCGATCTCGAGGTTGGCGACAGCCTCGGAATAAGAGGCCCCCTGGGAAACGGCTTCTCTCTCGTCGGCGAGAAGATCCTCCTCGTCGGCGGCGGTGTGGGGGCAGCCCCCCTCGCCCTCCTGGGGGAGACGGCAAGAGAGCGGGGGATCGAGGTCTCGACCCTCCTCGGCTTCCGGTGCTGCGACGAGGTCATCTTCCGGAATAGGTTTGAGAGGATCGGCGACCTCGTGATAACGACCGACGACGGCTCCGAGGGGATATGCGGCCGGGCCTCGGCGGGTCTATCGTGTTTGAACATCCAGGAGTTCGACCAGATCTACCTCTGCGGCCCCGAGCCGATGATGGCCGACATCATCGGGAGATGCCCCGGCATGGAGACGAAGATCCAGGCGTCCATCGACCGGTACTTCAAGTGCGGCATGGGGATCTGCGGCTCCTGCTGCATCGACCCCACAGGGATCCGGGTCTGCGTCGAGGGGCCGGTGATCAGGTCCGACAGGCTTGTGGGAACCGAGTTCGGCCGGTACGGAAGAGGCCCCAGCGGCCTGAAAAAATGACTTAGATGATGACAGAAGGTGATCTTCATTGATGGCCAGGTTTCAATTCGGTGATGAGGTTTTGGAGGGCGAGGTTTCAGGCAGTTCCATCGAGGCAAAAGGCAGAGCCTACGACCTCGACGAGGTGGCTCTCCTCGCCCCAGCGCTGCCGAGCAAGGTGGTATGCGTCGGTCTGAACTACGTCGAGCACGCCGAAGAGCTGAAGATGGACCTCCCATCCGAGCCGATCATATTCCTCAAGCCCCCAACGGCGGTGGTCGGCCCGGGCGCTGATATCGTTATGCCCCCATCAAGCAGCCAGGTCGACTACGAGGGAGAGCTGGCGGTGGTGATCGGCAAAAAGTGCAGAGGCGTCCCGGCCGAGAAGGCCGACGACTACATCCTGGGATACGCGAACTTCAACGACGTCACCGCCCGGGACCTCCAGAGAAGGGACGGCCAGTGGACCCGGGCCAAGAGCTTCGACACCTTCGCGCCCCTGGGCCCTTACGTCGTCGATCTCGACCCCTCAAGCCTCGCCATCCAGACGAGGGTGAACGGCTCGGTGAGGCAGAGCTCCAACACCTCGGACCTGATCTTCTCGGTTCCGGAGCTGATGGAGTTCATAAGCGAGATCATGACCCTCCTCCCCGGAGATGTCATCGCTACGGGAACGCCACCCGGCGTCGGATCGCTTCAGGCCGGAGACCTGGTGGAGGTGGAGGTCGATGGGCTGGGGGTTCTTAAAAACAGGGCGGTAGATGCGAAGTAGAGATCCGGGAGATAAAGCAAAGGCATCAAGCTTGCAGGTGTTTGTGGAAGCGCGCCCATATTGCCGCCTGGGAATACCTCCGGGCAGAACCCACCCTCGCTTTTCAGACAGGACCATAGAGAGGCGGCCCACTACGATTGGAGTCGCTTACAATCTAAAAAAGGAGATTGCCAGGAGCCCATCGGCGAGAGGGGAACGCGCCTCAGCTTCCTGAGGGAACGCGCCCTCGCCCTCCCGCAAGATCTGCTCGTGAGCATCAGCATCAGGCTTCTTCGACGACCTCGGAATTAAATTCGATCCCCAGAGCCGCGCTCAGGTCCTTCACGTCGGTGGACTCCGCACCGCCAAAAGTGGCGTTTGAGAGGGAGGCGAAGCCGGGCTCGGTCTCATCTGCGGGCTCGGCTGCCGTCACGTTCCCGAGGGTGCTGAGACTCCTCACGTTATCTGCCGGAGGGGTGAAGAGGACGTTCCCCAGGACCCTCACATCCATCGGCTCTGTCAGGTTGGTCGTGCTGGCGACCGCGGTCGCCTCGCCGAGGGTGCTCAGATCTGTGGCGTTCCCGGCGGACGCGTTCAGCCCCTCTCCCAGGGCCGCGACGTCCATCGGCTCCGTCGCATTGGTCGTGCTGGCGACTGCGGTCTCCTCGCCGATGGTGCTGAGATCCGAGGCGTTCCCAGTTGCGGAAGCTTCGGAAGCGCCTCCCAGAGCCCCCAGCTCTGTCGGTTCGAGCGCCCCAGCTCCGGCCCCGATGACCTCAACTTCAGCCCCTTCAGCCACACCTTCTTCGGTCACACCGGCGGACGGTGAATAGCTTATCACCGTCGTCTCGGCCCCCTCTTCCGCATCGGTGCCGTTGTCCACGGTGCTCAGCTCGACTACGCTGACGTTCAGGTCTTCGGCGGAGGTCTGGTTCGTCATGTTCGTCATGTTCGGGGCGGACTCGGATGCGTTATTGGAGGCGTTATCGGAGACATTAATCGTTCCATTGACGACGCCAGCCATCGAACCACCGTCAGGCCCGCTGATATCGGCTGATTCCTGCACCCCTTCATCAGATGCCATTCCGAGCGAGATCAATCCGGCGACTGCAAGGATTGAGATCATAGCCACCAATTTCAGAGATTTACTCATCATGCTGGATACCATATCGTTTTACCACCTTTCGAGGACGAACCCCTTGAATCTGCGAGGTTCGCCTCATATAATCGTTCAAATATGATTTGGTCTCAGAGCAACTCAAATTTAAATATCATTCGATCGAGACCGCCTTCGGCCCGCGTTCCCGGCCCCCCGGCGAATATATGGAGGGACGATCCGAATCGGGAGGGAGTTTCGCCGGAGGGCTGTCGGGGCGGGTCCGGAGACGACCGCGATGTAGGGAGTCGAAGGGCAGTAGCCCTCGATCTTTAGAGGTTCACGAGATCTGCAAGACCGATGCGAAGGCGACGAGGCCGATGACCAGAAGGGCCGGGTTCATTATGCGGTACTTCACCCCGTATCTCCGCAAAGTGAACCTGGCGCTGATGAGGACGTGTACCAGGAAGAAGAATACCAGGTACAGGTCCAGGTTGGTGTGCCAGTACATCGCCTCTCGAGGGCTCATTATTATCCGTTCACTCCAGGCATATCCCGTCACGATGTAAGCGGTCATCAGGACGAGGAGAGTCCAGGCAGATATCCTGTTAACCTTGAGCAGCAATCGGTTGGTCTTCATGGAATCATCGTATCGTACTTCTACTTATACTTCCACCTGTTCTGACCTCGACCAATTACCTCGACCAAAAAAGTGGCCGGTTGGATCTTGGTTTACTCTTCCACCTCTGCCGACTCGAAGATCGTCTCGGTGACGTCCCACGGGAGGTCCGAGCAGATGAGGAAGAACAGACTTCCCCAGCCACCATCTTCATCCGGGCTGTAGACTGCGCCGTAAACCGTCCGGTCGTCATCGTCTGCCGTCACCATGACCCCATCGTGCCCGTCCATGGTGAAGCTCTCACCAGAGCCCTCGTATTCTTCCGTCAGAGAGGGAAAACCAGCGGTCAGGATGCAGTGCTCCAGAACCCAGGTCGTAATCTCCATCTGCTCGTCCAGCTCGTGGACTTCCAGCTCTATTTGGCCGTCATCGCTCTCTATCGTCACCGGGTATATCGTATAATCGAACTCTGGACGCTCGCAGTGGGTGGCCTCGATGGCGTCACCCACCTCTATCGTGTAGTCCTCAATATCCCCGAGGTCAATGTTCACCGTAACCGGGTCCAGGGATATCTCCTCGGCTGAAACTGCTGCCATCAGTGTACAGATCAGACAGGCAAGACCAAGGCTTCTAAATTTCGTCTTCATCATTTTTTGCTACCTCAATTCGTCAGCGGGAAGCACGAGACCCGCGTTCCCGGCCCTCTGGCAAGGGAGAGGAGGATTACTGAAACTTGCGCATTTCGCCAGAGGGCTTTCGGGACGGGCCCGGAAGCTTGCGTTCTTCCGCCGATGACCTCCATGATTGAACATGCTTCCATCACTCCGCCCGGAGGGCCTCGATGGGGTCGAGCATCGCCGCTTTATTGGCGGGATAAATCCCGGCGACGGTGGTGATCAGAACGCCGAAGACGAGGCCGAAGGCCACCGACTGGAGGGTCACCTCCTGGGGTATGTTCGCCACCGATCCCACGAAGTCTGCGACCAGGGTGCCAAGCACGATTCCCACGAGGCTGCTCGCAAGCCCCAGCATCCCAGCGTCCAGGAGGTAGAGCGCCCTGACATCCCAGGTGGTGGCCCCGATCGCCTTCATCACCCCGATCTCGTGGGTCCTCTCTTTGACCGTCAGCATCATGACGTTGGATATGCCGATCGCCCCCACGATGAGAGATATGGAACCGATGCCGGCGAGGGCGTACTTGATCATGTTCAGCACCTCCAGCATCGACTCAAACCTCGTCGTCAACGCCTCCACGCTGTAAGCCTCGTCCCTGTGAATCCTGGAGAGGTCCTTCTCGATCACTTCTGCCAGAGACTCCACCTGGGAGGCGTCCTCGGCCCTCGCCGTTATGCTGTCGAAGTGGTACTCATCGACGTCGAGGAACTCCTCCATCGCCTTGTGGGTGATGTATATGCCGCCGTTGGAGGCGTAAGTCGGATCCTCGTCCTCCTCCAACACACCCACCACCTTGAAGTCCATGTAGCGGTCCTCGTCGGTCTGATAGAGCCTTATCTGGTTACCCGGAGAGATCTCCATCCTGAAGTACTCCAGAGCCACGTCGCTATTGACCACCGCCGCCTTGTAGTCGGAGCCGGTCAGAAACCGGCCTCTAGCTATCACCTCCTTCAGGTCGTCATGGTTCTCAGGGGAGATCCCGACGACGCTCGCGGAGGTGTTCTGTCCCCGGAACGAGAGGAGGGCCCTCGAGGTTTTGAGGGGATAGACCGCCTCGACCCCCAGGACGTTCTCGATTATCTTGACGTCGCGATCGTCGAACTCGGCGGGCTCCTCAGCCGCGGCCGCGGGCCTGCGGTCGTCGGGACCCATCCCCATCCCCGATCCGGGCCTCACAGTGACCAGGTCCATATCGAGGTCGCCGAACCGCTCGTTGACGCCGCCGTAGAGCCCCTGGCTCACCGAGAGGAGAGCGACTATCGAGATCACCCCGATGATGATCCCGAGGCTCGACATGAAAGCCCTCCGCCGGTCGGCCTTGAAGCTCAACAGGACGTACTCCAGCATGTCGCCGGGTCTCACCGATGCCGCCTCCGAATCTCCGATTCCGGTTTAGATTCCGATTCCAGTTTCGATTCCGATTCCGATCCAGGCGTCGAGGATGAGATCAAGGTCTCTTTGCCCTCCTCCGCCAATAGTAAGCTCCGCCGATCACCGTCGGGATGAGGATAGCGGCGGCGGCCGTCGTGGTCCTGGACCCGGGCTCCCCCTCTCCGGGCGGGCCCCTCGCTCCGTTGGAGGCAACCGCTCCGGCCTTGAGGGTCGTGGTGTAGACCTCGGACTCGTGCCATGTGTCGCCGTTCTTGAACCTCGCCCTGAATTTCAGATCGATCATTTCGGCGGGCGACGTCGGCTTGAGGTCGAAGTCGATGGTGAATATCTCGTCAGCCTCCATGGTGCCGATGTAGTACTCCTCGGGCGAGAACTCTACACCTTCGGCTTCAGGGACGATCGTCACGGCGTTGAGGGTGTTCTGCCTGGGGTTTGCGACGTCGAGGCTGGCGCTGGCGGAGGTGGGAGTCTCGGCCTGGATCAGCATGACGTCGGAGGAGTCCACATCCACCGGGACCTTCCTGTTCGTCTCTGATGGGGCTTCTTCGTAACCGCTGACCAGCAACGCATCCAGGAAGTGGGTTCCGTCTGTCATCTCCTCGTCCGCTTTGATGTTGAAGTAGAGGGTGATCCGGTCGCCTGGTCCGATGGTTCCGACGTCCTCATAGGGGTCCGTCAACACCTCAAACCCATCGGTTCCGACCAGCTCTACCCGGTATATCGGGACGGTGAATGAGAAGTCCTCCCTCTGGTAGGAGACGACGTACTGATCTGCACAGTTCTCGATCATTATCGATACGATCCCCGTGTCCCCGGGCATCAAAACCTCGGGAGATACCGAGGACTCGATTACGATCGTCGGCTCGGGGACGCGGTACATGTAGCCGTAGGGGTATCCAAACGCCGACGGGACAAGGCAATGGGCCGATACCAGGATCAGGACCAGGAGAGCAAAAGCCGGGCATCTTCTCGGACCGTGCTCTTGCTTCACGATGCGTCCTCCTGTACCTGTCCGTCTCTCATCCAGACGACGCGGCTGCAGCCTTCCGTCGTTTCAACATCGTGGGTCACCATAATGATGGTGCGACCTTCTTTGTTCAGTTTGTGCATGATACCGATGATCTCTTCTGTGCTCTTCTGGTCGAGGTTTCCAGTAGGCTCGTCGGCTAGGATGATGGACGGATCGTTGGCGAGAGCCCTGGCGATCGCCACCCTCTGCCGCTCCCCACCGGATAGGTTTGAAGGGCTGTAGTCGAGCCGGTGTCCGAGCCCCACAGCCTCCAGAAGCTCTTCTGCTCGATCTCGTCTGACGTCTCTATCCGTCTCCCTGAGGATCATGGGAAGCTCGACGTTCATCAAATTGGACATCCTCCCTATGAGGTTGAAGCTCTGGAAGACGAATCCGATCTCATCTCTCCTTATTCTGGCCAGATCCCGGTCGGAGAGGCCGCCCAGATCCTGGCCGTTCAGAAGAGCTCTGCCTCTCGTTGGTCGATCGAGACATCCGAGGATGTTCATGAGGGTGCTCTTTCCGCAGCCTGAGGGTCCCATCAGGGCTACAAACTCCCCCTCGTCTATGTCGAGGTCTATCCCCCTGAGGACCGGGACATCCATATCTCCAACCCTGTAGCTCTTCTCGAGGTCTCTCGTCTCAACCAGGGGCATGGTTCGCCTCCTGCGATCGAAGTGTCTGACCGCCGTTACCCGGGGTGATATGTTCGAGCTGGGAGGGGAGGAATGTGAGCTTGTAGCTCGTATCCACTCCCTCGTCGTCGGTCAGGGTCAGGTTACCCAGGCCCACCTGGACGCCGTTCTCTTCACAGGTTCTGACGGTGATGTGGCCTGCTGTCCGATTGAACGCGCCCATTTGTATCTCTTCGAATCTCACCAGGTCTGCATCGAAGATGGTGCAGTTCTCCTCTACGGTCTGGTTGATCTCCACCAGGATGAACCGGTTCTCCCCCAGGACCATCCCGCCCCGGGTGGTGTTCGTCCCCTCGGAGACGGAGATCTCCTCCCTGATCTCATCGAGGCTTCTGTTCTCCCTGAGCATATCTCTGGCCAGAGCAGGAGGAATCCGTTTCGTATCGATCAGCCATATGTGGAGGAAGTAGGTCTCACCCCTTTCCAGGGCGACTCCCTCCGCTCGGAAGGGGCCGCCCGGGGGCTGATCGTCGCCATCCGCCACAGGCCCAGAGTGAGGTCTTGCGCCCCCACCATCATCCGGGAGGGGTTCGAGAAACATCTCCGATCCTGCCCCTGGAATGGACCCGTCGCCCTGGAGCAGGTCCCCTTCTGAGGGGGATGAGAGAGGTATGGTAATGATGGACGCCATTACCGCCAGTACCATTGAGATCTTCACCATCTTCAAAGGAATCAGTCCCCAAAGGGGGCGTTCAGATGGACCTTGTACTTGCCGCTCAGGTTCCCCTCCCTGATAAGCAGGGTTCCTGCGGCATCCCCAACGCCTTCTGCCATCTCTTTCGTCTCGATCCGCCCGATGACATCACCCACGACTTCGGAGGACCAGATCGACTCAGGACCCTTCCGAACCTCTGCCAGGTCGGCCTTCAGAAGGGTCTCTGAACCTTCAGATCGAAAGTCCACGTCCACCAGCCGGAATCGCTCTCTGTCGACTGTCATGTTCCCCCGATATATGAAGGAGGGGTTCGCCTCCTCCTCGATAAGCATCTTGATCTCCTCAATGCTCCTTCTGGCGTTGAGAAGATCTTTGATCTGGGCGGGGGAGAGAAGCCTGAGCCCTTCGATCTCTATCCTGAGGGGACGGGCCGACTTGAAGAACGAACCTGCCGGCCCCAGGGCAAAGCCACTCTTGACACAGATGGTCTTGATCGGTGAGGCCGACGAGCCTATCACCCGTTCAGGAATTGTCATCTCTTTCATCATTTATGGTCACCCATAGGTCTCGGGTCATGAATCCCTCGAGATCCACGACCCAAAGACTAAAGGATTTGGGAAGTTATCCACTTCGAGTCGGGCGTCGGGCTCCGGGCCAAAGAGCCTCCTAAGCCAATCCAACCCCGAGTTCGATGAGAGTATATTCTGTTTCTGGGATTCTCCTCAAGCTCACCTTGGTCCGCCGGAGACAGCCCCGTTCATCTGACCATCTGACGCTCCCCTACCCTGTTGCATGCCGGCTCCGGTTGCTGCACAATGGACTTGCTGGCAACCCTGGCCATCAATCGCGCAGCAGTATGGGGCCCCACCCATCCCGAAGTCGCCACGGCAGCCCTGAGGGCATCCCGCGCAGCCATGACCGAGGTCGAGGATCTCACAGACCTCCATCCTCTCTCTCAGCTCAGCGATGGTCATGTTATCCATCTCGGCCCTCTTCTGCTCGTTCATCTCCTCGATCTCGGAGATGGTCATGTTGTTCAATTGGTCGATCTTCTCCTGTCTCAGATCCTCGATCTGAGCCAGGGTCATCCCCTCCAGCTCTTCGACGGTCAGGTCTGTCGCCAGAAGGCAGGCTCCGCCGCCGATGAAGGGACGGTCAAACCCGTTCTGTATCTGTTCCCTCAGCTCGGCGATGGTCATGTTATCCATCTCGGCCCTCTTTTCTTCTCTCAGGGCCTCGATCTCCTCGGCGGTCATATTGCTGAGCTCGTCCATCTTCTGCTCTCTCAGATCCTCCAGCTCGCCCAGGGTCATGCTATCCATCTCTTCAGGGGTCAGGTCAGTCATCAGAAGAAGGCAGTCGCCAAATCCCCTGCCCATCGGGGCGTTATTCATCCGACCCTGATTCATCCGACCCTGGTTCATCTGTCCCTGGTTCATCTGTCCCTGGTTCATGGAACACTCAGCCCTGTTGCTCTCCTGCCTAAGTTCCCTCAACTCCGCCAGGGTCATGTTCTCCATCTCCTCTTCTGTCAGGTTCAGCTGGTCGAACCTCCCCCCACACCCGGACCCATCGCCCCAGGGCATGGAGAAGGCAGGGACCGCCAGAAGGCAGGCCACCGCCAGTGTTATCAACGATTTCGTCGACTTCATTATTCGTACCTCACTATTGAGGACGGCTCTGCCGGAACTTCGGCACCGCCGCCCTCAACAAAACCCCATGGGCTCGAACGATAGTTAAATTTAGAGCCGAACCAGTCCGAACGTTAACCGTTCAGAATGGAATCAAAACGTCCTAAACCGTTCAAATTCAGAAATTGAGTGTTATTTTCGTTTTATTTGCTATAATATCCAGATGTAAGCGTCATTTTAACGTTCAGAGATTTCATACCCCATTTAGCTCCGACGGGCTCCCGCGCCATCATGGACCATCGCGCGCCCCTCCGACACGGACTTTGCACCAGCCGGCGGCTCGGATTAAGCCATCAATAACCGCCGTGCAAAAAATCCGCCAGTTCCAGCCTATTTTTTCCCCTCTTCATAAGGCTCCAGGTGGACCACAACGTCCACCACGTCCGAGACGTAATCGATGAGCCTCCGCTCCACCTCTTCGGAGATGCTGTGCCCCTCCTCGACGGTCAGTTGGGGGTCGACCAGCACATGGAGGTCGACCTCGATCCCGGACCCGATGTGGCGGGTTCTTATGGCGTGGACCTCCTCGACTCCCGGGGTGGCGCGCGCCAGCTGCTCGATACCTCGACAGATCTCCTCGGGCGCCCCCTGGTCGACGAGCTGCTCCACCGACGGCCGCACGATCTTCCAGGCCGCCTGGAGGATGAAGATCGAGACGACTATAGCTCCAAGATGGTCGAGGAAGGTGAGGCTTGGAACGAGGTTGGCACCGGCGACGGCTGCAGCCGCCGGTATGGAGCTGAGGCCGTCGGATCGGTGATGCCATGCGTTGGCGATCAGGGCCGTGGACTTGACCTTCCTTCCCGCCGAGATCGTCCAGCGGTAGAGGAGCTCTTTTGTGAAGATGGAAAGAGCCGCGGCGAAGAAGGCGACAGCACCTGGAGGACTTCCCTGGACCTGGTGAAGGGTCGCGATGGCGTTGTAGCAGAGCCCCAGGGCGACGGCTGCCAGGAGGAGGCCGATGAAGACCGTCACCAGAAACTCGATCCTCCTGTGGCCGTGGGGATGGCAATCGTCCGGAGGCTTCGCCCAGAACTTGACCCCCACAAGGACCGCCACGTCGGTGACGGTGTCCGAGAGGCTGTGGACCGCGTCCGCCACCACCGCCTGGCTGTTTCCCGCTATCCCCGCCGCGAACTTCAGGGCGGACAGGGCCACGTTTATGACCAGGCCGATCAGGGTAACCCGCCTCACCTCTGAGACCAGGCGCCTATCATCGAAGTCTTGGCATGAGGTCGAGGAAGGGCGGGTCGTAGTCTCTGTCATCAGGATCTCCTCCTCGGGAAATTCCCAGAGATCACACCTCCGGTATTAGGTTTGCGGTCGGCTGCCCAGCCGTCGTTCATATCGAGATCGGCTGCCACCTGAGGATTATGGCCAGGAGGACTGCGAGCATGAGAACCCAGAGCGCCATCGCCATGATCGAAGTCCTCTTCGCCATCTTCGCCTGCCGCCAGCCGGTGGGCCTGATCCCCTGGGCGAGGAAGGTTGCCACCCCCGAGAGGTTGACGGAGATGAAGTTCGCGACGAAGAGGAGCATCGCGCCCCAGGCGAGGCTCTCGTGCCCCGACCCCATCAGAAGGCCGAAGGTGACAAGGGGCGGCAGGAGGGCGACGGCCACCATCACGCCGATGAGGGTCGCCGAAACCCCGGTGGTGAAGGCGAGTGCCCCCGCGCTCCCCGAGGCCAGGGCGAGGACTACGTCGCCGAGCCCTGCTGCGGTCCTGGATGCGATCTCAGGAGTTTGGGGATCGACAGGCAGAAGCGACCCCAAAAGGTATGAGATGACGACGGCGGTTCCTATCCCCACTATGTTCGCCTTCAGCGCCCTTTCAGCAAGCCCCCTGTCACCGAGGATGGTTGCTAAAGAGAAGGAGACGTTTGGGAGGAGGAGGGGCGCTATCACCATCGCCCCTATTATTACGGCAACGTTATTTTTCATGACGCCGATGGCGGCGACGATCGAAGATAGGACGACCATGAAGACGTACATTCCGGAGACTTCCACCGAGGCGACGTCGGCGTAAAGCTCCTCCCTCCCGATCCGCTTGCTCTTCTTCTTCGTCTTCTCTCCTGGCTGGGCCTTTGCCTCACCCCCATCTTCGGCCAGCTCGGGCCTGGGAAGCGAGGCCGCCACGGGGAGGACCACCAGCCTGCACCCTTCCCTCCTGTGGAACCTCTTTTCGAGTAGGTCGATCACCGACTCCGCCTCCGTCGTGGAGACGAGGATCTTCACCAGGATCTGAGGCTCTATGAAGCTCTTCTTCCAGACCCCGCCTACGGGCCGCTCCCAGATCCCCAGCATCGGCTCGGTCCAGATTCCCAGGATGGGAAGGTCGTTTCTGGTCAACAGCTTCTCAAGGCTCTCTCTGTCCTTCTCGGGGAGGACCATCTCGATCAAGCGGAGAGGCATATTCTCGACCACCTGGTCATTGATCCGATCAAAAGACCCTTCAAAGCCAGCCCCTCCTTCTGAAGTAGAGCACCATCAGCATCGCTGTTACGAGCATGAATATGAGGACCGCTGGATAGCCCAAACGCCAGTGGAGCTCGGGCATGTAGTCGAAGTTCATCCCGTAGATCCCGGCGACGAAGGTGAGGGGTATGAAGATGGTGGCGATGATCGTCAGGACCTTCATCACCTCGTTCATCCTGTTGCTGATCGATGAGAGGTAAATGTCCAGCATCCCCGAGAGGACGTCCCTGAAGGTCTCGATCTCCTCGATCACCTGGACGGTATGGTCGTAGACGTCTCTGAGGTAGATCTCCGTCGACTCATCGAAGATATCCGACTCGCCCCGGGAGAGGCGGCTTATCACCTCCCGGAGGGGCCAGACCGACTTTCGGAGGAAGATCATGTCCCTCTTCATCTCGTGGATCCGCTTCGACGTATCTTTGTCGGGGCTCTCCACCAGCTCGTCCTCCAGGAACTCCAGGTCCTCGCCCACATCCTCCAGGATCAGAAAGTAGCTGTCTACGACGGCATCGATCAGGGAGTAGGCGAGGTAGTCCGCCCCCCCTCTCCTGATCTTGCCCTTGGACTTTCTGATCCGGTCTCTTACAGGATCGAAGACGTCTCCCTCCGTCTCCTGAAAGGATATCACGAAGCCTCGGCCGACGAGGAGGCTCAGCTGCTCCGACCAGATCTCCTCATCGCCGTCGCCGTTCTCGGAGCGTGAGAGCATCCTCAGGATGATGAATACGTGATCGTCGAAGTCGTCCATCTTGGGCCGCTGTTCTGTGTGGACGATGTCCTCCTGGACGAGGGGGTGGATATCGAAGCAGTTCCCGATCTTCTCTACTATCTCGGGCCTGTGGACCCCAACCACGTTTATCCAGGTGACCGACGGGCTCGCCTTCAGGTCGGCGCACTCGTCGATGGAGGTGACGCAGAACTCCTGGAGATGATCCAGGTCGTAGTCCATGATTGTGATCCGGACCGGCTCGGTCCTCTCCTCGCCATCGTGGATTAATGTTCCCGGGGCGAGCCCCACCTTTTTTGTCCTGATCTTGAAGACCCGGGCCATCTGCATCTCACCTTCCTGGATTTTCTTGGACCCATTTGAGACGTTTCATCTTCGTTCATCTTCTGGAGGTAGGCTCTCCCCCTCCTTGCCTCAGCTGTCTTCGGATGTTCTATTCCCCGCTTCCATCTTGGTGACGTCGAGCCGAACTTCGGGGAATCCTATGATGTCGATGGTGGCGGAGGCAAGCCTAATTTCATCCGATTTTTCGATCTCGTCGAGGATGAGGCGGCTGAGCTTGTTCTTGGTCATCCTCCTCTCCCGAACCGCAGTCATGTATCTTATGTTGAAGTTTATCCAGTTGTCTGTGAGGGTTATGAAGACCGCTGGCTCCACCACCTTCCTTGGAAGGTAATATTTTTCTTCAAGGCTGGAGAGGCTTTTTTCCGCCTCCTTTCCGACCTCTTCGGTCTCCCTCCTGACGACGGATAAGATGATGGCAACCGCCTCCTTCCAGTCGCTGTCGTAGGTTATGGGGACGCTTATCTCGTTCCAGAGGAAGGTGTGATCCTTGGTGTAGTTGTTGACGCTACCAGAGAGGATGTATCCGTTCGGAATTATGGTAAGCCGGCCCGTCGGCTGATCTCCCGACATCCACTCTCCCATCTCCATGAGGGTGGTGTACAGGATGTCGATGTCGATGACGTCGCCTTTCCGAGAGTTTATCTCGACCCTGTCTCCGACCCGGTATATCCCGGTGACGAATATTATCACTCCCCCGACGAAGTTCTTGAAGAGGTCCTGGAGGGCGACGGCGATCCCCGCGGCGACGATGCCGTAAGAGATGAGGAGGCTTCGGGTGTCCGCGACCCAGATGTTGATCACCACCGCCACCAGGACCACCAGGTAGACTATCGAGACCGTCTTTTTGAAGGAGTATCTGGTCTTGGAGACGGTTATCCTCTTTATGAGCACATCTTCGAAGACGTGTTTGAAGAGAAGGTGGATCAGGGCGACGACGACGGCGGTATAAAAGGCCCTCTGGAGGTAGACGTCCGGATGGACGTAGTTTAAAGCCCAGATGAGGGCCGCCAGAAATGCCAGGGAGATGATGATGCCGAACCGCCGTATCATGCCAGGTTATCTTCTTCAAACCGTTAAATATTTTATCCCGTCCATCGACCCGTCCATCGATCCGTTCATCGACTCGTCCATCGACCTCCGCATCAGAAGAGGCCGAAGAGCTTTCCAAGGAAGAAGACGTAGAATATAACCATCATCCAGCCCTCCCAGAGGGTCATCTCCTTCTCCCAGATCACGACGAAGTAGAGGAGGGTGGCGATGATCATCATCGGCATGACGAAGCTCGTTATCGTCTCGGGGATCAAAAGGGTCCCGAAGAGGGCGGATACGCCCATGATCCCCAGAGCGTTGAAGATGTTCGAGCCGAGGATGTTTCCGATCGCAAGCTCCGGCTTGTTCATGGCGGCGGCCCGCACGCTCACGACAAGCTCCGGAAGCGAGGTTCCCAGGGCTACGGCGCTGGCGGCGATGATCTCGGTCCCGATACCCACCATCTCCGAGAGCTTCACCACCGAGACGATGGTGTAGCTCGCCCCGATGTAGAGGAAGAAGACGCTCAAGATCAGGGTCAGATAGACCTTCGGGTCGAGCCTTCTCTTCTCCGGGTGGCTCACCCCCGCCGCCTCCATCTCCTCCATCGACCTCTCCATCGCCTCGTCGGCGACCCTCTCGACGCTGATGGCGTAGAGGAGGTAGACGAGAAAGAGGGCGAGGCAGAGGAGGGCTTCGGGAAGGCTGAACGCCCCGTCCACCACCATCAGCGATAAGAGAACAGCCGAGCCGACGAATAAGGGAAGATCGACGTTGGCTAGCTCGTAGCTGGTCACCATCTTCTTTCCGACGATGGCGGAGAGGCCCAGGATGAGGAATATGTTGGTGACGTTTGAGCCCATCACGTTCCCCACCACGATCTCCGAGGAGCCCTTCGTCACCGCCAGAATCGAGGATACCAGCTCCGGGGTCGAGGTGCCCACGGCGACGATGGTGACGCCGATGATGAAGGGGGATATCCCGAAGGCGATGCCGATCCTCTCGGCGGAGTCGGTGAAATAGTCCGAGGCCTTCACCAGGACGGCGAGGCTTCCGACGAAGACGAGAGCCCAGAGGAGAGCAGGGAGCATGAAACCCCATCTGACCAGTCCAAGATAAATCCTTTTCTCAAATTTGGAGGATCGATGGGCCCGAGCCTATTGCATAGTCGACCGCCTCGATCCCACCTCTTCCGGCAACCTCGAACGGAAGCGATCTCTCTAAATTTTCCGATAAGTTTATGAAGTAAAAGCTCCAAAATGGATAGAAGTGATTGTTATGAAGTTGGAGATGATTTTGTTTCTGGCGATCTCTCTGATCCATTTTGCAGTGGCGGAAGAGATCATGGTGGGGCCTGGCGAGAAGATACAGGACGCCATCGACGGGGCGAACCCTGGAGATGTGATCGAGGTCCAGAGCGGAACATATCAGGAGAACTTGAACGTGGACAAGATGCTGACGCTATTGGGCGTGGATACAGGCGGAGGAAAGCCCGTCGTCGACGCCTCGGCGAAGGGTCCAGCCATCTCCCTCAACGAAGATGGAATAAAGGTCGAAGGGTTCGTGGTGACAAAATCGGTCAGAACTTCTGAGTCGGAGGACGAAACCAGGCTCGATGAAGAGGGTGACAACCTCTACCTGGAGTACGTCGGCATTCTCATCAACGGCTCCGATAACTGCGCCGTTGCAAATAACACAGCCGTCCTCAACAGTGCGGGGATCGCGGTTGCCTACTCCAGCAACAGTTCTGTTGAGAAGAACAACATCACCTATAGCGAATGTGGAATGTTCATCTTAAACGCCAGCGACAGTACGATCGAAGACAACATCGTCAGCGAAAGCTTTGAAGTTGGAATCGTCCTCTCAGCAAGCGACAACAACACCATCATAGGCAACAAAGCCGTCAAATCTGGTACTATTGGAGATGGCATCTGGGTATCTGGCTCGAATAACCTCATTGCGAATAACGATGTCAGCGAGAACCCTTTTTATGGACTCGTGCTCAGGGGAAACGACAACACCTTATCAAGGAACAGAGCTCAAGATAACGGGAAGAGCGGTCTAAAGCTCATGGGATCCTTCAGAAACAACGTATCGGGAAATGATTTCAGCCAAAACGGCGAGAGCGGAATATCCATATCAGAAAACTGCGACAATAACGTCATTGAGGCGAACGTCCTAAACAGCAACGGTGTGTATGGCGTTTACCTAGAGAGTTCTTCCAATAACACCATCGTGAGCAATGATGCCATCCACAATGAATGGGGAATCGGGCTCTGCAAGTTTAGCAACAACAACACCATAACTGCCAATAACGCCAGCAGCAATCTATTGGGCATTACTCTTTGGGACGGAGGCAACTATAACCAGATTTTCGAAAACGACATCTCGCTGAGCGAGAACTATGGCATCCAGCTTATGGATTCGATTGGCAACACCATCGCCGAGAACAAAGTCTGCTACAATGCTGGCGGGATCGGCCTTTACTCATCCAGCGATGAGAACATCATCGAAGAGAACAACGCCAGCTACAACGCGGGCAACGGCATCGATCTCGACGACTGCCGCGAAAACGTCATCAGAAGAAACAGAGCCGATAACAACGAATGGGGTGGGATCGGCCTCTACCTCGGCTGCGAGGAGAACATCGTCCAGGATAACGACGTCGCGTACAACAACTGGGCTGGCATAAGCCTGGCAGAATGCGATGATAACGTCGTAGTTGGCAACAACGTCACCCGAAACGTGATGGGCGGGATCAAGCTCCAAAAGTCCTGGGACAATCTCCTCTATCAAAACGACCTCGTCGATAACGCCGCTGGCGACACTGGCATAAAAACAACGTCTCCGTTGATCGGATCGCTCCTTGGATCTGCTCAAGATGAAAGGGTGAAGAACGCCTACGACGATGCCAGTAACCAGTGGGACAATGGGACCGTCGGAAACTACTACACCGACTTCGAATGCACCGACGCCGACAGTGACGGGATCTGCGACTCAGAGCGCGCCATCCCCGGTGGCGAGAGCGTCGATCGGTATCCTCTGGCAAATCCGATGAACTCTGATTGAAGAGCAAGAAAATGATGGCGCTCTGATCTGATCCTCCAGGAAATCAGAGCCGCCGTCACTCCACGTCGCTCTTCTCGAATAGGTAAGCTCCGAGGCCCAGGGCCCCCACGCAGCAGACCGCCAGGATTCCAAGGTCGAGGGCGAGAGGGAAGGCGCTGACCCCCACCAGGGACCCCCGGAGGCCGTCGACGCCGTAGGTGAGGGGGTCGAGGTAGGAGAGGCTCCGAAGCCACGGGGGGAGGTTCGATATGGGGAAGAGGGCCCCCGACAGCAGGAATAGCGGGAAGACCATGAAGTTCATGATCAGCGAGAAGCCGGACATGTCCTTCATCCGGGAGGCGAAGGCGAGGCCCAGACTGTTGAAGGTGGTGGCGATCAGGACCATGAATACGAGGGAGAGGAGAAAGCCGCCGAGGCCGGATATCTCCAGGCCCATGACCATCCCGGGGACGAGGATTATCAGCCCCTGCATCACGGCGGTGGTGACGCCGCCCGCGGTCCGGCCGATGACGATCGAGAGCCTGGACACAGGGGCGACCATGATCTCCCGGAGAAAGCCAAACTCCCGGTCCCAGAGCATCGATAGCCCCCCGAAGGTCGACGAGAATAGGAGGGTCATCCCGATGATCCCAGGCGCGAGGAAGCTGATGTAGTCGACGCCCTCGGGGATTGCGGGCATCGCCGCCGACCGGAAGCCGAAGCCGAGGAAGGCGAGGAAGAAGAAGGGCGGGGCGAGGGAGCCGAAGACCCGGCTCTTCAGCCTGAAGAAGCGGATCATCTCCCGAAGCCAGAGGCTGTAGATGGCGTAGACGTTGATCCTCGGCATATCAGTGCCTCCTGGTCCTCATCCTGCTCTGGACCGCCGCCATCCGGCCGGCGCCGGCCGACTCCGCCCCCCGGATCTTTTTGCCCGTGAACTTGAGGAAGACGTCTTCGAGGGTCGGCTCGTGCATGCTGACCGATCTTATCTTCACACCGACCCTGCAGGCGGAAAGGACGATCTCGGGGATCCGGGCCTCTCCGCGGTCGACGCTGAGGTCGAGGATCGAGCCTGACTGGTCGACCGCCTCGACGACTTCGACCTCCTCGACCCCATCGAACTTCGAGAAGGCCCCGACCTGCTCATCGCCGATCCCGCCCTCCACCTCCAGGGTGACGATGTCCGCCCCGATCAGGTCTTTGAGGTTCTCCGGCGTGTCCAGGGCAACGATCTTCCCCTGGTCGATGATGGCGACCCTCTCGCAGAGGTGGTCTGCCTCCTCCATGTAGTGAGTCGTCAGGACGACGGTGACCCCCTCCTCCTGGTTCATCTTCAGGATGTATCGCCAGATGTACCTCCGGGTCTGTGCGTCAAGGCCCAAAGTCGGCTCGTCGAGGAAGAGGACGTGAGGGTGGTGCATCAGCCCCCGGGCGATCTCAAGCCTCCTCTGCATCCCGCCGGAGTAGTCCTCCATCAGCACATTCGCCTTCTCGGTCAGGTCCACCAGCTCCAGGACCTCGGCGACCCTCGCCTCGCGGGTCTTTCGGTCCATCCCGTACATCCGGCCGTGAAAGTCCAGGTTCTCCCGGCCCGATAGCTGGCTGTCGACGGACGGGTCCTGGAAGACGACGCCGATGGAGTTTCTGACCGCGTCCCTCTCCCGGCCGATGTCGAAGCCCCAGACGGCGGCGCTTCCGGCCGTCGGCCGGAGCATCGTGGTCAGCATCTTGATGATGGTGCTCTTTCCCGCGCCGTTCGGGCCTAGGAGGCCGAAGAGCTCTCCCTTCTCGATGTTGAGGTCGACCCCGTCGACGGCGGTAAATCCGTTGAACCGCATGGTGAGACCGCTGGTGGCGATGGCTGGACCATCCATGAGGGAGGATGAATGAGGGAGGGGGTTTATAGGTTTGCGTAGGTGCGAGCCAGAGGTCGGAGAGAGGGTCAGATCAGAATCGTAACCTTAATCTTCGATCGCAGGGCAAAAGCCGACTATGCCCCCCAAAGTCCTCTTCACCACGGTTTACAAAAACGATCCCGAGCCCTACGATTACATAGGCTCCAACGCCCGCTCCAAGTGGTTTCGGTTCTACTGGCCCCGGCTCCAGTCCTTCGGCCTGCGCTTCCTCAAGCAGAACATCCCCGAGATCGAGATTTTGGAGTACCCCACCTTCGAGGAGTACAAAAAGAAGCTCGCCGAGGGATGGGACGTCGTAGGCTTCTCCTTCTACCTGAACGAGACCTGCGAGATCCTGGAGATGGTGGAGGCGGCCCGGGCCTCCGGCGCGGTGGGAGAGCTTTGGGCAGGAAACTACGGCGCCCTGACGCCCCAGATCCAGGACAAATTCGATCGGATCTTCGAGGGGTACGCCGAGGGGACGGTCGCCCCCTACTTCGGCCGGAAGATCGAGCAGAACCAGGTTTTGCACCCGCCGCTGATCGAGTACCTGGGAACTCCCTTCAACAAGAAGCTGAACATCTACGGGATCATGTTCACCACCAGGGGCTGCGGCGTCGGCTGCAAATTCTGCCAGACACCGAAGTTCTGTAACCGGCCTCATCCCGTCCCCCTGGAGAGCCTGGAGCGGGTCATCTCCTACTACAAGGACCACGAGATCAACGTCGTTCTGATCGAGGACGAGAACTTCGGCGCGAACCGCCGCCACGCCGACCGGGTCGTCGACCTGCTGGACGAGTACGGGATGGTCTGGGGGTGCATGGCTCGGGCCGACTATTTGCGTAAAAAGATCCCCGAATGGGCCGAGATGAGGTCGAGGCCCGACCCGGTCACGGGAAAGAAGCCCCGCCACGTCAAGGGCTTTGCGGGGGCTGCCATCGGGATCGAGAACCTCCACCAGGATAAGCTCGACGACATCAACAAGAAGGAGGGGACCGAGGACGTCCTGGAGACGGTCCGCCTTCTGCAGAAGTACGGGTTTGGGACCGTCGGCTACTACATGATCGGTTTTCCCGAGGACACCAAGCAGTCCCTCAAAAAGGACATCACCGACCTCGCGAACCTCAAGCTCGACATAACCCAGATCTGCATCATGACGCCGCTGCCCCAGACGAAGCTCTGGGACGAGCTGGACGAAGGGTACGGGATCTTCGAGCGGGACTGGCACCGGTTCGACATGAAGCACCTGGTCTGGAACCACCCCAACATCCCGCCCGCGGAGATGGAGGAGGTTTTGAACTGGTCATTGAAGCGGGTCTACAACCGGATGACGCCCTTGCGGACGAGCTTCAGGGTCTGGGCGAACGCCTATCGGTACGCGGGGGTCTCGGGGATGAAGGAGGTGGCATCCTACGTCTCCCGGGCGAACCGGTTCGACTTCAACCCCGAGAAGCCGTGGTTTTTGGAGTCGGGGGTGAGATGATACCATGAAGGTCCTCCTCCTCTCCTCGCCGGTCGTCCAGCCCGACTTCGACCGGATAGCGAGGATCCCGAACTACGGCCTAGTCTCCATCGCCGGAAACGTCGACGACATCTGCACCGTTCACGTCGCCGACCTCCACGCGACTAAGAGGCCAACGGAGTATCTCGAAGGTGTCTTGAGGAACGGATACGACCTCGTCGGCCTGAGCTGCATGAGCTTTCAGTACCACGCCATGCTCCCCCTCGCCAAAATGGCGAAGGAGAGCGGCGCCGAGACGGTCTTCGGCGGCTACCACCCCACCCTCAACTACGACGAGATCGCCGAGAGCGAGGAGGGCAGGCTCGCCGACTACGTCGTCCGGGGCGAGGGTGAGGCGACCTTCCGCGAACTGATCGAGGCGATCGACGAAGGCCGCGACCTCGGCGAGGTGAAGGGCCTATCGTACTGGCAAGGGGACAAGATGGTCCATAACCCCCCAAGGCCCGTCCTCGACGTCTCGGAGATCAAAATGCCGAACCGCGACTGTCGGCTGATCACCACCGGATTTCAGAGCTTCGGCATCCCCATCGATTCCGTCGAGACGAGCCGGGGCTGCACCAACGGCTGCAAGTTCTGCTCCATCCAGCACATGTACGGCCGCTCCTTCCGGAGGTACCCCTTCGATCGGATCCTCGACGACATCCGGGACGCCGAGGCCCACGGCGCAGAATCGATCTTCTTTCCCGACGACAACATGACCCTTGACGTAAAACGGATGGAACGGCTCTGCGACGCCATCGTCGATGCGGGCCTCGACCACCTCAAGTACAAGGTCCAGGCCTCGGCCCGGGGGATCGGGTCGAGCCGGAGGCTCGTCGAGAAGATGGCGCGAGCCGGTTTTGACGGCGTATTTCTGGGGATCGAGAACACAAGCCGCGAGAACCTCAAGTTCCTCGGCAAGGGGAAGATGTCCGACAACGCCGACAAGGCGGTCGAGTACATGCACGATAACGACATCATCGTCTCCGCGGGCCTCATCGGCGGAAACCCCGAGGACGACGCCGAGGACCTCTGGTCGAACTTCGAGCTTGCAAGAAAGCTGAAAGTCGACATACCGATATTTTACATCAGCACCCCCTACCCCAAGACGGAGATGCGGGAAGAGCTCGAAGGAATGGGGCTGATCGCCTGCGACGACTACCGGTTCTATGACGGCCTCCACGCGAACCTGAACACAAAGCACCTCACCGCCGAAGAAGTCCAGTACATCACCTGGGAGATGAACGCCCGGTACTACGACCTCGCGTGGTTCAGGTACACCAAGATCAAGAGGCTCTACCCCAAGTGGTTCCTGCGGGAGACCTTGAGGCTCGTCCCCTTCTATGCCAAGAGAAAGCTCGGCCTCCTCTTGAGGCTGAAGACGCCCCGGGACTACTTCAAGGAGGATCTGGAGCGGGGGGAGCTTTGCAAAGGGGTCGCTTGACTTTGTTAAAGAAGGCACGAGTCAAATGAATGGGCATCTGAGGGGCACTCCTCGAACGACGCGACGGCGGCGTTGCACGCCCCGATGATGCTTACGTCGTAGTTTGTTATGACACGAACCGGCGTCATCTCCAGAAGATCCCGCTGCTTTTCTGCGTTCAGAAACTCGGCCTGAAACTCCGGGGAGACGAAGATCTCCCTGTTCTTGGCGGCGATCCCGCCCGCGATGTAGAGGCCGCCGGTGGCGAGCGCCTCCAGAACGAAGTTCTTCGCGCACCTGCCGTAGATCTTCGCGTAGATCCTGAAGGTCTCGCGGCAGAGGTGGTCGGTCTTTCTGTGCTTTGAGATTTCGGCGGCTTTATTCTCGGCCTCCTCGATCTCACCCGTCTTTTCAGTCCCTCCCTGCCTTTCCCTCAGAAAATCGTAGATCCTCTCGATCCCCCGGCCCGAGAGGAGTTCCTCGTAGCTGGCGGGGGTCTTCCGCCCGTCTCGGACGAAATCCGCCAGCTCCAGTTCGAACCGGTCGATGGCCGGAAAGTCTGCGTGCCCCCCCTCGCTGGGAATCGGAATATACCGTCTGCCGTCGAATAAGAGGATCGATTTTCCAAGGCCCGTCCCGGCCCCGATGACGGCCCTGGTATCGCCAAACCCCGGATATCCCGCTTTTGCCTCGAAGAGGTCACCCTCTTTGAGGGAGGATATCCCCCAGCCGATGATCTGAAAGTCGTTGGTTATCCTGAAATTTTCAAACCCGAACTCCCTCTTGATCTCTTCCGCGTCCACCACCCAGGGGAGGTTTGTGGGCTTTATTCGGCTGCAGTCAGTCACGGCTCCCGCTACCCCTGCAACCCCCCGGTCCACCTCGATCCCGTAACTCTCTCGGCCGTAGTCGAGGGCCTCCCTCAAAGCCGGGACGAGAGATTTGAGCTTTCTGCTATCGAAGTGGGCTGAGTAGAGGAGGGTCGCAGTGCCGTCCTTTGCTCCGGCGACGGCGATGTTGGTGTGGGTCCCGCCGACGTCGCCACCGATGACGAAGCCGTCGTACTTCTCCGGCTTCACTTCTCTCTGGTGGATTCTAGTCTTCATCTTCCGTTCCGCTCCTGAGCCGCTCGTTCTCATTTTGGATTCTGCCGCAAAAAACCTTCCGCAGATATCCAGATCCGCAACCCCTAAATCCTCCTGGGCTCATCTAAAATATGGTGCCATGACCCTCGAAAGCAAACCCCTCGACCTTCTGGATGAGACCGATATCCTCGCCCTTCTGGATGACGAGGTCCAGGAGAGCAAGGTCATCGACTACAAGAGGCGTCTTCCGGGGCCCTCGGACCTGGAGAAGAGGGAGTTTCTCCGGGACGTCACCTCCTTTGCCAACGCCGCTGGAGGCCACCTCGTCTACGGAGTAGCCGAGGAGAACGGCGTTCCCGTGCAGATCCCCGGCCTCTCGGGGATCGATCCTGACCATGAGATCCTCCGGCTCGAGTCGATGGTCCAGACTGGGATCGCCCCGCGGATACCCGGGATATCGATGAGGGCCGTCCCCCTTGGCGGGGGTAGGGTTGTCATCGTCGTCCGAGTCCCAAAGAGCTGGGCCCGCCCCCACATGATCACCAAGGGGGCATCCAAGTTCTACTCTCGGAACTCAGCCGGAAAGTATCCCCTCGACGTCTTCGAGATAAGGACCGCCTTCTCCCTCACCGGGACCGCCGCCGAGAGTATCAGGAGCTTCCGGGCCGAGACCCTGGCGAAGATCGTGGCGGGGGAGACCCCGGCGCCGTTGAACGACGGCCCCAAGATCGTTTTTTCGGTCGTCCCCTTCGGGGCATTCGAGCCAGCCTCGCGGTTCGACGTCTCCTCCCTCGTCCAGAGGTACAAAAGCGGCAAAGGCACCCTCCCCCTCCCCCTGACGGGCCTATTCTCGGGCTGGAGGTACAACTTCGACGGCCTTCTCACCTACGACGACCGGGGGTCCTACGCCCAGGTCTACGTCGGCGGGATCGTCGAGGCCGCCGACTCCTTCATCCTCGGCGGATCCGTAGCCGAAGGCGAAGCCGATGGCGAGGGCGAGGGCGAAGGTGAACTGGCGATCCCCGGCGTGAGGTACGAGGAGACCCTCCTGGAGGCGCTTCCCAGGTACACCAAAATCCAGGAGCACCTCGGGGTCGAGCCCCCGGTCTTCGTGATGCTCAGCCTCCTTGGGGTCAAAGGGGGGTTCATGCAGGTCGACGGGCCGAGGTCCGTGCCCGTTCTGCAAAAAGACGTCAGGATCGACCGGGACGCCCTCCTCATCCCCGAGATTATGGTGGAGAGCTTCGAGTACTCCCCCGAGGAGGTATTGAGGCCGGCCTTCGACGCCGTCTGGAGGGCTGCGGGGTGGGAGCGGTCGATGAACTACGACGAGGACGGCAGATGGATCGGAAAGAGATGAGCGGTCAGGAGAGTATCTCGGATCCAGTGGGATGCTGAAATCAAACAGCGTGCGCCCGTTTTTCCGGAATTCAGAAATAGTCAAGTCGTTGTTGCCCGGATTCCATGAACAGTCACTAATGTTTTATCGATTTAAAGGAGCACGAAAAACGGGCGATGGTCCACTTCATCCCCAACCTAAAGGTTGGGGGGTATTCGTGACCCTCTGCGCTCCCGAAGTAATAAAAGGGCTGATTACTTCGTTTCAAATCGGACTCTCGACCTTATTGACGATCCCAGGTCAGGAATTCACGGGACTGATTTTTCCATGCAATTGGGCCAGTAATTAGCGGAATGGACTTTTCCATGGGATTGGGTCAGTTGCGGGTCAGGATATCATCGAGATTCTTGATCATCACATATAAATAGTTTTAAATGAAACTCTCATGCTATGAAGATCGAAACGGATAAAATAGAGGGTCAGGTCGGTCCCTGTGGGATCGTCTGCAAGAGCTGTCCTCTCGGCAGCGGCACCATCGCAAAGACAGCAGGCCAGACTATGGAGTTCATCAGGAGCTGCAAGATCCCTGAGTGGGCACCATTTGTCTCAGAGGAGGGAGGAAAGGTCGACTGGGCTGAGGTGGCGGGGGGGCTGGAGTGGATGACCAAGTACGCCTCTTGCGCCGGGTGCGAGAGCGGAGGAGGACCCCCGGACTGCCCCATCAGGGTCTGCGCTCGGGATAAAGGGCTCGATCTATGCAGCCTTTGCGGCGAGCTCGAAGCTTGCGCCAACTTCGACTGGCTCGCAGATCACGGCCAAAAGCTGAAAGAGACGCTGAAGAAGATGAAAGGAGGCTCCAAGGAGGAGTACACGAAGTCCGTCGAAGGCTCGATGCCTTGGGATGGATGAGACTACCGGCGTTAATTCGGATTTCGCCGCTTGCCTTTCGGATTGGGGACGAATTGCTATCAATGGGGTCTTTCGTCAACGAGTTGGTGGTAACCGTAACATTATCAATATCATCGGAGGACTCTCATGAGTCAAACATCGCACCCCGCTGCAAGCAGCGGGGCATGTTCGCGATGTTCATTAGCTATTCGAATTCCAACAGATTCATCTGTTTATAGCCTTCCTTCTCTTCAGGAGTCCCTTGCCTTTCGAAGTTCAATCATCCATTCTGAATACACAACAATCCTTAAGTCGTTTTCTTGACCAGGTTCAGATTTACATCGGATATTACATGGCGAACCTCACCCCCTTCGTCCAGGATTACTTTCAGAAATCTATATCTAGTAGAAAGGTAACAAAGATGAGGAAGATGAGGCCTGTAAGCGTAGGATCATGGGGGATGATCGATCCTAGAATCGATCTATGGATCATGGAAATCCCGATTATCCATCCGCGTGCAGACCGCCTTATGATAAATGTATGCTGGGGATGATATAAAAATATATCATATATCTTCGAAACTAAAATAAATCCTTGGAGGCGCAAAAATTTGAGTTTATTTCCTTCATTTTCCTCCTGGAGAAGCACCAGATCGATATATAAAAATCAGTGGAGATGTGAGATATGGTCAAAAAGGCAGTGCTGGTGGGAATTAACGATTATAAAAGCATCAACGACCTCGGCGGATGCATCAACGACGTCAAAGACATGCACTTCACCCTTCGAAGCCTATTTCGGTTCGAGACGGCGAACATCAGGGTTCTGACTGACTCCAGAGCCACCAAGGCCAACATAATATCGAGGCTCCAGTGGCTGGTCAAAGGCGCAAAACCGGGGGACTTCCTCGTCTTCCACTTCTCCGGTCACGGGTCCCAGATCAGGGACAGAGACGGCGACGAGCTCTCCGACGGCCTCGACGAGATCCTCTGCCCCTACGACATGAACTGGGACGGGACCTTCATCGTCGACGACGATCTGAACAAGATCTTCACCACCCTTCCCGACGGCGTCCTCCTGGAGGTCTTCCTGGACTGCTGCCACTCGGGGACTGGACTGAAAGAGATCGGTGGTCTCACTCCGCCGCCGGAGCTGGCTCCACCCAACCCGACGATGAACCGGTTCCTCCCGCCACCCGTGGACATCGAGTTCAGGTTCGCAGATGATATCGACCTATTGAAGCAGAGGGGGTTCAAGAAGGGGATCGAAGAACGGGGAGCTAAGTCCCAGATCCTCTGGGCTGGATGCATGGACAACCAGACCTCGGCCGACGCCTACATAGATGGCGCCTACCACGGCGCCTTCACCTACTATCTCAACAGCCACCTGAGGCGCGAGCCGAGGATCTCGCGCTCAAGGCTACTGCAGAAGATCCGGGCGTCGCTCCGCAACGGCGGCTACACCCAGATCCCCCAGCTGGAGATGGAGGCGACCGCCAGGGACCGCGCTCTGAGAAGGGAGATCTTCGGGGACAAAGAGGTCGATTGAATAAATCGTGTCTGGAGTCGGATCCTCATTCGAGGATCTGATCATCCATTACATGAAAGCATGCAGGGAAAGGAGAGCTTCGAGCCATCTCCTCTCCACCCATCTTTTCTTTAAACCACTATCCGGCTTCTGGCCGACCGCATCTTTCAATATCTCATATCCTCTTTTTACCTTTCACTATCCTTTCACTATCATATCTGACCGCGACCAGACGCGAAGTTGTTAAATACTCTCGAAATGAAATTATATGATTGTCCTAGAAGATATGATCGGTCCG
>JAXGJB010000017.1:0-46716 GCA_040770465.1 Methanothrix sp. | reverse complement strand
GGGTTGGACCCGGCGACGGCGATCTCGGCCCCGCCGGCCGTCAGGGTCGAGAGGAGGTTTGCGGTCTCGACGGTGACGTGGAGGCAGGCCACGACCTTGACCCCTTCCAGGGGCCGCTCGATGGTGTACTCCTCCCTTATCTTCTGGAGGACGGGCATATGTCTTCTCGCCCACTCGATCCTCTTTTTGCCCTTCTCGGCCAGGGCCGGGTCCTTGATGACGTTCTCCAACAAAATTATCACCTTGATCGATCTTGAGGTCAGAGTATCGTTCTTTGGATCTGATTCTTTGGATGTACTTAAAATTGATCGGTCCGGGCCGGCAACATCTATTACCGTCGAATCCCCTGATAACTTCATGGAAATTGAGGTGACCCTTCTGGGGACCGGGGTCGGAATCCCCCATTCGGGCCGGGCCCAGGCGGGGCTGGTGGTGAAGGGCGATGAGCCCCTCCTCTTCGACTGCGGCGCTGGAGCCCTCTTGAGGCTCGCGGAGGCGGGATTCTCCCCCCTGGAGATCGACGTCGCCCTTCTCACCCACCTCCACCTGGACCACGTCTCCGATCTCCTCGCCCTGGCCAAGGCCCGGTGGCTCCTGGGCGAGGACAAGATGGAGGTCTTCGGCACCGAGGGGACGGAGGCGTGGTTTGAGACGGTCCGGGGGCTTTACCCTTACCTCGCAGATTTGGACGTCTCCTTTTCCGTCGTCCGGCCCGGCGACGAGTTCAGCCTTTCGGGACTGAAGATCAGGGCAGGCGAGGCGGTCCACAGCCTTCCGGCCCTCGGATATCGGATCGAGTCTGGCGAGAAGGCGGTCGTCTACTCCGGGGACACCGAGCCCGCAGAGTCGATGAGGACGCTCGCGGAGGGCGCAGACCTCCTCGTCCACGAGTGCTCCTTTCCCGAGCCCTTCGTCGTCACCAACCATTCAACCCCCCGGCGGCTCGGCGAGACCTTCCGGGGCGCCGGGATAAAGAGGATCGTCCTCACCCACCTCTACCCCCAGACGATCGGCTGCGAGGAGGAGATGGTCCGGGAAGTCCTGGCGGGCGTCGGCACCGGCGTCGGAGTCGAGATCGGGCGGGACCTGCAGAAGATCGAAATTTAGACGGTTGAGCGGAGAAAAAATGGGGGCCTTCTAGGCCACAAACTTCTGGTAGCACTCCTCGCAGACGATCTTGCCTCCCGCCGTCCTCCCCCTCACCTCCATGAAGGCCTCGCCGCACTCCTGGCACTCAATAGAGGGGTGGATTCGGGCCTTCGGCGGCGCGGGGATATCGACCTCCCGGACCTCCAGGATCTCCTCGTCGGGGGCGTTGAGGATGTAATCGGTCGCCTCCTCTCGGAGCTTCATGAACTTCTCCCCCTCCTCGGGAGTCATCTCCCCAGCGAAGAACCTCTTCATGGCGGCGGGATCGGACCTGGGCATGACGTTCTTGAAGTAGATCCGGATCGCCTTGTCGTGGTCTCGTGAGTAGAAGGTGTAGACGTGCTTTCCGTGGTCCTTGAAGATGAAGTTCCCCTTCCCGAAGGTGCAGCCGAGGAGGTACTGGATGGCGTCGACGCTGCAGGAGCTGTTCTCGGCGATCGCCACCAGCTCCTCATCCTCGGACCTGTTGTAATGGTTTTTTACGTACTTGGCCACCCGGTAGCCGATGGCGATGCCCGGGCAGGTATGGCCGTGAAACTTAACCACTTCGTTGAAGTCGTCTTCCATTTATTCACCTGGATCTGATTTATCGGCTCTGGTTATGCACCGATACTACTTATATCATACTCCATCACATGAAAATCGACGAGGATTATGAGGCTTAAGCCCAGTTCAGCGTCCATCTTCATCCGCCTTCATCCATATTCTCGGCGAGGACGATCTCCACCGGGAGGCCCCAGATCGAACTCAGAGTAGACTCTGTGACCTCGAAACCCGCCTCTTCCAGAGCCCTTCGGACGAAGATGGGACGGCAGTCGACGAGGGAAGGAAATCGATCGTGAAAAAGCTCGTAGATATCCCTCGCCAGGCTTCCGCCACCCGATTTTGTCAGTGAGACGATGGCGATCCGGCCTCCCGGCCTGAGGACCTCTCTGAACTCTTCGAGGACGAGGGGGATCTCAGGGGTGTCGAAGAGTTCCAGGGTGAAGCTCATGAAGAGACGATCGAAGGTCTCGGCCTTGAAGGGGAGAGAGGCCGCATCACATTGGAGGAGATTGACACGACCCGCCAGCCCCTCCTTCTCCATCCTAGCCCTGGCGACTCCCAGCATCTTCGAGGATATGTCGATTCCCACGACTCTGCCAGACTCGCCGACCGTCCCGGCGAGGGCCAGGGTCTCGGTGCCCGTCCCGATGCCTACGTCGAGGATGACCTCCCCCTCCGATGAACCGAGTTCTCTCAGACCGAATGATCTCAACTTCCGCTCCCAGAAGCCCTCCGCCAGGTCGTACCAGCGAGCGATCCTGTCGTAGTTGGCTTTGGCCTCTCGCTTCGACCTAAATACGCGCTTCGGCTCCTGATCGCGGTTTCGCATTATTCATCTCCCCATCACTTTCGGGTTTCGCCTCTTCGATCTAATTGGAGCCTTCCTCTGAAGACGCTAAATCCAGCTGTTCGCCAATGGGGCCAAAGCCGCTCCGAAAGTCGACGGACGCTTACTTTGTGGCAAAATAACTAAAAATATAAAAATGATCGGGCCCACAGCTCTCAAATGCAATATTCGCATCTCAGCTCTTCGTTTCCTATCATCCTCTGCAGCTCCTGTCGTCTGGCCTGGTTCAGAAGATCCTTCATTATGTATTCTTGCCAGGTTCTGTCGCCTTTGGTCATCGATAGACGCTCGAAATCCTCATCGCTGAGTTTTATGGTGATATATCTCATAATTTCTCCAAGTAGATGGGATCGCCCGAAGGGCGGCCCACCATCGACCATCAATATTAGTCTCTCACCAAACTTTGCCCATAAATTCTGACTTGGCCACGAGCTTGGCCTTCTCCGAAGCCCGGCGAATCACAGATCCGGCGGTATACCGTTCGGCTCGCAAACGTCGCTTATCGGACGCTTCTGGTCCGGCTTATCTCAAGCCTTCGATGAAGACGGCCGATTATTCATATTGATCAGAAAGGGGAGGGCGGCTTTCTTGGTCGAGATCCCGCGCCAGACCGTTATTTTTGCCGTGATAGCCGCCCTTCTCGAAAAGCTACAACACGGCTTCTTTGGCGAGAAGACGCGTCTCAATAAACGACCATCACTGGAACCTTCGAGTTTCGAACCACCTTATCGGTCACGCTTCCGAGAAGGTACTTTCCAAGGCCGGTGCGGCCGATGCTTCCCATCACTACCACGTCCACGCCTCCGGCCATCTTCAGGATCTCTTCGGCGGGGTTGCCCTCGACGATCTTCTTCTCCGCGGCGACGTTTGCCATCTTCGCAGATTCTTCGACGTATTTTGTGGCGTGCTCTCCCTCCGTTCTCATCGTCGTCTTGAGCCCCTCGATGACCTCGTTGGCGATATTGGCGCTGACATCGGATACGGCGCGGTTCACGTCGACGACGTAAAGGGCGGTCACCTTCCCACCAGACAGCTTCGCAAGCTCTATCCCCTCTTTTGCAGCCCGTATGCTGTGGGTCGATCCATCAGTCGCTATCAGAATCTTGTCGAACATATCTATCACCATCAATCATTATGTTATTTTTGTTAATAAGCTTTTCTTCCATCTGTCGATCAGATTGTCAGACATCGTGGCTGCAAAATGGTCATAATGGCTGCAGATGCTGAGAAATTCAAAGTTTGGACGACGGGTCGAAAGTTAGTCGTATATCAATTTTAATGTATGTTAGCTTGAAAGGCCGCCCGGATCTTTCCCCGAATCGTCCACCCAATTTTTGAATTTTTCAAGCCCACGGTTTTTGTTATTCTGCCAGATCGCAGTCTGGATCGCACTTAATCTCCCTGGGACGCAGCTTCCGGTAAGCGAACTCGATGGCGAAGGCAAGGCCGATCATGGCAAAAAGCACCAGGATCTGGCGGGGCGAAGTCGCGACGGTCTGCCAGAGGAGGGCGAAGAGGGCCCCGATACAGGCGACGGCTCCCAGGGCCGATATCTGCCATATGCTCTCTGTATCATCAGCGAGCCTGACGTTGGCCACGTTGACGGCGGCGAAGATCAGCAGAAACCCGGCACTTCCCATCGTCGATATGCTGCTGAGGTCCGAGAGGTTTGCGAAAATAAGGGTGAGCCCCGCCGTAATGAACAGCCCCTCGATGGGCCTGTTCCAGATCTTCTGCTCGAGGAACTCTGGAAGCTCTCCATCCTTTGCTATGATGTAGCTCAAGCGGGCGGCCCCGTAGAGGGTGGCGTTGATGGCGGATGCCGTCGAGAGGAGGGCCGCGACGGCGATGAGGCTGAATCCCGCCTGGCCCATGAAGGGCCTTGCCGCCTCGGCTAGGGCGTAGTCTCTTGAGGCTGCTATCTGGTCGAGGGTGAGGCTTCCCACCGCCACCACCGAGACGAGGACGTAGAGGGCGATGACGAAGACGACAGCCGAATAGTATGCCCGGGGCAGGGTCGTCCTGGGATTTCTGACGTCTCTTGCGGTGTTGGCGATCAGCTCAAACCCCTCGTAGGCGACGAAGATGATCATCCCGCCGGAGATGAGGCTCAGCCCCGGAGACCACGTCGCCGGAGCGAGCCTCTCTGGCTGGACGGCCCAGAGGCCGAGGCCGACGAAAATGAGGAGGATCGATATCTTTAGGCCGACGATCAAATCTTCGGCCTTGCCGATGGCCTTGGCGCTGAGCAAGTTCAGCCCCGAGATCAGAATAACGCTGCCGGTGATCAAAAGGTGCTTTCCGATTGGCTGGAACGAAGCCGGGAGGAAGGTCGCGCCATAGCTTCCAAAGGCGTAGGCGTAGAGGGATAGCATCACGATGTAGCTGATCCAGAGGAGGACGTTCATCCCCCCCGAAAATATCCCCGTCCCGAAGGCGCGAACAAGGAAGGATACTGTCCCGCCCTGGCTCGGATAGGCTACCGATAGGCGAGCGTAAGAGTAGGCGGTCAAGAGCGCCACGAGCCCTGCGATGGCGAAGGCCACCGGCGTCCCGCCGCGAGCGAGCTGGACTGCAAGCCCCAGGACGGCGAAGATCCCGCCGCCCACCATCCCGCCGACCCCGATGGAGACCGCCTCCCTGTATCCGATGGACCTTCTCGAATCTCCGGCCATGGGAGTGGGGTATCAGGCCATCAGTATTTATTTTATTCGATAATGTCTTGATTTCGAGCCCAAAAAGCGCCCACCTGAAGCAAGCGAAGATTGCAGAGCGCAACTCAGCAATACGTTCAAGCCCCTCATGACACCGGCAACTTGATATCAAATACATAACGAATTATCTCAGGTTGCTGAAGGAGGCGAGCTATTTTGAGACCCGAAGAGGCGGCCGAGGCGTCAGCAGAAGACCTGATGAACGAGCTATCCTCTAGCGGTGAGGGGCTCACCTCACCGGAAGCCGAGTCGAGACTGAATGAGCGCGGACCCAACGAGATCGCCGAGAAGAGGATCAACCCCATCGTCAAGTTCCTCGCCTACTTCTGGGGTCCCATACCTTGGATGATAGAGGTCGCTGCCGTCCTATCTGCAGCCCTTGGCCGCTGGGACGACTTCGCCATCATATCCCTGCTTCTGCTCATGAATGGCATCGTCGGCTTCTGGCAGGAGAACAAGGCGGACAGGGCGATAGAGCTCTTGAAAAAGAGGCTCGCCCCGAGCGCCAGGGTCAGAAGAGACGGCAGGTGGATCGAACTTCCCGCGCGGCGGCTCGTTCCCGGGGACGTTGTCAGGGTCAGGCTCGGCGAGATCGTTCCCGCCGACGTCAAGCTCTTTGGTGGCGACTTCCTCCAGGTCGACGAGTCGGCCCTCACCGGCGAGTCGCTCCCCGTCGAGAAGAAGCCCTCCGACGTCGGCTACTCCGGCTCCATCGTCCGGATGGGCGAGATGAACGGCCTCGTCTACGCCACGGGGATGAACACATTCTTCGGCCGGACCGCGAAGCTTGTTGAAGAGGCGAAGACCAAAAGCCACTTCCAGAAAGCAGTTATCAAGATCGGAGACTACTTGATCGTGCTGGCGGTAGCTCTGGTGGCTCTGGTATTCATCGTCGCAACCATGAGGCATGTGAGCCTGCTTCAGACGCTGCAGTTCGCCCTGGTCCTGGTGGTGGCGGCCATACCCGCCGCCCTGCCCGCCGTACTCTCGGTGACGATGGCGGTGGGGGCGATCAGCCTCGCAAAAAAAGAGGCGATCGTCAGCAGGCTTGTCGCCATCGAGGAGATGGCGGGGATAGACATCCTCTGTTCCGACAAGACCGGGACGATAACCCAGAACGCCATCAAGGTGGCAGAGCTAGTCCCCTTCGAGGGGTTTGATGAGGAGGACCTGCTCCTCTTCGGCCTCTTGGCCACCAGGGAAGAGGACAGAGATCCCATCGACGTCGCCATAGTCGAGAAGACGAGAGAAGCGAAGGTCGACGCCTCAGGATACCGTATCGAAAAGTTCAAGCCCTTCGATCCCGTCTCCAAAAGGACCGAGGCGGAGGTTTTTGGGCCTGAGGGGAGGTTCAAGGCGGCGAAGGGCGCGCCCCAGGCGATCCTCTCCCTGGTGGGAGGCGCCTCTGAAGACCCCAGTGTTGACGAGAAGGTGAACGCCTTCGCCGCCAAGGGCTATCGGGCCCTGGGAGTCGCCCGCACGGGCCTCGATGGCGGCGGAGGCTGGCAGTACGTGGGGCTCATCGCCCTCTACGATCCCCCGAGAGAGGACTCTGCCGAGACGATAACGACCGCCCAGTCCATGGGGGTCGAGGTCAAGATGGTCACCGGCGACCACGTGGCGATCGCCAGGGAGATCGCCAGGATGGTGGGGATGGGAACCGGGATAAGGCCCGCCTCTGCCTTCGTCGACGAGCCGGACGATGAGGCCGAGCGGCTCATCGAGGAGGCAGACGGCTTCGCCCAGGTCTTCCCCGAGCACAAGTTCAGGATCGTCGAGCTTCTCCAGTCCAAAGGCCACATCGTCGGGATGACCGGCGACGGGGTCAACGACGCCCCGGCCCTGAAGAAGGCCGACGCTGGGATCGCGGTCTCGGGGGCGACGGACGCGGCCAAGTCCGCGGCGGCAATCGTTCTCACAGAGCCGGGTCTATCCGTCATAATCGACGCCATAAAAGAGAGCCGCAGGATCTTCCGGCGGATGAACAGCTACGCCATTTACCGCATAGCTGAGACGATAAGGGTTCTCTTCTTCATCACCCTCTCGATCGTCATATTCAACCTCTATCCGGTGACCGCCATAATGATCGTGCTTCTCGCGATCCTCAACGACTTCGCCATCATGTCCATAGCTTACGACAGGGCGGAGTACTCGAAGAGGCCGGACCGCTGGAGGATGTCGTCGGTGATGGGGATGGCCCTGTACCTGGGGCTGATCGGCACCATAGCATCCTTTCTGCTGCTCTTCATCGGCCTGAACCTCCTCCACCTCAGCAGTGACGTTCTGCAGTCATTTATATATCTAAAGTTATCCATAGCGGGCCATCTCACCATCTTCATCGCCAGGAGCAGGGGTCACTTCTGGTCTTACAGGCCCAGCAACGTTCTGGTGGGGGCTGTTGTGGGAACTCAAGTAGTGGCCACCCTCATCGCTGTCTACGGCCTTCTGATCCCAGCCATCGGCTGGAACCTCGCCGCCATCGTCTGGATCTACGCCCTGGCGTTATTCCTGATAACAGATCAGCTCAAAGTGAGGTTCTACAGGCTCTTCGACGAGGGGCTTTCGTTCCTGGAAGGCCGCTTCGGTGTCGATTGATTCAGCCAACATCATCAGAAATTCCGTTAAACTATGTTGTTACAGCAGCGAGAACGAATTTTGATCCTGGGCAGGTGAACTTGCGCCGGGCTCAGATCGTGGTCGTCAACAAAGCTGCTACAGCGGGCTCAAAGTCTGTGGCTGCTATCAGGGAGAACGTGCGGAGGACGAACCCCAAAGCCCGGATCGCCCTCACCTCATCTGAGGTGCAGGTGGATCGTCCCGAGATGATCTCCGGCAAGAAGGTACTGGTGGCGGAGGTGGCCTCCCGATGATCTGCGGTCGTGGTGGAGAGCGATTGGGCGTCGAGGCGGTGGTGGAACAAGGACCTCACTTCTTCCCTACTCGCCGTGGCCCTGAAAGCCCAAAGGCTTTCGATTATCACGGGGGTGGACGCGGCTTATCGGGGTTTCAGAACTGCGGCTCCTGAGCCCATCCCTCACCTTCATCCGAATGAGACGCGACAGCTTCTCGCCTCCGGAGAGCTGCCACCGGGGAGCATGGGACCCAAGGTGGAGGCGGCTCTCACCTTCGCGGAAGCCACGGGTAAGAAGGCCCTGATCACCGATGTAGACCATCTGGAAGAGGCCCTTTCGGCCGGGCAGGAACGTTGGTTTTACCTTGAAGCTCCATCGCAGGGAAAGCTTGTTTAGAAGGACGATCTCCTGACCCTTCTAAGGCATGCAGAGGAGGACGCTAGTTTCTGTTATCGAAGATCCCCCCCCATGATGAGGTGACACAGTCGACGAGGTTATAATAGCCGACGGCAAAAAGTCAGGTTTCTGAACCGCAACATTCTTACTCTGTCGCGACAACTATATAATGAGGTCAGCAGACAGCAGACGATTCATCGAATTGGGCTTGGTTTTAAGGGCTAAAGACTCGCATCATTAGGGCTGAACCTTGCGAAGTGGTGAGAAAGATGGCCGATAAGGAGTTCATCACAAAAGCGGGCCTGAAGGAGCGGGGATGGCCTGAGGCCGCCATTAAGGCGACAGAGACCAAGAAGCAGAAACTTTTGGCTGAGATTGAAGGGTGGAAAATAGCTGTTACATCAGAGCCTCTGGACAAGGTACGATGTAATGCCATCGATGCGTATAACGTTCATCAAGATTGGATATGCGAATACGAATTCAGTGCGATCAGATTCGCGACTGAAGATTCAGACCCGAACTTCCTTGACCGGATTACAGTGAACTATTTAAGACACCAACTCTCGAACTATGGGGACTACCTCGCACAGCTTTTAGGACCGACCGGAAAAGACGAGGCGTATAAGACACTGCGAGATAAGATCCTCCTCGCTATAGCGGAGCGATTCCCTGAGCTGGCAACAGAATGCCGCAGACAGGTGTTCTGCCCGGATATTGTCCGCTCTATTATACCATAATGAGCCGACGGTATATCATTCTCGGATGAATGCGATCGAGACGATCAGGTTGATGGTGTTAGCGTCGAGAAAGCTGGCAACAACGCCTTTGCCCATCTCGACATCTAGATTCTCGGCCGTATCATTACCAAGGACGACCCTTCTCCGGCTCTGAATCGTATATAGATTGCCCCCGACCATTTACTTTTCAGCGATCTTGGTGATCTTTTTCAGCTCCGCAGGGACTACTCCGGGAAACTCTCCGACATTGGCGCTGTTGCTGTACCCCCTCGACTCCCAGTATCCTCTCTTTTCTTCTGCCACCACCTCAATCTCGGTGACCCACTTCGTCCACTTGTAGCCATACTTCCCCTTTGCCACCACCTGGAATGGAAATCCTCTCTCGGGAGGGAGAGTTACGTCATTTATCCCATAGGCCATCAGTATATTTTCATCCCTCAGGTAATCGAGGTCCAGACCTGAAGAGTAACCGTCAGCCGAGTGGAATACGACGTATGAGGCCTCGGGCCGAAGGCCGGCCTCATCCAGAAGGTCGACAATCCTGAACCCGGTCCACTTTGCGTTAAATCCCCATCCATCTACGCAGTTCATCCTAACAAGTTCCGAATAGGCGGGCAATTCGAGAAGATCTTCGTAGCTCATCTCGATCTCCTCGTCCACGAGACCTGTCACCTTCAATTGGTACATCTCTTGTTCGATGTATTGAGTTCCAGCGATGGCGTTGTTCCTCTGATCCGAGAGAGGCGTTAGCCTCACACTATCGTACTCAACTGCCTCCACTTCAGGAAGGTCGCTTGAAGCCTGAGCCTGAATGGCGACGGAAGGTTCTTCTTCGAACGGATGCGGTAGAGACAAGCCCGCCAGCATCGAAAGACCGGTGGCCAAGGTCACGACGGCCAAGATGGCTGCGGCCCGACCGAGCCTGCAATGGCTGACATTTTTTCTGAAGATTCTTTTAGTCGAAAAGATGTACGCAGCGATTATAAAGGTCGCAAGACCGGTCCAGGAATGGAAGCTGTGAATATCCTGCGTAATAAGCGGAAAGTCGCCCCACTGAATATAACCAAATAAGCCCACTAGTGCAAATATGATCATACCTCGGGCCAGAATCTTGTGGGGCGGCCTGCCTTTCGTGAGAACGAGGGCTATCGTCAGGATCGCAGCGATGAAAGACGGGACCCAGTGAAGGGGAGAGAAGACCATGAATCAGCCTCAAGCCAAGTGCCATTGCTCAGAGTTTCATCCCGACACCGGGAGATTTTCCAGGAATTTCTTCATCATAAGATAAAGTCCCCTCCTGAAACAGGCGCTCATTATGGCGCGAATTTGTACCGGAGCCTCTAAGCCAATCTGTAATTTTCCTTGGGGACGGCGATCTCAAACCTCGCACCGTTACCATCCTCGCCGTTTTCCGCTATCGTCATCCGGGTAATTCCCAAGATCTCCCTGCATAGGAATAGACCGAAGCCGTTATGTCTTCCGAAGCCATGATCGAAGATCTGAGTCTTCATATCCTTCGGTATCCCAGAGCCGTCATCCTCGACGACGATAACCCCTTCGCCCTGCCTTTCGATGAAGGATACCTGGATCTTGGTGACACCATTCCCATGCCTGACGGCATTATCGATGAGGTTGAAGAACACCTTTCCAAGCATAGGGTCTGCGAATATCTGCAGAGTCCCCGCGGAGATGTCGAGTCTGATTTGATTTTGTGCGATCTCGGCTGGAACGGTTTCTACGGACCGCCGGACCACCTCCTCGACGGACTGCCATTGGGGAGCCTCGATGCCCATGTCCTGGTAGTCGCGAGTGAAGACGATCTGTCTGTGAATCATCTCCGCCATCGCCGTCGCCCGATCGATGTTCTCCTGCATCACTGCACACTCTTTGGGCAGATTTCCGTTCATAAGCTCTATGCACCCCCATAGGCCCACGATCTGGCTGAGGATGTCGTGTCTGGTGACGTTGCTGAGCAGGTTGAGCTTCCTGTTCGCCTCCCTGATGGCCTCTTGAGACTGCCAGAACGCTGTAACGTCTTGAGTGACCCCCAACATCCTAACAGGATGGTCCATTTCGTCCCGGTCTGTCACCTCGCCACGATCGTGCACCCATATCCACCGGCCATCTTTGCGTTTCAGCCGGTAGTCGGCCTCGTAGTAAGGAGTTTTCTTCTCCAGGTGGTCCCGGAGGGTGGTGATGACCCGACCGAAGTCGTTAGGATGGATCATCTTCTCCCCTTCCCGAACGAACCCTGCAAGCTCATCTTCTGGGTACCCGAGGATCTCGACGAGACGCTTGTTTCTGACTACCTCTCCCGTGACCACGTTCCTGTCCCAGGTACCCAGGTCCGCAGCCTCGATGATGAGCCTCATCCTATCTTCGCTCTCCTGGAGCGCCATCTCCGTCTCCACCATCTCGGTGATGTCGCGAATCGACTCGATGGCTCCCACTACGTTTCCATCTTCGTCTAAGAGGGGAGTGGCCGTTGACCAGACGTAGGCTCCCTTAATCCCTCGGGGCGGCGATATGATGCACTCGGCGAAGATTGTATCCCCCTTTCTCTTGACGTGCTGGTAAAAAGACTCGATCTTATCGTCGCTCGAAAATACAAGATCGGCAAGGGTCGGTCGTCTGGTCCCGTAGAAGACCTTGCCGTGAGCATATCCGTCCTTTCCGATCATCTTCTTTTTCGGGATTCCGGTCATCTCCTCGACCGCCCTGTTCCAGGCCACCACCTTTCTGTCCTGGTCGATGACGAAGGTGGCGTCGGGGAGAAATTCTATTATGTCCTGGAGCTTCTTGTAAGAATTTTTCAGCTCCTCATTAGCAGCTCGAAGCTCATCATCCATCTTCTTATGTTCAGTGATGTCGGAGAATATCGTAGCGAACTGTCCATCGCCGGCAGGGAATGCCGACATTAAGAAATATCTGTCAACTGAAGCGAGATAAGTCTCAAACCTAGCGGAAGATCCTGCCTCGACAACATTTGAAAAAACATGTAAAGATGGGGGTATCTCTGACAAGGAGATCTCGGTCCCCCTCTTTCCGATTACATCTTGTGTCTCTAGGCCCATCATAAGCTTGACCTGCGAGTTTACCTCTTTTACGACGAAATCGATGGGTCTGTTCTGAGCGTCACGGACTAACTCGCATAGTGAGAAGCACTCGTTCATGTTCTCGAAGAGGGTCCGGTACTTTTTCTCACTCTCCAGGACGGCCCTCCTCAACTTCTCCTTATCTGTCGCCTCGCGGATATGGTGGGCCAGCTCAGCATAAAGCATTTTGGGATTGGCATCTTTTTGGAGGTAGTAGTTGGCTCCGTTGTTCAGAGCATCGATGACCACCTCTTCCCGGCTCTTCCCGGTTAAGATGATAAAAGGTATGTCCGGATTAAAGACTCTGACCTTCTTCAGAAAAGATATACCGTTCATTTTGGGCATCGCGTAATCGGAGACGATCACATCATAATGCCCATCTTCTTTCAGCTTCTTTAACGCCTCTTTTGCCGATCCGAGGCATTCGACCTCCATATCTCCGGACTTCTCAAGAAATATTTTAGTAATATCAAGCATCGAGTGGTCGTCGTCTACCGTAAGAACTCGTATCATTCCCCGTCTCCTGTTAGTTTAATCGTTTTACGAAGGGCGAACCCCTGCATGACAGATCTAATATATAATAATATCTTACCAAGATATTATCCCGGCTGCTTAAGGAAAAACGTGACGAAAAATGGAAAATGGGGGCGGTTATGGCCCCCGAGCGCACTTTCAGCAAATGTTGCCTCTGTTATTTGCCAGGATCTGAAGCTCTTTTCGTCGCCTATTGTTGTGGACGTCCTTCATTATGTACTCTTCCCAGGTTCTGTCGCCCTTGGCCATTGATAGCTTCTCGAAATCTTCATCATCGAGTTTTATGCTAATGTATCTCATAACTTTCTTCTCCGTCGACGAAAATCACCTGGTGGTGTAGCCTCCATCGATGACCAGCTCAGAACCAGTCACGAACTTGGCCTCGTCCGAGACCAGGTAGAGTACACCGTAGGCGATATCGTTCGGCTCGCCGATGTGGCCTATGGGCTGCTCTGAGTCCAGGCCCTTCCTCAACTCCTCTATGGATAAGCCCGACTGTTCAGACTGGCCTTTGAGGAAGTTTTCGACCATTGGCGTCCAGATGAACCCTGGATGAATCGAGTTCACTCTGATGTTATCTTTGGCGTAGAATAGCGCCCCAGTCTTGGCCATGATCCTGGTTGCACCCTTGGTCGCGTGGTAGGCGGGAACGTCCGAGGCTCCGACTATCCCGTAAATCGAGGATATGTAGACGATGCTTCCGCCGCCGCTCTTCTTCATGAAGGGGACGGCGTATTTGCTGCAGAGGAAGCATCCGGTGACGTTGACGTCGAAGACTCGCTCCCACTCCTCTCTCGTGTATTCGTGGATCGGCTTGTTGGGGCCAGCGATTCCGGCGTTGTTCACCAGTACGTCTATCCTGCCGTGCTTCTCGTAGACTGCTTTAATCACCTCAGCAATCCTTTTCTCGTCGGTCACGTCCAGGGGATAGTACTCTGCGGCCCCGCCAGCGTTTTTTATCTCTTCAGCGACCCTCTCGCCTTTCTCCTCCGTCCTTCCGGTGATGATCGAGGTCGCACCTTCATCTGCCAGAACTTTCGCTATCGCCTCGCCGATGCCGTAAGTTGAGCCTGTGATTACCGCTACCCTTCCTTCCAACCGTCCCTTCGTTTTTTGTTCCATTTTTTATCCGCCTCTTCTGGTTAATTTTTCTCCCCTCGATGACATCGTTGGCTATGCTGTGGAGCAGAGATCGATATTCTCTGCCGTCATCTAAGATTGAAAAGGCCGATCAACATGCCTGTTGCCAGACAACCCCGCAAGCTGCATACCGACCTTGGACTGCCCCTTAAATAGCAATCAAAGCGCTCGAAAAATTGTCATTTAAAAATAGTGTTCTCATTCTAGATAAGTCTATCTATAACTAGAAATATGAAAATTTGATATAGTAATCGTAAAATGATCACAACGGCTGATGATATGAAATGAATTTTGTAATATATATATATATATATATAAGCTACTTGAAGCGACAGAAAACTTTAGATTTATCAGAATTTTGTGAACGTTGGCTGGAATCTAACGTTGAATCTAAATTCGCTCTAAACCGTGGCTACAATTAGGCCACGACCCCTGCGATTGGGACGGCCACCGGAATCTCGCCGCAAGCGAGCTGGACTGCAAGCCCCAGTACCGCAAAGATCCCGCCGCCCGCCATCCCACCGATCCCGATCGAGACCGCCTCACGGTAGCCTATGATCTTTCTACTATCTCCGATCACATATGTATCGAAATATCAGTATTTATTTTATCAGATCACGTGTATATTTCGAGACCAAAAACGGGTCCTAGGGGGGAGAGCGAGAATGATATCAAATAACCTGTTGTATTTGATTTCGTCCTTTCAACACCGGCAGTTTAATATCGGATACCGGCTAAAGTATATAAGGTTCATGGGGGCAAGATATTTTGAAACCTGAAGATGCGGCTGAAGCGTCCATAGAAGATCTGATGAGCGAGGTGTCCTCTACCGAGGAAGGACTCTCCTCGTCCGAGGCCGAGTCGAGGCTTGGTAAGCACGGCCCCAACGAGATCGCCGAAAAGAAGGTCAACCCCATCGTCAAGTTCCTCGCCTACTTCTGGGGTCCCATACCCTGGATGATAGAGGTCGCGGCAGCCCTCTCCGCCGTCCTGGGCCGCTGGGATGACTTCGCCATCATATCCCTGCTTCTGCTCATGAATGGGGTGGTCGGCTTCTGGCAGGAGAACAAGGCGGACAGGGCGATAGAGCTCTTGAAAAAGAGGCTCGCTCCCACCGCCAGGGTCAGAAGAGACGGCGAGTGGATCGAACTTCCGGCAAGAGTGCTAGTTCCCGGTGACGTGGTCAGGGTCAGGCTGGGAGAGATCGTCCCCGCAGACGTCAAGCTCTTCGGTGGCGATTTTCTCCAGGTGGACGAGTCTGCCCTCACCGGCGAGTCGCTGCCGGTGGAGAAGAAGCCCTCGGACGTCGCCTATTCAGGCTCCATAATCCGCATGGGCGAGATGAACGGCCTCGTCTACGCCACGGGCATGGAGACCTACTTCGGCAGGACCGCAAAGCTCGTGGAAGAGGCCAAGACCAAAAGCCACTTCCAGAAAGCAGTTATCAAGATCGGAGACTACCTGATCGTGCTGGCGGTAGCTCTGGTGGCTCTCGTATTCATCGTCGCCACCATGAGGCATGAGAGCCTCCTTCAGACGCTGCAGTTCGCCCTGGTCCTGGTGGTGGCGGCCATACCCGCAGCCCTACCAGCCGTCCTCTCGGTGACCATGGCCGTGGGGGCGGTCATCCTCTCCAGGAAGGAGGCCATCGTCAGCAGGCTTGTCGCCATCGAGGAGATGGCGGGAATAGACATCCTCTGTTCCGACAAGACCGGAACTATAACCCAGAACGCCATCAAAGTGGCTGAACTCGTGCCCTTCGAAGGGTTTGAGGAGAAGGACCTGCTGCTCTCAGGCCTTTTGTCCTCGCGGGAAGAGGACCAAGACCCCATAGACGTCGCCATCATCGAGAAGAGCAGAGAAGAGGAGATCGACGTCTCCGGCTACAATCTGACGAAGTTTGAGCCCTTCGATCCCGTCTCCAAAAGGGCCGAGGCGGAGGTCGAGGGTTCCGAGGGTCGATTCAAAGCGGCTAAAGGCGCGCCCCAGGCGATCCTGTCCCTGGTGGGAGGCGGCTCTGAAGACCCCAAAGTTGACGAGAAGGTGAACGCCTTTGCAGCCAAAGGTTACCGGGCCCTGGGAGTAGCCCGCACCGATCCGGCCGGAGCCTGGAGGTACGTGGGGCTCATCGCCCTATACGACCCGCCGAGAGAGGACTCTGCCGAGACTATTAAGACCGCTCAGTCCATGGGGGTCGAAGTCAAGATGGTCACCGGCGACCACGTGGCGATAGCCAGGGAGATCGCCAATATGGTGGGATTGAGGACCGAAATATGCCCCGCCTCCGCCTTCATAGACAAGCCGGATGAAGAGGCAGAACAGGTCATAGAGAATGCCGACGGCTTCGCCCAGGTATTCCCCGAGCACAAGTTCAGGATCGTCGAGCTTCTGCAGTCCAAAGGCCACATCGTCGGGATGACCGGCGACGGCGTCAACGACGCCCCGGCCCTGAAGAAGGCCGACGCAGGAATCGCAGTTTCAGGAGCTACCGATGCCGCCAAGTCTGCAGCGGCAATCGTTCTCACAGAGCCGGGTCTATCCGTCATAATCGACGCCATAAAAGAGAGCCGCAGGATATTCCGGCGGATGAACAGCTACGCCATTTACCGAATATCTGAGACGATCAGGGTGCTTTTCTTCATCACGTTATCCATAGTGATCTTCAGCTTCTATCCAGTTACAGCTCTGATGATCGTGCTCTTGGCGCTCTTGAACGATTTTGCCATCATGTCTATCGCTTACGATCGGGCAGAATACTCAAGCAAGCCAGACCGCTGGAGGATGTCGTCGGTGATGGGGATGGCTCTCTTTCTGGGGCTGATAGGTACGGTTGAATCCTTCGGTCTCTTATTTTTCGGCCTGGATTACCTGCACCTGAGCAAGGAGATCCTCCAATCTTTCATGTACCTAAAGCTCTCTGTAGCCGGCCACCTCATCATCTTCATCGCCAGGACTAAGGGTCATTTCTGGTCTTACCGGCCCGGAAATCTGCTGGTGGGTGCAGTCATCGGAACCCAGCTTATCGCCACTATTATCGCCGTTTACGGTTTCCTGATACCTCCTATAGGCTGGAGACTGGCGGCGATCGTCTGGGCCTATGCTATAGTGGTGTTCTTGATAATAGACCAGCTCAAAGTGAGGTTCTACAAGTTCTTTGATGAGGGTCTCCAGTTCATGGAAGGCCGGTTCAATGTGGATTGATTTATGAAAGATGCGGATAAATTTCATCAAACACAGGTTGTTTCGGCAACGGCGTTATCAGGGGTGACAGCTGAAATGGGCAGCAGACCATGAACGGCGCTAAACGGAGCGAGGGCCTGGGCATATTCGCGGCTGTAGCTTTCGCCGTGGGAAACATGATTGGAGCCGGCGTCTTCGTCCTCAGCGGCATCATGATCGACCTAGCCGGTCCCTCTGCAGTTCTGTCGTATCTCGTATGTGGCGTTCTGGTGGCCTTTTCGGGCCTCTCCTATGCCGCCCTGGCCAGCATATTCCCCGAAGACGGCGGAGGCTACCTCTATGCAAGGCATATGCTGGGAGAATACCTGGGATTTTTGGCAGGCTGGTCGATGTACATCAGCCAGATAGTGGTGACCTCCTTTGTTCTGTTGGGCCTAGGCATATACCTGAACTTGCTCTTGGGATCAAATTTCGATCCACGGTTCGGCGCCCTGGCCGCCATAATCCTCCTCACCGCCCTCAACCTGAGAGGGCTTTCTGAGGCAGGCAAAGCCGAGATAGTCATGGTGGTGACGAAGGTCTCGATACTGGTCGTATTGGCCATATTCGGCATGATGCAGATCAAAAGCGCCGATTTCGTCCCATTCTTCGTCCACGGGCAAAAGGGCGTGCTGGAGGGGATGGCTTCCATCTTCTTCGCTTACTTAGGATTTCAGGTGGTGGCGATGATGGGTGGCGAGGTGAAGGAGGCGAGCAAGAACGTCCCCCTGGCCACCATGGCCTCCATCGGGATCGTGGCCGCAATCTACACCGGAGTGGTGGTGGCCCTCCTATCCGCCAAACTGCCCAGCTACGGGAGCCAGAGCGTCTTTGACGCTGCGGTGGTGCTCCTGGGCGCTTCGGGGGGCGCCATCGTGGCCTTTGCCGCCGTAGTATCCACTCTATCGGCTGCGAACGCCAACATAATCGGAGCTTCTCGGGTCGTTTTGGAGATGGCCAGCGAAGGCCAGGTTCCAGGAAGGTTTGCTCGTCTGAAGAGAGATCAGCCAGTGAACTCCATCGTCCTCGGTTCGGCGACTACGATGCTCCTGGTGGTCTACGGGAGCTTGAACTTCATAATCGACCTGACAAACGTGCTGGTGCTGATCACCATGTTCTTCGTGAACGTCAGCGCCTTCAAGCTGGTCAGAGAAGAAAGGATCTTGCCTCCTGAAAAGAGCTACTTCAGAATTCCCATGGGTGGCCTTTTCCCGGCTATTGGGGCCGTCTCCTGCCTTCTGATGCTCTCCGCCATATCTCCCACGACGTTGGGGATGGGGCTTTTCGCCCTCCTCCTCGGATCGATCCTCCACCATCTGGAGGATACGCCTGGGGGAAGGAGGACGGTCGAGGAGATCAGAGAGCTTCTCGGCCGTGGATGATAGTGGGGGGGATATGGGCCTCGATGACGTCACCTGGACGCGTCGACCAATCTGCTGCCTAAACGCCTTTACTGCCAAAAGATATAATAACAATAGAAGCTCACTGGATGTAGAGAAACCATGGATATACGTCCCATATTTCAGAGGAGGCTTCCAGAAGGGCTCGAGGGTCTTTACGACCTGGCCCTCGACCTCCGCTGGACCGGGAGCCAGATGACCGATCAGATCTGGGAGATGCTGGACCCCGAGGCCTGGGAGATCACCAACAACCCCTACATGATCCTGGAGAACGTCTCCCGGAAACGGCTGGAAGAGGTTGCTCAGGACGAGGGTTTTAAGGCGGAGCTTGACTCCATTCTCGAAAGAAAGAAGGTATTTCTCGAGGAGGCCTGCTGGTTCGGCGAGAGTTGCCGTCACCCCTCTCTGAAAAGTGTGGCCTATTTCAGCATGGAGTTCGGCCTCAGCGAGGCGCTGCCCATCTACTCGGGGGGGCTTGGGATCCTGGCGGGAGACTACCTCAAGACCGCCAGCGACCTCGGAGTCCCGGTGGCTGGGGTGGGACTCCTCTATCAGCAGGGATACTTCCGGCAGATATTGAACTCTGACGGGTCTCAGATAGAGGCCTTTCCCTACAATGACCCCACCAGCCTCCCCGTGGTGCCGGTCAAAAAAGAGGATGGAAGCTGGCTGAGGACGAAGGTCGAGCTGCCGGGAAGGGATCTCATTTTACGGGTTTGGCAGGCCAAGGTGGGGAGGGTCGACCTCTACCTTCTGGACTCGAACGATCCCCTGAACAGGCCCTGGGACAGAGGAATTTCCGCAAACCTCTATCCGACCGGGGAGGAGAGGAGTCTCGTCCAGCAGATTGCCCTGGGGATCGGAGGCTGGAACGCCCTGGAGGAGATGGGGATCGACCCGGAGATCTGCCATCTCAACGAGGGTCATTCCGCCTTCGCCATTCTGGCTCGAGCCAACAGCTTTTCGAAGAAGACCAACGTTCCCTTTTCCACTGCCCTGGAGGCGACCCGGCCGGGCAACGTATTCACGACCCACACCCCCGTGGGCTTAGGCGGGTTCGACCTGTCCCTCGTCAAGCAGTACCTCCAGAGGTACGTCGAGGGTTTTGGGATCTCCTTAGAAGAGATCCTGGAGGCGTTTTGCATCCTCGGAGATGAGCACCTTGTAACCGCGAACTTGGCCATGAGAGGAAGCGGTTATGCCAACGGTGTGAGCAGACTGCACGGCTCTGTGAGCCGCGAGATCTTTCAGCACCTCTTCGAACGATGGCCTCGACGGGAGGTGCCCGTGGATCATGTTACCAATGGGGTTCACATCCCCTCCTGGGACTCACCCAAGGCCAGAAACCTCTGGGAGGGTGCCATAGGGAAGTATCATCTGTCTGCTCCCGCAGGAACCCCGTGGGACGCACTCTCCGATATCGATGATTATGATCTGTGGCGCTTCAGGCGCGAGGCCAAAAGATCGATGATCGAGTATGTAAGACGCCGATTCGCCCGGCAGGCGAAGGAGCACAACGCTCCCGAGGAGGTCGTCGAGAGGGCTTCTGAGGTGCTGGACCCTGAGATTTTGACCATCGGCTTTGCCAGAAGATTTGCGGCATACAAGCGTCCGGATCTCTTGATAAAGGACCCCGATCGATTGGAGAGGATCCTTCTGGACGAAGAGAGGCCGACCCAGCTCATCGTTGCAGGAAAAGCCCATCCAGGCGACGCTCTGGGCAAGCGCTTCGTCCGGATGATGGCCGAGTTCGCCTCTCGGCCCGAGATCTCCGGAAGGGTCGTCTTTCTCGAGGACTATGATATAGCTCTTGCAAGACGGCTTGAGCCCGGCGTAGACCTCTGGATCAACGTCCCACGCCGGCCTATGGAGGCCTGCGGCACCAGCGGGATGAAGGTTCTGGTGAACGGAGGCCTGAACTTATCCGAGCTTGACGGCTGGTGGGCTGAGGCGTACTCTCCAGAGGTGGGATGGTGCCTGGGGGACGGCAGCGTCCACGACGATCCGGGCTGGGACGCCCACGAGGCAGACCAGCTTTACAGCCTCCTGGTGGAGGAAATAGTGCCCTCTTTTTACGAGAGGGACGAGGACGGAGTCCCTCGATCATGGATAAAACGGGTCAGAGCCAGCATGTCCAGGCTTACTCCACGGTTCAGCTGCCACCGTATGATGAGGGAGTACGCGGAGAAAGCCTATCTGCCTGGGGCGGAGGCGTATCGGCGGAGGGCGGCTGACGGCGCCAAATTGGCGTCGGAGCTGGTGGGGTGGCACCGGAGGCTCGACGAAAGCTGGAAGGATCTCCGGTTCGGGAATCTGAAGGTCGAGAAGATCGACGATTTATGGAGGTTTGAGGTCCAGGTATACTTCGGCAGGCTCGATCCGGAAGACGTATCGGTGGAGCTGTATCTGGATCCTCTGAACGACGATGCTCCGACGAGATCTGAGATGATCAGAAGAGAAGCCATCTCGGGATCTGGGGATGGATACCTGTACTCGGCTGATGTTTCCGCCACTCGTCCGGCAAGCGATTATACCCCAAGAGTCGTTCCAAGCCATCCCGAGGCGATCGTCCCGATGGAGGAGTCTCACATCCTCTGGCAGAAATGATCTTTTAATAGAGGCCATTTGAACCGACGCTGATCATAGCCCTCAAGTCACCAGTTATTTTAAGCTTGAAGGGGAACCCGGTCGACATGGAGTTTGCTTTGGAGATCACCAAGAGCGAGAAGTACAGGCAGATCTATGCCGTGGGGGCGATCGGCGGCCACAGCCCCTACGACTTTCGGATCGCCTTCTACAACGACTCGCCGAAGGCCACCGTCCAGGATGGCAAGCAGCTCACCGTCATGGAGCGGAAGGTCGAGACGGAGCTGATCCTATCGCCCCTGGCCGCAAAAGAGCTGGCCGACTGGCTGAATAACCACATCAAAGAGTACGAGCGGCAGTTCGGCGAGATCAAAAAGCCCGGCGGGAGGAAGTCCGGGTCCGAAGAGTCCGCCCCCATCCAGGGCTACATGTGAGGCAGGTCCCATGAAGTCGAAGGAGAAGATTCTCGTCCACAAGGGGATGGACCGGGTGAAGCGACGCGAGTTTGAGGAGGCTCTTGGCTATTTCGACGAGGTCCTGGAGACCAACCCCAAAAACTCCGACGCCTGGAACAACAAGGGCGTCGCCCTCTTCCAGATGGGCCGGGCCGAGGAGGCTCTGGTCTGTTACGACCAGGCTCTCGCGGCCGACGCCGAGAACCGCGAAGCTCTGCGAAACAAAGCCTTCGTCCTCCGGGCATTGGAGAGGTTCGATGAGGCCGTCGAGGTCTACGAGATGATCATCACCGACGAGCCCGAGGCCTCGGACTTCAGAAACCTCGCCACAGTCCTGGTGGGGATGGGCCTGTTGGAGGAGGCACTGGGGGCTTTGATGGATGCGGCGAACCTGGAGCCCTCGATCTCCATCGAGAGGGAGATCGAGGTCTTGAGGAGGGTTATCATGGAGGTCGCCGTCAGGGCGGAGTTCGGCGGGGTCTTCCCAGACGGAACCGGTGCGGATCGTCCCGGCGAAGGCTGATATAGGGTGAGGTTGGATCTGAATATAAAAAGTCGAGAACTTGAAGAGGTGGAAGAGGAGGGGATTCAAGTTGAAAGGTTTCATCATGATCAACGCGGAGCCTGGGTCTGAGAAGGCGGTCTACGACGCCCTTTCCGCCATCAGAGGCGTCCGGGAGGTGGTCCCGGTCTACGGGGAGACGGACTTCATCGCCATAGCCGACGTGGAGGGGATAGCCGACCTGAACATGATCGTCCTCAAGGTCCGGGAGATCATCGGCGTCACCTCCACCGAGACGATCCTGGGGATGGAGCTGAAGTTTTAGAGATCGCCGACCACCAGGACCTCCTGATCGAGAGCGAAATGGCATGTCCTGAAGGCGAAAGGCAGATGGTCCAGCCCGAAAGATCGCGAGATCTCCGGATAAAAAATGGCGTCATAACGTTATGCTGCGACGGTGTCGAGGCGGCTCGCTCGACTCGTCCCGGTCTGCTCTCTTTACATCTGATTCAGATGACTTCTACATAAACATCCTCTTTAAATAGCGATGGGGGTAAGGTTGGATCAGAAAGTTAAGGGGAGTGAAGATTAGTGAAAAGGCGCATAGTTCCCGAATTGGTGCTGTTATTCGCTTTGTTTTTTTTGGTAGCAGCATCCGTTTGTGTTGCGACCCCATGGGGGCAACCAACTGGACCGCGAGATGAAACAGCAGGGCATCAACAAGTAGGATCGGGACACCATCCAGGCGGCCATCCGACAGGAGACCACGCACCAGGATACCATCAACCTTACCAGCAGCCTCCAGTACGCCAACAGCCAGTATATCGCTCATGGAGCTACGTATCGTGGGGATACTGGAGACCGTGGGGATATTGGAGTTGGTGGCCGTGGGGATTTGGCTGGTAATTGAGGCCGACGCCATCGTCGATGCTTTGTAATGGGCGAATGACGCCCGAAAATTGCGAAATCGAATCGCAGGCGGATCAGCTCTGACCCCGGCGGCCTTTGCCGGGGATCAATCATCTTTTTATCCTGTTCCGCGCCGAGCCCGACCTAAGGGCCAGGTCAGGATGCGATAAAGGCGCACTCTTTTTAAACCGTCTCCGTTGAGAAGACCCGAAGGGTTTTTTGAAATCCTTGAATATCTTCGCTACCTTTAACTGATAAAAACGAGCTAATCCATGGTCGAAGGGCCAACAGTCAGGTCCGATGATCGAGAGGGATGCGACGATGATGCCTGAAAAAAACGATGTCTATAAGGTCCTGAGATATCGATGGGCGGTCTTCGGGATTTTGGCCGTCGCCTACTTCTTCGTCTACTTCCACAGGGTCTCCACGGCGGTGGTCTCCTCCGACCTGGAGGCCACCTTCGGGGTGGACGCCGCCTCCATCGCCCTCCTGAGCTCGGCCTACTTTTACGCCTACACCGTCATGCAGCTTCCGTCTGGGCTTCTGACCGACAGCCTCGGGCCTCGCAAAACGGTGAGCATCTTCACCCTGGTGGCGGCCGCGGGAGCCGTCCTCACCGGGATTGCCTCCACCTTCGAGCTGGTCGTCGTCGGCCGCATCCTCATCGGCGTCGGGGCGGCCATGGTCTACATCCCCACCATGAAGATCCTCTCCACCTGGTACCGGAATAACGAGTTCGCCTCCCTCACCGGCATCCTGATCGCGGTGGGAAACGTCGGCGCCCTCAGCGCGGCGGGCCCATTGTCCCTCCTCTCCGCCGCCCTGGGCTGGCAGCGGGTCTTTCTCATCCTGGGGGTGATCACCGTCCTCCTGGCGGCCGCTGCCTGGACAATCGCCCGGGACCGGCCCATCGACATGGGACTTCCCAGCATCCAGGAGATCGAGGCGGGAGAGAGGGTCTGGTCGGCCTCGGCCTCCGACGCTGGGACGGATGAGAGGATACCCATGGGCGAGGCCCTGAAGATGACCTTCGGATCGGGGAGGAAGTTCTGGCCCCTGGCGGTATGGTTCTTCTTCATGTACGGCAGCATGATGGTTTATCAGGGGCTCTGGGCCGGCCCCTTCTTCGCGGACGTCCTGGGTTGGGATAAGGCCACAGTCGGCCTCGTCCTCTCCTTCATCGGGGTTGGGATGATCTGCGGCTGCCCCGTCGCCGGATACATCTCCGACAAGATCCTGAAGTCCAGGAGGTGGGTTCTGATCGCCGGAACCGCGGCGTACACCATGGTATGGGCGGTGATATGGACGACTGCCGGCGATATCACCAGCACCTATGCCTATATGGCGATGAACTTCGTCTTCGGCTTCTTCGGCGGGGTCCTCGTGGTGAGCTTTGCTCAGATCAAGGAGCTATTTCCGATATCCATGGCCGGTACCAGCACCGCCGCCCTCAACATCTTCCCCTTCGCCGGCGGGGCGATCCTCCAGCAGGTATCCGGCCTGGTACTCACCACCAGGTCTCTTGAGTCCTACCAGGGCCTGTGGCGGCTTATGCTGATATGCATGACGATCGCCACGGTGGCGGCCTTCCTCTCCCTGGAGAAGAGATCGGCCCGAGGCCGGGACTAGGCGCGCTGGACTGTGGACATGGGGTAGAAACGGGCGTCCGAGGTCCGGATGGCAGGGGATCGGATGAAGGGAGGTCCGGATGAATGGAGGTCTGGATGACGGGGTCGTTGCTGCCGATCGATTTGATCGATTAAAGATAGACCGACGGGTCATCCTCGTGATCCCGCTGAAATAAAGATAAATTCTTATTCTCAGAGAGCGTAATTTCTCAGCGGGGAGAACCAGCCTCCTTTGCAGAATCGAAAATAGTGGATATAAAAGGAGATGCAGCGGGGATGAAAAAAATAATGTTATCATTGGGCCTCATCATCTTCCTGGTGGGGTGGAGCGTGGCGCTGGATTTTGAAAACGGCGTTGAGATGCGGCCGGGAGAGGCCGCGGCAGAGGCGCGGTTTGATCGAGGCATCGGAGGCCCTTGGGTGGGGGGCGATCCCTGGCCGAGGGGCGATTCGCAGCAGGGGCCGTCATTCGGCGAGAGCCACCCAAAATTCTACACAATCTTCAGGCCGGGATTCCCCTTTTCGGGATACCACTACTGGACCGGGGTCCACATCCGTCCCTTCAGGGTCTGCCATCCGTTCAGCGACTGCGACTGCCAGTTCTATTATCCTCGATACTACTACTCCGGATGGGGATTCCAGGGTTAAGTTCCCCGAAGGCGATCCGGGATTGGGCCGACCCAAATTCTTTTTCCCGTCTGGTGAGCCGAAACCGATATGACCGGCGAGGTCCCATCAGCCTCGGATAGCCCATGGCCAAGATCTCACCTTTGATGGACCAGTACTTCGGGATGAAAGAGAAGTGCGGCGACGCCGTCCTCCTGTTCAGGATGGGCGACTTTTACGAGACCTTCGGGGGCGACGCCGAGATCACGGCCCGGGTTCTCAACATCACCCTCACCTCAAGGCAGAAAGACAAAGAGGGAAACCGGATCCCCCTCGCCGGGATACCCTACCACGCCCTCGACGCCTACCTTCCCAAGCTCGTCGGCGCAGGCTACAAGGTCGCCATCTGCGAGCAGACCGAGGACCCAAAGAAGGCGAAGGGGCTCGTCAAAAGGGAGATCATCCGGGTGATCACCCCGGGGACGATCATCGAGCCCTCGATGCTGGATGAGGGGTCGAACAACTACCTGGCGTCGGTCGTCGAGGAGGACGGGAAGATCGGACTCTCCTTTCTCGACGTCTCCACCGGCGAGTTTCTCGCGACGGAGATCCCGGCCGACCCGGCCAAACTATCCTCGGAGCTGGCGAAGTTTCGGCCCGCCGAGTGCATAATCCCAAAATCCGCCGACACCATCCTCGGCGATGGAGAGGGGATGGCGGTCCAGAGGCTCGACGACGTAGACTTCGACCTCGCCAAAGCGAGGGGCCGCCTCGCCGACCACTTCGGCTCCGAGGTGTCGGCCTTGGCTGATATGAATGCGGCGGCAAGGGCATGCGGCGCCGTCCTCTCCTACCTCGGATCGGCCCACCTCACGGCACTAGACCACATCGCCGAGATCAGGCTCTACTCGCCCGCCGAGTTCATGGTCCTGGACGAGACGACGTTGCGGAACCTGGAGCTTTTCAGGAACATCAGGGACCGGTCCAAACGCGGATCGCTGATAGAGTTCCTCGATCAGACATCCACCCCCGGTGGGTCGAGGACCCTCGCGAAGTGGCTGAAGATGCCCCTCATCTCCCCAGAGGAGATCGAGGGCCGCCTCGACGTCGTCGAGGAGCTGGCGGCCGATTCTCTCCTGAGGTCGGATCTCAGGGACGCCCTCAAGGGGATCGGCGACCTGGAGCGGGTGACTGCCCGGACCTCCTGCGGGACCGCCTCGCCAAAAGACATGGTGGCGCTGAAGTCCTCCATCGAGCGGCTCCCCCGGATCGTCCAGCTCCTCTCGGATGCCGGGTCCAGCAGGCTTTCAGACCTCAGAGAGCGGCTCGATTCGGGGACCCTCAAAGAGGTGATGGATCTGATCGGAAGGGCGATCAGAGAAGATCCCCCCTCGACGATCCGGGAGGGGGGGATCATCCGGGACGGGTACGACCCCGAGCTGGACGAGCTGAGGTCTACCTTGCGGGATGGGAGGGGCTGGATCGCGAGGATGGAGCGGGACGAGCGAAGTAGGACCGGGATCAAGTCCCTGCGAGTGGGGTACAACAACGTCTTCGGCTACTACATCGAGGTGACCAAGGCGAACCTATCCGCCGTCCCCGCCGAGTACATAAGAAAGCAGACCCTGGCTGGCGGCGAGCGGTTCATAACCCCGGAGCTGAAGGAGATGGAGTCAAAGGTTCTTTCCGCCCAGGAGAGGTCGTCGTCCCTGGAAGAAGAGCTATTTTTGAAGGTCAGGGCCGCGGCGGCAGGCCGCGCCCGGGAGATCCAGGAGAGGGCCGCGGCGTTGGGGGAGCTCGACGTCTTCGTCACCCTGGCCGTAGTGGCGGTGGAGAGCGAATTTTCGAGGCCCAGGCTGAACGGCTCGGGGGAGATCTCCATGAGGGGCTGTCGCCATCCGATCCTGGATAGGGCGATGAGAGGGGGCTATGTCCCAAACGACGTCCACCTCGACGGCGTTGGCAATCGGTTCCTGATCCTGACCGGCCCGAACATGGCCGGAAAGTCCACATACATGAGGCAGATCGCCCTCGCCGTCATCCTCGCCCAGATGGGCTCTTTCGTCCCCGCCGCCTTCGCCTCCATCTCCCCCGTCGACAGGATCTTCACCCGGGTCGGGGCCTACGACGACCTCTCGGCTGGGCAGAGCACCTTCATGATCGAGATGACGGAGCTGGCCAAGATCCTCGGCTCAGCATCCTCCCGGAGCCTCATCCTCCTCGACGAGATCGGTCGGGGGACGAGCACCTTCGACGGGCTCGCCATCGCCTGGTCGATCACAGAATACATCCACAACAAAGTTCGAGGAAAGACGGTCTTTGCGACCCACTACCATCAGCTCACTCAGCTGGCGGGGATCCTCTCAGGGGTCAAGAACTACAACATGGCCGTCAAAGAGGAGGGGGACTCGGTCGTCTTCCTCCGAACCGTCGTCCCCGGCGCCACCGACCGGAGCTACGGGATTCACGTGGCGAGCCTTGCGGGCGTCCCCGGGGAGGTGGTGGCAAGGGCCAAAGAGATCCTCCGGGAGATCGAGCGGGAGGCGGTGATCGAGCCTCTGGGAAACTGCCCCCGGTCGAGGAGGAAGGGGCCGAAGTACACCCAGCTGATATTCTTCGACGAGCCCCGATCAAGATCCGAAGATGGCGAAGGTGAGACCGACGATGATCAGGGGGCGGCAAAAATGGCAGCAAACGTCACCATCGGCGGCGATCAGGAAGACGGCAACAACACTGGTGACGAGGGGAGGTTCCTGGTGGAGGGGCCGGACGGCCTCGATGAAAATTCCGAGATGCTGGCTGAGATAAGAGACCTGGACCTCAACGCCGTCACCCCCATCGAGGCGTTGAACAGGCTCTCAGAGTACCAGAAGAGGCTGAGGGATGCGGGATGACCAGAATCAAGCTCCTCGATCAGGACGCCGTCAACAAGATCGCCGCAGGCGAGGTGATCGAGAGGCCAGCCTCGGTCGTCAAGGAACTGATCGAAAACTCCATCGACGCCGGGGCGACGAAGATCCTGGTGGAGGTGGCGGAGGGGGGGAAGAGGCTGATCCGGGTCACCGACGACGGCTGCGGCATGGACCGGGAGGACTCCACCCTCGCCTTCGAGAAGCACGCCACAAGCAAGATCTCGGCGGCCGACGACCTCGCCAGGATATCGACCCTGGGATTTCGGGGCGAGGCCCTCTCCAGCATTGCGAGCGTCGCGAGATCCGTAGACCTCGTCACCAAGGTGAGGTCCGGCGGGGTCGGGGTCGCCGGGACCCATGTCAGGATCGAGGACGGCAAGATCGTGGAGGTGGGTGAGGTGGGTGCGCCCGCCGGGACGACGATCGAGGTGGCGGACCTCTTCAAGAACGTCCCCGCCCGCAGAAAGTACCTCAAAAGCGGGAGGGCGGAGCTGGCGAGGATCGCAGAAATCGTCACAACTTACGCCGTCATCCACCACCACATATCCTTTGAGCTCTTCTCCGGCGAGAAAACGCTCTTCAAATCGGTCAGGTCCGAGAGCTGGAACGACCCCATCCTCCGAATCCTGGGAAGCGACGTCGCCCGAAACCTCATACCCATCGAGGCAGACTCGAAGTTCGTATCCATCGCCGGGGCAGTGGGAAGGCAGACCGTCACCCGGTCCAGCCCCGACTGGATCATGATCTACGTCAACGGAAGGTACGTAAAATCAAAAGCCCTCTCCCGGGCGGTCGCCGAGGCTTACAGGACCCTCATCCCCACCGGTCGCCACCCCATCGCCGTCATCTCCCTTTCGATCGACCCCTCCACGGTGGACGTCAACGTCCATCCCGCGAAGACGGAGGTGAGGTTTCTGAGAGAGGAGGAGCTTGCCGGGATGCTGACGGACTCGATCCGACTCGCCCTCGAACGGGCCGAGGAGAGGGAGTCGGGGCCCGAGCAGATGAAAGCCCTCCGGCCGACGGTCCTCGGGGCCGCTGACGGATCGGCGGACGGGGGCTATGGAGAGGGTGAAGCTGAAGTGGGTGTCGCAGCCAATTGGGAGGGCGAGGCCGAAGAGGTTGCAGGCTTAGATGGGGCGGCTTCCCTCACCGTGCCTATCAGTCCGGAAGATGGGGCGTGTGTGCCCGCCTCCGGGGCCGAGGTCCAGAGGACCCTCCCCCTCTACTCCGGAGGGGGGAGGCTCGAGCTGGACCTTGAGACCGCACCGCTCCCCGGTGGGCTGAGGGTTCTGGGCCAGGCGCTCCTCCTCTACATAGTGGCCGAGGGGCCCGAGGGGCTCGTCCTGGTGGACCAGCACGCCGCAGCCGAGCGGATCCGGTACGAGATGCTGGTGAAAAAGCACGATTCAGGAACCATATCCCAGGAGCTGATCGTCCCCGTCACCCTGGAGTTCTCGCCGAAGGAGACGGTGTTGCTGGAGGAGTGGGAGGAGGTTCTGGAGGAGATGGGATTTGACGTCCGCCCCTTCGGCGGCCGCGCCTACCACGTCCGTTCCGTCCCCGCCACGGGCCAGCGGCTCGAAAGCCCCGAGGCGGTCCACGACGTTCTCAGGGACCTCTTCGCTCTGGGGAAGGTCGGGACGGAGGCGACGGCAAAAGACGAGATCCTGAAGCTCCTCGCCTGCCGGGGCTCGATAAAGGCAGGCCACGAGATGGCCTGGAAGGAGATGCACGACCTCCTCCGAGAGCTGTTCAGCTGCGACAACCCCAAGACCTGCCCCCACGGGAGGCCCACCATGGTCACCGTTTCGCGGGTCCAGCTGGAGAAGATCTTCGGGCGGAGATAGAGCTTTTTTTATCCCCGAGCGCAAACCCTCATCCCATGGATCTGGAGGGTTTTGCCAAGAGGGGCCTTGCGAGAGACGATCCCGACCTCGGAGAGAAGCTCGCCGACCTGATCGTCGAGGTGAAGGGAGACCGGATCACAAGGTCCTACGCCGAGAAGCTCGCCGAAGCCGTCCTGGAGGAGGCGAGGGCGACTTTGGACCCGAAAGGCGACGTCTTCGAGCTTTCGGACTCCGGGGTCACCATGGGCGAGTTCGGCGTCGGGTCGAGGGGTCTGGGCGACTTTTACGCCCACGAGAAGATCGCCGAGGTGATCGGGGAGACGGACGCCGTCGTCGACTCCCGGCAGCTGGACGACTCGGGGGCCGTCGAGGCCGGCGGCAGGTACATCGTCCTCACCGTCGACGGGATGCACTCCCGGCTCAGCGACTATCCATTTCTCGCCGGCTTTCACGTCACAAGGGCCACTCTTCGTGACATACTGGTGATGAGGGCTCGGCCCGTTGCCATGTTCTCAGACATTCACTTGGCCGACGACGGGGACGTAAGCCGCCTCTTCGACCACCTGGCGGGGATCGCGGCCGTCGGAGAGCTGACGAATGTTCCCCTCATAACCGGGTCTACCCTGCGGATCGGAGGGGACATGGTGATAGGAAACCGGCTCACCGGCTGCGTCGGGGCGGTGGGGGTTTCGGATCGGCTATCGCCGAGGAAGGACGCCGCCCCCGGAGACGTCATCCTCATGACCGAGGGGGCAGGCGGCGGGACGGTCTGCTCCGCCGCTCTCTACTACGGCCGCCACGACGTAGTCGACGAGACGATCAACGTCAAGTTCCTCGAAGCGGCTTCAGCCCTTCTGGACGTCGATGTCGATATCCACGCCATGACCGACGTCACCAACGGCGGGATCAGGGGCGACGCCAAGGAGATCTCGAAGACCGCCGGGGTGAAGCTCATCTTCGAGGAGGAGAGGATGGCGAGGCTTGTGAACCCGAAGGTATTCGAGATGCTGGAGGCTCTCAAGATCGACTACCTGGGGGTCTCGATAGACGCCCTCCTGATAATCGCGCCCCCCGATTCCGCCGAAGAGATCATGAGGATCGTCAGAAGCACAGGCGTCGAGATCGACCGGATCGGAAGGGTCGAGGCTGGTCGTGGGGTCGAGCTTCATTCGCCAGACGGGATAAAAGACTTTGAGCCCCGGTTCCGGGAGTCGGCATACACCCCCATAAAGAAGGCGGTGGATGCGGGTCCGGAGCGGGACTTCGTCGAGATGAGGGATAAGGTGGACAGGGCCGCCGAGAGGGCCATCGCCAAGAAGGAGCGGTTCGTCGAGAGGATCCGGGCGGGGAGAAGGGAGCCCTCCTGATCCTTCTCCTCCTGATCCCCGTCTTTCTTTCCATCCCCGTCTTTCTCTCCAGGCGCTGCCGACTTCGTCATAGTTCCGGGACGATCTTTTAGAACCGGCAACAGCCGGCCAGGGAAATCGCTATAAGCGATGGGTGCATATATAACGCGATAAAGAAAAGTATGGTGGCGAAATTCTGCGATGACTGCAACCCTCCCGATGGGAGGATTGAGAGGTGGTCGGTTGGTTTTAATTGAGGATCCCATATATCGCGCATACCTGAGAAAGCTCGTTGGAGACGAGGGTCTCCAGATCGTCGACTGCATGCCCGCTGATGAGGTCACAGACGAATACGTCGCGGAGATCACGGGGATCAGCCTCAACACCGTCCGGAGGACGCTTTACCTCCTCTATGAGCACCGGCTTGCCAAGTACAGGAGGGAGAGGGATCCGGAAAGCGGCTGGCTGACCTACCTCTGGATATTATGTGTCGACAACCTCGATCGGGCCCTGGAGTCGGAGGTCAGAAAGCTTTTGAGAAAGCTTGATGAGCGGCTAAGCTACGAGAAGAACAACATATTTTACGCGTGCGTCGGCGGGTGCGCCAGGTTCGTCTTCGACGAGGCGAGCGAGAACAACTTCATATGTCCCTTCTGCGGAGCCGGCCTGGAGTACATGGAAAACGACAGGATCGTAACGACCATAGAGAAGAGGATGGAGGATCTCACCTGCGCCCTGTAGCGGGTGGGGGATCTGACCTGTGCCCTGACGGTCCGCTTCGATAGGCATCCAAAAATGGAATCTAAAATTCTACAGCGCTTCGGGGTCGTTTCTCATGACCGCCGTCCACCACCATCGGGACATGTCGGCGAGGTCGCGGCTGAACATTCCGGAGAGCCTGTATTCCCCGGCCCTGACGGCGATGAGCCCTGCTCCCAGAAGTTTGTTCCTCATGAAATAGAAGGCCGACCTGGAGACGTCCAGATCTTCCATTATCCGTTTCCAGTCCCTGGTCTTCAGGGGTTCCCCCTTCTCCTGGCTCTCCTCCACCATGTTCAGAAAATCTCTTCCACGCCGCGCCGTCTTTTCGTCCTGGAAGAGGCGAAGCATCAGCTCAAGGTAGGGGTCTTTTGATCGGCTGATCCAGTATTCCGATTTGGATCTGATCTTCAGGGTGGTCGCGGTTCTCGGAGCGCTCTTGACGTGGGTCATGAATCGCTGGGTGCGGCGGCGGTGGCGCTGAGCACGGATCTTACCAGGTCTGCGTACTCCTCTTTAAGTACGTAAACCGTTGGCAAACGGTAGGATTTCTTGTGCGCGCTGAGGATTCCAAGCTTCGAACAGATGTAGCCCAACAGCGATGCCACTACTTTGCGCGAGGTCTCGAACTGCTCTTTGACCGCCTTGTATAGAGAGCTTACAGTGATTTCGCCCGCTTCCAGGATGACTCCCAGAACGAAACGCCTTCTCCCATCCGTGTCCAGGTCCAGGAACTGGACAAGACGGCTGGCGATCTCAGATTGCATCGAACTCATATAACATCACCACCGTCCGAGTACATGCGGACAGCGCATTGCGGCCCGGCAATATATATCTTGCCGTAATTGGGCTCTTCCCTCCGGCCGACCAATGGATCGTTGCGGCGTCAGATGACCCGAGGGCGGCTGAAGGGCCCAGGCCGGACTTTGCCCAACTATAAATAACCATTGAATATCATAATATATAAGCTATTTGTCTCGCGGCCTATTTGGGGCTCAATAGATCTCCCTTCGCTGACTGAACCGCGGGAAAAGGTCAAATAATCTCAATACAGCTTCATATTGGGGGTTGAAGATGAAACGGGGGCCAGAGGGTTGAGTCCGCCGGGGTCAAGGGACGGTTTTGAGGAGGACCTCTCCGATCTCATCGAGCTGAACGGCTACGATGTCGTCAAGATATCGAGATCTGACGACGGAGGATCGGAGATTATCGCCGCCAAAACCGATGAGGTGGGCCACAAGGTCGCCTACCTCATCCGCTCCAGGAGATCGGAAGCCCCCATCGACGATGCCGAGGTCGAGGGGATCGCAAAAGCCCGGGAGAGGTATCCTGGAAGCATCTGCGTGATAGTCTCGCCCTCTTCCGGATTTTCGAGGTCTGCAGCGGACCTGGCCGAACGGCGCGGGGTGAGGCTGTGGGGTCCGGGGGAGATAGAGAGGCTCAGGAGGAACGTCGCCGAAAAGAGGGGCGTCCGACAGAGGGTGGCAGTCGAGGGGTCGGATGGAGGTGGGAAGGGGAAGAAGAGAGGTATGAAACGAAGGTTATTGGCGATCTTTCTGATATTGTGCGTTGCAGCCCTTTACTTCAAGTTCTTCAGCCTCGATTATCTCACCGGTTCGATCTCCCATTTGAGGGATCTTTTTGAAGGGACCGGCCTTCGCGACGAAGAGCTGGTGAAGATCATTGCAGGAAGGGCCCAGGAGACGCTTCTGGATCTCCGTGATGTTGCAAACCGAATCTCGGAATATGTAACTCAGAAGATGATCGAACTCTCTCCTCCCCTTTGGCATCGTTTTGGTTGCGGATTGAATTAGAAAAGGCTTAACAATCACCGGGCCCAAAAGCCCGCCCTATGGCGGAGCCATATTTTGGCTGTTTTTCGATCGGGGCGGTGACCACATGTTAGATCCGGACGATTGGTACAAGGAGGGTGCTGCCTTCTACAGCTCGGGCAAATTTGAGGAGGCTGCCGCGTCTCTTGAGAGGGCGATCGAGATCGACCCCCTTTTCGTCGAGGCCCGGTACCTCCTTGGCGAGGCTCTCCGGAAGACGCTTCGCTACCAAGAGGCGTTGGAATCTTACGAGGCGGCTCTGGATTTGAATCCCGATCATCCTCGAAGCTGGCGGGGGCGTGCGATCGTCTTGAACGAGCTGAACCGCCCCGAAGAGGCCCTAAAGTCCGCCGACAGGGCCCTGGAGATAGATCCCTCAGATGCGAGATCCTGGATCGTCAAGGGCTACGCCTACCACACCATCGGAAGGTTCCAGGATGCCGCCGACTCTTACGACCGGGCCATAGAGATGGGGCCCCTGGGGTTGCGGGCGGGGAGGGCCTGGAACAACAAGGGCGCGGCCCTCGACAACCTGGGCCTTCACCAGGAGGCCCTCGAATGCTACGACGAATCGACGCTTATTGACCCCTTCGACTTCTACACCTGGAACAACAAGGGGGTATGTCTCATCGCCCTGAAGAGGCCCGAGGAGGCGGTGGAGTGCTTCGCGAAGGCGGTGGAGATCTACCCGGAGTACACCACCGCCTGGCGGAACATGGCTCTGGCCCTCAAATCCCTCGATAGAGACGAGGAGGCCGAGAAGGCGCTGGAGAGGGCGAGGGAGCTGGAGTAGGACCGGATCAGAGGCTCTCCCAGAGTACGAGCGTCTTCAGATCTCCTACTGTAGGAAGTCGGAGACGTCCCACGGGCCGAAAGCGTCGCATTGGTCGGACCATCGGAGCCAGTTGTCATCTTCATCCTCATCATCCAGGTAAGTGGCGGTCTCCGAGTCCTCCAGCGGGGGCGTGGGTCCGTCCGGGCTCGCCTCAACGAAGGCCCAATCATCCCCGCCGTCGGGATATCTGGACCAGCTCTTGTCGTCGTTCTCACCGTCGTCCAGGGCTGGGGTTCTGTCCACCTCCGCGCCCGTTTCGTCTCTGAGGATCACCAGCTCATCGCTGTTTCGGAGCCAGTACCCGTCGGCCCTCACCACCAGGAATCCCCACGATGGAAGGATCGTCCCCGGCTCGATGGATACTTCCGACCCGCCGGCCGTGGTCAGGGTCCAGTTCCCCAGGACGGCGTCCTCGGCCCCGTCGTTATAAAGCTCCAGCCACTCGTTATCCTCGTCGCCTCCTTCGGGATTTGACTCCACCTCGTTTATCACCACTCGGATATCACCGTCTTCCGAGAGCTGACCATCGGAGGCCCACCAGTCGGCGGGATCGAACTCGTCGCCCTCAGAGTCGTCGACCTCGGCGAACCCCGAATCCACCAGGATCCTGTTCACGGGGTGGGTGGTATTGACACCACCATCGGGGTCCACCAGGTAGACGACAGAGAGGAGCCTTCCCAGGTGATCTCGGCCGTCTTCGCTATCGTTGTCGATGTCCAGGGAGACGGTCCTGTTCGAAAGGAGGGATCGAGCAAACTCTCTTGCCGCCTCCCCTTCAGCCGATTCGGCAGGCGGAAGCTTCAAGTCTGCCAGTCTGACCGTCTCCACCCCAGATCCGATTCGAGGATCTGCATGGAGGATGGCGATCTCAAAGACGTCGCCGCTGATGACGGCGACCACCGTCCCATCAGCCTCGTCGGGGGCTGCCGAGGCGAAGGCCGCGACGAGGGTCAAGATGAGGATAGTTCGGAGGATAGTTCTCATAATCAACGCCTTTTGAGGGATCGATCACCGAATATAACGAGCCTGCTGAGGGATGACTGGAGAATCTTCGGAAATAAGGCCCTCCCCTTCCCCCCCAAGTTCAGGAGAAGTCCTGCCGCCAGGATCGCCGCCATCACCAGAAGGACCCTCCAGCCCGGAAGCTTCTCGTTCTCCTTTTCATCTCTGAAGGCGGAGTTCTCATCCGCGACGAGGGGCGCGGTCTCTGTTTCAGCCTCGACGTAGATCCTATCTCTCGATAGGGCGAAGGCCTCTTCGGTATCGTCGTCGAGGGTGGGGACTAAAAGCCCCTTGTTGTGCCAGGCGTACTCGTGGAAGGGATCTATGCTTATGGCCCGGTTGTAGCTGTCCAGTGCATCTTGATATCTGCCGAGCTGTTGAAGGGCGGAACCCCGGTTGTTCCAGGCGTCGGCATCCTCCGGCCAGAGTTCGATCGTTCGGTCGTAAGAGTCCAGAGCCTCCTGGTGACGGCTGAGCCTGGCAAGGACGGTGCCTCTGTTCTTCCAGGCGTCGGCATCCTCTGGTTCGAGCTCCACCGCGCGATCGTAGCTGTCGAGGGCATCCTCATACCGGCCAAGCCTGGCGAGGACGGTACCTCGATTGTTCCAGGCGTCTGCGTTCTCGGAGTCGAACTGCACCGCCCTATCGTAACTATCGAGGGCCTCCTCGTACCTGCCCAGACTTGAGAGGGCGGCACCCCTGGCAAGCCAGATCTCGGGGTCGAAGGGCTCCAGGTTTGACGCCCGATGGTAGCAGTATAGGGCATCCTCGTATCTTCCCAGGCTGCTTGTGGCGAGGCCCTTGTTGTACCAGAGGTCGGGGATGTAAGCGTCGAGGGCGATGGCCCGGTCGTAGCTGGCGATGGCCTCCTCGTACTCGCCCCGGTTGGCCTGGGCGTTTCCCATCTCCAGCCAGTCGCGGACGGATAGATCCTCCCCATCCACCGTTTGGCATAGGGGTAGGAGGGAAAAGAGGAGCGTGAGCAATACTACGACCTTTGCCTTTTGGGATCTGACCCTCTTCGCACCAGGGGCTGGCGCCCTTTCAAACTTCATTTTTGATATCATCCTGGACCTGGCAAGCCAACTTTTGCTTCGGTCAGTCCGCGCCACCCTTTTTGTCACTAAACAGGGCTGGTGGGGGTCAGACCTAATCCCCCGCGGCGGTCTGATCCGAGATCGATCTTTTCAAATTCCATGCGCGTCACCGAGCTTGAGGTGTAATTCCTCTCGATTTCCTTTTCGGGCTGGGTGAACGATGCAAAATTTTCGAACTCTTCGTCGAAATCGAGCATTTGGCTGAAGACTTCGAGCTCCGGTTCCTCCCCGGATTCGTTTGAGGCGCCTTCCAGCTTCGATGATGAGTTATTTCCGGACGGGTAAGCGTTGCCCGATCCGGCCATCTCCGTATTGAATTCCAGCTTTTTGCCCTCATCGATGGTGGCGTTCGTCTCCAACAGGCCGATCTCAGGGTCCGTCTCTTCGGCCGGATCGGTGATGCTGCTTATAGCCCCCCCCTCCCCCTCCGAGTCGTTCCCGGCGGCCGCTTCGGCAGGATCGATGCCCTCGGAGGGTGGAGCAGCAGCCTTCGGCAGCTCCCTCTCAAATTCTGAGTCGCTCAGATCGGAGGTGGCCTGGAATTCGGATCCGATCTCCGCCGATTCAAAGCCTGCTCGGAGCGTGCTCTCTTCAGGGCCCGTATCGAGGACGACCTGATCCATCAGAACCTCAGCAGAGGACGATCCGGCCAGGCTTTCAGCAGCCGTTTGCCTGGATGCGTTCGGAGCCGATCTCTTCTCTCGCGCAGCATCGATGGTAGCGGATTCGGTCTCCGTCCAATCAGGTTTGAGGGGGTTTTCGTCCATCCTGATATCACTTTGAACGGGGACACCTTCATCGAGGAGATCGCCACCGAGGACATCAACATCATCATCAGCGTGGACATCATCATTGGGGAGATTGCCACCGGAGACATAATCATCGGGGTTTCCGACGGCGACGTATTCCTTCGATGCCTCGGGAGCCGCAGCTTCGGCCTCAATGGAGGCCACTGGAAGCTCCGATCCTCCGTCGGAAGAGGTCATTTCGGCCGGCCTTTCGGACTCGTCTCCGTCGTTCTGAGGTCTGGTCGGAGACGCCTGCTCGCCGGTCTTCATCTCCGATTCGTCGGCTTCTTCCATCACTCCTTCTTCCGAATCTGTTCCCGTCAACGGGAGATCGGAAGCTGGATCCGCTTTATAGATCACCGGGGTCTCTTCGGCATCGGATACTCGAGAGGTCGAACCTCCGCCGCCGGAATAACTGGCCTTATCATCGGGAACATCTCCGGAATTGGTGGTCGTCTCTGTAGAGGTGGTGGACGAGGTGGTTTTGCCGCCACTGGAGGACGCTTTCTTTCCCCCACCACCGCCGCCTCCGGAGGATCCGCCGATGGTCACCGTCCTCCCATTCGATCCGTCGTCATCGAAGGTTCTTGGAGTCTTGTCCAGCTTCTCAGAGGGGGGGGCCATGATGGGGCTTCCCGATGGGGTCGCCCTCAGATTCGAGCACTCGCCGACGCCACCGTCGCTTGTTGTCTGATCGCAGGATAGGAGAAAGCCCAATCCCGGCGATAGGAGGACTAGGCCCAGGGCCAGGAGGAAGCCCCATGCTCGAACCTGCTTTTTTGGAGGTACGTTGAGCCGCCTCAACACCTCCATGTCCCGCAGCTTTCGACCCTCTCCCCTTCGGGCATCTTGGATCTTGTATGCGGAGTACCCCGTGATAATGATACCTGTGATGGTGGCTGCAAGGGCTAACATGTCTCCCTCATCAATTTGACCCGTTAGTTGATATATATTGTAGTTATATATCAGTTACGCATAATGTTATTAAAATACTTTTCGTAGGTTGAGGAAACGCTCTAACCTTTAAATCGAGCTGACTCATTAAGACCGAGGCCTTTAGCATGAGAGAAGACGAGAAGTTCCAGATAATATGGGAGAACGCCCAGAAGATGCCGGAGATGGAGAAGACGATGTTCTACGAGCTTGAGAGGAAGAAGCCTGTGGTGGGACTGCTCTTGGTCGTCTTTTTATTTGGTGGGACCGGCCTGATCTACGGGGGGAAGGCGGTCAAGGGCGTGATATTGATCCTGGCTGATGTCGTCCTCCTCGCCGTCCTTCTCACCCTCATGGGATTTGGGCCCATCTTCTCCGGTGGGCTGATCGGCGGCCAGGGTTTCGATCTGAGCGAGACCTTCGGGGCCGCGACCTATATCCTGGTCTGCATAATTTTGGCCCTCTACATCTACGCCGCGTGGGACGTCCTGAAGACGATCCAAGAGTACAACGAGAGGCTGTACGTTACGGTCTTCGACCGGTCCCCGCCATAAAGACGCGGGATGAGGAGTTGGCCGGATCGCGCCGATCTCGCAAAAAATGTCGGGATCGGCGGCGCGAAGTTGCGCTGCCGATCTATTCTCTTTCTGGTCGGCGGGTTCGAGGTTGATCAGGTCACCAGGACCATCACCGCGGACTCGGCGCTGCACCCGGAGACGGAAGAGCTGACGGTGAAGGTCTTCAACCCCGCGGACCCGAACCTCGACTCGAGGACGTAAGTTCCCGTCGAGACCCTCTGGAGGGTGCTGCTGGTGAGGACAGCGTCAGCGGGGCTCCAGGTCAGCCTCAAGCTCGAGGGGTCGGTGAGGGCTCCCGTCGGTCCATAGAACCGCAAGGTGAGGGCGTAGGGGCTGTAGGCCGAGTTGGCGTTGAAGTCCATCGCCGCCCAGCATGACGGCATCTCGTCCAGGGGCCTTGCGGGCTGGACGAAGATGTCGCTTGCCTCGCCTTCCTGGAGGACGTAAGCCACCCATACGAAGCCGTCGGAGGGGCTGTAAGAGAGGGCCGGCCATATCTCGTCGCCGGGGGTTCCGGTGACTCTTGCCCTATCGATCAGGCCCCAGCTGGGGTTGAACCTCTCCAGGTAGAGGTCGTAGCTTCCTCCTTCGTCGGAGCTGTAGACCAGGTCGAACTCCCCGTTCTGCCAGATGAGGGATGGGTAGTCCTGGGCCGACGAGCTGGTGGTAATCCTCTTCTTATCGAGGATGTTGAGGTTTAGGTCGAACTTCTTGACGAAGACGTCCCGGTTTCCAGACTCCTCGGAGGCGTAAGCGACGTAGATCCTGTCATCGTCTCCGCGGGCGATGGACGGCCGGTCCTGGTAGCTGGTCTCGGTGGTCACCCTCACCTTTCCCGTCGACGTCCAGGCGGAGTTGAACCGCTCGATGAAGATGTCGCCGCCGAAGGCAGGTCCCGTCTCCCAGGATTGGTAGGCGAGGTAGAAGTTGTTGCCCACCTTTATGAGAGACGGACGGTCCTGGTCCTCTGCGGAGGTGGTGAGCCTCCGGGTCTCGATGAGGAACAGATCCGCGTCATACTTCTTGACGAAGATGTCCCAGCTTCCCATCTCGTCGGAGACGTAGGCGACGTAGTAGTATCCGTCGGCGTAGATCGCCGACGGAGTGTCCTGGTAGGCCGTATCTCCGGTGGCCTGAACCGTCTCCGTCTGGCTCCAGCCGAGATCAAACTTCTTGAGGAATATGTCCCCGCTGTAGAAGGCACCCGTCTCCCAGGATTGGTAGGCGAGGAGGTGACCCGCGGCAGAGCTGACCAGTGAGGGTCTGTCTTCGATCACGATCCCGGAGGTGAGCTGATAGATCCCACCGCGGCTGACGAGCTGGTAGCCGCTGTAGCCCACGGCGCTGTCGTACCGGCCAGCCGGCTCATGCTTTCCGTCCCGTACGTAGACGTAGAGGTTGTACTCGCCGGCGTCGCCGTAGGCCGACGACCAGGTCCATGTTCTGATTGTGCTCCAGTCCTGGACCACCGTCCATGCGTTCCCGGTGGAGGGGCCCTTAAGCCAGAACTTGTACTGGAGGGCGTCACCGTCGGGATCGGAGGCCGAGGCCGTCCATACGACGGTCGATCCCGCAGTCGTGGGACCCGGCGGGTTCGGCAGCAGTGCCGTCACCGTCGGTGGCCGGTTGGCAGGGGTGAGCTGGTAGTCTCCGTATCCTCTGGCGCTGTCGTATCGGCCGGCCGGCTCATGCTTTCCGTCCCGGACGTAGACGTAGACGTCGTAGAGGCCGGCGTCGCCGTAGGTCGACGACCATGTCCATGTTCTGCTTGTGCCCTCTTGGACTACCGTCCAGGCATTGCCTGTGGAGGGTCCCTTCAGCCAGAACTTGTAGAGGAGGGTGTCACCATCGGAATCGGAAGCTGTCGCCGTCCATACGATGGACGTCCCCTCCTTCTGGGGGCTCGCCTTGTTCGGCGCCAGGCCGCTCAGGTAAGGCGGCTGGTTCGGTGGCGTGGGTCTCCCCTTTATGGTGATGTAGGTCCCCGCCGAATCATCCCACCCGCTGGGGGGCGCGTGGAATCCGTCCCGGACCCTCACCTCGACCTGACTCTGGCCCGCATCAAGGGTGGTGGTCCTCCAGGTCCAGGCGTTGGCCGTGGACCAGTCCTGGACCGTTCTCCAGAGGTTACCAGTGGACGGTCCCTTCAGGAGGAACTTGTAATAGACCGGACCACCATCCAGGTCGACTGCCGACGCCGTCACCCTTATGGTCGTCCCGGCGGTCTGGACCCCAGATGGGGTTGCCGAGAAGCTGGTGATCATCGGCGGCTGGTTGGGCCTGTACCCGAAGATCTGGAAGTTTGACCAGGCGCGGTCATCGTAGCCGGCAGGGCTCGCGTGGTGGCCGTCCCTGACCTGGACCATCACATCGCTCAGGCCGATGTCGGCTGGCGATGTCCTCCAGATCCAGCTGCTGCTTCTTGTCCAGCCGGTCATATCGACCCATGCGTATCCTGTCGATCGTCCTCTCAAAAGGAACCTGTAGAGGATCGGCTCCCTGTCGGGGTCCCAGGCCGCTGCGGTCCACCTGACCCAGCTCCCGGCGTACTGAGGGCTGGGCCTGTCAGTGTACAGGAAACGGACGACCGGCGGCCGATTGGCTTGATCAAGCTTGAAGGAGACGCTCTTCTTGTCGTCCCACTGCTTGGGTATGGAGTGCTTTCCGTCCTTCACCCAGACCTCGACGTTGTAGGTTCCGGGTGCCTGGCCTGAGGTGGCCCAAGTCCAGACGTTGTTTGTGGTCCAGTCGGTCTTTGCCACCCCGTTGACGAGGAACTTGTAGAGGATCTGGTCTCCCTCAGCATCGGTGGCGGTCGCCGTCCATGTTATCTGTGTGCCCACCTTCCGCGGGCTTGCCGGGCTGGGACTGAGGGACTGTATCACCGGTTTGGCGTTGTAGTTGCCGAAGTCCTTGCCCGCGGCGAACTTGTTGGCGGCATCAAGGGTGACGGTGTAAGATCCGCCGCTCGGCTCCTTCGCCGTCCACTTGGCCTGGGGCTCCTCTTGCAGGGTGTAGGTCCCATAGTTCAGGCCGGTGAATATGTACGATCCGTCCTGGCCGGTCACCTTGGTGTCGTTGACCGCTCCCAGGAGCTTGATCGTCCAGCCGGCCATGCCGGGCTCGTCGGGGTCCCTCTTGCCGTTGCCGTTCAGGTCGTTGTACTTCACCCCAGAGATCGAGTTGTCATCCACGCTGTTGCCGAAGTCCTTTCCGGTCACGTCACTGCCCACGATGGTGACCGTATGGGATCCGTCGCCGGAGGGGAAGGTCTGGTGCCAGCTCGGCCCCCTGGAGAGCTCGCTGATCTTGTACGTCCCCGGAACCAGGCCGTCGAATCTGTAGGATCCGTCGGTTCCCGTGGTGGTGCTGAGGGTCACATGGATTCCGCCGTAGGTGGTGGTGCCGTCCAGAACGATGCCCCATCCGGATATGCCGGTCTCGTCAGCGTCCTTGGTCCCGAGGTTGTGGGTGTCCAAGAACTTCATCCCGGAGATGGAGCGGGTGCCGGTCAGGCCGAAGTTCTGGCTGATCACCACAGAGGAGGTCACGGTCACCGTGATGCTGGAAGAGGTGGTCATGACAAAGCCTCCTGGTGGCGGGTCGTTTATGATGTAAGTGCCTGGAGCGATGTTCTCGAAGGTGTAGGTTCCGTCCTCGTCAGTGGTGGTCGTGGTTATGAGCCTCGCGCCCTCCATCAGCTTCACCTCGGCGTCCGGAATCCCTGGCTCGTCCTCGTCTTGCGCTCCGTTGTCGTTCTGGTCGTAGAACTTCTTACCTGAGATGGAGAGGTTGCCCCGGTTGCCGAAGTCGATGCCGGTGGCATCTTCGTCTGTCAGGGAGACGGACTGGGATCCGCTGGCTGGCGCCGTAGCGACCCATCCGTCGAGGGGAACCTCGCTCACAGTGTACTCTTGGGGTGAAAGCTCGCTGAAGGAGTAGGATCCATCCTCGGCGGTGGTGGCCACGTCGGTGACGTTGCCGTTTTGCTCAAGCTTTATCGTCCAGCCGGCCAGGCCATCCTCACCGGCGTCCTTAACCCCGTTCCCGTTCAGGTCGTAGAACTTCGTGCCGGAGATGGAACGGCTGCCGTAGTTCCCGAAGTCCTGGTCCGTCACGTCCGCATCCTTCAGCTCAACGGAGTAGGATCCGCCCGCCGGGGCGGTTGCGGTCCAGCCTTCCTGGAGAACCTCGCTGACAGTGTATGATCCAGCGGCCAGACCTTCGAACATGTACGATCCGTCGTCGGCAGTCGTCGCCGATCTCTCTGTCCCGTCCGGTTCGACGAGGGTTATCGTCCAGCCTGCCAGGCCGGGCTCGCCGTCGTTCGCCCCGTTGCCGTTCAGGTCGTTGAACTTGACGCCTGAGATGGAGAAGGTGCTGCCTCTGTTTCCGAAGTCTCTGCTCATGACATCGGTCTCTGTAAGGTTGACCGTGTATGATCCGTCAGCCGGAGCGGTCTGGGTCCAGCCTTCCTGGAGAACTTCGCTCAGCTCGTAGGTTCCGGGAGTCAGTCCCTCGAACCTGTAGAATCCGCCCTCGTCGGTCGATGCTGTCGTTTCGGTTCCGTCCGGCCTTGATAGCCTGACGGTCCAGCCTGCCAGGCCGGGCTCGCCGTCGTCAGTACCGTCTCCGTTCTGATCCTTGAACGCCCTCCCCGAGATGCGGAAGGTTGCAGCCATGTTTCCGAAGTTCAGGTCTGTCACGTCGGCGTTGGCCATGGTCACCATTCCGTTCGCCGGCGCGGTCTGGGACCAGCCGGTCTGGGGAACTTCGCTCAACATGTAGGTGCCCCGGGTCATCAGGCCGGAGAACCTGTACGATCCGTCGTCGGCGGTCGTCGTCGATGTCTCGGTCCCGTCAGGTGCGACGAGGGTTATCGTCCAGCCGGCAAGGCCGGGCTCATCGGCATCTCTGACGCCGTCGCCGTTCAGGTCGTTGAACTTGACCCCTGAGATGTTAAGGGCAAGCGGAGTAGCCTCATCATCATCATCATCTTCAGGCTCGGTGATGTTCTCGGGTGGCGCTTCAGAGATCGCGTTTCCGAAGCTGACATCTGCAGCGTCCGCATCGGACAGATTCACTGATTGGGAGCCGGTATCCGGAGCGATCGGCGTCCAGCCGTCCTGGAACTCCTCGCTGACGGTGTATGATCCGGCAGCCAGACCTTCAAACCTGTAAGATCCGTCTTCAGCGGTCGTCGTCGATGTCTCGGTCTCGTCCGGAGCGACGAGGGTTATCGTCCAGCCGGCCAGGCCAGGCTCATCAGCATCTCTGACGCCGTTGCCGTTCAGATCGTTGAACTTGACCCCTGTGATGTTCCTTGTCGGCGCCTCAGGGGGCCTGGCCTCCTCCACGTTCCCGAAGCTGACATCGGTGGAGTCCGTCTCGGCGAGATCCACAGTCTGGGATCCGGTATCCGGGGCGGTCGGGGTCCAGCCGTCCTGGAACTCCTCGCTGACGGTGTATGATCCGGCAGCCAGACCTTCAAACCTGTACGATCCGTCTTCTGCGGTCGTCGTCGATGTCTCGGTCCCGTCCGGAGCAACGAGGGTTATCGTCCAGCCCGGCAGGCCAGGCTCATCAGCATCTCTGACGCCGTCGCCGTTCAGGTCGTTGAACTTGACCCCAGAGATGTTCAGGGCAAGAACAGTGACCTCTTCTTCTTCTTCTTCTTCAGGCTCGGTGATGTTCACCGGAGGCGCTTCAGAGATCGCGTTCCCGAAGCTGACATCGGTGGCGTCCGCCTCGGCGAGATCCACCGTTTGTGACCCGGTATCTGGAGCGATCGGGGTCCAGCCGTCCTGGGACTCCTCGCTGATGGTGTATGATCCCGCAGCCAGACCTTCAAACCTGTACGATCCATCGTCAGCGGTCGTCGTCGATGTCTCGGTCCCGTCCGGAGCAACGAGGGTTATCGTCCAGCCTGGAAGGCCGGGCTCATCGTCATCCTGTAAGCCGTTGCCGTTCAGATCGTTGAACTTGACCCCGGAGATGTTCAGGGCAAGAACAGTGACCTCTTCGACAGGCTCGGTGATGTCCTCTGGAGGCGCCGTGATCGTGAATATCGAGTCGACCGATCCGTCGTACTCGCCCTCGTGCTGCCCGTCTCTGACCTGAACTGTGACCGCATGGTCACCGGGAGCGACTTCAGACGTATCCCATTCCCAGTACCCTTCAGTTGACCATTCCTTCTCCGTCTCCCCGTCCAGGACGAACTTGAAGTAGACAGGGTCCTCGTCGTCGGCAGCTGTCGCCGTCCATCTGACTGTGACGCCAGCGGTCTGCGGCGACTCTGGTGCAGCCACCAGCGATGTCACCACAGGCGGGTTATTCGGCGCCGTGATCGTGAATATCGAGTCGACCGATCCGTCGTACTCGCCCTCGTGCTGCCCGTCTCTGACCTGAACTGTGACCGCATGGTCACCGGAAGCGACTTCAGACGTATCCCATTCCCAGTACCCTTCAGTTGACCAGTCCTTTGCCGTCTCCCCGTCCAGGACGAACTTGAAGTAGACAGGATCCTCGTCGTCGGCAGCCGTCGCCGTCCATCCGACTGTGACACCAGCGGTCTGCGGCGACTCTGGTGCAGCCACCAGCGATGTCACCACCGGCGGGTTATTCGGCGCCGTGATCGTGAATATCGAGTCGACCGATCCGTCGTACTCGCCCTCGTGCTGCCCGTCTCTGACCTGAACTGTGACCCGATGGTCGCCAGGTGAGGCTCTAGACGTATCCCATTCCCAGTACCCTTCGTTCGACCATTCCTTTGCCGTCTCCCCGTCCAGGACGAACTTGAAGTAGACAGGGTCCTCGTCGTCGGCGGCCGTCGCCGTCCATCTGACTGTGACACCTGCATTCTGCGGCGACTCTGGTGCAGCCACCAGCGATGTCACCACAGGCGGGTTGTTCGGCGCCGTGATCGTGAATATCGAGTCGACCGATCCGTCGTACTCGCCCTCGTGCTGACCGTCTCTGACCTGAACTGTGACCCGATGGTCGCCAGGTGAGGCTCCAGAAGTATCCCACTCCCAGTACCCTTCAGTTGACCAGTCCTTCTCCGTCGCTCCGTCCAGGACGAACTTGTAGTAGACAGGATCCTCGTCGTCGGCAGCCGTCGCCGTCCATCGAACGTTGACTCCAGCATTCTGTGGCGACTCTGGTGAAGCTGTAAGCGCCCTCACCACAGGCGGGTTGTTCGGTGCCGTGATCGTGAATATCGAGTCGACCGATCCGTCGTACTCGCCCTCGTGCTGACCGTCTCTGACCTGAACTGTGACCGCATGGTCACCGGGAGCGACTTCAGACGTATCCCATTCCCAGTACCCTTCAGTTGACCATTCCTTTGCCGTCGATCCGTCCAGGACGAACTTGAAGTAGACGGCGTCCTCGTCGTCGGCAGCCGTCGCCGTCCATCGAACGTTGACTCCAGCATTCTGTGGCGACTCTGGTGCAGCCACCAGCGATGT
>JAXGJB010000016.1:0-47423 GCA_040770465.1 Methanothrix sp. | reverse complement strand
TATCGCTATCGTCGACTTGAGGAGGTATGCCGAGACGAGGACTTTCAGGCCGAAGCCAATAACGTCCCCGGCAGCGATCAGAAGGTGGCCGGCTCCCGCCGACGAGAGGATGACCAGAAGGGCGATCGCCGCGCCCCATCCTCTCGTCCGCCTCGCCCGCCCCTTCAGGAAACCTATCAGCCTTCCTACGAGGACCACCGGATGGACCCTGGCGGGCGGCTCACCCAACGCCAGGTCTATACCGATCGCAAGAAGGAGTACCGTCAGAGGCTCGGGAACGAGATGGAGCGCATCGGTGATCATAGAGACGGTCTCTGAGATCATTTCAGCTCCCCCCCTCTTTCAGACCTAGGCCATCTTTGCATGTCATAGCAGCTCTTCCACCTCTTTCCAGATCTCGTCGAGACCATCGCCCCGGACCAGCCCCCCCATCACCCTCTCCGCCACCTCGGGCCTGTGGATGACAAAGCATTGGTCACACGACCACTCGCCGTTGGCCACCCGACCCCCGGTCCTCTCGTCGTTGCAGGGGTAGAAGGGACAGAAACAGAAGGTGCAGTCCTGGTCTGGAAAATGGCAGGGGTACCGATCGCAGCTCAACCTCTCCATCCGAGCACCTTCTCCAGGGCGGCGACCAGCCTCGCATTCTCCATTCTATTTCTCACTGCCACCCGGACGTAATCCTCCCCAAGGCCGAAGGACCTGCAGTCCCGCACGAGAACTCTCTCCCGTTCCATCCTCTCGACGAGCTCAGAGGAGCGGATCCCCGCGGGCTCCAGCCCCACCAGGATGAAGTTGACGGAGCTATCCACCGGATCGAGGCCGAGCCGCACGAGCTCTGCAGTGAGCCACCGCAGCTCCTCTTTTATGACCTGCCTGCTCTTGGCCAGGTGGTCGTCCTGGGCAAGAAGATAAGCTCCGGCCGCCGAGGCGAGGGAGCTTATGCTCCAGGGGAGCCGGGTTTTGTTCATCACGTCTGCGAGACGGTCTCCTGCAACCCCAAACCCGAGCCTTATCCCCGGAACTCCGAAGGACTTGGTGAGGGACCTGGCGACGAAGAGGTGCTCGGTCCTCGGCGCCATATCCGCCACAGTCTGGTCCGGGTCCGACAGCTCTATGAACGCCTCGTCGACGAAGAGGAAGGTCTCGGCCCTCTCGCAACGTTCGGCCAGTCCTGCGATCTCTGACCTTGGGAGGAGGATCCCCGTGGGGTTGTTGGGGTTGCAGATGAAGGCAGCCTTCGCCTCCTCCAGGAGATCGTCGCCGAGAAAATCCTTCGGACTTATCAGTTCCTTAATGCCTCTTGGGACGTGGACGATCTCCGCCCCGAAGAGGCGGGACTGGGCCTCGTACTCGCCGAAGGTAGGTTCGGTGATGATGACCTTCTCCCCATCCTCGATCAGGGCCTCGGCGAAGAGCCTCATCAGCTCCGAGGAGCCGTTTCCGGGGATGACGTTCTTCGGGTCAACCCCCACGAACCTTGCCGCCGCCCTCCTGAAATCGAGATAATCGTTGTCCGGATAATGGCCCACGCTCTTCATCTCCCGGAGGATCAGGTCATCCAGGGGGGGGTGGCCCAGAGGGTTTATGTTGGCGCTATAGTCCAGGAGGTTCTCCTGGTTGAGGTTTCGGCTGGAGGCTTTCGCCCTTATCCTTCCACCGTGGTGGCAGGCCTCGGCCTCCGCGAAGCTTTTTCTGATATGCATCATGAACCGCCTTCCTCTCCAGCCTTTCTCCATTTCAACCTGGCGGATTGGTTTCAATTTGAGTGGATTTTTATCAATTTCATTGGATTTAACTATGTCAAAACATAATCCTTAATTTTTAGCATTAAATTACCGTCACGATTTCACAAACTTAAATGTATATGTGTTCTAATCAATAATCTGAACAATAATATTCTCATTATATTAGTTGGCAATCCGAAAGGGTTTTATCTTCTACATGCGACTACCGAGCAAACCAGAGTATAGAAGGAGGTCAAGCATGGATAAGATGGAAGGCAGTTTTGCCGTTGAGGACATGCAGAATGTCCAGATCAACATCGGCGCGGTAGTGAAGGAGGTGGAGGAGTGGGACCAGCCCATGGGCCCGTTCCCTTACCCGAGCATCGCCACGCTTCGAGACTGGGACTTCAAGCTGATTAACCGGTATAAGGTGTTCTACTCTCCGATCTGTGATCGGTGCACCCTCTGTACCTACGGTCCCTGCGACCTGACCGGGAACAAGAGGGGAGCCTGCGGCATAGACCAGGCAGCTCAGCAGGGCAGGATCGTCCTCCTGGCGGTCCTCATGGGCACCACGGCTCACGCCGCCCACGGCCGACATCTCTACCACTGGTGTTTGGACAAGTTCGGCGACCTCCCCTTCAAGATGGGCGACGAGATCCTGGTGGACGCGCCGTTGGTCAGGACGATAGCCGGCATCAAGCCCAAGACCCTCAAGGACTTCGGTCCGGTTCTGAGCTACGTCGAGGAGCAGGTCTCCCAGCTTCTGGCCTGCACTCACACCGGTCAGGAAGGAAGCTACCTGGACTTCGAGTCCAAATCCCTCCACGCCGGGATGCTCGACTCCCTCGGCAAAGAGGTCTCTGATCTGATCCAGATCGTGGCCTACGACATGCCGAGAGGGGACGAGGACGCCCCCCTGGTGGAGTGTGGGATGGGGACCCTCGACAAGAACAAGGCGATCCTGATCACCTACGGCCACAACCTGGCGGGATCCGCAGAGGCGATGTTCTACACCGAGGACAACAAGCTCTGGGACAAGGTCGACATCGGCGGCGTATGCTGCACGGCCATCGACAACACCAGGATCTGCGAGGGTATCGGCCACCCCGACAAGGAGTTCAACGACAAGTACAGGATGGTCGGTACGAAGGCCAAGATCGCCGGAGCCATCGGCTGGTGGAGGAAGATGGTCCGGGGCGACTGCATGGACTGCATCATGGTCGATGAACAGTGCGTCTGGACCGACGCCATCGTCGATGCTGAGAAGTACAAGATCCCCCTGATCGCCACCAACGAGAAGATCATGCTCGGCCTCCCCGACAGGACGAACGATCCCGTAGACGAGATCGTCGACGACCTGGTGAACTTCAGGATGCCCGGCGTCGTCGTCCTCGATCCGGTGAAGGCCGGAGAGGTCGGCGTCAAGACGGCGATCGCCGTCAAGCCGAAGAGGGCCGAGATCCGCGAGGCAGACCCCTTCCTATCTGATGAGGAGTTCAAGAAGTATGCCGAGTCCTGTACCTATTGCCACTCCTGTCAGTTCGTCTGTCCGCCCCACATCAAGATAGGCGACGTCGTCCAGGCTGCGGCCAAGGGCAACCTCGAGCCCCTCAGCTCGACCTACGAGATCTGCGTCGGCTGCCGGAGGTGCGAGCAGGTCTGTCCCCAGGATATACCGATCCTCAGCCTCTACGCCTACGCCAACAAGGAGTACATCCGAAACCAGAAGTTCAAGATGAGGGCAGGAAGAGGTCCGGTCAAGGACACGGAGATCAGGCGCGTCGGCGCACCTCTGGTTCTCGGAACTATCCCCGGGGTCATCGCCATCATCGGCTGCGGCAACTACCCGAACGGCACCAAAGAGTGCTACGACATCGCCCGCGAGTTCGTTGACAGGGGCTTCATCGTGGCGGCCACAGGCTGCATGGCGATGGACATGTCCCTCTACACTGACGAGGACGGCAAGACGATCTGGGAGCAGTTCCCAGGAGGCTTCGACGGCAGAAACATCTGCAACATAGGAAGCTGCGTCTCCAACGCTCACCTCCACGGCGCCGGCATCAAAGTGGCGACGATCTTCGCCGGTAGGAACGAGAGGGCGAACTACGACGACATCGCCGACTACATCCTCTCCAAGGTGGGAGCATGCGGTGTCGCCTGGGGTGCGTACTCTCAGAAGGCAGCCTCCATCGCCACCGGGTTCAACAGGCTTGGCGTACCGGCCGTAGTCCAGTCCCACAGCGTCATGTACCGCCGGGCATTCCTCGGCAGGACCGACAAGAAGGAGGACTGGGAGATCATCGACGCCCGAGACGGCTCGAAGGTCTACTGCGAGCCCGCTCCTGAGCACCTCCTCTACGTCGCCGAGTCGGTCGAAGAGTGCATGCTGATGATGGCGAAGCTCTGCTTCAGGCCCAGCGACAACAACTCGGGCAGGATGATCAAGCTGACCCACTACTGCGACATCTCGATGAAGTACTTCGGTTGCTTGCCTCCAGACTGGCCGATCTACGTCCGCCACGCCTCAGACCTCCCCCTCAAGTGGAAGGAGGATATGATGAAGGAGCTGGAGTCGAAGTACGGCTGGGAGATCGACTGGAAGAGGAAGGCGATTCTGAGCGGTCCCATCAGGAAGTCTGATGTCAGCTTCGACCCGACGAACATCGAGAGGAAGATCAGGGCGAAGAAGTGAGGAGGCGATAAAAATGGCAGTCGACACTACCAAGAATGCAGTTCCCTTTGAGATGGCCCAGATACCCGGGCCTGAGATGGCGAAGGCCTACAACACCGCGGTCATAGGCGCCATCGTCAAGAAGGCGAAGAGGCCCCTCCTCGTCGTCGGGGCAGAGCTCTTCGAGGACCCCGTGATGTTCGACAAGGCGATAGCGATGGGAAAGGCCGGCATCCCCATAGCAGCCACAGCCCATTCCATCAAGGGCTTCGTCGAGAGAGGCTACACCGAGAACGTCACCATGATCGGGCTCCACCCGCTTACCAACTACCTCCGGTTCAAGGACTGGCAGGGGCTGGACGGTCAGGGCCAGTACGATGTGGTGATATTCATGGGGATCTTCTACAAGTTCGCCAGCGCCATGTTCTCTGCGCTCAAGAACTTCAACAGGGACATCAAGAGGGTCTCCATCGACCGGTACTACCACGTCAACGCCGACATGACCTTCGGAAACCTGGCCTTCGAGCCGGAGAAGTACCACGAGGCTGTAGACGAGGTAATAGCAAAGCTGACGGCATGAACTTTATTTTTTCTTTTTAGAAAAACGGAGTTGTAGAAATGGCAGAAGAAATCGAACTGGACATGTCCCCCATGTACGAGGGGGAGCGGATCAGGAAAGGCGACATCTGGGTAGAGATGGGCGGTCCCAAGGCTGACGGCTTTGAGCTCTCCATCGCTGCGTCGATGGACGAGATCGAGGACGGAAAGGTCACCATCAAGGGTCCCGATATCAGCGAGATCGAAGAGGGGAAGACGATCCCCTTCGGCATGATCTTCAAGGTTGCCGGCGAGCTTATCGAGCCCGACCTCGAGTCGATCATCGAGAGGCGTAACCACGCTCTTCTCTCTTACGTCCACGGCCTCATGCACCTGAACCAGAGGGACGCCATCTGGATGAGGGCGGGCCTCGACCTCAAGAAGGCGGGAGTCACCTCCTGGGAACAGATCATGAAGAACGTCATGAACCTCTACAAGGCCGAGATGCCATTCATCGAGAAGATGGAAGCCATCGTCCTGACCTCCCCTGAAGAGGTGGCCAAGGGGCTCGAGCAGGCTCACGCCAAGTACGGTGCTCGAGACGAGCGTGCCAAGGGGCTACACGACGAAGAGGTTGACGTATTCTACGGGTGCACTCTCTGCCAGGCTTTCGCGCCGACGAGCGCCTGCTGCGTCACTCCCGACAGACCATCCCTCTGCGGTGCTATCACCTGGTTCGACGGCCGTGCCGCAGCCAAGGTCGACCCCGAGGGTCCCCAGTTCCCCATACCCAAGACTGGAGTCATCGACGAGATCGCCGGCGAGTACGAGTCGGTAAACGAGATGGCGGCCTCGCGGTCCGGCGGCGAGTACGACAGGATGGCTCTGTACACATTCTTCGACGCCCCCCACACATCCTGCGGCTGTTTCGAGACGATCGGGTTCTACATGCCCGAGGTTGACGGGATCGGAATAGTCGACCGTGACTTCAAGAGCCCGACACCAAACGGTCTTCCCTTCTCCACCATGGCCGGCCAGGCTGGCGGCGGAAAGCAGGTAGTCGGTTTCCTCGGAATGGGCCTGCTCTACTACTTCTCGCCCAAGTTCCTCCAGGCCGACGGCGGATGGAGACGGATCGTCTGGATGCCAAAGGAGCTTAAGGAGAGGGTGAAGGACGGGATCGATGCCGACATGTTCGACAAGATCGCAACCGAGGAGAACGCGACTGACCTTGCGGCTCTGAAGGCGTTCCTGCTGAAGGTCGACCACCCGGTCGTCGACGGTGTCGAGAGGAAGGTCGACGGCAAGCAGGTATCTGACGGATGGAAGATCGAGGACCCCTCCGAGTTCGAGGATGCGGTCATCTCATTCATCGAGGAGTCCGGCGGAGACATCGATGTCGACGCCATCAAGGCGAAGCTGAACATGAGCGAGGGCCAGTTCATGCAGGTCGTCGAGTACCTGCAGGACGAGGGCATACTGGAGTAAGAATTTATAGTATCTCTGTATTTGAGGGTGTAGGAGGTTATAGGAATGGCCAAAAAACTGTCACTTAAGCTGAAGAAGAAGGAACCTGAAGCAGCAGCCGCACCAGCCGCAGCAGCAGCACCAGCGGCGGCAGGAGCCGCGCCCGCTTTTGCCATGTCGGCAGGCGGGGCGGGCGGGATCAAGCTCGTCCTAAAGGACGCTAAGGTTACCATCGAAAAGGTGACGCTCGCCAAGTGAGCGTCCACCTTTTCCCTCCTATATCTTAAGTGAGAGGGATTGTCCTGATCGTCACGCCTCCGGCGTGACGGTTGGTTTCGAAAAGGATTAGGGAGAATACGAGAGGGAGAGTTTATTATGGCTGGCAAGAAGTTATCACTTAAGCTGAAGAAGAAGGAGCCTGAGGCAGCAGCCCCTGCCGCAGCCGCACCCGTGGGAGGAGCAGCTCCCGCCTTTGCGATGCCTGCGGGCGGATCTGGCGGGATGGTCCTGGAGCTGAGAGGCGCCAACATATCCATCAAGGAAGTCGTCATAAAGCCGAAGAGCGGCAAGTAGAAGGCTAGTACCGTGGGGAAAGTAATTGCGATAACCGGAAAGGGCGGCACCGGCAAGACCGCGGTCACCGCGATGATCATCAAGACTCTCCTGAAGAGAGGCGAAAAACCCGCCATCCTGGCCATAGACGCCGATCCTGACGCGAACCTTGCAGACGCGCTGGGGGATGACGTGGAGATGACCGTGGGAGACATAAGGGAGGAGATTCAGGATTCTCGGATCTCGCTGCCGCCAGATTACGACAAGAAGCAGTTATTTGCGGCGAAGATATTCGAAGCGCTTCTTGAAAAGGACGGATACGATCTTTTGGTGATGGGCCGGTCGGAAGGGTCCGGATGTTACTGTTATCTCAACTCTCTGCTGAAGGGGATCATGGACGAGACCATTGATGACTATGACCTGGTCATCGTGGATTCTCCGGCGGGGCTTGAACATCTGAGCCGCAAGACCATCTCCGAGGTTGATTCGCTGATCGTTGTCACCGACGAATCCCGGAGAGGGCTCAAGACCGCAGAGACGATCAGACAGCTCGCCGAAGAGCTGGATCTGAAGTACAACCACCTCTACGTAATAGCGAACAAGGTTCGCGATCTATCCAAAGACCAGATCCTCAAGGTTGCGAGCGGTCTGGGCCTTAAGGTTATCGGCATGATTCCCTACGATGAGAACGTAGCTCGCCTCGATCTGGTGGGCGACCCGCTGGTCGGCCTGCCAGACGACTCTCCTGCCGTGGTGGAAGTGGAGGAGCAGATAATCAAAGAGATCGGTCTATGAGGGGAGATCAACATGGGAGAGAAACTAAGCATATCCGACTTAAATAAGAAACTTGCGGAAATGGACGTAAAGTCCCTCGAAGGCGTCACCATCGAGGGGGACATTGAACTGGAGATCGACGCTGGAGCTGGCGGCGTTGGCCCTCTCTTCGCATATTACTTCGGCGAAGAGGTAGCAAAAGTAGCGGTCCAGCTGGTCAACATGGCCAAAGCCTTCGGCTATCCTGTAGACAGCCTGCTTCAGCCGGTGGCGGTGGCTCAGGCCATATCGCCCGCACCTGCAGAGCTGGCCAAGGCAGCACCCGCGATTCCGGCCTTCAAGATACCTGACACTCTCAAGAGCGCCAAGTTCTCGGTGGGCACCGACAAGACCTGGAAGACTCCGATCGAGGAGGTCCAGCTCGGAGCCACCAAGGCCGATGGCGGATCGAGAGGTCACGTCATCAAGATCGGCGGCGAGAAGGCGATGCCCTTCTTCTTCGACGCTGCAATGCCCAACAGGCCCGTCGTCACCATCGACGTCTTCGACATGCCGATCGGCATGGCAAAGGCCGTCAAGATGCACTACGAGGACGTTATGAACGATCCCGCAGACTGGGCCAAGAAGGCGGTCAAGGAGTTCAAAGCAGACCTGGTCACAACTCACCTGATCAGCACAGATCCATTGATCAAGGACACCCCAGCCAAGGAAGCCGTGAAGGTCGTGGAGGACGTCCTCCAGGCCGTTGACGTCCCGATCGTCATCGGCGGCAGCGGCAACCCCGAGAAGGACGTAGAGGTCCTGACCAAAGCCTCTGAGGTGGCCCAGGGCGAGCGCGCCCTCATCGCCAGCGCCAGCCTGAACCTGGACTGGGAGGCGATCGGCAAGTCCTGCGCTGCGAACAACAACGTCTGTCTCGCCTGGACTCAGCTGGAGATCAACGCCCAGAAGGAGCTGGACAGAAAGCTGATGAAGGTCGCTGGTGTCCCAAGAGACTCCATCGTCATGGACCCGACCACCGCGGCCCTCGCCTACGGAATGGACTTCGCCTACTCCAACATGGAGAGGATCAGGCTCGGCGGCCTGAAGGGCGACCAAGAGCTGAACTTCCCGATGTCCTCCGGTACCACCAACGCCTGGGGCGTTCGAGAGGCCTGGATGGTCAACTCCCCCAACAAGGACGACTCCTCGTGGGGCGACAGGATGCTGAGAGGCCCCATCTGGGAGATCCTCACCGGGTTCTCCCTGGCCATGGCCGGCGTCGACATCTTCATGATGATGAACCCGATCGCCGTCAAATATCTGCAGGAGATCACCCAGTCTCTGATGGGCCTGGTCAAGGCGGAGACACCTGACACCGCTAACTGGATCTCAATGGAGGTGTGATAGCCTTGAAGGAATCTAGCCCGCTCAACCTTTACAAGTTCCTGCCCCAGACCAACTGCGGCGAGTGCGGCGAGCAGACCTGCATGGCCTTTGCAGCAGGTCTCATCGCAAGAGAGAGGACGATCGAAGAGTGCAAGCCCCTCTTTGAGGAGAAGAACCAGAAGAAGTACGCGAAGAAGCTGACTTCTCTCAGGGAGGTCATCGCTCCCGAGGTCGCCCTCGTCTATGTAGGAGTCGGCGACCAGCAGCAGAAGGTCGGAGGCGAGGACGTGATGTTCCGCCACCAGATGACCTTCTTCAACAAGCCTCCATTTGCCTACGACGTCACCGACGCCATGGCCGAGGCAGACCTCGTCGAGAGGGTAAAGCTGATCGACACCTGGAGGAAGTTCTACATCGGCAACTGGGAATCCGTCGAGATGGTGGCCGTAAGGTCCGTCACCGGCGACCCCGCTAAGTTTGCAGCCTGCGTCAAGAAGGTGATGGAGAACACCAAGAAGCCAATGATCCTATGCTCCTTCGACCCCAAGGTCCTGAAGGCGGGTCTCGAAGTCGCTGGTGCGACGAGGCCCCTCATCTACGCCGCCACCAAGGATAACTGGAAGGAAGTAGCCCAGCTGGCCTACGACTACAAGGTCCCCGTCACTCTCAGAGTGCCCTTCGACCTCGACGGCCTCAAGAGCATGGCCCAGACCTTCGCAGAGATGGGACTCAAGGACCTCGTCCTCGACCCCGGCACTGCGCCCAACGGCGAGAAGCTCCAGGAATCTCTCCAGAACTTCATCAAGCTGCGGAGAGCTGCCACCGAGGAGGGTCAGAAGGACTTCAACTATCCGGTCATGGCTCTGCCGATCAACGCCTGGATGACCACCAAGGACCCGGTCAGAGCTGCCTACTGGGAGTCCGTCCTCGCCGCCACCTTCGTGATCCGCGGCGCGGACATCATGATCAGGCACTCGATCGAGCCCCACAGCGTCATGCCCGACATGCACCTGAGGTTCAACATCTACACCGACCCCAGGACCCCCGTCCAGGTGAAGCCAGGGCTGAACAAGGTGGGCAAACCGACCGAGGATTCGCCGATCTTCCTCACCACCAACTTCGCCCTGACCTACTACACGGTGGAGTCTGACCTCGCGTCCAACGGCATCGACTCGTACCTCCTGGCGGTTAACACCGACGGGATCGGCGTTCAGGCATCCGTCGCTGGCGGCCAGATCACCCCCAGCAAGATCAAGGACGCCTTCGCCGAGGCGGGAGTGGACTTCGAGAAGACCAGCCACAAGTCGTTCATCCTTCCAGGAATGGCCGCCAAGTTCAGCGGCGAGCTGGAAGACCTCTACGGCTACAAGGTCAAGGCCCTGGTAGGTCCCGAGGACTCGGGCCGTATCCCCGGCTGGATGGAAAAGCAGTGGCCACCAAAGAAGTAAAGGTAAAGGCGTGTGTCCCCAATATGGGGGACACACTTTTATACTATTTTAAAGGATTTTTCTGAGATGGAAAGGATCGCCCTTACCATTTCTTTCCGAGTCGAATTGGCTCGATCCTCTTTCTGCCATAAGTCCCTACTGTTACCGGGTTCCATTTTGGACGAATTTTCGGCCACACTATGGCAGGGTCAACTCCTTTTCTTTTAATAAATTCCTCTCTGCTCAACCGCTCACCATCCGCAGTGATATAAAATATTACTCCACCCACGTTGATTTCGCCTGCAGGAAGGCCTTCTTCCGGGCCCGTGAACGGAATGCATTGCAGCCATGAATTCTTGTTAATCGAGTCCAATATGTCGTTAGCGCTTGCCGTGTTTGCCAAACCACACTCTCCGCAGCAGAAAATTTGTTTATCTTCTTCATCCATTTTGCTGCAGTCAATCTCGTTTTCACATTTACAGGCGAAACATCTGAATTTCGCAATCTTCTCACTCATGACGAAACCTCCTTATAAGGGAACTATACTGTTACCGGGTTCCATTTTGGACGAATTTTCGGCCACACTATAGCAGGGTCAACTCCTTTTCTTTTAATAAATTCCTCTCTGCTCAACCGCTCACCATCCGCAGTGATATAAAATATTACTCCACCCACGTTGATTTCGCCTGCAGGAAGGACTCCTTCGGGAGCATTGTAAGGCAAGCATGTTAGCAAGGAATTCGTATCAATTGAGGCCAATATGTCATTAGCATTGGCCGTGCTTGCAAGACCACAATTTCCACAGCATAAAATTTTTTTATCATCTTCATCCATTCTGCTAAAGTCGATCTCGTTTTCACTATTGCAGGCAAAACATCGAAATTTCACAATATTCTCAGCCATAATGAAACCTCCCCGTTATGAAACTATTCCAATATTTAACCCTTTAACTGTTGGCATTCATACCATTTTTTGTCATCCACACCTTTAAATTTATCGCATGGATCTGAGCTATCTGTCAGGTTACTGATGCTTATAGGTGTTTCAGCGGCCGAAGTAGTATTGTTCCCCCCCACAGATATTATCACCATTCCGGTTATATTTGACTTGTCGGTGTCATTTACCACAACCTTTCCGTATAGAATTTCAATGTCTTCCGAATAATACGACATATTATCAACCAGACCGGAATTCAACCTGTAAGAACCATTTAGCCACGTGCCAGCGATATCTTTAGGATGATGACCGCATATAGTCGACGTTGTTATCCTTTCACGGAGTTTACCAACTCCAGAAATATTATAGTCAGTTTTGACAGCCTCTATGCCGCCGCCTTTGACTACATTTATAGTGCTAGAAGAATTGAAATTCTTGCTATCTGAAGCCCAAACAACATGCTTTAAATTACCATCCTCTCCAGTCATTCCTATGAGATAACTACTTAATTCGTCTGGAGAAGATCCATTGAAGCGATATTTTGAACTCAACCAGCACTTAATGCTATTGTATTCAAAGCTTCTATTATAATTTTGTTCTCCTATCCCGTGCATCTGGTCACGAGCTTTACCGATATCGGTGTATGAATCCAACTCCCCATCGCAGCCCAGCACGATGCTCTCAGTTAGCCGAATAGCCTGGACAGGTACCAACAGGAGTAAGAAGATCAATAATATCGAAAACATTAATAAAACCATACATTTAGGGCTGTGAGACACGTTATAGTCCATAATGCAGATACCACCTTTATCCTTTTTGAACTGGATTAATAGGCATCGACTAAATTCCTTCCACTCAACTATGGCATTTTCTCTACTTAAATGTTTCGATCAAGTTCTTGACATCTCTGGTTCATAATAATATCAAATTTAGTTATAATAAGACCATATACCTAGGACTATAAAGACTAAAATAGAACAGATAAAAATAAGGATCTCGACAGGATCGATAAAATTATATCAATTATTTCAATTACATTTAAATACAATCACCCGACCAATTTATAGTGCTGAACCCAAGAAATGATACTTATATGGCCGGTAGATGGGCCCATAGATATCGATAGTTAGTATCAATCGTTTGGTGCAGCACTATAAATCTAAAACCTCAAATATCTACTTTGACACATCAAAAAAAGTACTTTGTTCTGGATCTTCTTATCAATCCGGCTCCTCGGGCTCTCCGGGGGCCAGGAGGAGGTCCTTAAAGAGGAGGATCTCGATCACCTGGGATACGTACCTTCTCTGCTGGTACCTCTGGATGTCCTCGTTCATCTTCAGCTCGCTCTCTATCTGAACCCTGATCAGAGCCATCCGGAGGTCTCGCCTCTCCTCGTCGTTCAGCTTGACAGAACAGATCTCGCTCAGCCTTCGAGGCAGGCTGAGGGGGTCTTTTAGCACCTTTGCCAGCAGGAGTATGTACCCCTTCGACTCTGATGGCCTCACAACTCCGGTGAGAGTCTCCAGGTCTTCGACCGAGTATCTCTCGCCTTCTATCTCAACGTAATCCATCTCTTTCCACCCCAAAATCATATCTTCATATTCAGATCTCGAGATCTCCCCGGAGGATCACCTCGCATATCGCGAGATCTCCCGGTGAGTTGACGTTCAAAGCGAGTTCTATTTTATCGAGGATCAGGTGGTAGTCATCCTGCTCGGACCTGATCATCGAGCCCAAAAGGACGTTCACCCCCGAGGGGACGATGAACCGCCCCCGATAGTTGAAGAGGGCGTCGGGCTTCGTCCCTATCCGCCGGTAGATCTCCAGGGGCACGTGGACCGAGAGGGCTGGCTCGGAGACCTCGTAGTAGACCTTTATGATCCCGTTGAGGACATCCCCCCTCAAAAGGGGAAGGTCCGCCATCACGATCAGGACGGGCTCGTCGATCCCCGCCTCCTCGACGGCATAGATCATGTCGGGGACGTACCCCTCTCCCAGCGTCTCCACCACGTCGAGTCCCTCCTCCTCAGCCCATCGCATCGTCTCGGGAACGCTGGAGGTCGCCGCCACAAAGACCCGATCGATGATGCTCTCCCCGAGGGCGCTCGTGACCCAGTCGATGAGGGGGCGGCCGAGGAGCCGGACCATCGGCTTCTCACCCATCTTCAGCCTGGTGCCCAGGCCTCCGGCCATCACCACGGCATCCAGACCGAGACCTCCCATCCGAACCCGCTGGTCGCAAGGATTGCGAAAACGACGAGGGCGACGCATCGAGCCACCTCGTTTGTGGCCCCGAAACCGTCGCCGGTGGCGCCGCCGAAGTTTCTTTTGGATACGGCCACCATGTAGAAGGCGACGATCTGAGCGGCGATGAGGACTGCAAGGCCTGGCAGGCCCGATAAGGCCCACGAGATCGAAGCTGCGATCAATAGGCCGATGAGAAAATCGGATCTATCGGTGTTCTCGATGGCGATCGAGCCGAATCCTTTGTGAAGGGGCGTTGAGAAGGCGGCGAAGGCGATCATCGACTGCTTGGCCGCCACCTCCGCCGCCACCAGGGCGACGGGTAAAGCCTCACGAGGGATCGCCGTCAGGGAGGCGTAGACCGCAATTATCGTCAGGGTCACGAAGACGACTCCGCCGGTCCCGATGTAGACGTCCTTCATGGCGCTGATCTTCTTCTCGACGGTGGTGTGGGCGGAAACGCCGTCCCCGAAGTCTGCGAGGCCGTCGGCGTGGTTTATACCGCATAGCTTGTAGATCACGACGAGGATGAGGGCCGCAACGATCCCCGGCGGCGCGATCTCCGCAAGGGCCAGGGCCACGGCGGCGTAGATGAGGCCGAGGGCCGCCCCCACCAGAGGGAAGAGGTAGATGTGCCTCATCAGGGCCTCGATCCCCTCCATCGATATCCCTACGGGTATCGTGGAGAGAAAGCCGAAGCCGGCCTTGAGAGCGGAAAGGTGGTCTTTCAGCCGAACACCGCCCGAGTGTACATATTCGCGGAGACTCCGCCGATCAGCCCCGCGATTACGTCGTCCATGAAGGGGCCGAGCCGCCCCAGAATCCCGGGTTTTGCCTTATCGTACCGCACGTAATCGAAGGTGCCCTTGAACCCACCGACGTACTTGGCTATGGTCATCCCGATCACCTCGTCGGCTATGAGGTAGGTCAGGTCCCTCTCGTAATCGGAGCTGCTCATGTTGGGGAGGTTTCCTCCCTTCCCCTCATCCTCCAGGAGGACCCCCGCGTAGATCAAAAGACAGAGGTTCGGGTCGGAGAGTGCGAGGTCCAGCTCTCTTCTGAACACAGCCTCGGCTTTCTCCCTCGTCTCCACGCCGGGATGTGGAACGTAAAGCTCCAGAGCGGCAGAGACGACTTCGTCGATGGATATCCCCGCCTCCAAGAGCACTTCTCGGATGTCCTTACCAGAGCCCATATCGATCTGTTACCTGAATCCTCTGACCGGATAAAAGCGTATCTGGTGGCCGGAGATCTCGAGATGGGAGAAGTTATTTAAAGTCTCATGTCGGGATATAAAGGTGGGATTTTATGAAGACAATGGTCAAGATATTTGTCGATCTCGAGCATTTGGGCCGCGTGATAAACACACTCACAGAGCTGGGGATAACGGGATTTTATCTCTATGAGTACAAGGGGATGGCCCCCAAAGAATGGAGAGACTTCCGGCTGAAGGAGGACCCCGAGATGACCATCGAGGCGATCAGACATCACGCAGAACCCGGTGTATTGGTCAACACCGTCATAGATGGAGACTGTGAGCCGATCATCAAGGGTCTGGAACAAGCTTTAAAAGGGATAAGGTATACGATAATGGGGCAAAAGGTAACGGTTATGAAGGTCAGAGGAGATTGAGCATCAATGCCGAATTTGAGACATGATGTGGAATCCGTGCTCGATGTCATCAGGAACGCTCTCAGAATGGAGGGTGGAGATATCGAGCTGATCGATATCAATGAAGACGGTGTGGTCAGTGTGAAGCTCACCGGAAGCTGTGCAGGCTGCCCCTTCTCCCAGATGACCCTGAAGAACTTCGTTGAAAGAGAGCTGAAGAAGAACGTAGACGGCGTAAAAGAAGTAGTGGCGGTATAGTGCGAGCACTCTTGATCGCCCCCGTTTTAGGCCCGTCGTATTTATATTGTCCAATTTGGTGGTATCATCTCTGAGAAAGGCGGCTCTCCGCCGACGGTTGAATGCCAACAATAAACGAGCAAGAGGCAAAACTTGTGTTTCCAAGTAAGAAAGTTCAAACGTTGATCGGGTCCAAGATCAAAGTGGAGATGAAGGGGTCACAGCGTCACGTTCTGGAGGGAACCCTCAACAGCGTCGACGACTATCTGAACCTCCATCTTCTGGAGACTGTAGAGATCGTAGATGGTGAGAGGGCACGATCCCTGGGTTCAGTGATACTCCGTGGGAACAACATAATCCTCATAAGTCCGGTTGAGTGACTGTCCGGGTGTCCAGATGTATGAGGAAGCGCTGGAGTATATAAAGTCGTGCGAGGAAGGAGTTCTGCAGAGCGACCTGTGGAAATGTTTGGATATCGATTCTCGCAAATGCTCCCGCATAGTCTCGAAGCTCTTGAAGGAGGATCTCATCACCAGAGAGCCCGAATCGGCGGACGGGGTGAGAACGTATCGGCTGCGTTACGTAGGAGTTGTCTCATCCTCCGGCCGCTTCAGAAAGCTCATGGTCAGAGACGTATTCGAGCCCTGTGCGGGCTGCATAAACGAATGCGTTCCCGAACATTGTCCGGAGCTGAGCGAGTGGATCTTCGGCATATTGCTGGCTGATAACTCCGATACCGGCCTGGATCAGTCGATTAAAAGGGTCAGCGCGGCCAACCTCCAGCAGTGAGGTACCTCAATCTTTTTTAGAAAGTATATGTTTTCCAACGATGGCGTTTAGGTTTGTCAGCCGCATGAGATCTCCCTCGCCGCAAAGCTAAGGATGACCAAAGACGGCCCCGAAAAAGGTGGAGACGGGCTTTTGAGACGGCTTCGAAGCCGATTTCAGGAACTTATCTGGATCTGATTCTCTCCGAAGCCCTTCTTAACCAAGATCTTCTTTATACGCCCGGTATGATTGCCTTGCAGCTCGATGACGCCGTAGCCCTTGACGGTCCCGCCACAGGCAAGCTCCGATTTGAGATGTGTAGCTAGTTCGTTGAGATCTATCTCGTGAGGATCTATCCCCTGGATCACTGTAACCTCTTTTCCGTATCTTCGCCTGTTGATCTTCACCGTGATCCTCTGCTGCTCCTTGGCCACCTCTTGGCATATGCAAAGGTCTTTGGGAAGGCCACATACTGGGCACATCTCGGAACTCATCTTCTGGTAGTTACCTCCACAGAATATATGAACTCATTCCTCGTATCCTATTTCGATCCTGCAAATGAGCCAATCTTCTTCCAGTGATGATATCAATAGGCTAAAAAGCTATTGGTGGACAGGCACTCGGGGAAAAAACGATAACTTGCAGCGTCATAGAACTCTCGCTCACTCAGACGAGATCGATCTCAGAAATTCCGTATCGAGATTGCCGGAAGATCAGTCCCGAGACGACTGAAGATCCGTTCGCGGTCGCCTAAAGCTCCTCCGAAGACGGCGCGGGATCTCAGACCATCGAGCTTGCTGCTGGGGGAGCGCTAAGCTCGTCTTTGCTAGAGCCTTTCATCGCTTCACCTCTCTCAGCCTCCTTGCGATCACCTCGGCGAGGAATATGGCCAGAGCCCCAAAGAGGAGGATCCACCGGCTGCTGACCCGCTGCTGGATCGTGATCTCGCTTCTCTTTCTCGCCTCCTCGACGAGGTTTCCAGCCACCTCCGACTCAGAGAAGACCTTCCCGCCGCTGGCCATGATCAACCTCGAAAAGTCCGGGTTGTATCCAATGCGCCTGAACTCGAGTGGGTAGTTTATGGCGATCCCGTAGTCTCCGACGGTGTACACCCCCTCTTCATCGGGGGTCACCATCGCTCTATACCGGTTCTCACCTATCCTCTCGACCTGTGCAGACCCCACCCTCGGAGGGCCGGGGCTGGTTATAGTAATCTCGAGGGGGGTCCCCAGCCACCCGTCCTCGGCGTCCACCCTCCCCATCTCGGGCCGGGGATCGCCGATAGCCCAGTTCACCGTCCTGGATACGAGCCGCGAGTTTTTGGCTGAATAGACCTCCGGGGCCCAGGCGGAGCCGTCGTCGGTGGTGAAGGCCGCCACCCTCCCAAGGCCGTACCTCCAGCTGGTGAGGATCGGCTTTCCGTCGAGCATCACCACCAGCCTCTGACCACCCGATTTCGGTGTGACGTCGTTGAACCCCGTGGCGTTGGCGGTGATGTTCAGGTCGGTGGTTATGTAGTGGTTCTGATCTGAGATCATCAGGGAGTAGCCGCTGGCGGGGACCTCATCCTCTTCGGTCGGCTCCTCGCCCTCCGGCCTCTCCTCAACCCTGATGGTGACGGATCCGGGGTAGACGGCTGAATGGTACTCGGCACCGCTTATTGCGGCGAGGTCCGCAAACCCTCCAGGAGCGTCCACGAAGGCCTTCACCTCCACCAGGTGGACCGTTGCCGCCATCTCCTGGATCATCCTCGCCGACTCCTCGAAGACATTGGGGTACTCTCTAACCCGGCCGTCGGAGATGACGATGACCTCCCCGTCACCGGCGGTGGAGTTTAGGATATCCCAGGCGAGGGCGAGACCAGTGTCGAGCTGGGTCTCATCCTGGGCTCCGGGCTGGGGGGAGAGGCTGGATATCCGATCCTCTATCATGATCTCTTTTCCGGCGATGGGGGTGGGGGTGAAGAGGACGAAGGCCTCGGTCCCGAAGACGACGAGGGCGACCCGATCGTCTCTGAACTCGGGTGACTTCAGAAGTTCTATGGCCAGTGATTTCTCGTAGTCGAGGAAGGTGTCCCCCCCTATCGACATCTCCCTCCGGGTGCTTCCAGAGATGTCCATGACGATGACCGTCGTCTTCCCTCCCTCGAAGATGCTGGGCACCGACTTCACCGGCAGGATCTCTTCGAGGGTTGAGTTTCTGTAACCTCCAAACTCGAAGGAGTTCTCGCCGCCCACCACCACTAGGCCGCCGCCGTTCTTGACGTAATCGTTCAGGCCTGAAAATTCCGGATCGTACTTCTGGTCGTCGAGGATCACCGCCTTGTAACGTTTGGCTCCGGACCCCAGATCTTCGGCGCTGAAGCTGGTGGCGGTGGTCAGCTTGTACTGATCGGAGAGGACCTCCGAGAGGGGCGACTCGTCCTCCGCCACCAGGAGAACCTCGGGCTTGGGGACGACGTAGACAGCCTTCTGGTACCGGTCGTTCTCCGTCTGAGAGTCCTGGGGGAAGGTTATCGTCGCCTCGATGAGGTGGGTTCCCGTCGACGAAAATCGGTTGGACATCTTGATGGAGGCAGACCTCCCATCCCCTGAGATCGCGTTCTGGTAGATGGGCAGATCGTCTGCCCGGACGGTGAGGACCCCATCAAGCTCGCCGCCTGAGCTTCTCACGACGACGGTGAAGGGGTAGTCTCCCCCGAGAACCGCGGTGTTCGTCCCGGAGATCTCGACGCTGTAGTCCTCCCTCACCGGCTCCATCTCCAGGGCGAAGACGGTGGAGTTCGCAGACCTCGCCAGGGCCAGGGCCTCCTCCAGACTCCGTCCAGCGTTGCTGTAGCCGTCGGTGACCAGGAGGAGGGCTCCGCCCTGCTGAGCGTACTGGAGTATCTTGTCGCCCAGCGGAGTCGACATCCCGGAGAAGGTTCTGATGGTGGAGTCGGGGATTACGGCTCCGACCCTCTCTGCCGCCCCCCGATCGAAGATCTCCATCGAGGCCGTGAGGTCTGAGACGACGGTTATGAGGGGCCGTTTCGACTGAGTCGTCTCCGTCACCGTGACGTAGGGGTTTGCGAGGGCTACGGCCAAAAGGCAGAATATGACGGCCCTGCTAAAGACGAGGAGCCTGTTCTTGTTCCAATGGAGGCTTGCGATCCCCGCCACCAGGATCAGGGGCACCAGAAGGAGGAGGCGGGGCTCGGAGAAGTAGAGATCTTCCATCATCCCTCTCGCCTCCTTCGCAGGATCAGAAGCTCGACGACGAGAAGGGCCGCAGCGATCGACACGAACCAGCCTGAGAGGTCTTTATTGATCAGCCTCTCGGAGGTCTCGCCGGAGGTGGCGGTCCCAAGGTTCAGGGTCTTTCCGTTCAGGAGGTTTGACTCCACGGGGTCGTACATGTTGCTCGCGATGGTCTTGCCCTGAAACCGATAAATTCCTATCCTGTCCAGGAGGAGGACGTCGGTTGAGATCCTCTCGCCGGGAGCCTCCACCAGGGTCGTCTCCCCGAGCCTCACCACCTCGCCGGTCTTCCGGTTCGACTCGGAGGTGTCGGGGACGTTCGTAAGCCAGTTGGTCATCTCGTACCAGAATATGGGGTACTCGGGCCTCTGATGGAAGTCGGAGCTATCTTTTGAGAGGCCCAGGTAGACGACGGTGCCGCCGCCGAGCCTCCAGTAGGATATGACGGGGACGGCGTTCGCCTCGGCGACGGTCACCGACCCCTGGCGAGGGGAGGTCGAGAAGTAGCTGTAGACCTCCACCTCCTCGAGGTGGAGGTCCTCGGCGAAGACCGGGTTTCTCGTCCAGAGGGGAGCCGTCTCGTTGACGACCCCTGCGATCCTCACGGGGAGGTAATCGGGGCTTTCCGACGAGTTCGAGGCGACGTAAACGACTTTGCCGCCGCCGTAGACGTATCGGTTCAGCTCGCCGTCGGAGGAGGCGTTCTCGATCACCACCAGGTCGAAGCCTTCATAATCGCCCGATCTGCTGACGGCGATGGTGGGGATCGATCGAAGGGCAGCGAGGACCGGCCCGTCGTCGCCGCGGTAGAGAACCCGCCTCGGCCTCAGCTCCGGGGAGTAGACGTAGGCCTCGTCGTCGGAGGATATGGCGTCATCGACCTCGAGAGCTACGACGGTGGTGCCGGGGAAGGCGTCGAAGGTGAGGTAGCTGTCGCCCCCAGAGTCTATCGTTCTGGCGCTGGTGGTGGTGCCCCCGGGGCCGATGATCTTTATGGGGACGGTCCTGGTTCTTCCGTAGTTTCTTATGAGGCAGCTGCAGTTCAGGGACCCGCCGGAGTCGACGATCCAGCCTCCGACGATCCCAACGTTCTCCCCCTCGCCGCCGGAGTCGACGAAGACGACACCGGTCCCCTCGGTCTCCATCAGCCCTCGGGTCACCTCCGGGTCGTCGCCGGTCCAGCTGACGAAGTCGGAGACGACGAGGATCAGTCCCCCTTCGGCCCCCAGAAGGCTCTTTCCCATCGTCATCCCCGCCGAGAGGTCCGCCGAGACCGCCCTCGGCGAGAGGGCCTCGATAACCGACCTCGCCTGCTCACCGTTTCCCTCCCGGAGAGCGACGATGGGGATCGACTCCGCCAGGACTATGCTCGTCCGATCAACTCCGGCGGCCCGCTGGAGGACGATCTCTTTCGCCCCATCAAAGCTCGCCTCCATGCTGGCGGATAGGTCGAGGACCACCACCAGGTGAGCCCCCTGGGTCCCGCGCGCCTCCGAAAAGGGGCCCGCAGCGGCAAAGACGAGGAAGACGATCACCAGAAGCTGGGTCCAGAAGAGAGGATCTGTGATCAGCCGGTTCAGGGCAGCCGATGGTTTTGCCTCCCCCTCTCTGATGAAGGCCGTCGACGGGAAGGGCTGATCCCTGGGCTTTGGCCTGATCATGTAGAGGATGATCAGGGGGACGACGCTCAATAGTCCCAGGAGGGCGAGAGGGGTGCTGAAAGGCATCGTCAAACCTACGCCCACGGCCGAGAAAAGGTTTGCGCAAGATCAGGCTTTTTCTACTCCGTGCCAACATTCTTAATACAATTGAAGATCTCAGTCTCCTCTGATCCCGCTCATCGAGGTGCACCACAATGATCAGCGTCATGGAAGTATATCAGCTCCTGCCCAAGACCAACTGCAAGAAGTGTGGCCTTCCCACCTGCATGGCCTTCGCCGTCGAGCTTCTGGGAAAGCGGAAGGCGATCGAGGACTGCACGCCTCTGGTGGAGGAGCCCAAGTACGAGAAGAAGCTCGCGGGGCTTAGGGAGCTAATGGCCCCGATATTGAGCACCGAAGCCACCGAGACGGGCATGGTGATCCATCCTGAGAAGTGCTACGGGTGCGGAAACTGCGTCGTCGCCTGTCCGGTGAACGTGGCAAACGATCCGAAAGGAACGGCGATCGGCCGCGGCCCCGTCAGCGGCAAGGCGATCCTGATGGTGGAAGACGGCATAGTCAAGTGTGTGAACGTGGATCAGTGCAGGCGGTTCGGTCCGGAGAAGGTCCTCTGCAACGCCTGCATCGTGACCTGCCCCAGCAAGGCGATCGAGTTCATTTAGGTGGTAATAATGGCGTTCTGTACAGGTTGCTCTCTCTTATGTGACGATATCGAGGTCGATTTTGAGGGGGGGAAGGTCAAAAGGACTCTGAACCTCTGCAGAAAGGGGCGGGGCCACTACGACGCCCTCACCGTCGATCGGCTCAATCCGGCCGTCGGAGGCTCCGGGGTGGTGGTCGGAGAAGCCGTCAAAGCTGCAGCGGAGATATTGTCGGCGGCAGAGCGCCCCCTCCTCTTCGGCTGGGGGCGGTCGAGCCTGGCGGCCCAGAAGCTCGGGGTCGATCTCGCAAAGAAGCTCGGCTCCGCCATCGACGATCCCTCCTCATACTCTCAGGGGCTGATGACGGAGAAGATCCTGAAAGGGGAGATCCCCACCTGCACCTTCGACGACGTCAGAAACTTCGCCGACGTCTCCATCTTTTGGGGGGACGACCCCTCCAGCAGCCATCCCCGCCACATGTCACGGTTCTCCTACTTTCCCCGGGGCGAGAAGAGGCAGAGGGGGTACGAGGAGGATCGGGAGGCGATCGTCGTCGACGTCAGGAAGTCGCCGACGGCCATGATCGCTGCCGACGGTTTCTTCAAGATCCAGTCGGGCGGAGACGCCGCGTTCATCGAGGCCCTTCTGGCGACGTTGGGCGGTAAGATCCCCAAGGTCGAGGACAAAAAGAAGATGCTGAACCTGGGAACCAAGCTGCGGAAGGCGAAGTTCGGAGCGATATTCACCGGCCAGGGCCTCGTCCAGTCCCGGAAGGGCGACGTCGAGGCTTTCTCGTCCCTGGTGGCGAAGCTGAACGAGCTGACCCGGTTTTCGGTGATCCCAAGCCTCGGCGACTACAACACCCGGGGCTTCAACCAGACCCTCTTCGAAGAGACCGGTTTTGTCAACTCCGTCTCTTTCGCCGACGGTGTCAGCGGCGGCCCCGAGTTTGGTATAGCGAAGTATCTGGACGGGTGCGATGCGGTCATGGTGGTGGGCTCAGACCCCGCCGCCGTCCTCCCCGCCCCCCTCGCAAAGAAGCTCGCCTCGATCCCGACGGTGGCGGTGGACTCTCATCGGACCCTCACCACCGACGCCGCGAAGGTGGCGATCCCTACGGCCGTGGCGGGGCTTGAGGCCGGGGGGTCGGCTCTGAGGACCGACGGGGTGAAGGTGGATTTCGACGGGCCGGTGGAGTCGGATCATCTCCCGGACGCCGAGATCATAGAGATGATAATGGAGGAGGTCTAGATGGCCCTAACTGGAGAGATGACGGTGATCACATACAGGGGGATCTTCCAGGAGGTGGAGGAGGCGCTGGGGATGTACAGCGACGAGTACCGGGACCAGAGCGCAGTCATATTCCTGGACGGCGGCGATGCGAAGGGGCTCGCGGTCGAGGCTGGTAAGCCCGTCCTGGTGGAGACCGGCTCCGGCAGGGTGGTGGTGGCGGCGAAGATCTCAGAAGACCCTCATCCGGGCGTCGCCTTCATGCCCGCCAGCCCCTGGTCGGCCCAGCTCCTCTCGGGGGAGGCCGGAGAGGGCGGCATCCTGGAGATGAAGAGGTTCGAAGCCGCCGTGTCTCCGTCGGGAGAAGCCGTCACGTCGATCGAGGAGATCGGAGAGAGGATAAGGGCGCCCTGACCAGCTCAACATGGATGTGCCGAGATGAACCTTCTATCCATAACTGACCTCTCCCCCGACGAGATCGGTGCGATCCTGGACCGGGCGGACGAATTGAAGGCGAGGAGGGGCGACCCCGCCGGCGACAGCCGATCGATTCTGGCTGGAAAGAGCCTTGCGGCCATATTCGAGAAGCCCTCCACCAGGACGAGGGTCTCCCTGGAGGTGGCGATGACCGACCTCGGGGGGCACGCCCTCTACCTCAGCAGCAAGGACCTCCAGCTCGGCCGGGGCGAGACTATAGCCGACACCGCCCGGGTCCTCTCTCGGTTCGTCTCCGGGATCGCCGCCCGGGTCTACGATCACAAAACAGTCGAGGAGCTGGGCCGTCACGCAACAGTTCCGGTCATAAACGTCCTCTCGAACGCCGAGCACCCCTGCCAGATCCTGGCGGACCTGATGACGATGAGAGAGAGGTTCGGCCGCCTTGAAGGGCTGAAGGTCGCCTGGGTCGGGGACGGGAACAACGTCTGCAACTCGACGATCTTGGCAGCGGCGATGATGGGGATGGAGATGGCCGTGGCGTCGCCGCCGGGGTACTGGCCAGACCGTAAAATATTAGATCAGGCGGAGAGTCTTGGTGGAAGAACCGTCGTAGTCGCCGATCCCGTTGAGGCGGTCGGTGGCGCAGACGTCGTCGAGACCGACACCTGGATCTCCATGGGCGACGAGTTGGAGGCTGAGAAGAGGCTTGCGGCCTTCGGCCGGTACCAGGTGAACGCAGATCTCATGCGCCACGCCAGCGGGGACGCCATCGTCCTCCACTGCCTTCCGGCTCACCGGGGGCAGGAGATCACAGACGATGTGATGGACGGGCCAAAGTCCGCGATCCTCGACCAGAGCGAGAACCGGCTCCATTCAATCAAGGCGGTGCTGGAGAGGCTGATGGTCTGAGGTGTCCGAGAGGGCCTTATAGTTCGACGACGTGGTGATGCGTCGGCGTCAAGATGATATTCTGAAGAGCGGGGGTTGCCAAGCGGTCAAAGGCGCAGGGCTTAGGACCCTGTCCTGCAGAGGTTCGTGGGTTCGAATCCCATCCCCCGCACCAATTTGCTATAATGATAGTATTCTTTGATTTATCTCAAGTATTTGATCAACAGTATGGCTAATATTCTGATAAATATTTTCTGACATTATAGACAATACGGTTTTCAATTATGCTTGAGTGGCACTCCCAAGCATTCGGAAACTTTATAAGATTAAAATGCCAAATATGGAACCTGGTGTAGCGAGTATGGATTTCATTACAGGTAAAGCTATTGCTGATACAATTTTGAGTGTGGCTTCGTCAATTTTCACGCATAAGGGAAAAACGCAAGAAGTGCATGCGAATCGCCGTAATCAAGTTGCCGAGTATTTTCTTAATATTAGCAGGACGATTAACCAGGCAGCCGACGAAATAGAACAATTTGGCCGTCCCTCTGGTTGTTGCGAATCATTGCGAATATTTGCAGAACGACTTCCAGATACAATCAAAGACTTTGTGCCTGTAGAGGAAGCCTATGAATATGGAGACAGACTTATGGCAGCATATAGTCTAGAGCATGTAGCTGATAATTCAACAAGAGAGGAAAGAGATATGATTATTAGCGAATTGAGGGGTGCTTCGGGTATTTTCCTTGCCTTGGGATACGATATTAAAGCACGTCGGTAGATGTAATTGCGTTTGCGTGGATAGATTGGTTTATCATAGAATACTGGCACTATTTATAAGTTTATTCAGAGGAGCATCTTCATCATTTTTCGTTTTCTTCCCAACACGAGCGATTTGAAGAGACTCATACTGCGCACAGATTTGGTCGACACCTAGCGCTCTACCTTTGATGACGTCACTTTCGTGAACTCTAGCGGCAGGCTGACCACGCTCCCTATTCGGCCCAACGTGGTGGGCTCGACGAGTCGGTCCGGACATTACCACCCCTGTGATGGGCGAAAGACCAGGCTCGCTGAGGTGGATTTGATCCGACCGAATTCACTTTGATCGGAACGAATCCGCATGAAAATAACCTAATACTATCAGATCGAATATACTCATCAATCGTGATGAACGTCGAGGGAGACCATGGTCAGCCTTTTCAAGAAGAATAAGGAGATCACCGCCAAGGAGAAAGAGAGGAAGGAGAAGCAGGAAGAGAGGCGCAAACGAGCGCGGGCCAGAGGAGAGAAGCCCATAAAATAGAAGCCGCCATCCGGAGGAGCAGGTCTCAGGCCGATGCGGGAGAGGAGGAACCAAAATCTATTTGGTGAATGGGGATCGAGGGAGATCGGACAGAAGGATGATCCCGGTGCTCAAGACCGGAGGCGCATGAGTTGAAGATTGGTGTGGATATCGACGGCGTTCTGGCCGATCAAGTCGGCGCCGTCCTGGAAGTGATCGAGAAAGAGTACGGCATGAAGTACTGCAAGACCGACGTCGATCGCGCCCACTGGACCTTCGAGGGTGGAGAGCTCTGGTCTGAGATCGGGAGGCTTCTTGCCGACCCGGAATACACCCGGAGCCTGCCGCTGATCGAAGGCTCTCAGCGCGGCGTAAAAGAGATAAATCACCATGAAGTTTTTGTGGTGACCGCCCGGCGGCCCAACGCCGAAGAGGCCACCAAGGAGTGGCTGAACGCCCACTTCCCATGCCTTAAAGATTATTACCGCGCACGGACGGGGACGAAGCAGAACGTCCCCTCCGACGTGCTGATAGATGACCTCGACTTCAACATCGTGGAGTTCGTCAGGAGCCATCCCGACCGACGGGGAATCCTCTTTGTCCATCCCTGGAGCATCAACGACACCGATATCGAAGAGTTCTCCGACCAGATCTATTACTGCCCCGAGTGGCAGTGCGTGGTGGAGGCCATCGACGAGATCGATGGCGCGGCCTGAAGCCTGAATATACGGCATCCTCTTATGGATGTCTTTTATAGAAATTTTTTATAAAAGCTTTTTATAAAAGTTTTTTATGGAATGGGGGTTATGGAAGGGCGGGTTCACCCTCCCGTCCTCATCTTCCCCCGCGCGAGGGACGCGAAGACCCCTATGACACACAGCACGACGAAGACCGAGAGGATCGCCGTAACGCTCGCAAGGAACTGTGGGTAGACCTCCGGGGTCACCTGGACCCGTCCCATGAATATCGATATGGCGGTCATGGCGATCGCCATGCTGGTCATCATCCCCACCGACCTCATCGTCCCCACCATCCCCGAGGCGACGCCGTAGTACCTCTTCTCGACGGAGCTCATGATGGCGTTGGTGTTCGGCGACGAGAAGAGGGCCAACCCCACCCCCAAAAGGGCGAGGATGCCGACTATGAGGACCAGCCTCGTCTCGCCGTCGAGGCCGACGGCCAGGAGGAAGAGGCCAGCGGCCGTGATCCCCATCCCGGCCGAGGCCACCACCTGGGCCTCGATCCTGTCGGAGAGCTTCCCCGCCCAGGGGGAGAGGAGCGTCTGAACCGCTGGCTGGGCCACCAGGACGAGGCCGGCGTGAAGAGGGGAGAGGCCCTTCACCGTCTGCAGGTACAGGGTGAGGACGAAGGCGACGGCGAAGGTGGCGCCGTAGTTGATCAGGGCGGCCAGGTTGGATAGGGCGAATACCCTGTTATCCCGGAAGAGCCGGACGTTGAGGACGGGGCTATCGCTCCTCAGCTCCACCACGCCGAAGGTGACGATCCCCGCTGCGCCCAGACCGAGGAACCCCGCCCCCGAGGCGGATGGGAGGGTGGTGAGGCCGTGGATCGTCGAGACGAGGGCGAGGCCGTAGATCGCCGATCCCAGCCAATCGAACCTCTCGCCGGCGGCCTCGATCCACTCCCCCTTCAGCTTTCGGACGGTGAGGAAGACGACGGCCGCGCCCAGGGGGACGTTCACGAGAAATATGCTCCTCCATCCGAGATACTGGGTGAGAACTCCGCCAAGGAAGGGGCCGAGAGAGAGGCCGAGGTAGACGGCGGTGACGTTGATCCCAAGAGCCCGCCCCCTCTCTCCCGGCGGGAATACGGATGTGAGGAGGGCGACGGCGGTCCCGAAGATCATGGAGCTTCCCATCCCCTGGAAGAACCTCAAGATTATCAGGACAGATCCAGACGGCGGGAAGGCGCAGAATAGGGAGAAGATCGTATAGGTCGCCATCCCCAGGGTGAAGAACTTCTTCCTCCCCCAGATGTCGGCGGCCCTCCCCAGGGGGACCATGAAGACCGCCATGGCCAGGAGGTGAGCGGTGACGACCCACCCCAGGAGGACCGCGTCCATCCCGAACTCGACCCCTATGGGAGGGAGGGCGACGTTTATAGACGAGTTTATGAAGGCCGGAAGGAAGGCGGCCACGGTGGCTATGAAAAGGACGCTGCTTTTGCTCTCGGCTTCGCACATCTTTTCGGAGATCGGCGAGCAGATATTTACCTCCTCCCCTCGACCGGGGGATCTCAAAGCCGATCCCATGGATAAATATAAATCACATACGAATTTAATATATCGACCATGAAGATCGTGGGAATATGCGGGAGCCCTCGGGAGAAGGCGACGGATCACGTCCTGAAAGAGGCCCTCAGAATGCTGGAGGAGAGGGGGTTTACCACCGCCTTCTTCGGGGTGAGGGGAAAGAGGATAAGCCCCTGCCTCCACTGCGACTTCTGCCTGACAAACAAGGAGTGCAGGATAAAAGACGATATGTACGAGCTATATCCCCTCCTGGCAGAGGCGGACGGGATCGTCTTCGCCACCCCCGTCTACAACGGTGGATTGAGCGCCCAGACCAAGGCGGCCATGGACCGGTGCCGGGCTCTTGCAGCCGCCGACTTCGACGTCTTCAGGGGCAAGATCGGGATGGCGATAGCCGTCGGCGGAGATCGCATGGGCGGCCAGGAGCTGGCGATCTCTCAGATCATCACATTCTACGTCCTCAGCGGCATCGTCCCCGTAGGCGGCGGGGCCTTCGGCGCGAACCTCGGCGCCACCTTCTGGTCGAAGGACACTCTGGATGGGGTGAAGGAGGACGAGGAGGGGTGGAGGACTCTCAGGAAGACGGTCAGGAGGTTCTCCGACCAGCTCAATGGGACCGGACGGGGGAAGGAAAAATAAATCAAGGTGTGGAGGGATAATAGCTGCCATGATCGAGACGAAGGCCAGGAAAAAGAAGGTGGTATGGGGTATCACCGGCAGCGGTGATCGGATCCGGGAGACGGCAGAGGTGATGAAGGAGATGAGGCGAAAGTACGACGACGAGGTCGAGATCAGGGTCTACATCTCCAAGGCCGGGGACCAGGTGGTGAAGTACTACAAGCTATTTCCGGAGCTGGAGCAGGAGTTCGACAAGATCTGGGTCGAGGCGAACGCCAACGCCCCCTTCCTGGCGGGGCAGGTCCAGATGGGGAGGTTCGAGTTCATGCTGATCGCCCCCGCCACCTCCAACACCGTAGCCAAGATATCCCTGCGGATCGCAGACACCATGCTCACCAACGCCGCCATCATGAGCCAGAAGGTCCTCCTCCCCCTCTACATCATGCCCTCCGACTTCAAGGAGGGAGAGGTCACCACAAAGCTCCCCGACGGAAGGGACCTGAAGCTGGTCATAAGAAAAGAGGACGTCGAGCACGTCAAAAAGCTGGCTTCTATGAAAGGGGTCACCATGCTGGAGCGGCCCCAGGAGATACCGGGGATATTCGAGAAGCATTTCGGATGAAGGCCCTCGGATCGAGAGGATAAGAGCGATCTGATCGAGAGGATGAAGGTGATCGGATCGAGACGATGAAACCTGAAAAATCCGGGATTCGTCTGCCGGTGGCGAATCCCCCCAAAACCGCCACTGGCCTATCGAATAATCAGAATAGAACGGAAATCATCGGTTCATAAGGCATCTTTATTTACCAGTTCAGGAGGACTTCAGCTCCTTGAGCCTGCTGATCTTGTTCATCACCTGGTCGGTCTCGGTCTTCTTGTTCGTCTCCAGGTAATCGATTATGTCGTAGAGCCCCTTCTTCAGCTTGTATATCCGATAGGGCCTTCCCTTCCCGGGGTTCTTCTCGTCCCTCTCGGCTATCCAGTCCAGCTTTCGCAGCTCCCTCATGGCTATGCTCACCTCAGGCTGCCTCAGATCTGACCCCATCTCGATCTCGCGAGAGGTTGCCTCATCGACACAGGCAAGATACGTCAGCACCTTTGCCACGTTCCTCTTGAGGCCGATCTTCATCAGGATCGATGCGAACTCCTCGCGTTCAACGTTCTGAGCGGGTAGCGAAACATTCCTCAATCCGGTCACCATTGTACTGGTAGTTATAGATCCATATATAAGTTTCGTTCAAAATAATTATCATATAATCCCGATCAGGAGAATGTTTTGTACCACCGGAAATTCAGGAGATCGAAACTGATTTTACCAACCCTTGCCGAGTACAATTCGATATATTATCATGATTATGAGGCGATCGAATGATTGGACTCTACATCATCGACAGCTACATCAAGAGCTTTGAGGCGAGGGTGGAGGAGGTCACGGACGGCAAGTTCGTCGTCCTTGACAAGACCGCCTTCTACCCAAACTCCGGGGGACAGCCCTCCGATACCGGGGTCATCGAGAGAGACGGCGAGGAGTTCCCCGCGGTATACGTCGGCCTCTTCGGCGGCAAGATCAGCCACGAGCTGGGAAGATCCGGCATCGAGGCGGGAGATCTGGTGACAGGGACCATCGACTGGGACCGGCGGTACCTCTTCATGAAGAGCCACACCGCCTGCCACCTCCTCTCCGCCGTGATCTTCAGGGAGACTGGGGCGATGATCACCGGAAACCAGATCGGCGAGGACAGGTCCAGGGTCGACTTCAGCCTCCAGGAGTTCGACCGATCCAGGCTCGCCGATTACGTCGAAGAGGTCAACGGGATCATCAAAGAGGACAGGGCGGTCAAGACCCGTCTCATACCGAGGGAGGAGGCGATGGAGATACCGGACCTGGTGAGGCTCGCAAAAGAAGTCCCCGACCGGGAGGAGATGAGGATAGTCGAGGTGGATGGGATCGACCTTCAGGCCTGCGGCGGAACTCACGTCCGAAGGACCGGGGAGATAGGGGGCATAAATATGCTGAAGGCCGAAAACAAGGGAAAATCCAACCGCCGGGTCTACTTCGCAGTTCTGGATGGTGACTGAGCTTGGACGAGATGGAGCTGTTGGGAAAGACGAAGGTGAGGGTGAAGGACGGACGGGTCGTCGAGACGGGCGAGCCCCTCATCCGGTGGTGCCCCCTCTTCGACAAGGTCCGGGGGATAAAGGAGATAACGCCGGAGGCGGCGGCCGCCAACATGGAGTTCCGGATGGATGAGCACGGGATGTTCACCCCGAAAAGGAAGCTCGAGATGGACGTCTTCGTAGGCTTCGGCGCCTCCGAGGTGATGATGACGGCGACGCGGCGGGGTCTCATCGAGGCCGCGGTCACCGTCTGCGACGGCGCCGGGACGGTGATCACCTCAAACCCGAGCCTGATCCAGGGGATGGGCGGCTGGATATCGGGGCTCGTCAGTACCGATCCGATCCCAGAAGTCCTTGCCGGGATCGAGGAAAGGGATGGGGTCGTCCTCGACCCGGCAACCGCCAGGATCGACCAGGTGGCGGGAGCACAGATCGCCGCAGAGAGGTGCTCGAAGTTTGCGGTCACCGTCGCCGATGCCAAGACCGCCGAGAGGCTTCGAGATCTGGAGAGGGAGAAGAACGTCCGGATCCTGATCGTGGGGGTCCACCTGACGGGCATCGGGGAGGAGGAGGCTGATCGGCTCATCGCCGCCGCCGACATAGTGACGAGCTGCGCCTCAAAGTTCGTGAGGGAGAAGGTCCGACCCCTCGTCCAGGTGGGGACGGCGGTACCGCTATTCGGCCTGACGCCGTGGGGCAAGGAGGTTCTGGTGGAGAGGGCGAAAGAGGTGGACCGGCCCATCCTCATAAATACGATGCCGCTGCCGGTCCTGCCGGAGAAGAAACAGCCCCGTCCTCTGGTCTAGGCCTTCAAAAGGTTGGGTGGGGTTTGGTTTACGGACATGTGAGGTAGAGCTGGTTTCCGACTCCGAGCTCCTCCCTGATGTTGAACTGTCCGATGTAGGTCCCGCCGTAGGTCATGATCGCCGGGCCGCAGGGGCCATCCTGCACACGGGACCCGATCCGGGCGGTTCCTCTACCCTCGGAGGCGATCTCGTAGACGGATACGTTGTTGTCCTGGTATGTGGTGGTGTCTTTTATCAGGTAATCGAGGTTGGAGTAGCTCTCGGAGACGACCGACCCCACAGCGTAGTTCTTGGCGCAGAGGGCGTTACGAAGGTCGCTGGATCCGGCCGGAGCGGTCCTGTGATCGAAGACGCCCCACTCGTTGAAGAACATCGCGTTGGTGTCTATGTAGGCGGTCTGTCTTCTGGCGATGGTCCCGTTGCCCCTGGTCCCGACTACGAGCTTCTGGCCGCGGTATCCCCAATTGTTCTGGTACACCTTCATATCGTCGATGTATCCGCTCAAGTAGATGTAAGAGTGCTCTGTGATGAGCTCTGTGCTGTTGGCCGTGTCGTTCCACAGATAACCCATTGCGTGATACCCCATCTGGCTCAAATCTACTGCTGAGGCAGAGGAAGACGATAGCAACACAGCCAGGGCAGCTAGCGGCAGCAGGACTCTGACCTTCATTATAAACCCCGTTCCAAATCCCATATTCTGGCACATCCGTTATAAATCTGATGGGTCGCCGGCACCCGACTTGAAGTCTTATCTTCGCACCCCGGTCCTCGCGCGGAGAAGGCCTGCAACAGTTCCGGTTTCAGCCCGCAAGTTCCATCGAGCCTCGCACGTTTAATCGCGTTCCTTTCAGTTCCCACCCGGACCATCACCAGGACCCAACGCGGACCGGAGCCTTCGCCTGAGAGGGAATCGTGTACGCCGGGAGGCCATCTCTCTCGGAAGGTGCGGCATCGTCGACGATCTGATAATCCACCCCGGAGCTGCTCCCGGAGACGGTCGTCCCAACCACCAGGTTCTTGGCCCGGAGGGCGCTCTTAAGATAGCTATCTTCTTCGCCCGACGACGTTATAGGCGTATAAGGGTGGTAGTCGTATTCTGCCTGGACGCTGAAGTATATCCCGCTCCCGCTCATCTCGCCGTCACACATCCCGCCCTCGTCGGCTTCGACGGTCATGGTCCTGGAGGCGGTACCGCTTCCCTGGACTCCGTAGGCGATCTTGCTGCCCGCCATGCCCTTCTCGGTCTGATAGACGCTCATCTCGTCCATGTACCCCGTGAGTTGGATGGTCGAGCGGTAGGTGACGTTCTTGGCGAGCTTCCATAACCCACCGTCGCAATCGTCACCACCGCAATCTGCGCCGACCCAATCCACATCACAACTCGTGCCATCACATCCCGCAAGCCCCCTTGACGAAATGAGCAGAACCGACAGGATGGCGAGCAGCAGCAAAACTCCGGCCTTCATCATCGACCCCTTGTCCTTACGCCGTTATGGAGGAGGTCCGTTATAAATATGATGGGCTTTCGGCCTCCTTGGCCTCCTTTATCCTTTCCCATCTCTCCTCTTCCTTCTATCCTTCTTCCCCCGCCCCTTTTCGCCCGGAGTCCTCCCCCTGATCTCCTCGATCCGGAGATCCATGGCCGCTTTCAGGTCGGGGTTCAGATCCCCCGAATACCGGTCGATCCTGGCGGCGATGGCGAGCTTCGCCGCCAAAGCGCGAGCTGCCCTCCCCCTGAGCCTCCGGGCCGTCCCTCCAACGGCGGGGTGTCTATAGATCATCCCGTGCTTTGGCGAAGGCGCCTTCCCTCGCAGGTGCTTGAACAACGCCTTCTGTGCCCCCATAACCTGGATCGCCGAGGCCGGCATCTCCGAGAGCCGCTTGAGCCCTCCGGCCCGGGATATCATCCTCGCCGCCAGGAGCGGCCCCGCCAGGTTCGAGAGGTTCGGGGCGAACTGGGCCGTCGCAGTCTCCAGGCTCTTCTGGATTGAGCCCCGAGCTTCATGGAGGTCGAGGATTGACCGGGCGAGAATCCCGATCGGCTCCTCCTCCTCGGCCAGCGCCTCGGCGAGGCGCTTCCCCCGGAGGCGGCGGTCGTCGTGGAGGCGGGACCACTCGTAGAGCCGCTCTTCGAGCCGGTTCACGACCTCGTTCAGGTCGTCGAGGGCCTCGATCGTCTGGAGGAGTTCCGCCTCGCCTCCCGCCGAGGCCCGGAGCTTCATCCTCACAAGATCGATGGCCACCGACCGGAGGGTGGCGTTGTACTCGGAGTCGTCTCCGAAGAGCCCACCCTCAAGGGCGATGGAGCGAAGGTCGGGCTGGACCGCTCCGACCGCACCCCAATGGTCCGAGGCAGCCGATCCGACGAAACCGAGGGACGCTTCGCCCTCCGAGGCGTTCATCAGACGTTCTGCCATCTCGTCTGAGCTTCCGGCTAGGGCGACCTCTCCGGATTCGTCGTCGAGGGTTCCAAACCAGGTGGTGATCTTCATCCTGCTATTCACTCCTCTTCCAGGCCCAATATTACTTTCGCCCCGCCGGAAGTAAGTTTATCTATCTGGGCGACGTCTGAAGTATTACCTTCCATTAAAACTGGAGGTCAATATATCATGAAAGCAGCCGTAGAGCAGATTTTGGCTCGGCTGCGGGACCAGAAGGTGGAGGTTCCCGCGGGCGAGGTGGAGAGCCGGATGAGGCTCCTGGTGGAGAAGTTCGGGGTTCCCGAGGCCGAGGCAACCCGGTCCGTCGTCAACTATTTTCTCAAAGAGCATGGCATCGCGCCTGCGACCTTCGTCGCGAGAAAGAGCGAGGGGTTGAAGGTCGGCGAGATAGACGGTCCCGGCCGTTGGATCGATCTGGAGGCGAAGGTGGTGGAGCTCTGGGAGCCGACGAGCAGCGCCATATCCCAGACCGGGCTCATCGGCGACGAGACCGGAACCGTCAAGTTCGTCAAGTGGACGAAGTCCGACCTTCCGCAGCTGGAGCTCGGCAAGAGCTACCTATTCAAGAACGTCGTCACCGACGAGTTTGGTGGGAGGTTCAGCGTCAAGCTGAACAGGACGAGCGGGATCGAGGAGCTTGCCCGTGAGGTGGCCGCCGCCGAGGTCCAGGCGGGGGGTCAGGTCCAGGAGATGAAGATATCCGAGATCAAAGAGGCCTCCCGGTGGATCGACCTCCGGGCGAAGGTGGTCCAGCTCTGGGACCCGACGAGCGAGACGATATCCCAGACCGGTCTCATCGGCGACGAGACCGGGGTGATCAAGTTCGTCAAGTGGGCGAAGTCTGAGCTTCCCGATCTCGCGGAGGGGGAGAGCTACCTATTCAAGAACGTCGTCACCGACGAGTTCGACGGGAGGTTCAGCGTCAAGCTGAACAGGACGAGCGGGTTTGAGCCTCTTGAAGAGGAGATCGAGGCGAGCCCCCAGGAGGCGAAGTTCACAGGGGCGATCGTCGACGTCCAGAAGGGGTCGGGGCTGATCAAGCGCTGCCCCGTCTGCAGGAGGATGCTGACCAAGGGGGTCTGCGGCGAGCACGGAAAGCAGGAGGGAACCTACGACCTCAGGATCAAGGCGGTCCTGGACGACGGCGTGCGGGTCCAGGAGGTCCTGATCAACCGGGAGAGGACCGAGAGCCTGATGGGGATCAGCATGGAAGAGGCGAAGTCGATGGCAATGGAGGCCCTCGACCACGAGGTGGTGAGGGGGATGATCGAGGAGAGTCTCCTGGGGCGGTACTATTCCGTCGCCGGGCCCACCGTCGACCGCTACATCCTGGTGGAGACGATCTCCGAAGCCCCCCAGGCCTCCCCCGAGGAGGCCGAGGCCCTGATGGCTCGGGTACAGGAGGTGATCTGAGATGGCGGGCTTTGCAAGGGAAGTGGCCAGGCGAATCTTCGCCTCGGAGCTTCGCGACTCCGACCTCTCCTTCAGGGAGAACGAGGACCAGTACGCGCCGCTCTACCTGATCACCCCGACGGGCGCCCGGTGCAACCGGGTGATGCTGGTGGGAACCCTCACCGAGAAGGACAACCTCGGCGACGACGTCGAGTACTGGCGGGGACGGGTCGCCGACCCCACCGGGAGCATCTTCGTCTACGCCGGCCAGTACCAGCCCGACGCCGCCCAGGCTCTCTCGGGGACGGAGCCTCCGGCCTTCGTCGCCGTCGTCGGCAAACCCAGCGTCTACGAGACCGAGGACGGCAAACGGCTGATCTCGGTGAGGGCCGAGTCGGTCCAGCAGGTCGACGCCGACACCAGAGACCGGTGGGTCCTGGAGACGGCGGCGAGAACCCTGGATCGGATCGAGGCCTTCAAGGCCTTCCTCGGGATGGGTGGGTCGGACGCCTTCTCCAGCGGTGAGGAGCTTCTCAAGAGGCCCGAGCTTCCCGGAGACGCGGCAGACATAGGAAAAGCCCACCTCCACTACTCGCCGGACCTCGCGAGGTACGGCCAGATGGTGGCGAAGGCTCTTGATGCTCTCAAAGGGGAGATCTCGGAGCCGAATGTCGAGGTCGCCGAGCCCAAATCAGGGAGGGAGACCTCGCCGAAGAAGAGTGTGGCGGCATCCGAGTCGGCCTGGAAGGAGGAGGGCTTTGAGGGCGTGCCGGATGAGGACGGAGAGGGGTTCAGGCCCGAAGGCCTGAAAGGCCATCCGGCTTTCGATGGTGAAGAGGAGCCGGATTTAGGGGGTATGGAAGATCCGGAGATGGACTTCAAAGATGCTGGCCGCCCTTCGAAGAAGAGGAAATAGCGGTGAGGCCAAAGGCGGCATGGCCGTAACAGGCCCTGAAAAGTTTATATAATGAGGCCGAGTTTATATTAGGTGGTGATAGAATATGGTGATCGGAGTTACTATGGTCAAAGTGGTGCCGGGACAGGAGAGGAGCGTCTACAACGCCCTGAGAGAGATCGAGGGGATCAAAGACGTCTATCACGTCTTCGGCGAGTACGACTTCGTGGTGGTCTTGGAGGTGGAGGGGCTTTCCGTCCTCAACCGCCTTGTGGATACCATCCGTGAGATTCACAACGTGACCGCGACCCAGACGGTGGTGGGAGCCGAGCTCTAAAAGCTCCCTCCTCTTTTCTTCCATGGAGATAGCAGAGGAGCTGGCCAAGCACCAGAAGGCCATCTCCGTAGCCGAGTTTTTCGAGAAGAACCGCCAGATTCTGGGGTTCGATTCGGCACCTCGAGCCCTGATAACCACCGTCAAGGAGGCGGTGGACAACTCTCTTGACGCCTGTGAGGAGTCGGACATCCTCCCGGACATCTTCGTCCAGATCATCCGGCGCGGCGAGGGCTTTCGGGTGGTGGTGGAGGACAACGGCCCCGGCATCGTGGGCTCAGAGGTCCCCCGGGTCTTCGCCAAGCTCCTTTACGGATCGAGGTTTCACGCCCTCAAGCAGAGCCGGGGGCAGCAGGGGATCGGCATCTCCGCTGGCGTCCTATACTCTCAACTGACGACGGGACGGCCGACGGCGGTCACCACCAAGATCGGGCCGAACCACAAAGCGGGCCGATGGGAGCTGATGATCAACACCGCCACAAACGAGCCCGAGATCCTCAACGCCGGGGAGTCCGACTGGGATCGGCCCCACGGAACCCGGGTCGAGCTGGAGATGGAGGGGTCCTACGTCCGGAGCCGGAGGCAGTCGATCTACGGCTATCTGAAGAACGTGGCCATCGTGAACCCCCACGCCCGGATCACCCTCGTCGAGCCCGACGGGAACGTCGAGACCTTCGAGAGGGCGACAGACAAGATGCCCAGGCCCTCCTACGAGATCAAGCCTCACCCCTGGGGGATGGAGCTTGGCGGCCTCATCAAGATGCTCCGGTACACCGACAAGAAGAAGCTCAAAAGCTTCCTTTCTGGGTCGTTTTCCAGCGTCGGTGCGATCATATCCCAGGAGATCTGCGAGCAAGCGGAGCTGGACCCCGAGATCGTCCCCCAGGAGATAACCCACGCCGAGGCGACCCGCCTTCTGGCCGCCTTCAAGGCGATGAGGCTGAAGTCGCCACCCACCGACTGTTTATCCGCCATCGGCGAGGAGCTGATACGGGCGGGTCTTGAGAAGGAGTACCGGGTCGACTACATCGCCACAACAACGCGGCCCGTCTCGGTCTACTCTGGAAACCCCTTCCAGGTGGAGGTGGGGCTCGCCTACGGCGGCGAGCTGAAAGCCGACGGCAAGGTCGAGGTCCTGAGGTTTGCAAACCGGGTCCCCCTCCTCTACCAGCAGGGGGGGTGCGCCATAACCCACGCCATCGAGAACATATCCTGGAAGACCTACTCCCTCAGCCAGCCCGGTGGCGGGGTTCCGACGGGGCCGGTGGCGCTGATAGTCCACGTCGCCTCGACTAACATCCCCTTCACCTCAGAGTCGAAGGACGCCGTCGCCGACGTCCCCGAGATCGTCTCGGAGGTGGAGCTGGGGATGAAGGAGGTGGGAAGAAAGCTCCGCCGCTACCTCTCCAAAAAGAACGCCCTCTCGGAGCGGAAGGAAAAAGAGGAGATCATAAGAAAGCTCCTTCCCAGGATCTCAAAGAAGCTGGCGGAGCTGCTGGAGAGGGAGGAGCCGGACATCAACCCCGTCGTCGCCAAGATCATGGGAAACCTCCTCGTCAAAAGGTCGATCGCCTCCGAGAACGGCGAGGCCTTCGTGACCCTGGAGGTCGCAAACTACGGCGATGCAGCTCGGGCCTTCAAGCTCCACGAGACGGTCTCGGTGGAGGCCGGGTCCATTGAGCCCGCCGCGAGGGTGATCGCCCTCGGAGACGGGTACGACCACCTCTGGAAGGTCACACTCCGGCCCGGCGAACGGCAGATGATCAGGTACACCGTCCCCTCGGAGGGGGTCAGCTTCTCCGAGCCGGTCGTCGAGGGGATTCCTTCAGAGCTGGTAAGCGGCGCAAGGGCGGTGGGTTAATTGAAGGATGCTGAAGCGACAAAAGAGAGGCTTCTCGGCCTCGCAGAGACCCTCTACGACCAGTTCCAGAGGGGTATCGTACCTCACCTCGCTCTACCCAGCAGGACCAAGAGCAACCTGGAGTACGACCAGGAGGGAGAGGTCTGGGTCTACGGCGACCAGGAGAGCGTAAGGTCTGTCAAGACCGTCCGGGGCGCCAAATCCGTCCTCAAGACCGCCTACCTGGTGGAGCTATTGATCAAAGAGCACCTCCTCCAGAACCGGGGCTCCACCCTGAGAGAGATCTACTACATCTCCGAGAACTGGGATGTGGCCAAGTTCGGGGAGCAGGCCGAGAGCGACCGGCTGGTCGAGGACCTGGAGATCCTCACCGCCCTCCTCCGGGAGGACTTTCACGTCCGGCCCGAGGAGGACGGGGCCACCGTCTTCGGCCCCCTCACCATCAGCGAGAAGACCCGGCGGGGGGAGAGGACGATCCACTGCCAGGAGGACGTGGGCGAGGCCGGCTACCAGATCCCCTTCAACGTGGACAACGTGGAGTTCAAGGATCACGACGCGAAGTTCGTGGTGGCGATCGAGACCGGCGGGATGCATGCAAGGCTCATCGAAAACGGCTTCGACCAGGAGCACAACGCCATCCTGGTCCACCTCAAAGGCCAGCCCGCAAGGTCCACCCGACGGCTGATCAAGAGGCTGAACGAGGAGCTAAACCTGCCCGTCCTCGTCTTCACCGATGGAGACCCCTGGTCTTACCGGATCTTCGCCAGCGTCGCCTACGGCGCCATCAAGAGCGCCTACCTATCCGACTACCTGGTGACGCCATCGGCGCAGTTTCTGGGGGTCCAGCCGACGGACATCGTCAACTACGACCTCTCCACCGATAAATTGACGGATCAGGACCTCCAGGCCCTGAGAAGCGAACTCGCAGACCCCCGGTTTGCGACCGACTACTGGAAAGAGCAGATCCAGCTCCAGATCAAGCTCATGAAGAAGGCTGAGCAGCAGGCCTTCGCCGGAAAGGGGCTCGATTTCGTCACCAAGACCTACCTCCCCGAGAGGCTCTCAGAGATGGGGATGATCTAAAAAACGCTACATCTCACATCATATAAGTTATGTGATGCTATCTGCCCTGCCGATATCACTTACTATCCAGATAGTGATCATATTATCCACTTTTTCTCCTCACAGTTACCTTTAAGTTGAAGGATTCCGATTGATTACCTGGAGTCCTGTCGATGCGAATTGGAGTCTACGTATGCCACTGTGGCCTGAACATTGCAGGGGTCCTGGAGCCCTCTAGCCTCTCCGAGTTTGCTAAAACCCTGCCCGGGGTCGAGGTGGCCAGGGACCTTCAGTTCACCTGCTCTGACACCGGCCAGGAGACGATCAAGGAAGACATCGCCGAGCAGAAGCTGGATAGCATCGTCGTGGCCGCCTGCTCGCCTCGGCTCCACGAGCCGACCTTTCGGCGGGTGATCTCCGAGGCGGGGTTGAACCCCTTCATGCTGGAGATGGCGAACATCAGGGAGCAGTGCTCCTGGGTCCACATGGACGAGCCGCCTTTTGCCCAGGAGAAGGCAAAAGACCTGATCAGGATGGCCGTGGCCAAGGCCGCGCTCCTGAACCCCCTCAAGGGGGAGACGATGCCCGTCAGCCGGGAGGTCCTGGTCATCGGCGGGGGGGTAGCCGGGATCCAGGCAGCCCTCGACCTCGCAGACTGCGGCCTTCACGTCTACATGATCGAGAGAAAGCCGACGATCGGAGGGTACATGGCCCTCCTCACCGACGTATTTCCAACAAACGACTGCTCGATCTGCGTCCTCGCGCCGAAGATGACCGACGTCTACAACCACCCTCTGATCACCCTCATAACCTACGCCGAGATCCTGGACATCGATGGGTCCGTGGGGAGGTTCACCGTATCGGGCGTCAAGAAGGCGAGGTTCGTCGACGAGAAGCTCTGCAAAGGCTGCATCAACGAGTGCGCCGGGGTCTGTCCCGTCGAGGTCCCCGACGAGTACGAGTTCGGCCTCGGGAAGAGGAAGGCGATCTACATGCCGATACCCCAGTCGGTGCCTCTCGTCGCCTGCATTGACCCCTCGGCCTGCATCGGCTGCGGCCTCTGCGCCGAGGCCTGCCCCGTCGACGCCGTCAAGTACGACCAGAGGCAGGAGAACTTCAGGTTCGACGTCGGGGCGATAATCGTGGCCACGGGCTGGCAGTCCTTCGATCCCGCCCGAAAGGAGGAGTACGGATTTGGCCGGTTTAGAGACGTCATCTCTGGCCTTCAGGTGGAGCGGCTCCTCAACGCCGCGGGCCCCACCGGCGGCGAGGTGGTCCGCCCCTCGACGGGCGAGGTCGCCCGGTCCATAGCCTTCCTCCAGTGCGTCGGGTCCCGGGACGAGACGGTGGGTAACCCCTACTGCTCCCGGGTCTGCTGCATGTACGCCCTCAAAAACGCCCAGCTGATCAAGGAGAAGTACCCCGAGACGGAGGTCTCGATCCACTACATCGACCTCCGTGCCGGGGGCGAGGGTTACGAGGAGTTCTACGTCCGGGCCCAGAACCTGGGGATCAACTTCATCCGGGGCCGGGTCTCCGAGGTGGAGGAGGCCGATGGCAAGCTTCGCGTCAACTACGAGGACACCCTCCTCGGCGGCTTCCGGTCGAAGCCCTACGACCTCGTCGTCCTCTCGGCGGGGCTTGAGGCGAACAAAGACGCCGACGTGGTGGGAAACCTCCTGGGCCTCTCGAAGCGGCCCGACAGGTTCTTCGAGATCGCCCACCCCAAGATGAGGCCCGTCGAGGCCCACATCGACGGCGTCTTCATCGCCGGCTGCGCCTCCGGCCCAAAGGAGATCCAGGTCTCCATCGCCCAGGGGGAGGCGGCGGCGGCGAAGACGATGCGGCTTCTGGTCAGCGGGGAGCTGACCCTCGACCCCGTCGTCGCCATGGTCGATGCCGAGAAGTGCATCGGCTGCAAGCTCTGCGTCGAGACCTGCCCCAGCAAGGCGATCTCCGTCAACGGGACCGCCCTCGTCGACGAGGCTTCATGCAAGGGGTGCGGGACCTGTGCCGCCGCCTGTCCCGTCGACGCCATCGAGATGACCCTCTTCTCCGACGAGCAGATCATGGCCCAGATCAGGGCGGCGACGGCGGTCAAGGGGCAGTACCCCTTCATCGTCGGGTTCCTCTGCAACTGGTGCAGCTACGCCGGAGCCGACCTTGCGGGAACCTCGCGGATCCAGTACCCGACGAACATGAGGGCAATTCGGGTGATGTGCGTCGGGAGGGTCGACCCCGCCTTCGTCATCGAGGCCCTGAAGGGCGGAGCCGACGGGGTTCTCATCTCCGGGTGCCGCCTCGGCGAGTGCCATTACAACAAGGGGAACTATCAGGCCTACCAGCGGGTCCAGGTCCTGCGGGGGGTCCTGGAGAAAGTGGGGATCAACCCCGGCAGGGTCAAGATCATCTGGTGCGCCGCCAGCGAAGGGGAGATCCTTGCAAAACAGGTTAGAACGTTCGTCCGGGAGCTGAAGGATATGGGGCCGGTGGGTACAGAGCTTGCGGCCCTCCGGGCGCCGGAGCCAGAAGGGGGCGATAGCTGATGACGATGAAGATCGAGAAGGAGATGGAGGTCGAGGGGTCCACCATCAAGTCGATCCAGAGGTCCGAGGATTCGGTGAAGGTCCTGGACTACGACTACAAGAAGTGCAACGGATGCGGGATATGCGTCGCCCTCTGCCCCACCAAGGCCCTCACCCTCGGCCCCGTCATCGAGATCGCCACGGGCCTTGACGCGCCGCCGGTCCTGATAGACCTTGAAGCCTGCGTCTTCTGCGGGATGTGCGCCGCCTTCTGTCCCGTCGACGCCTACAGGATGACCGCCAACGACAAGGACTATCGGAAGATGGAAGAGTACCCCCACCTCGTCTCCGAAGCCGAGCCGAACGAGAGGTGTCTCCCCTGCGCCCTCTGCGAGCCGGTCTGCCCGACGGAGGCGATCACCGTCGTCTTCTACCCGACGAGGGACGTCTTCGGCCCCCTCCGAGAGGAGGAGAGGGGGGAGGGGAAGGGTAAGATCGAGGTCGATTCTGAGAAGTGTAACCTCTGCGGAAAATGCGCAAAGTTCTGCGAGGCGTTCCTCCTCCAGGAGAAGGAGCCCTCCCCGACGGATCTCGTCCCCTTCGAGCAGCTCCTCGTCGACGAGGAGCTCTGCGACCACTGCGGTCTATGCGTCGGGATCTGTCCCGAGGAGGCGATCAAAGTCGAGGGGAAGCCTCTGGAGCTGGAAGAGGAGTTCCATTTTCTCGGGGAGATCGAGGTCGACCAGGAGAAGTGCATCGGCTGCGGCAGGTGCCTCCTCGTCTGCCCCTATGACGCCATGGAGATAACAAAGCCCTTCGAGGGGGATATAAGGCTCGTCGAGAAGCAGCTTCCCCTCTGCGACCCAATGGGATGCCACGCCTGCTTCAACGTCTGCCCCGCCGACTGCTGGTACGTAGGCGAGGACGGCAAGATCAAGGTCGAACGTGATCAGTGCATCTTCTGCGGGGCCTGCGCCAACTCCTGTCACTGCTTCGCCGTGGAGGTGGACCGGACCGGCGTCTCCACAACGAAGGTCCTGGAGACGCCCTGGGCGGAGGAGTGGAAGGAGGCGATCTCCACCATCGTATCGAAGTCGAGGAGGCGGCCGGACCTCTCGGGGATCGTCGAGCCGCCCCAGATCGAGAAGCCGCCGATAGCCGAGATCGAGGCTCCCGAGAGGGATCCAGACCTCCTCTCGAAGATCAACCAGGCCCTCGCTGGGGTCGAAGCGGTGATCAACAAGCCGAAGGTGAGGTTCGTCTGGGAGAGGAACGAGATTACTGAGGCGAGCGAGAAGATCAGCGAGCGGATCAAGAAGGCGAAAGCGAAGGCTTCGGCCGAGGCGGAGGGGGGTGATGGAAAATGACGGATACGGCAATGAAGACGGAGACGACGGCGAACAGGAACTCGACGATGACGCCCGAGGAAGAGATGTTCAGAGATCGAGTCCTCAAACTCGCCGGAGACGAGGTCAAAACCTGCATCCAGTGCGGGACCTGCTCTGCAAGCTGCCCCACAGCCTCCCTGATGGATGTGCCGATCCGAAAGCTCGTCAAGCTCGTCCTCGAAGGAGAGAAGGAGAGGGCTCTATCGAGCAGGTCGATCTGGCTTTGCACATCCTGCCTCCTCTGCACCGTCCGCTGCCCGAGGAGTATCAGGCCTATGGCGGTCGTCGCCGCCCTCAAGACGATCTACGAGGAAGAGGGCTTGAAGTGCAGAGACTCGGTCTTCGAGGGGATCTTCGGCCGCCAGATACGGGATTACGGCCGGATATCGGAGGTTCTGCTATCGGCCGAGTACATGATCAGAAACCCCAGCTCGGCGCTCCAGATCATGGCCTTCGGCGCGGAACTCGTCCCCAAGGGGAAGATCGAGCTGAGTTTTGAGGCGGCGAGGGGCGAGAGGATCGAGGGGACCGAAGAAGTGAGGCGGATCTTCGAGCTTCTCGGAGATGATGCAGGTGACGAAGGAAAGTCGAAGAAGGCCGAAGAAACAGAGGAAGAGGAGGCCGGAAAATGAAGCCGCTCGCATACTACCCCGGATGCGTCGCGAGGTCGACGGGAAGGGAGTACGAGATATCGACGAGGGCGGTCTGCAAGGCTCTGGGCGTCGAGCTTGAAGAGATCGACGACTGGAACTGCTGCGGCGCAACCCACGTCTCAAACGAGGTCGTCTCGACGGCCCTTGCCGCAAGAAACCTGGTGAGGACCGAGCTTCCGGTTATGGCCTCATGCTCGATCTGCTACAGCAGGCTCCGGGCGGCGATGATCCGGCTCAAAGACCGAAAAGTCAGGGAGAAGGTGAACGAGGCCCTGGAGAAGAAGTACGAAGAAGAAAAAGAGGTCGAGCACGTCATCGAGACGATCACAGGAGCCCTCAACGAGGCCGAGGACCCTGAGGACCTCGTCGTCCGGCCCCTGGGAGGCTTGAAGGCAGCCCCATACTACGGCTGCCTCCTTACGCGCCCAGGCGGGGGGATCGACAGCCCCGAGAACCCCTCGATCCTCGAAAACCTCATCCGGACCCTGGGCGCCGAGCCGACGGACTTCCGGCTGAAGATGAAGTGCTGCTGCGGCCCCATCTTCATGCCCGAGGAGGAGGCCGCCGCCGAGACCCTCATCCGAATCCTGCGGAACGCCAAGGAGTCGGGCGCAGACTTCGTCGTCGCATTGTGCCCATTATGTCATCTGATGCTTGACGCGAACCAGCCGCTCCTGGAGAAGAAGTTCGGCGAAGAGATCGATCTGCCCATATTATACGTCACCCAGATGGCGGGGCTCGCCCTCGGCCTCGGCGCGGAGGAGCTGGGGCTCGAGATGAACTCGGTCTCGACGCGGCCGGTGCTGGATAAGCTCGCGGCGATCGAGGGCGAGGGAGCGGAGGAGGAAGGGGCGGAGGTGTGCTGAGCCTTCGCCCGATAGACGAAATAAAACGACACCTGGCGAGATCCATCGAGAAATATTTAATAATGCATACAAATGTGATGATTTATGCGGAACAATTTTAAAGTATAAAGCATATCTCTTAAAGAGGTGTATGAATGGTACATATGCTTTGGGTGGATGACGATGCTTATGTATTGAAAGGAATGCTGAGACCATTGGAGAAAGATGGATGGAAAATTACGATTGCGTATGATTTAATGGGCGCGACAGAATTAATCGATAAATATAAATTCGATTTAATATTGCTTGATGTGATTCTACCGATAGGTAAAGCTGATTATTGGAACGAAAGACCATTGGAGGAAAGAATAAAACTGGGAGGATTGGAGTTTGTAAAGAAACTAAACGCTGTAGGTAATAATACGCCAATAGCAGTCTTCTCTGTAGTGAGGAGTAAGAATATAATAAACGAATTTAAATTAATGGGTGTCAAGAAATATATTTTTAAAGATGGGAGTATAACTCCAAATATTCTTAAAGCGGAACTTGATATGTTGTTGAGTGAGAGTCTATGAGGAAAAAAAATATTCTAATTATATTATTAATTATCGCGACCGTTTTCCTATATCAGATCAATGTTTCCTATGAGTTATTAATATCGACGAGAGTTTTAATTGGAATAATGATTATAAATATATTCGTTATTGCATATGAAATTAATAATAGCTTTATTAAATATAAACAACCAAAGATCATTTGGAGGATTATAGAAATATGTAGGTATTGGTTAATTAAAAGGCAAATGGACCGAATTTTTATGCAGAAGAATGAACAAGAGATCACGAGGCAATTTGCACGCATTGCACTTGAAAAAGTTAGGTCAACCGATTTCGAATTGAAGATAGCCGGACTTAATCAACTATACCAAATTAGCAAAGAAGCAGACTACCCCCTAAATGAACATATATACCAACATTTAATTAATTGTGTTGGAAACGAACCGGATGAAACATCTCGTGAAGCCATTATTGATGCTATCTGCTATTTCCGTAAGTCACGTTTATATAAGCGTAAAACTATGTAAGAGGTAATGAAGAGTGGTAAATCTATTAAAAAATAAATTCCTGAGTGTACAAGAAAGTGAATTGGAGCTGAAATTGTCTATAGAAGGTGAATCAAATCCTTCGATAGGCGATCCTTACAAATATACCTGGAGGCTCGAAGTCATAGGAAGTAATGAATATAAATATATAGAGGATTTGAGAATTGAATTTGCCTTTGAAAATGAAGATGTAAACTATTATATAATTGAGGATTGCAGTTTCAAAATCGACGATGAAAAGAGTGACGAGTTGCCAAAAGCTACAATAAAATTTCCACTAATCGATTATGAAATCCCGTTATCCTTTAAAAGTGAAAGTGTTCTTGAACTAGCGACCTTTACGAATATAAAATGGTATATAAAAAATATAAATCTTTCGCATCATCCAAAGTTTAGTCGAATTTTTAGCGGAGATGCGACCATAAAATTTTACTCAGTGCATGAGCCATTTAAGATTAATATGAAGGTTACACCACAATTTTGCAAAAAACGTTTATTAAATAAACTCATGAATAAGCATTGCATATTTCCCCCAAGAATTACATCTAAAGAGGTTATAGATAACTGCATCGATATAAATCCTAAAAACACAGTTGAAAGATTTTCTAGTATAGAATTATCAAACAATGGTATGATGTTTAGTTACAATATGATTTCTGATGATGGAAAATATCAAAACGGAATTCTAATAATTGTCCCAATTTCTGATGAACAACTCCATAGTAATGAGAAAATTGTGTCACTATAAGACGGAGTTGGATTTTGGCCTTCAGCATATTCCGAAAAGATAATGCGTCTAGTCTTGGATGTTTATATTGCGAGCATTGAATCTACTGCTGATAGATCAAATCAAAGCACGAAAGCAGATCAAGATATGAATACCTACAGCTAAAACCTGCAAGGATTTCAAAAGCTCACTCTACAACGAGAGAAACACCCATGACCCAATCCCCCTGGCACCCCCGGTACGTCATCACCCCCGCCATAGCCCGGGGCTTGATGGAGATCGAGGCCGCCCGGGCGGTGGTGGACGAGACGCCCCCCCCCCTGGCCGCCGAGGCGGAGCTCCGCCGCCGGGCCCGCCTCCGCTCGACCCACCACTACACCAGGATCGAGGGCAATGAATATATCTCGTGTTTGGTTCAGGCACATCGACCCTTCAAGCACGAAAACCGGTTATACCGAGAGAAACATACTAACCTGTATTGAGGTGGTCCCTTGGGCGCTGCAGAGCAGTATGTAGTCGATGAGAAAGGCCAGAAGGTCGCGGTCATCCTCCCCCTGGATGAGTACGAAAAGCTGCAGGAGGACCTTCACGACCTCTCGGTTATCCCTGACCGGAAAGACGAGAAGTGCATCAGCTTAGAAGAGATGAAGAGACGCCTGTGAGGGCGAACGGGCGACTAC